>DISC01000001.1 GCA_002421745.1 Patescibacteria group bacterium UBA6220 | reverse complement strand
ATTCTATCTTTTTTATAAGAAGAAGTCTAGCGGGTAAATTGATTATTTTGTTTGATTGAAAAGATCCCAGATGAGCCATTCGAGGGTCATTTTTGCATGAATGCAGAAGCGATCATCAAGGTCCCATATAGATCCTTTTTCGATTTCTGATTGGAAAGGACATCCTCCTCCACATATGCCCAAGGCGGGGCATTCCTGGCATTGGGGCATATTTAATGGAGATCTCATGCTCCATTCTTTATAGGTGGAGTCTTCGCTTATATTGAAATCGTCATTATATACGTTTGTCGGGAAGTACTTTCTTTTTGCAAGGAAGCCGTGGCAAATTCCGATATCTCCATCGGGAGCTATTACGATTTGGTTTCCACCGGTGGCACCACAATCAAATGGCCAGATCTTACTTTCGACGAAAGATGTAGCTTTTCTCATTATGCGATCTTCATACACTCCCCTTTCTCTGAAAATCTTAAAAGCATCGATGATGAATTTTGCTGCTCTTTCATTATATCCATCGTTCAGTTTGTCTTCGCCAGCAATCATAAGATTGAAACCAAGATTGGTTACTTGACATTCATCAAGTAAAACCTTAATCGTAGTGTCGAAGTCTAAAATACTGGCCTCTGAAAGGGTGCATGAAGCGCCAATGTTCATTCCGTTTTCTTTGCAAACCAGAAATCCTCTTTTTATGTCTTGATAGGCAGGCTTTCCGTCCGCATAAATACGACTTGAATTTGTTGCAAAAGAATCGCCGTCAATTGATATGGAAACCTGAACATCGAAGTCCTTGAGTGTTTTGGCAATTTCATTAGTTATTAAGCTTCCATTGGTCACCATATTGAGAATTGTTTTCTTGGGAAGTTTTCCTTTTTGAATATATTCTTCAATCTTGACTAAGAGGATTCTTAAAACGTTCCAGTTTAGCAAAGGCTCTCCGCCATAGAAAACAATAGTTTTTTCCAATTCGAATTGTTTCGGATCTTCTGCGATTCGACGGCAGAAAAAGTCCAATCCCTTAATGGCCACCTCCAATGACATGTTTCCGCTGTTATAATCAGGAGATTCCTGATTTTTTATGAAACAGTATTTGCAGCGGAAATTGCATTTTTCTGTAAGGATAAAATAAGCCAAGTGCGGATAAGGCTTTCCTAGTATTCCAAAGAAGTAATCGAAAGCTTTTTTATCACTTGCTTGATCTTGAATTAAGATTTTAGCATCTCTCAAAGCTTCGACTGTACTTAAGAAGTCTTCTTGATTTTCTGATTTAATTAAAGAAAGTACATCTCCTAAAAAGGCGCCATTGGTAAATTTTTTAATCATCGGAAGAAAAGAATCTGAGATGTAAACCGGCTTCATTCGCAGGGAATGATAGCAAGCTACGGTAGGAAATTTTTCAAAAAAGTGTACATACTTTGAAAGAAATAAGATACAATTTTCCATAAGTTTCCCTCCATACTTTTAATCATTAAGCAACACTCTCTTAAAAATTAAATTAAGAGTTCTCCATTCTACTTATCGAATGGATTATCTCCAGGCACATCGTTGTACCTGCATGCACACTTACATGCACATGTGCCGCACTTAGAGGCATGAGCAATACTTGTGGTTTTACCAAGCACCGCAGATGCATCTTCCCTTGTTGGGACGGTAGGTTTCATTTGTACTTCACCTCCTTTTAATTTAGTTTTCAATGAACTCATCGGGTTCAATCCCTCGTCCATATTTACAATAAACTATTCGTATTTTGTTGTCAAATTTATCTATTTTCTATTCATAAAACAAAAAGCGCCAATAAGACGCTCAAGTTGGCAGGGGTTGGTTGAAGAAGTTTGAACTGAGATTGTATCATTTAATCTATTATTTTATTTAAAATACCAAAATAATTTATATTAGTAATAGGACTTTGGCAGGTTTGTTCTATGATTAAACCAAAACATAAATTATTAAAATTTATTCCAGCACAAGAATGAAAGCATCCACCCATACCAGGAAAACCATTAAAATGAGCATTATCTGTATAATATGGTTTTGGTAGGAATATTAAAAGCAAGATAATTGTCAAAAAAAAGTATTTTTTATTCATTAAATCATTATACTAAAAAACAAAAACCAACACAATGGTTGGTTTTGAAAAAGCAGGCAAAGAAGTTCTAGAACCTCTACCCTTCAAGCAGTGTAAGGGTTCTTTGGGGGTTTTAATGATAGTTGATTTAAGGTGTCGGGGTCTGGGTAAAATGAGACAAATGAGATGCTGATTGTAAACTTTTTGGGGTGCACATCAATAGGAGCTTTATTAATTAGGAAATTGCTTCAAATTCATTTTTAATCCAGGTGGGATATTTTCCTTTTATTATGTCTTCTTTGTTTGCCCACTTGAAATTTGTATGTTCTCCGCTTAATTTAATTTCTCCAGCGACATAATCAACTAAAAAAGTTAATCCGACAAGATGCAGATCGTCTTTTACCATTGACCAAGACCGAGATAGCTTTATTATTTTAACTGTTATATTCAACTCTTCTTTTATCTCTCTTTTTAGGCCATCCTCAAGCTTTTCTCCAAATTTTAATCTGCCTCCGGGGAGATCTATCTCATTGGGGCTTATCTCTTCAGTATCGCTCTTAAAGATAACTAAGAATTTTTTACCTTTTTTTACAATTGCCTTAGTGGCAACTCCAAATTTTCTATCCATTGTTTTATTTATTTATCTTAGTATTATTGTACACAAATAATTACTATGTATCAAATTTTTAGCCTTTTTATATCTTTTAAATTTTATAATAGGCTTGCTTTTACCATATAAAAAAGGACAATAAGAGTCAGGGAGATATTTCCTGTTTTCAGCTATTCTTCTTCCATGACATCCACCCATACATCTTTTAGAAAATTTACATTTACTGCATAGTTTAGGCAATGTTTTTTTATCATGGTTAAATTTAGTGTTACTCTCTCCGTTTTTAACATAGACGCACGATGATATTTCTCCGTCAGGGTGAATTCTAACCGAATTTCCGCATTTGGTTCCGCCACGGACACCTCTCCAAATTAGAGCAAGTATCGGCTCAGAACAGGAGACCATTTCAAAGTTCTTACTCATGTCTTTTATCGCATGCCAAAATTGATCATAGGTTGGAACAAATTGATCCTTGTTTACTGGTTTATATATGTTTATTCTTAAATTAATATCGTATTTATCAAGTATTTTTTTGAAGCCAGGAAAATATTCAAAATTATTAGCCATTAAGACGGAAACTATAGAAACATTAACGTTGTATTTTTTGCACTTATTGATAGCTTTTAGGGTGTCTTTAAATAGTCCAGATTTTTTTCTCCAGCGATCGTGTAAATCGGCCTTTGGAAAATCGAGAGATAAATCTACATCAGTAAACTTAGACAATAGATCGTTGCTCATATTATTTATTGACAAGCTATTCGACGTAATCGCCATCTTAATACCCTTGTGATGGAAAAGATTAACTATTTCCGGAAAATTTTGGTTTAAAATACTTTCGCCTGTTCCAAAGTTTACAAACTCGAGGTTTGGAAATGTGGCTAAGATTTCTTTGATTTGCTCCACGTTAAGTTCATTTCCGGCCATCCTTCTAGAATAACAGTGCTCGCAATTAAGATTGCATTTATTGGTTAGTCCTATGCCGATAGTTCTAATCGCTGGATATTTATTTTTTTTAGTAAAGATATTCATTCTTCGCTATTTTATTTGATAACTTGTTGAAATCTGCAATTATTTTTTGCTCATTTACTTTCAATGCTTTACCGTTCCACATTTTAATATTCCCATCTATGATAGCGCCACTAATGCAGTAGTTGTTATTTGGTAAATTAATATCCTCAGCTTTTACGAAAATTATGTCGGCTTTTTTATTTATTTCTATGCTCCCAATATCGTTTTCCAAACCAAGGACACGAGCGGCTTCAATGGTGATTAAATCCAAACACTTTTGTCTATCGATTATTTTTCTTTTTTTCTTATAATAACCAAAACATTTTTCCGCTTCATCTAAAACGCTAAACGTGTTACTTGTTGGTAATCCATCGGTTGCCAGACAAGTCTTAATATTTTTCTTTAATACTTTTGACAAATCCAAAACTCTATCCGCAACATTAATACTAGAAGATAAACATTGAACAATGGATGTTTCATTTTTTTTAATCAAGGATAAGTCTTTAGTGTTTACCCAGTTACAGTGGATCAATATAGTATTTTTATTCAACAGATTGTGTTTTTCTAAAAATTCTACGGAGCTTAAATTAAATTTTTCCTTAACTTCTTTTTCTTGTTTTTTAGTTTCAGCCAGATGTAATATTAGCTTAGAATCAGGATATTTTTTTAGTATTTTTTTGACTTCAGGTAGAATTTTCAAATCAAAGTTATTTATCGAGTGTATAAATATAGCAGGATATGCATTTCTTGTGTTTTTGATTTTTTTATATTCTTTTTTATATTTTTTTTCTAGATTTAAGCTTAATATAGATAATTTAAAATTATTCATTATCATATATCCCGAAACATTTCTTATTCCCCAAATATTAGATTGATCTATGGTCCTTCCGCCACAAATAGTAGTGGTTCCAGAGCGCAATA
Organism: Patescibacteria group bacterium UBA6220; assembly: GCA_002421745.1. Classification (GTDB taxonomy): domain Bacteria; phylum Patescibacteriota; class Minisyncoccia; order Minisyncoccales; family Minisyncoccaceae; genus UBA6220. The sequence goes on along the minus strand of DISC01000001.1, from coordinate 120,788 downwards.
GATTAAGGATGGAATAGTCAGCTATTATATCTCGTTTTTTTTCAATAAAATCAGCTTTTTGGGATATTTTATCGGTAATACTTAGATAGTCTTCGAGGTTGCTTTTTAGTATTTTTTGAAAAATAGATTCTCCTAGGTGGACATGGGCATTTATAAATCCAGGAAAGACTATTAATCCCTTGGCATCAATTATTTTATTAATTCCTCGTAGATCCGACGGATCAGGATTATCTCCTTTTATTTTAATTATTCGGGTTTTTTTAATAATAATAAAACCGGTGGAGATGATGTCCCTTGTCTTATTTTGTGTTACAATAGTAGCATTTTTGATTAGTATTGACATTTTTAAAAAAAGGGAAGGACTAAAGTCTTTCCTTGATTTTTTGTACTATTTTTTGATTGATAACCTCTTTCTCTAGGCTGCCATCAATAATAGTCCAATTGGGCAAAGTTTCGGAAAGTGATAAGAATTGATATCTCTGTTTTTCCATTTGCGCTTCGCTGACGAGATCGAATCTGCTTTTCACTTCTCTGGATGCTAATCTTTTTTTTGCTTTTGTTGCCGGCAAGTCTAGCAAAATGGTTATGTCGGGAATAGTACCCAAGTTAACTGTATCAAGGAGATGTATAATCATTTGTCTATCAATACCCAGAGAGGCATTGTAACTAATGAATGAGCCATTTCCTCGATCGGCAATTACGGATTTCCCTTTTGCTAATGCTGGTAAAATGATTTCTGAAAATACCTGAGCTTTACTAGCAAGAAATAGGAACATTTCCGCATTAACAGTGTTCATCAAGCTTTGCGTTAGCGTTTCCTTGATTTTTCTACCCAACGCGGTGCTCTCAAGTTCTTTTACAATGATGACTGGCATGTTATTTGCGACCATCCAGTCTCTTAAGAGTTTGCTTTGGGTAGTTTTTCCGGATCCGTCGATTCCTTCAATTTGGACAAACATAACTAGATCTCCTTAATCTCTATTAAATGTATAAAGAATACTGTATTATTAATATAATATTTATTGTAGCTTGTCAATGGCAGACAAGGAAAGTCTAGAATCCCTACCCTTTAAGCAGTGTAAGGGTTCTTTGGAGGTCTTGGTGATAGCAAATTTGAGGTGTCAGGGTCTGGGTAAAATGAGACAAATGAGACAGTATAAAAAGAATTACTATATGTGTCTCGAGCTCTTTAGATCATAGGTATTCCTCTATGTCTTTGCCGCTAAAAATTTCGCCGTAAATATTAAATAGCCTCCCCTCCTTAAGCATTGATCTAGAAGCAATCGGATTATTATTAGTCAAAAACTTATCTTTAATAGCTATTTTGAAAGCATCTTTATTTATGTAGCCTATTTTATTTATTTTAGAGTTTTCTCCTAATTCTATAATAATCAATTCATCCCAAGGGTCTTTAATCGGAGTCGTGTTCCCTTTCTTGTTTTCAGAGGTAATAATTTTTACAGAAACCATTTTATTATCAGCCATTATGTCGTAACCAGCTTGAACCATATTTTCATTTCTGTTAATCTTTTTTCGTTTTAGTTTATGTTCTAAAAATTGTAGAGCTATAAATTCTCCAATCCTTCCAATAATATTATCGTTGCCAAATATCTCGGGAATTTTATCTGCCTCATCCCTGAATTTTTTTCTAGCAACAAGATAGTCCCTTGCTATTTTTTTAAGTTTTTCTTCGTTTTTCATATAAATTAAGATAATGAATCAGATAATCCTTTAATCGTTAAAAAAAGAGAATACATCGTAAGAATAATTATAAAATATAAAATAGGTAATCCAATATTATATTGGCTAATTGTAGGGGTAAGAGGTAAACAAATTAAGCTCAAGACAACAATCATTAAGGTATATATTCCAAATTTTACCAAATAAGATTTTAAAAAGTCTTTATGGCTATGAAAACGAGAGATTTTTTCTTGTGTTTCTTCGATTCTTTTAAGTGGTCCCGCAGACCAAGAGCCATAATTACCTTTTGATGTTATTTCGTTTAAAATAGCAGTTAATTCTTCAACTGATCCGATTGGAGAAATTTCATTTTTAAAAAAATTAATATCTACACGAAGGCGTTCGTCATTGGATATTCTTTCTTCACTATTATTTATTACTTGAAGTTTAAATATTGTAACAACCCCTAGAAATGCAACTAATGCCATAAGAGACTGTACGATACTACTAAAGAACCAATACAAAGTATCTTCAGAAGTATTAATTTTAAAGTAAAAAGAAATTATAGAAATAATAATAAAAGAAATAATAAATAGCCAAAACAAAAAAACTCTTTGTCCTGTAAAGCGGTCTCCTATAAATTGATAAATATTATAAGTAATTTCTTCCATTTATTTCTTAATTAATTTTAATAAGTCTTCATCTCTTTCGTATGCTCTCAGTCTTCCTGTTAGTATTCCTACGCGGTAAGAGACGCCGTCACTCATTAGTCTCCAGTTTGTCTACATAACTCTTTTATACATCAACTTTTGAATATAGGTGTTCTTGGAAATCAAAGAATGTTGAACGTATTGAACTAACATCTCCAAGAATATTTATTGCGTCTGCTGGAGAATTATATTTCAAATTTAACAAGATGGGTAATTTTTCTTCAGCTAACTCTTCTACTCCCTTCTCTTCATATTTAGAAAGTATAAAATTTAAAAATTCTCTATGTTTTTCATCTAATCCCTTCAGAATATTTTCTTTTGTATTGTTTATTCTTTGCTGTCTAGTAATTAATGGAGTGTTATATGATAAATATGAAAGAACATCAAAAAGGTCGCAATTTTCTGCGTTTACAACTTTTTGAATATTATCTAATTGCTCCAGGTCGATACCTAAATCAAAAAGTCTTTCTAGAAATTCTTTTCTTGTTATTGGGTTTGACCATATTTTTCGTAACTCTTCTTCGTTTTTAAACAAGTCTGGCAATGCACCATATATTTTAGTGATAAATTCTTCAGAAGAAAGTGGCCTTCCATCTGCACCCCAAAAAGAAGTAGAAACCATATGTTGAATTTCACGTTCTTTTCCATCTCGCAATTTTATCTTCAATTTTTTCTTTGGTGGATTTTCACAAATGCACGGGCTTTGTTTGCATACAGGACAAATCTTTGGTGGCTTCTCGCATTCACAAGGATGTTTGCCGCAAATAGGACATATTTGGGGCGAATTCTTCTCGCATTCGCAAGGGTATTTCCCACACTTTGGACAAATTTCTTCTATAGGATCACCGTCCCATTCTGGATCAGCAAAGTGATGATAGGCATCTACAAAATCGTAAATTGTAAAATATTCTTTACCATCGAAAAGTCTAGTTCCGCGACCGATAATCTGTTTGAACTCAATCATAGAATTCACTGGACGCATCAAGACAATATTTCTAATATTTCTAGCATCTACCCCAGTAGAAAGCTTTTGTGATGTGGTAAGAATTGTAGGGATTGTTTTTTCATTATCTTGAAATTCTCGTAAATATTGTTCCCCGCGGAACCCATCGTTAGCCGTTACCCTAACGCAATAATTTGGATCATTGCTTTCTTTCATTTGATTTACTAAGTCTCTAACTGCAGCAGCATGGTCTTGTGTTGCACAGAATATAATTGTTTTTTCTTTTTGATTTATCTCATCTAAAATCACCCTAACTCTTTTGGCTTCACGTGCTTTTATCTCAATTATTTTATTAAAATCCGATTCTTCATAGATTTTTCCCTCCTCAACCTCTCCTTCTATGATTTGATCATCAGAAGTATATACATAATCATCAAGTGTAGTTTTAATCCTTTTCACCTTAAAAGGGGTTAAGAAACCATCGTTTACACCTTCTTTAAGAGAATAAGTATAAACTGGCTCACCGAAATATCTATAAGTATCAATATTGTCCTGTCTTCTTGGTGTAGCAGTAAGACCAATTTGAACAGCTGGAGAAAAATATTCTAAAATACCTCGCCAATTACCTTCATCATTTGCACCGCCACGATGACACTCATCAATTATTATTAAATCAAAGAAATCCGAAGGATATTCTCCAAAATAAGGAGCGCCTTCTGATCCGCTCATAAAAGTTTGAAAAATAGTAAAATAAATACTGCCACTCATTGGAACACCTCCTCTTTTTCTAATATCTAAAGGATTAATACGTACCATGGCATCATTTGGGAAAATTGAAAAATCATTACCAAAGGCTTGATCAGCAAGAATGTTCCTGTCAGCTAAAAATAATATTCTTGGTCTACGACTTCCATCTCTTTTAAGGTTCCAACGTGTTTGGAATAATTTCCAAGCAATTTGAGCTGCCACAGCTGTTTTACCTGTTCCTGTTGCCATCGTAATCAATATTCGTGACTTTTCTTCTGCAATGGCGTCCATCGTATTATTAATGGCTAATTCTTGGTAATAACGTTTACCTTTTTCACCTTCTATTGGAATAGTGTTAAATTTATTCTTCCATTCATTTTGATCAGAAAAAGTTTTATTCCATAATTCATCAGGAGTTGGAAAATTATCAATATTTCCTTCTTTTCCAGTTTTCATAGATATCTCATAAATATCCCTCCCATTGGTGGCGTAGGTATAGTCAATCTGTAATTTTTCTGCGTATGTTTTAGCTTGCATTACCCCTTCCGATGCAGATAAATTTTCAGCTTTGGCCTCAATTACGCCAATTTTACGATTTTTGTATACTAAAATATAATCAGCTATTTCTGGCTTACTTCGTACACCCCCAGTCAGTATTTTACCTTCAGTAATACGAAATTCACGTGAGATTTTTGATCCATCTACTTCACCCCATCCACTCTCTTTCAATTTAGGGTCGATATATTCAGCTCTTGTCTCTGATTCATTCATATTTGTACTATATTACAAATCTCCATTAAATGCACGTTTTAGAATCGATTTCTGTAACTCCTCTAAGTTTAATAATTTTTGTTTGTAGATTAATTCTAATTTTTTAGTTTCAATAGAAAGAGCATCTAGTTTTTCTACAATAGTTTTTTGTTCCTTTACTTCAGGAAGATATATTGTAAATTCCCTCATTGTCTTTAGGGAAACATTTTTAATGGTGGCCCCAGTAGCTTCTTTAAATGCGTATTTAGTGAAATAAGGACTTAAAATTACATATTTAACAAAATTTTTATCAATTCCATCTAGTAAATTAAAATAACAAGCACTTTTTCCTAGTATTATTTTTTCATTATTATAAAAAGCTATATTGCACAAAGTTCCATTAATTGATACAAGTATGGTTCTATCGTTTAAATTTTTTTTATATTTACTATATTCATTAACAGAAACCTTCTTTGTGCTTTTCTTAAATATTATTTTTCCGTTATTTAAATTATTACCATTAATAAAGTAATATTCACCATTTTGTGTATATTTTGGCGTTCCATGTAATCCATCACCCAAATGTGAAGTTATTTCTTTTAAGGTTTTTTTCTTCCAATCTTTTCCAGGATTTTCAAAAATACTCTGCAGGTACGATTCAAAAAGTGCTTTGCTATTTTTTAGATTTTTTTCAATATTTCCTTTTGCCTTTTCTAACTTTTCAAAAATCTCGTCTAATATTTTTACCATGCGTTTTTGTTCTATAAGTGGTGGTAATAAAATTTCAATTTTGGAATATTCTGATATCCAATATCTCTTGTGAATACCCGTGTGGTTAAAATTAATATTTTGCATTATGTAAAAAAGAAATCTAGCGTCAGATATATTTTTGACCGGATGTAAAATCTTCATCGCAGAAGATTTGACTTTAAAAGAAAAATTAACAAACTTAGTAGCTGTCGTAAAATCGTCAAAAATAATTACAGGTAAACCTTTTGCGGGGAAAATTCCGTTTTTTTCTTTTGTTTTTCCTAAAATAAAAGATTTACCAGCTGTTAAGACAGGTGTTTTATAATCTTCTTTGTAGCTCGTAGAGCTTACAATATATTGTGTTGGCTGTTCATATTCTAAAACCTCACCAAGTTTTTTTATTTGCCAGTTAGTTTTCATTTATTTTCTGGTCAATAATATCAAGTAATTTCACGAATTCCTGTGTATCAAGGAAATAGTTAGGGTAAAGTTTTTCAAGATTATTTATATCATCCACAGAAACAAGAACAATTTCAACATTTTTATCATTTAAATACTTCTTTTCCAATTCGGCATATTCGTTATTAGCTTGATCTAATTTCGATTCTGAATACCTCTTAACGTTTAACACTTTCTTTTGAAAATTTAAGGATATTAAATAATATTTGCCTCGTTCTTGTTTTTTATCCTGAGATGATATTTGTGTTGCAACAGAAAAACCTTTTAATTTATCTCGCAATTTTAATTCGTTGATCCTTGCAGCGGTTTTTTTAAAAAGATCTTGTTCAAATTCACTGTTTTCAATTAGAATAAAGACCTTGCTTATTTCTTTAAATAACTCTAGTAGTTCATTGTCACCAAAACTCTGCTTGAGGGGTTGTCTAAGATAAGTACCTATAACTTCTACGGCAGTTGCCCATGCGTGATGAATTTTTGTTCTTAATTGGACCTCAATTCTACACTGAGAATTAGACGGAACCTTTTTGTCGTATTTGTAAATTAAGTGGATACTTCTATATCCGCTGTCTTTTGGTGCTTTTATGTAGTCAGTTTCCTTAATAAAGGTAGACTTAAAAGCGGTTTGCTTTTCGCCGTTCCTTATTAAATCTCTTAACTTATAGAGTTCATCTAAGTTTGTAACAACTGCCCTAAGCCCGCCAATATCTTGCATTTGGGACAACGACATGTTTTTTTGAATTTTTAATTTGTTTACAATTGATGGTGCTCGCTTTAGTCTTTGTGATATTAAAACATCTCCAGTCAAATTTTTCGTTTTTCTATTTAGGGACATTCTAAATACAATAAGTGGGTGGTTATGTATCGAGCGAAAATTTTCTAATATCTCAATAGATTGATCGCGATTAATTTTTTGATCTGGTCTCCCAGCCAAAACGTTCCCAGCTTTATCAATATCACTTTTTGAATATTTCAATATTGATTTCATATAATCTTCTTAATGCCCAAAATGCTGCTTTTTATTTCGGTATCTAACCTATTCATCTCTTTTATGATTTCCTCTGGAGTTCTCAATTCAGCTTCATCTTTTTTATTTGGATTTTTGACGGACAAATCAAGGGTCTTCTGATTTATATCCTTTATATCAATTGACCAAGAATTTTCACTATCAGCCTTGTTTTTTTGTAGATTTACAAATTCTGCCAAATCAGTTTCATTTAGAGGATTTCCCTTGCCGAGATTGCGATCAAGCTTTAATTGATAAAACCAAATTTTTTTTGTTTGTACGCCTTTCTCAAAAAACAAAACTACGGTTTTTACTCCCGCTCCCTGGAAAGCACCTCCTGGTAAATCTAGTACTGTGTGAAGATTACAATTTTCTAAAAGAAGTTTGCGTAATGAAACTGAAGCATTGTCAGTATTAGAAAGAAAAGTATTTTTTATAACAATACCAGCCTTACCTCCAGCTTTTAGAATCTTAATGAAGTGCTGAAGAAATAAAAAAGCTGTTTCTCCTGTTTTAATTGGGAAGTTTTGTTGAATTTCTCGGCCAATCCCCGCTCCAAAAGGAGGATTTGCTAAAATAGTATCGTAGCGGTCTTTTTCTTGAATATCATTAATATTTTCCGATAATGTATTCATGTGTTTAATGTTTGGTGCTTCAATTCCGTGCAGAATCATATTCATAATACCAATGATATAGGCGAGGGATTTTATTTCTTTTCCATAGAAGGTCTTATTTTGAAGCGTTGCCATCTGACTTGAAGAAAGTTTGGTTTGATTTTGTGTAAGATAGTTATATGCTTCTACCAAAAATCCTGCGCTACCACAAGCTCCATCATAAATAGTGTCGCCAATTCTTGGGTCAACTACTTTAACAATAGTCCTAATCAATGGACGTGGAGTGTAATACTCACCTCCATTCCTTCCCGCATTACCCATATTCTTAATTTTGGCTTCGTAAAGATGAGAAAGTTCATGCTTTTCTTTGTGAAGCCGAAAATGCATACTATCAACTATATTCAAAATTTCTCGTAATTTATAGCCACTAGAAATTTTGTTTTTTAATTCAGAGAAAATTTCCCCAATCTTATATTCAATAGTATTGGGTTCTTCTGCTTTAAATTTTTTAAGATATGGAAAAAGTTTATTGTTGACAAAATTTGTAAGGTCATCACCATCTAGTGCCTTATTGTGATCTAATTTGCCGTCACTGTTTTTTGGGCAGGCCCAATTATTCCAACGATATTCTGAAGATAAAATGTATGTATATTTCTTTCCAGCTAATTCTGCTTCAGTTTTTTTTGTTTCTTCTAGATCGTCAAGATATTTCAAAAACAGGATCCAAGAGGTTTGTTCAACGTAATCAAGTTCAGTTCCACATCCAGAATCAGTATGAAGTATATTATCTATATTTTTAAATGATTGTTCAAACATATTTTAACTAATAAAGAATTGATTAATTTTGTATATTGTACAATAAAATAGGTAATTAGTAAAATGCTTTTAGTCTCCAGTTTGTCTACATCTGGGTCTGGACTTCCTTATACTCTTGCGTCATCCTTGTCCATAATAATAGTAAATAAAAGTAATATGGAACAAGCAGTGATAACAAAAAATAACAATCAATCCCCTATTCTAGACGTTAAAATTAAGTACTGCTTATACGCTAGAAAATCAACCGAATCTGAAGATAGACAAGCTCTTTCAATAGACTCACAGATAAAGGAAATGTTGACCTTAGCCGAAAGAGAAGGCTTGGATATTGTCGAGATCAAAAGAGAATCCCATTCCTAAAAATCCACCTATTAAAACACCCAAAATTGTTTCTGTCATATTTTTTTTAATATCTTTATTAGAGATATTATTTAGATGTAAAATATTCTTCAACTAATTCGTTATTCATAAAAAATAGATAGATAATATTCGAAACAATATCTAGCGGAATTATCCCATCGATTCTTACTATTTTTATTTTATCCTTATTTGTAATTATTTTTCCGGGAAATTCTTTTTCAAAGCGTTCATTAAAATTTGCAGATTCGTGAATTATAACTGCTATGTCTAAATGAGAAAAAGATTGATTTTTTCTATCCCAAACGAAATGGACAAATCTATTTAAATGATAATTATCACCATGAACATAGTGATTTGATCTTGGGCATATTTCTTCTATGGTTACAGCCTTATCTCTTTCTTGTATAAGAGTATTGACTTCTATTCTATCGACAGGATACCAAAAATTGTTTATATGTTCATTCGGTCTTTTATAAACTGCTTTACCGCTAAAGTATAAATCATTCAATTTATCGATACTGAATTTAGGGCCTCGCCAATAATCTTTTTCAAAAAAATTGAAAAGACTACCTTTGTCGTTTATTCGAAAAGGATCTATGGCCAGCCTAATTTTAATATCGTTATTTTTAGACAATTCAATGATATAATCTATTATTTCTGTAAAATTAGCATGAAAGTTTCTTCTCAAGAAAGGATGGTAAAAAATTACTTTGTTATTTTTATGAATTATTCCATATTTTTTCAACTCAAAATCTTCGTTAATATGTATTAGATTATCCTTGTCTCTTTTTAGTTCAAGGCGCTTATGAATAGAATATTTTTCTCCTGGAATACAGACAAAATCATCAGTTTTATAAAAAAATTGCATTAAATCAAAGGCAATAGCTTGTACTATTAGCAATTCGTAATCTATATTTTCTCCTCTTCTTTTTGATAAAAAAATAACAGTTGGTTCTATGGAATTAATAATTTTAATAACGTCTTCAATTTTGTACGAATCAAGAGATTCTTTATAATAAGGATATATTTTATCGTAAAGAACGTTGAATTCCTCGGATTTAATTTTTCCAGCCAGAAGCATCGTGGCCACAGATCCCAAGATTTGATAATTTTGCAAAATCTGAGCTAATTTTTTAAGCTTGTCCCTAATGGCGTCTTCTTTTTTTAGAGCATCTATTATCATAATATTTTGTCTATATTTTTTTTGTATTAATAAGCGGTTAGAGTAATTTCAGCCTTTGCAATTTTATGTTTATAGACTATTATAAAACAAATAATAATATAAAGTAAAGATTTTAATATGAGCGATAAATGGGAAATAATTTTTCAATATCAGTTAGGAATTAGCGGTGACGCGCAAGATATCTACGACAAAATATTTAAAACAGCTCTGACTTATAAGTTCAGAGATGTAAAGGAGTTTGCTGTGCCCGTCGATAACAAAGTATTGACTGAATCAATTTTTGGATTGACTTCGCATGATAAAATTGAAATAGAAAGGAGAACAATAAACGGACAGAAGATAAAAGAACTTTTTATTACAGCCATAGCATTAAAATGGATAGAATGTAAATTTGAAAAAGGAGATTATTTCTTTATCGTAATCACCGAAAATGAAACATCATGCGATACGGCTGTCATGGTTGCTAAGAAGGATTCTATTCTAAGGTCGATAGACGAAAAACAATTAATGTTTCCAGAGGAGCACTTTCCATTTGAATTCCAAGTCAAAGAATATTTTGATTTTGAAAGAATGAAAGAAGATCCGCTTCTTATTTCAAAAGAAGTTGATGTTGAGAAGATGGAAAGAATTGCTAAGCAATATTCTGAAATTACTTTAATATACATGAGGGATTACATTGATTATGAAAGCGACAAAATGATAGATTTTTTCAAAAAACATAAAGATTGCTATCTCATATCTTCTCCCGCTCAAATCAAAAAAGACGTCGAGGAAATACCGCTAAATTATGATAAGCATAATTATATTATTACTTTTCCTTGGCAGGCCATGGCTATAATAAGTTTTGATAGGCCAGCATTTTTATTAAAAGAGAAACTACTAGGCATCTAGGTTTGGGTTATAAATTTTTTATTTGTTCCACATATTTAGTTGCTAAATTTTTAAGTATTTTCATTTTTTCTTCATTATTTTTTTCAATGAAAGTATCAAAATCTTTCTTGGCTAGACTATAATCATTTTTAATTTTGTAATTTATTAACCCTCTTAAAAAATAAAATTGTAATTTTTCTGGAAATTCATTTAGCGTTTCTCCTATAAAAATTTCCACCTCATTATATACGTTGCCTGTAGTTATACCATAGGGTACCTTTCTAAATATTTCTAATGCTGAATCTATATCACCACCATTATTCCTATAAAATAAAAGAAAGCACAAATTATATCTCCAAGTCGTGTCTTTTATACTAGATAATTTTTTTAATTCTTCTATTCCCTTATCTATTTCATTATTAAAGTAATAATATATTGAACGATTTAAGTTGGCCGGATAATTATTACAATCTATTTTTTCAATTTTATCTAAAGTATCTTTATTTTTTAAAATATATGTTCTATCCCTTGTAATAGAAAAAATATTATAATTAATACTTATTCGGATAGTTATTATTTGTGATATTAAAATTTTTATTTTTTCCTTTATAGATTCTATTATTGGAACATTTTCTTTGATTTGCAATAGGTCATTTTCTAATTCACATGATAGTTCTTCTGAAAAGGAAATATCATTAGAAAGAAAAGCAGCTTTTCCTATGATGTATTTTATAACATACCTAATCCATTTTTCGGTAAATTCAAAACCAATTAATTCATCATCTGTTGGAAAGGTCAGCTTTGGAAGTATTTCTGAGAATTCTTGGGCGAATAGCTGGCTATCATATTTTGATATTGGTGCGTGACAAACTCCACCGTTTAGCTTTATTATGTAATTTTCTTTTCCTTCAATTTTTCTCTCGAATAATTTACCCCAAAGAATAAAATGACTTTTTGATTTTATTAAGATTGAATTTGCACGTTCGTCGCTATATATTTGATGAGAAATATTTTGCGGAAGTTTTATAATTTTAAAATCTTCCAATCGATCATGATTAGTTAATTTTAATTTTAACTCATTAATGATATCGTTTTCTATTCGAGATTTCTCTTTGTCGTTCTCTGTGTCTATTGCTATTATTATTCCTATTGTGTTTTTGGAGTTTTTAGGAATAATAATATTCTCTTTAATTTCTGAAAAAAAAGATTTAATATCATCAATTTCAAATTCTATGCCAAAATTATTATAAGATATTTTCATAAATTAAACACCTCAAAAAGAGGTGTTACAACTAGCTATTAAGTTTATTATTGTTTGTTGATGCATGCGGGTCGCTCGATACTAAATGTAGCGTGCAGGGGCGGTAGGATTCGAACCCACGAGTCCTCTTTTGGAGAGAGGCAGTTTGGCCGCTGAGCTTACGCCCCTAGAAACATCACAATAATAGCAAAAAAATATCATTTTGGGAAGTTGGCAGAAACAAAAAAGCCACTCTTTCGAGTAGCAGCTTTAAAACTGTTATTTGTAATCCGTAGTAGGTTGAGGAGCGAAGGCGACGAAATGCTGGTCTCAGTAGAGGGCAGTGCTTCGAACCCACAAGTCTTCTTTTGGAGAGAAGCAGTTTGCCGTTGAGCTTACGCCCCTAGAAACATCACAATAATAGCAAAAAAATATCGTTTTGGGAAGATTGACGGAAATTATTTTTAAACAAAAAATCAGCTGATGGGCTGACGGCTTGTTCTAAATAAATCTTTCAAAACACTTATTTAGAGTAATAAGGAAAAGGAGGAGAGGTTCTTGTTCTGTCTTTGTCCTTTCGGAGAAGTACAATTACCCTTTTATGAATTATTCAACCTTGCTTTTCCTTTTGTGTGGACCTTACAATCTTTTTAATTGTTCGGTCGTCACTTTTTTGATTAACGGCTTAAAGATCTCAAAGATCTCGTCTGTCGTTGCATTTATAGCCCTCATTTCCGGGTATTTTGTGACATTGCCGACTTCTCTTTTGAATTCGGATATCTGCTTTACTGTTAGCGTTTTGCGGAGATAAGTCTCCAAAATTGCATTAAGTATCTCTATTTTTCTTTCAGGTTCCATCTTTATCCTCTTGGATATTGGAATAAATCCGTTATCCATATATATTAATATAACATTTAATCTATATTGTCAATACATACAAAAACCGCTCGTTAAAAAGCGGCAGTTTGTTTTTCTGTAAGTAAGTTTATTTTTTTACTTCTTTGTGGGGTGTGTGCTTTTTGTCGTATTTGCAGAATTTGCTCAATTCTAGCTTTTCTTCCACTGCTTTTGTTTTGTTAGTAAAATAAGTGGATTTTTTGCAAACTGTACAAACAAGTTTTGCCCTTTTTTTCTTTTTTGTTGCCATATTATTTTTATTCGGTTAAAAGTAATTTAAATATATTAGTCTATAATCTGAATTAACAAATTAAGACTGAGCCGATGGAGAGAATCGGACCCTCGACCTTCCCCTTACCAAGGGGATGTTCTGCCACTGAACTACATCGGCGGGCCTTTCGACTCGCTTCGATTAGCTCAGGATGCTTCGCCTGAAATATTGCGAAGCCCTGAGCTTGTCGAAGAGTGAAGCGGTGGGCGAAGAGGGATTTGCACCCCCGAAGGCCGTAGCCACCTGATTTACAGTCAGGCCCATTTGACTACTTTGGTATTCACCCAACTTTTGTAATTGAACTATTAGACTATAGCAAAATACTGATTATTTTTCAATAACCTTTCCCTTTTTATTTTTCCAAGTTGTTATTTTCTTTTGATCCCCCGAAATCAACACTTTTGGCACTTTCCATTGGTCCCCATTTTTTAAGGTAAACACTTCTGGTCGGGTGTATTGCGGATATTCCATAAAGCCTCCAGTGTCTGTCATTCTTTCTTTTAAAAATTCTGGCTTACCCAAGACATTGGGAATTAATCTGGAAACAGCTTCAATGACTACCATAGCTGGCAATTCCCCACCCATTAAATCATAGTTGCCAATAGACAATGTTTCGTCAGCTAGATTTTTTATTACTCTTTCATCTATCCCCTCGTAGCGTCCGCAAATCATAATTAGGTTTTTACATTTACTTAATTCGGTAGCTTTTTTTTGATTGAATTTTTTTCCTCTGGGCGAAAAAACAATTACCTTTGTGTCTCCTTTGGTTTTTCCTGCTCTGAGTTTGTCGAAGGGTTTTTTGATGTCTTGTATTGCTTTGTAGATTGGTTCGATTTTTAAAACCATACCCAATCCTCCGCCATATGGGCGATCATCTACTACTTTTCTGGGATTATCTGACCAATCACGCAGATTATGAATATTTATTTTTATCAATTTTTTGTCTTGTGCTTTTTTGATAAAAGACTCCTTGAGATAGGAGTCAAAAATATTTGGAAAAATGGTAATGATATTGAATTGCATATTTTAAAGTTATCATAATTTAATTAAAAAACAAATAGTCTAGCGTTTTGTTAGTATTTGTAGGACGAAAGAAAAAGATTGACCTTTTTATCGTTTTGGTTTATGGTTTAAAAGCCAAGTATAATTTTATTCTTGGTCAAGAGATCTTTTATAATTCATTAAAAAAGGAGGTTAAAAATGTCTGAGAAAAAAGATTTTGTAATTTATACCTATTCAGAGGTTAAAACCGCAGGAGGACAAGTTGTTAAGTTTTCATGCGAGCCCGATGATGTTGAGAAAATTAAAAAATTTATAGGTTCTTTAGTTAAAGGAATTGAAATTCCTCAAGCTAAAGAAATCTCTGGTGTTGGACATGGTGGCTATGGTCGGTATAGTCGATTTGAAGTAAAACAACACAAGTACGCAGGAAGAGGATATCCTGGTTGCGGAGGATATATCGAAGTACTTCAAATCTTCAATCCCATAGAAGGAAAATGCGGAAACATTTTTTATTCTTATCATCAACAAGAGTATTCCACTTTTGCATATTTTATTGAATGGGAAACCATCGAAGACGCATTAAATGCCTTTCAAAAACATTGGGAAGGACTAGATAGCGAGAAATATTCAAAATTACCTGGATTCAAAAGAAGGGTTGAGTGTGGGAACTTGGAACCGTGGTTTTATGCTGTCGGCGACCAAGAAATTATTGGTGATTATGCTTTTCCAGAAGATCTTCAAGACGATCCAGTATATACTATTGGAAGAAAATTTGTTGTCTATGTTGATGGTTACAAAGATCAAAAAATGCCAGTAGTCAAAACGTGTATTGGTTGCAAAACCATAGTAGATGACTACAAAACTTTCCACCGTGTTATTTACTGGAAAGACGGAACTATTCATGAAGATAATAAATATAAATATGGTAAACAGCCTCGGCCCCTTGAAGAAGCTGATGAAGAAGACCTTTGGGCTTACGAAATAAGGAAAAAGTTACCATCTATTAAAGATGGAGGACAAATGGTTATTCATTTCGCTGATGGTATGACTTTCAGAGGTTCTTTTACCAAAAGAGAAAAGCCTACGCCGAAAGGAAACTATTTCGTATCAGTGATCCTTAAGGGAGTATGCTCTGTTGATACGTTACCAATAGAGGGATGGGTTGATTTTGTCCCCACCGAAGAAAATCCACTATTATCAGAACATGTTATGAAAATGTTCAGCAAGCACGGCCTTGTTGTTAATAGTATAACAATCAAAAAAAAGAAAAAAACAGAAGGCAAAGAACCTAATCTTTTCTTTTTTATCGAGACACAAAATGGTGACGAATAAGTCATCTTTTTTTATTTCCACATTATTTTTTAATTTATTATAATCTAATTAAAAAACCAAGAAATTCTTGGTTTTTATTAAAAATTTGGTTATCCAAATTTAATACAGGGTTTGTAAACTTGAGTTTTGGCCACCTCAGAACAAGGAACATCTCTTTCTTGTGGATTACGTCCGCATTCTGAGCATCCATTTTCTTGTCCTTGATCCCCACACATTGGACATGGTGCATTAGCTCCAATCATTTTTATCAACTCCTTCTTTTCAAAGAATATGTTATTAATATGTAGTTGTCAATATAATAAAAAGATCTCATATTTTGAAATTTTTGAGACCTTTGTTTTGCTCGCATAGCTCTTCTTTGTATTCATTGATTCCATCCATATTGACTCCTAGCTTTTTAGCCATTTCTGTTGACAGATCATTGGCAATTGTTAAGTCTTTTTTTAGCAGCTGAATACACATTGCTGCTGCTTCCGGGTCAGACTTAATAATGAATTGCGTTGTGGCAATATGCAAGGCTATTGCACTGGCTATGTGGCCATACATATTTTTAAGGGCATTAGAGTCCTTTTTTTCAGTAGGGCTGGTTATATTGATAATAACCTGAACCTCTGATTCTCCTAGAGAGATTGGTAACTTTCTGGCTATTCTTAAAACCATAGTGATTTCTCCTGTAAATGTACAAATAGAATATAGAATTTAATGTATGTATTGTCAATATCAATCAAAAACCGCGGGAATTCCGCGGCTTTTTGAATAGTGTAAATAAAATTATATTTTAAAATCTTCGAAGTCATCTGTTGCTGAAGATTCTGTTGTAGCTTCTGCAGGTTTTTCTTCGCCTGTTGCTTCTTTTCTTCTTGAACCACCTTCTGGTTCTTCTATTTTCAAATTAACTCTAGCGTGATTTTTTAGGCCAATGATTCTAACTAGGTTTCTGATAGCTCTAGCTGTAGAACCTTGTCTACCAATTAATTGACCCATATCTTCGGGGTTTACTTTTACTGAAAGTAATACTCCCATTTCGTCAACTTTTCTTTCTACGATGACGTCATCTGGGTGATCTACTAATGTTTTTACAATGTATTCAAGAAAGTCTCTGTCTTTTGGTAATTCTGTCATATTCATTTTTAAAATTATTTAATTTTTGGGTAGTTCGACCTTTCCATTTCTGATTTATAGATTTTTGCTACCCTATACTGTTAATTATCGTTTACTGAAAATTAATTGTCAAGATTTAGGCTTCCGGAGTTTCGGCTGGTGTCTCTTCTGTTGTCGGTTCAGCTGGTGTAGTTTCTTCTGTCGTAGCTTCAGCTTTTGGCTCAGGCTTTACTTCTTCTACTACAACTTCTTTTTTTGTGAAAATTATTTTTCTTTTTGGTTCATTGATTATTTTTTCACTAACTAGCAAATTATGAAGAGTGTCTGAGGCTTGGGCGCCAACACCTAACCAATATATAATCCGTTCTTTTTTAAAAACTCTTTCTTTTGTTTTTGGATTAAAAAAACCAACTTCCTCAACGAATTTACCTCCTTTCGGTGGATTCTTTTTGTCGGCAACAACAACCTTGTATGAAGGTTGGTGCTTCTTGCCTGTTCTTAATAGTCTAATAGTAAGCATTTCTCTTTGTTATTTAATAATCTTTTTACTGGATTATACTACAATATTATTCGTTTTTAATCAAGGGTATTTGACTTAAATGTATTCTTTAACATTAATTGATTTACCAGTCTTTGGCATAAAGGGCTTTTTGGGCTGCATCCAGTTCAGCTTCGTGTTTTGATGATCCTTTGCCTTCGGCAACCATTTCTTTGTCTAAAAAGACACCTACAATGAATTTTTTCATATGATCTGGACCTGATTCTTCTAAAACTTGGTAAGTTGGGGTAATAGAAATTATTTCTTGAGATTTTTCTTGAAAAAGTGATTTAGGATCTTTGTATAATTTCTTTTCTATTATTTCCGGAAGCTTTCGTTTGATTAATTCTTTTTCAATAAAGTTTTTACAAGCGTCGTAGCCTTGATCAAGATATAGGGCGCCAATAAAAGCTTCGAAAGTATCGGCTAAAATATATTTTCTAGCGCGACCTTTTTCTTTTTTTTCTCCCTGAGAAAGCAAAAGATAATCTTCAAAATGTAATTCTTTGGCTAGGTCTGAAAGAATATTTGAATTTACTAATGAAGCTCTCCATCCAGTCATTTCACCTTCTGGCTTGTCTGGATATTTGTTGAATAAATGTTCTGTAGTAATTAATTCCAAAACCGCATCACCCAAAAATTCCAATCTTTCGTTGTGATGCAATCGAAAAGTGGGATTTTCGTTTAAGTAAGAGCGATGACAAAAAGCCTGAATTAATAGGTCTTTGTTTTTGAAATTTACCCTGAGAGCGTTTTCTATTTTAGAAAAATCTTCCATAATTTTTTAAAATTTACTCTATTGCTGATTTTTATGAGCAGATGGTAAATTTTACTTTGCAAAATTATTTAACATAATTTTTTGTTAAATCTTAATTTTGTAAAGCAAAATTATTTAATCTTCTGTCTGGTCTTCTTTTGTTTGATTTTCTTGTGCCTGACTTTGTTCTTCCATACCACGATAAACTGTTCCCAAAACTCCGTTTATAAATTTTCGAGAACTTTCTCCGCCAAAGTTTTTGGCTAGTTCAATAGATTCGTTAATAGCAACTTTTGGTGGAACATCGTCTTTGCTGCCATAAAGCAATTCAAAAATTCCCAATCTGAGAATGTTTCGATCAAGAATATTAATTTGGGCAAGAGGCCATTCTGGAGCGGTTTTTTCGATTATTTTATCAATTGTTTCTTTGTTTATATCTACTCCATTGACAAGATCCCAAATAAAACCAGGGTTTTCCAGTCCGGAACCAAACTCTTCTATGTTTCTTCCGGTTACAAAGTTAAGGTCGTCTTTTTGAAATGCGTTGTTAAAGTCGCATTCATATAAACTTTGCATTGCTATTGATCTTGATAAATGTCTCGAGGCCATTTTATTTTAGTTTTTTGAAGTTTCTTCTTTTGTTGCTTTTTTAGATTCTTCCTCATTGGAAGCTATTTCTTTTGAGCGCTTTTTTTGTTCTTTCTTTTCCAATTTGGCTAAAACATTGATATATTCTCTGTTTTTGTAAAAACCGCAATAACCGCAAGCTGTGTGTGGCAAAACAGGTTTTCCGCATTTTGGACATTTGATCAAAACAGGGGTTTTGATAAAAAGATTACCCCTTCGTCTATCTCTTCGTGATGAATTGTGTCTTTGTTTTGGGACTGCCATAGTAATGAATTATGATTTATAAATTAAAATATATAAGAATATTTAGAAACTCCATTATTTATTAAATGGATTTGGTTTTTAGTTAAAATACTAGTTTATTATACATTTTTTAGTATTTTTGTAAAGTTTATAAGGGTTTGTAAAAAAAAGAAGAGGTCTCAATTATGAGTTGCCTCTATCGAATAGCTGCCCAGGCCGGATATGGGGACTGAGCTCCCCATTTTTGGACCTGTTTGGATCTGTTCACTGCTGCAGTTGCAGCGTTGGCAAATTGGGGGTATCGAATTTCGATACTCGCTAGAGAATTGTTCTCTATGGTTTCCCGCTTAAGAGAAACCTCGCCATTCTTCATTTTTACTTCGTATTGGTTAATGATTATCCAATTGGAGGCATTGGCATCAATTACCACTACGGTTATTGGTGCCGCGAAATAAGCGCTGGTTCCGGGAAGTCGATTGCGGGTGATCTTGTAGGGAAAGAGTGGTTTCCCTGAAAGTCCGCAAATAATCGTGGTGAATCCGGGGTAGTCGCTGATTTCTTCGCACCTGATATTGGGCTGCATTTTTTTAAATGCCATCCCAGCCGGCAACTTAAAGTTGCTGGTAATTTTTTTTGGATAAACCATACCAATATCATCTTTTAACCACTCTGTGGTTAAATTGTTTTCTGCAAGCAGTTCAGCTTCGGGTTTTCTCAAACCATAAATCTTTAATGCTGGCTTCATATGTCACTTCCTTTTTTTGTGCGCCCAGTATTTTGTTTGGGCAGCGCATTAGAAACAATCAATAGATTGCATCCACTGCGCTACCAAATACAATTTTGTAAAATTAGCAAGACTTAAGCGAGTGATTAACTCGCTTTGTGTCAGATTGTTTAAGAAAACAGTCAAAATGAAGGTTTTAAGAAGGATTAGCATGCAAATTTCCTGAGCTACTCGGCTACGTCCCCCATTCATCTTGGCTATTATACTATAATACATTAATAAATATATGTCAATAGTATTTTGTCCACAGCGTGTGTTTAAGATCTTATCGCCAAACACACGCTGTGTCTTGAGTTTATCGAAGGGCAAATCACCTGTTTTTTATCGGGTAAAAACTTTGTCTGTGAATCGGACAAGGACCGAATTTTTTAATAGCGTTAAAATGCAATTTTGTTCCATAGCCTTTGTGTTTGGCAAATTTATAATTAGGATATTTTTTATCAAATTTTTCCATTATTTTATCTCTTGTAACTTTAGCCATAATACTAGCTGCAGAACAGGAAAATATTTTGGCATCTGCTTTGACAATAGCTTTTTGTTTTATGTTGAGATTAATAGTAGCGCGTCCATCTAAAATTAAATAATCTGGATGTTTTCCTGTTTTTTTGATTAAGTCATTGACAGCTTTTTCCATAGCCAATAAGGTTGCTTCCCAAATATTTATTTTATCAATTATTTTTTCTGAAACAATGCCAAGTCCATATTTGATTTGCGGATTGGTTTGTAATTTTTTGAAAGCTACTTCTCTTTGATTGGCTGATAATTTTTTTGAATCATTGATCAAATTAAGTAATTCTTTGTCTATATTTTTGGATAATAATATCAAGGCGCAGGCTACGACTGGTCCAGCCAATGGTCCGCGTCCAGCCTCATCCAATCCAGCAATTAATTGATAGCCGTTTTTCCATAATTTTGTTTCTTCTTTGATGTCCATATATTTGATTATACCTGAAGTAGCAAGATATTAAAATTTTTTACACATTAGATGAATGTTTTTAGGCTTGAAACACTATTAAAATTAGGATAATATATATACTATAGTATAGTAACTTTTAAATTATGAAATTAAACGAAGTTGTTAACAAAGAAGTCCTAACACAGGAGGAAATAGAGCAAGAGATGAGAGAGGCTGAAGAACAAGGAAGGATGGTTGATTTTAGCAATAAAGTTATTAAATCTTTTTTTGTTTTAAAGGACAAGATTAAGCATGGTATTACTTTTGAAAATACTGTTATAGACGGTCAATTCTTTTTGGGCGAAATTATGATTGAGGGTGATTTGATTTTGAAAGATACGAAAGTTAAGGGCTCTGTTTATTTAGCGAAAATAAAAGTAAAAGGCAGTTTGGATATTGAAGGATTAATCTCTGCTGGAGCAATTAATCTAGTGGGCGCAGAAATTGGAAAAGATGTTTTGGCTCAAAGAATAAAAAGCAAAGGATTTTTGAGTTTAGCCAAGACAAGTGTTGGTGGAAATATAATTTTAGATAAAGCCAGAATAGAAAACACGACAACAAAATTTGATCAAATGACGATTAGGGGTGATTTAATTTTAGAAGGAACAAAAGCTAGTGGCAGTATTAATATAAAAAACGCTCAAATTGATGGTATGTTGGATTTGGATGAAATAGATGTGGGCAGTGATTTGATTTTGATTGGAACGGTTTTTAAGAATTTGGAAGATAGCGATATGCACATCAAGGGCAAGAAGATTAATTAGCGTTTTTAAAAAATGAAAAAATTTACTCACTTACATTTGCATTCGCACTATTCTCTTTTGGACGGCTTATCTAAAATTGATGATATTTTGGATAAGGTAAAAGAATTGGGTCAAGACGCTGTGGCCCTAACTGACCATGGTGTAATGTATGGGATTGTAGAGTTTTATCAAAAAGCTAAAGCCAAGGGTATTAAGCCGATTTTGGGTTGTGAGGTTTATGAGGCTTCGGGTAGTATGGATGACAAAACACCTCAGACAACTGGGCGCAGACATCATTTGATTTTATTAGCTAAAAACGAAGAAGGTTATGCTAATTTGGTAAAATTAGTAACTGAGGCTCATTTGAGAGGTTTTTATTACAAGCCGCGAGTTGATTTTGAGTTATTAGAAAAACACTCTAAAGGATTGATTGCTTTGTCTGGTTGCATTCAAGGAAGAATTCCCTGGTTGCTTTTGGCTGGAAAAATAGATGAAGCGGAAAAAATGGCTTTACGTTATCAAGAAATATTTGGTAAAGATAGTTTTTATTTGGAAATTCAGCCACATCCTAATTTGCCAGATCAAGTTAAGGCTAACGAACTGATTATTGCTTTATCTAAGAAGACCGGTATTCCTTTGGTGGCAACTACGGATAGTCATTATATTAATAAGGATGACTCTGAGGCGCAGGATATATTAATGTTGATTAATACAGGAGCGGATATTAATGACACAGAAAGATTGTCGATGTTGGGCGAAGATTTTTCAATCAAGTCAACTGAGGAGATGTTGGAAAGTTTTAAGGAAGTTCCTGAGGCAATTGAAAACACTCAAAAAATAGCAGATATGTGTAATGTAGAATTACGTTTGGGGCAAACAAAGCTTCCCTATTTTGAAGTTCCTGACAATCGAAATCATTTGGAATACTTAAGAGAGCTTTGTTACAAAAATATTACTAAAAAATTTAAAATCGATTCTGAAGAATTAAACCAATTGGTTGCAATGGCGGAAAAAGGAGAAAAAGTAAATTCTGAAGAAATAAAAGATGAAAAATTAAAATCTATAGTCGAGCGGTTAGAATACGAATTAGCAGTGATTGAAAAAGCTGGATTTGTTGATTACTTTTTGATTGTGCAAGATTATGTTATTTGGGCAAAATCAAACAGAATTGTTGTGGGTCCAGGCAGAGGTTCGGCTGGTGGATCGATTGTGGCCTTTTTGACGCACATCACAAACGTTGATCCATTGGAATATAATTTATATTTTCAAAGATTTTTGAATCCAGATAGAATTTCACCTCCAGATATTGATCTTGATTTTACAGATAAAAGAAGAGATGAGGTTATTAATTATGTAGCGCAAAAATACGGAAGAAATAAAGTGGCACAAATTATTACCTTTGGAACTATGGCAGCCAAAGCATCTATTAGAGATGTAGGACGAGCTTTGGGTTATGAATATAGTTATTGCGATAGAGTGGCAAAGATGATACCTATGGGTTTTAATCTTAGAGAAACCTTGGAATCAATTGACGAGTTTAGTGATTTTTATGAGTCTGACGACAAGGCGGCGCGCTTGGTAGATTTGGCTTTAAAAATTGAGGGTTGTGCTAGGCACGCCTCTACGCATGCTTGCGGTGTGGTAATTGCAGCCAATCCCTTAGAAGAAACTGTGCCGATTCAACATCCTACTCAAGATGAAAACGGCATTGTAACTCAATATGAAATGCATGCGATTGAAAGTTTGGGATTGTTAAAAATGGATTTTTTGGGATTAAAAAACTTAACTATTATTGAAGAAACTTTAAAAAGAATTTATGCTGTTCACGGTATAAATGTGGATATTGAAAACATTCCTTTAGATGATAAGAAAACATTTAAGCTTTTGCAAAAAGGAGACTGTATTGGAGTCTTTCAATTGGAATCGGATGGAATGAGAAGATATTTGAAGCAATTAAAGCCAACTGAAATTGAAGATATTATTGCTATGGTGGCGCTTTATCGCCCGGGTCCCATGCAACACATTCCAACTTATATTGCAGGAAAAAACAAATCTCAAGAAGTAAGATATTTGCATCCAAAGTTAAAAACTATTTTGGAAGCTTCTTATGGTATTCCCTTGTATCAGGAACAGATTATGAGAATTGCTCAAGAGCTGGCTGGTTTTACTTTGTCTGAGGCGGATATTTTGAGAAAAGCTATTGGAAAGAAAATAGAAAAACTTTTGTTGGAACAAGAAGGAAAGTTTATTGAAGGTATTAAGAAAAATAATATCAGTGAAAAAATTGGAATAGAAATCTGGAGATGGATTGAGCCTTTTGCTATGTATTCTTTTAATAAATCGCATGCAGCTTGTTATGCTATTATTGCTTATCAAACTGCTTATTTGAAAGCTAATTATCCAGTTGAATATATGGCCGCGTTGCTCACTTCTGAAGGTTCGGATGTGGAAAGAATTTCCGAATTAATTGAAGAATGTAAAAAAATGGGAATTGAAGTGCTGGCACCGGATATTAATGAGTCATTTAGTAATTTTAGTGTGGTTCCAGAAAAAAGCCAGATTAGGTTTGGTTTAACGGCGATTAAAAATGTTGGATACAATATTGTGGAATTGATTATTAATGAAAGAAAAAAAGCTGGACCATTTAAAACTATTCATGATTATATTACTCGAGTAGATTCTAAGGTGTTGAACAAGAAATCAATGGAAAGCTTGGTTAAGGCTGGCTGTTTTGATAATCTAGGAGAAAGAAATCAGATTCTTGGCAACTTGGAAAAGTTATTAGATTGGTCTAAGAAAAATCAAAAAATAAAAGAAAGCGGACAAAAGGGTTTGTTTGACAATTGTACTTCGGTTAGCTTTAATGGGGATATAGCTTTGGATAAAGTTCCAGCTGCGGAAGATTATGATAAGCTGACGTGGGAAAAGGAATTATTAGGTCTTTATATTTCTGGACATCCCTTGGAAAGATTTAAAGATATGCTCGAACAACAGACCACGCCGATTAAAAAAGTTAATATGGATTTGAGTATGGTTAGAGATTATAGTAATCCTCATCAAACGTATCTTATTTCTGGAGAATCAGTGACTGTGGGAGGTATTATTTCTAACATTAAAAAGATAATCACCAAAAAGGGTCAGCCTATGATGTTTATCAAGTTACAGGATTTGACAGATAGAATAGAAGTGGTAATTTTTCCATCTACCTTGGAGTCTTGCCAAGAAATGCTGGTGGAAAATAAAATTGTTTCTATTTCTGGTAAGGCTGACTATCGAGATAATTCACCTAAAATTATTGCTAATAATGTTGAGGAAATATTAGAAGCATAAAAATTAAATAAATTACTTAGTAAAAAAAATATGGAAGAAAAATTAGAAAAAATCAGGCATTCGTTGTCACATATATTGGCAGCGAGCGTTAAAGAGCTTTTTCCCAAAGCTAAGTTTGGTATTGGCCCGTCGATTGAGAACGGGTTTTATTATGATATTGAAGAACAGTTAGTTGAAGAAGATTTGAAGAAGATTGAGAAGAAAATGAAAGAATTGATTGCCAAAAAAATAAAATTTGAACAAAAAGAAATTAGTAAGGACGAAGCTATAAAAATCTTTGCAGATCAACCTTATAAATTAGAATTAATTAATGAATTGCCTGGTGACACAGTTTCGATTTATACAACCAAAGATTTTGTTGATTTGTGCAAAGGCCCGCACATAGCTGATACTTCTGAGATTAATGCAAAAGCTTTTAAATTACAAAAATTGGCTGGAGCATATTGGCGTGGTGATGAAAAAAATCCAATGTTAACTAGAGTGTATGGTTTAGCTTTTGAAACAGAAGCAGAATTGGAAAATTATTTGAAAATGTTGGAGGAGGCAGAAAAAAGAGATCATAGAAAATTAGGCAAAGAATTGGATTTATTTTCTTTCCATCCCGAAGCTCCCGGATGCGTTTATTGGCACGAAAAAGGAATGATTCTTTGGGATGAGTTGGAAAAATTTGGGCAATCAATTCGAAAGAAATACGGTTACGTCAAAATTAAGACTCCGCAAATCGCAAAGAGTGGCTTATGGGTAACTTCCGGACATTGGGATCACTACAAAGAAGATATGTTTGTTTTCAAGGTCGAAGAAGAAACATATTGCTTGAAGCCAATGGACTGCCCTTTTAATATTCAGATTTATCAAACAAAACAAAGATCTTATGCTGAGTTGCCTATTCGTTACACAGAAATCGGTCGAGTAATGAGAAATGAAAAATCCGGACAATTAAACGGGTTATTCAGGGTGCGAGAAATAACACAAGATGATTCGCATATATTTTTACGAGAAGACCAAATTGAATTGGAGATTTCCAATTTGATTAAAATGGTACAAGAATTTTATGCTGCGCTGGGAGTTGTGCCAAAGTTTTTCTTATCCACCAGACCCGATGATTTTATGGGAGAAATAGCCACTTGGGACAAGGCTGAAGCAGATTTGAAAAAAGTATTGGCGGATATGAGTATTGAGTATGGATTAAAAGATAAAGATGGGGCTTTTTATGGACCAAAAATTGATGTTAATATTTCGGATGCGCTGGGTAGATCGTGGCAAGTTGCTACCATTCAGTTGGATTTTCAATTGCCTAGTAAATTTGGTTGCGAATACGTAGATGAAACAGGGCAAAGAAAAACACCCGTAATGTTACACGCGGCCATATTTGGTAGTTTTGAGCGAATGATCGGCATTTTGATAGAAAACTATGCGGGAGCTCTTCCTTTTAAATTGGCTCCGGTGCAAGTAAGAGTTATTCCTGTTGGAGAAAATTTTATCACATACGCGCAAGAAGTTGCCGATAAATTAAAATCATATAGAGTGGAAATAGATAAGAGTAATGAGACTATCGGTAAAAAAATTAGGGCTGGCGAAATGGAAAAGATTCCTTATTTGTTGGTTGTGGGAGAAAGAGAGGCTGCAAATGATACAGTTTCCGCTAGACAGCATGGAAAAATTGATTTAGGTGAAATGAAGATAGAAGATTTAATAAATAAATTAACAACAGAAGAAAAGTAGTTATTCTTAAAGCTGTTTATGACAGCTTTTTTAAGTGGGATTCAGGAAAAAACTGGGTTTAATAATTTAATTTTTAAAAATTATATTTAATAAAATAAAAAATATGTTAGAAAAAAGTAATTATTCCGGAAAATTTAAAATAGTTTTAATTGCAGTTATTGTGTCTTTTTGTATTTTTAATTTTTCAATCGCACAAGCTCAGATTCTTGATCAAAACGGAAGAGAAATATCAAGGCCAACAATTTTACCCAGTAGCCCATTTTATTTTTTAAAGGATATTGGTCGAGAGATACAAACTTTATTTACGTTTGACCCAGTTAAAAGAGCTGGACTAAGATTAGATTTCTCTAATCAAAAATTAATAGAATTACAAAAGTTAATTAATGCAGATTCTAATAAAATCAGTGAATCTTTGAGTAATTATGAAATTGCAACAGAAACAATGAGAGAATCAGCAAGTTCATTGGGAAAAGATAATTTTCAAAACATAGAATTATTGAATCAGCTCGTTGAGCAGATTTTTATTCATCAGCAAATTTTAGCGCAATTCGATAATTTTATTAACAATCAAAGATTAGAGTCTGTAAAAAATAAATCTTTAGAAAATTTTACAGTTAGTATTTTTAGCATTGCGCAACCAAAGATAATTGTGCAAAAAATAGAAACTAATATTAATGACAATTTAGCTTTAAAAGACTTTAAAATGCAGACATTAAATAATATGTATTTTAATTCGCCAATTGATTATAAAAATAACATTCTTCAAATTCAGAATGATTTATTAAATCAATAAATTTACAATAAAAATTTATTATATTATAGATTTTTAAAAGGCAGCCTGTGGGCTGTCTTTATTTTTTGGAAACATTTAATAATGTTTAGGAATGTTTGGGAGGCAGACACCTAAACATTCTTTCTTCTCCGCTTTTTTTACTTTTAAATATTCTAAGTGTTTTGGTTTTGGTTTTGGTTTTGGGTTTGGCTTGAAAGGCGTGGTATTTTCTTGTAGTATTCAAATATATGAAAAAATACTGGATTAGCACTTTTGGCTGTCAAATGAATATTTCAGACTCTGAAAGGATTGCTGCCACTATGCAATCAATGGGTTTTCAATCAGCTTTTGAAGTAAAAGAGGCTGATTTTATTATTATGAATATGTGTTCAGTGAGGCAATCGGCAGTTGATCGAGTTTATGGTCAATTTAATAACTTGAGGCGCCTTAAAAGGCGTAATAAGGCCTTAAAAATCATTTTAACTGGCTGTATTTTAGAGAAAGATAAGGAAAAAATGCTAGAAGTCTTTGATTATGTTTTGGATAAAAATGATATGCAAAATTGGCCAGCTATTATTTTTGAAAAACCGCTTAAAAGAAAAACAGATTATTTGAAAATTGAGCCTGTTTATGAAAGTTTAATTAGGGCTTTTGTTCCAATTTCTAATGGGTGCGATAATTTTTGTACTTATTGTGCTGTGCCGTATACTCGCGGAAAGTTAGTTTCTCGCAACCATAAAGATATTTTAAAAGAAATAAAAAATTTAATTAAAAAGAATTATAAAGAAATTTGGTTATTGGGTGAAAATGTAAATAGTTATGTGTCCCCGATTGATAATCAGTTTGATTTTACTTCTTTGATAAAAGAGATAGATAAAATCAAAGGAGATTTTTGGCTACGTTTTACTAGTCCGCATCCAAAATATTTTTCTGACAAATTAGTAGAGGCTTTAGCAAAATCAATTAAATTTGCGCCGTATCTTAATTTGCCTATGCAATCAGGAGATGATGTTGTTTTAAAAAAAATGAATCGCCCTTATACAGTTAAAAAATATAAAGAATTGGTGTCTAAATTGAGAAATTCTTTTGAAAAATATCGAGAAAAAGAAGATAAAATTCTTAGTATTTCTACGGATATGATTGTGGGTTTTCCAACTGAAACCAAAGAGCAATTCAACAACACTGCAAAAGCAATGCAAGAGATTGAATTTGATATGGCATATTTGTCAGAATATTCTCCTCGACCTCAATCTTTTTGTTATAAAAATATTAAAGATGATGTGCTTAAAAAAGATAAAGAAAAAAGAAAGGAAGAATTGAATGAGATTTTGAAAAAAACCGCACTTAAGAAAAATATAGAATTTTTAAATAAAATAATTCCTGTTTTGGTTTATAAAAAAGAGGGAGAATTTTATCTTGCAGAAACTAGACAAAATAAGCCCGTAAGATTTAAATTTAAAGATATAAAATTGGATGGACAATTTGTTAATGTAAAAGTAATCAAGGTTTCGCCCTGGTCAATGGAAGGAGAGTTTATTGATATTGTAAATCAAGAAAAACCAAAATTAATAACAGTGGTTGGCCCAACGGCATCTGGTAAAACCGATTTGGCAATAAAATTAGCTAAAAAATTTAATGGTGAAATAATCTCCGCGGATTCCCGTTTGGTTTATAAAGGAATGGATATTGGTACCGCAAAGCCACTTAAAGATGCTGGCAAAAGATCGGGTTATTATGTGAGAGGTATCAAACATTATCTTATTGATATGCTAGATCCAGATGAGGAATTTAATGCAGCCTTATTTAAAGAGAAAGCTATTGAGGTGATAAATTTAATATTAAAGAGCGGTAAAATACCTTTTTTAGTGGGTGGTACGGGTTTGTATATAAAAGCTGTAGTTGATAATTTGGATTTTCCCAAGATTAAGCCCAATAAAAAAATACGAAATGATTTAGAAAAGAAAAGTGTTGCGGAGTTGTTTGAAATATATAAAAAATTAGATATCATTGGGTCGCAAAAAATAGATAAAAACAACAAGAGAAGATTAGTACGAGCGATTGAGGTTTGTAAGATTACGGGCAAGCCTTTTTGGCAAGAAAGAAAAAAGCAAGATTCTATTTATAATGTTTTGCAATTGGGTATTAAGGTGAATAAAAAAGAATTAGAAAATAGGATATCTCAAAGAGTAGAAAAAATGATAAAAACAGGACTAGAAAAAGAAGCTAAAAAGTTATCCAAAAAATATGGTTTTAAATTGCCACCCATGCAAACAATTGGTTATTCAGAATGGGAAAATTATTTTAATAACACAATAAGCAAGCCAGAGGTTGAAGAAAAAATAATTCAAAATACTATTTCTTTTGCTAAAAGACAAGTAACTTGGTTTAAAAAAGAAAACGATATTAAGTGGATTAAGGATTACAAACAGGCTGAAAAAAGAATTAACAAATTTTTAGAAAAATAAAAAAAGACCCATTAAGGGTCTTTTTTTTTAATCTAATTTTGCTTTTAATATTTGAGCGGTTTTTTGTGGATTAGCGGTGCCGCGCGAAGCAGCCATTATTTGTCCGATTAAAAACGCAAAGCTATTTTGTTTGCCGTTTTTGTAATCTTCCACAGCTTTTTGATTTTTAATTAAAACTTCGTCAATTATTTTTTCAATTGTATCATAATCTCCTATTTGAGATAATCCTTGATTTTCAATGATTTGCGAGGGATCAGCCTTGGTTGCAAACATTTCAATTAAAACGGTTTTAGCAATTTTACTGGATATTTCTCCTGAAGAAATTAAACACATCAATTCTCCAAAATTTTCTGGAGTAATTTTATTTTCTAAATATTCTAATGAATATTCACCCATATCTTTTTCATCGTTTTTAACTAAAGATTGAAAGTCAGTAATCATATAATTAGCACAAAGTTGAACTAAGTCTTTCCAGTTTTCATCTAAAACATCTTTTCTGGTAGTATCTTTTTTCCAGCAAGCTAATTCGGAAATAGTTTTTTCAAAATATTTACCAAAAGGAAAATCTTTAATAAAAAATTCTATTTCTTTTTTGTTTAATCCATACTCTTTTGCAAATCTTGTAGCCTTAGTTTCAGGTAGTTCCGGAGTTTTAGCTTTTATTTCTTCTATTTTTTCTTGAGTAATATTAATAGGTGGTAGATCGGGTTCGGGAAAATATCTATATTCGTGGGCGCTTTCTTTGCTCCTTTGGCTTAGGGTTGCTTGTTTATCGTCATGCCAGCCCCTAGTCTCTTGAATAATTTTTTCTCCTTTATCTAATAGTGCTGACTGTCTTTTGATTTCATATTCAATTGATTTTTCAACAATCTTGAATGAGCTAAGATTTTTTATTTCTACTTTAGTCCCCAATTCAGAGTCCCCTTCTTTATTCAAAGAAATATTAACCTCGCAACGCATTTGTCCTTTTTCCATGTCTGCATTACTAACTCCTAGGTATTTTAAAATAAGCTGCAAATCTTGGCAAAACTTTTTGGCTTCTTCGGCAGTATTAATATCAGGTTCGGTAACTAATTCCATTAATGGCAATCCCGAACGATTAAAATCCACTAAGCTGGCGCCGTCAGAGCTATGTGAGAGTCTGGCAGTATCTTCTTCCATATGAATTCTTGTGATGCGAATCTTTTTTTGATCATTATTATTTAAAATAATATTTAAATATCCGTTTTTGCAAAAAGGTAAATCATATTGAGAAATTTGATATCCTTTGGGAAGATCTGGATAAAAATAACTTTTTCTGTCGAATTTTGAATGAGTGCTAATTTCACAATTTAAAGCCAAACCAGTCATAATGATTTTATCAATAGCTTCTTCATTGATAGTGGGCAATGTTCCCGGATGACCCATACAAATTGGACAAACATTAGTGTTTGGTCTTTCTTCAATAGCAATATTTTCCTCATTGGCACAAGAGCAAAACATTTTAGACCTTGTTTTTGATTCAAAATGTATTTCTAATCCAATAGTTGTTTTGTACATATTATTTAATCGGGTGAATTTATTTCGTTCATTATCGTAACTCCTGACGATGAACCGACAATATCAGCTCCGGCTTTTATCATTTTCTTAATATCTGAAAGCGTTTTTATTTTTCCAGAAGCTTTAATTAATAATCCTGGAGCGTTTTCTCGCATTATTTTTAAATGAATGGCTTTTTCTTTTAGTTCCCTATTTTCCAATGGATCTTTTTCTGTTGCGGTTTTAACGCAAATAGCTCCTGCTTTTTTTACTATTTGTGAAACTTTGGCAATTTCTTCATCAGTCAAAAAACCACTGCCAATAATTACTTTTGTATCGCCAAGCTCACAAATATCTTTTAGATCTTTTTCAATACTACTCCATTTTTCATGTTTTACATCAGGAATATTAACTACCACGTCCAAATCATTAGCACCATCCTTTATGGCCTTTTTGGCAATATTCATTCTTTGTTCGTGAGAAGAATCTCCAATTGGATCATCAATCAAAACTACAATTTTTACATCCCCTCCTTTTAAAACAGTTGAGGCTATTTTTACCCACTTCGGCCTAACACAAACTCCCCGAAAATCATAGATTACAGCTTCTTCGCAAGTTTTTATAATGTCTTCTTTGGTAGCTTTGGGATCAATATTGGTGTGGTCAATATATTTATTGATTGGTTTGATTGTGTTTGCCATAATAATATTTATTAGATCTGAAATTTTTTGTTTAATAATTTAATAATTTGATTAAAAACTTCATCAACTGATTTTTCTCCATCTATTGTTTCCCATTCGCAAAAAATATTATTTTGCGCTAAGTATTCATATCTTTCAGTTAAGTCTGTCAAAAATTTTAAGTCTTTTTCGTTTCGATCCAAGTCTCCTGATTTTTCTTTGGATTTTCTTGCCATTGATGTTTCTGGAGAAATCTTTATGTAAATAGTTAGATCTGGTTTTGGAATTTTAAATATTTCACTCAACTGCAGCATCTTTTCCGTTTCCACACCTCTTAATCCCTGGTAAACCAAAGTGGAGGTAAAATATCTGTCGCTTATTAATATTTTACCATTTTTTAAATTATTTTCCATCTCTTCTTTATTTGAAACAAATTCGGAAAAATAAATAAGCGCCTGGACTTCTGGAGATAAATCATATTTTTCATATAAAAAATTATGAATTACTTGTCCAATTGGTTTGTCATATTCTGGGAAAGATAAAAGATTAATTTGTTTATTTTTAGCAATTAAAAAATCAGACAACAATTTTGTCTGAGTTTCGCCTCCGCATCCATCAATTCCTTCTATAATAATGAATTTTCCGGAGATATTTTCCATAATTTTGCGGGTTTAAAATTTAAATTAATTTGTTTCCAGTTTGCTTTCTTGTGGGCTTTGAGCGCCAACGTATTTTGCATTTTTCTTTTTATAGTAAGGGTTTGTGGTTGGCGAAGAGAGTGGCTCAAAAACTAATTGGCAGATTCTTATTTTTGGGTATAGCAAAATTGGAATCATTCCAATATTTTCCATTTCTAGTACAATTTTTCCCTTAAAACCAGGATCAATGTGGCCGGCAGTAGAGTGAATAACAATACCCAAGCGTCCTAAGCTGGAACGGCCGTCAATTCTAGCAGCAACGTCATCGGGCAAAAATACTTCTTCCATGGTACTACCTAATACAAATTCTCCAGGATGAAAAACAAAAGGTTCGTTGTCGGCAACTTTTACCAATCGAGTAATATTATTAAATGTTTCGGGTCTTCTAGTGTCAATGTATGGATTTTTTGTATGTTCAAAAACCATAAATTCATCACCTAATCGGAGATCCAAAGAAGCCGAACCAAGTTGTTCTTCAATGTTTGGCTTAGGAGAAATTTGTATTTTTCCCTCGTCCAGGAATTTTTTTATTTCTCTATCTGATAATATCACTTTGTTTTATTTCTTAAATAACATCGATACCTAATGATCTAGCAGTACCGGATAAAGTTTTTACTGCTTGTTTTGTGTCTTTTGTGTTCATATCAGGCATTTTTTGCTTTGCAATTTCTTCCAATTGAGCAACAGTGATTTTTCCTACCTTTTTCTTATTAGGAGTGCCTGAGCCTTTATCTAATCCAATAGCTTTTTTAATTAATTGAGCTGCTGGAGGTTGTTTTAGAATAAACTTATAAGTTTTATCTGTGAAAACAGTTATTTCTACAGGTATTTTAAAATCACCAGATTCTCTGGTTGCATCGTTAAAAGCTTTGCAGAATTCAGCGATATTAACTTGATGAGCAGCTAAAGCTGGCCCTACAGGTGGTGCTGGTGTAGCTTTTCCTGCTTGAATATGAAGTTTTATTAATGCTTTTATTTCTTTTGCCATTTTTTTAGAATTATCAATTAAGCTATTTTTTTAATTTGAAGAGAGTCTAATTCCAATTGAGTGTCTCGGCCAAACATATTAATCATTATTTTAACCTTGCCTTTTTCTCCATCAATACCAGAAACTTTTCCGTCAGAATCTTTGAATGGACCATCAGTGATTCGGACCATATCTCCAGGTTGAAAGTCAATAGTATATTTAGGCTCTTCTTCGACCATTCTCTTTTTTAATGAATCTATTTCAGTGGTAGCAACAGGTAATGGAATAGTTCCGGCTCCAACGAAGCCCGTAACATTAGGAGTATTCCTTACCACATACCAAGAATCATCAGTAACTATCATCTCTACTAAAACATATCCGGGATAAATTTTTTCTTCAATAGTTCTCTTCTTTCCGTTTCTAATTTTTATTTTCTTTTCCTTTGGAACTACTACATTAAAAATTTTGTCTTCCATGCCCAAAGACTCAACTCTTTGTTTGAGATTTTTTGCTACAGCGTCTTCATATCCTGAATAAGTATGTAAAACATACCATCTTCTCTCATTTGAGGTTTGTTGCTTTGACATGACTATTTAATAACAAATTTTTGTAATAAAATTGAAAAACCACTATCAAAAAGCGCTAAGATAAGAGAGATAACCAAAGAAACCACAATAACAGTTATGGTATATTTGATAGCTTCTTGTCTTGTTGGCCATGTAATTTTTTTGATTTCCGTAAGTACGTCTCCAAAAAAATTACCTATAGTATTCGATGATTTCATAAATGTAGAATAACAAAATATGGTTTAAAAGTCAATAAATCATTGATAAATAGCGATTATGCTAAATATCAAGATTTTTAACGCTTTTAGCTGAAGACTGAATAAATCTTTTTCTGGGTAATACTTCTTTGCCCATTAACATATCAAAGGTTTCGTCAGCTGCTTTGGCATCGTCAACAGTTACTCTTAATAAAACACGATTTTCTGGGTCCATAGTGGTTTCCCAAAGTTGTTCTGGGTTCATTTCTCCAAGACCTTTGTATCTTTGAATGCTAGCTTTGGTTCGATCTTTCATTTTAGATAATAAGCTTTCTTTCTCTTCGTCTGAATAAGCATAATTAAATTCTTTGCCAGATGTAATCTTGTATAAAGGCGGTTGAGCTAAATATAAATAACCATTATCAATAATTGCTCTAAAGTGTCTAAAGAATAAAGTCATAATCAAAGTTCTAATGTGGTTTCCGTCACTATCAGCATCACACATAATAATAATTCGATGATATCTTAGTTTATCTAAATTAAAGTCATCAGCAATTGCAGTTCCCAAAGCAATAATTAAGTTTTTGACTTCTTCTGAAGCAAGCATTTTGTCTAGTCTTACTCTTTCTACGTTTAGAATCTTACCTTTTAAGGGTAAAATGGCTTGAAATCTTCTGTTTCTAGCTTGTCTACTTGAGCCACCGGCGGATTCTCCCTCTACTATATATATTTCGGATTCTTCGGGTTTTCTACTGGTACAATCAGATAATTTTCCAGGCAAAGATAATCCATCCAAAACACCTTTTCTTAAAACAGTTTCTTTGGCAGCTTTGGCAGCTTTTCTGGCCTTGTAAGATAAAACTGCTTTTTCAATAATTATTTTTGTATCTTGCGAATATTTTTCCAAATAATCAGCCAAGCCTTCGGCTGCTACCGCTTCAGTGGCTGGTCTAGCTTCAGGATTTCCTAATTTTGTTTTGGTTTGCCCCTCAAATTGAGGTTCGCGTATTTTAACAGATACAATGGCGGTTAAACCTTCTCTAATATCATCGCCAGTTAGATTTTGTTCTGATTCTTTGATGATATTGTTCTTACGAGCATATTCATTGATTAATCTTGTTAGGGCTGACCTAAAACCAGTAAGATGTGTTCCTCCTTCTATTGTGAATATGTTATTGGTAAAACTTTCTTCGCAAATTTCAAATTCATCTGTGTATAAGAAAGCTGCTTCAACCAAAATTCCATCTTTTTCTCCTGAAACATAAAATGGATTTGGGTGAACTATTTCTGAATTTCTAGACAAATATTTTAAATATGATTTTATTCCACCTTCAAAATAAAAGTGATATTCATAAGGTTCATCTTTTATTCTTTGATCATAAAGATCAATACTAATACCTTTAGTAAGGTAGGCTTGTTGCCTTAAGTGGTTTAATATTTTTTTTCTATCAAAAGATATTTCTTTAAAAATTTCTATATCTGGCTTAAAAGTAATAGTGGTTCCGTTTTTTTTGCAATCACCTATTTTTTTAACAGCAGCTTTTGGTTTGCCTTGTTTGTATTCTTGTGCATATTGCTTGCCTTCACGACAAACTTCGGCACGCATATCTTCGGATAAGGCGCAAACCACAGAAACACCCACACCATGAAGACCTCCTGATATTTTATAGGCATCTCCACCGAATTTACCTCCAGCATGCAAGGTGGTCATAATTGTTTCTAAGGCTGACTTTTTTGTTTTTTCGTGCACATCAACTGGGATCCCGCGGCCATTGTCAGTAACTTTTATATAATTATCCGGCAATAAAAAAACTTCTATTTTATTACAATATCCACCCAAGGCTTCGTCTAAGGAATTATCAACTACTTCATAAATTAAATGGTGTAATCCTTGCGGTCCGGTCGAACCAATATACATACCTGGTCTTTTTCTAACCGGATCAAGTCCTTCTAAAACATAAATATCTTTCGCACTGTATGATGATTGTTTTTCTTTTGCCATAATTTTTTCTATTAAGCGTTTTTACCAAACTTAAAAATATAACTTTAAAAATCAAATGAGTTTATTTTAAATAATTTCTCGATTCTTTAAAGTATATAATAACCTTTTAGGCTTATATAGATTTTACCTTAAAATACAACAAAAAGCAACTATATTTTTGTCTGATTTTCATTCATTTTTATGCTATTTTTTGATTTGCGACGAATAGATTGATATGCTAAAATTTGCATATTATGATAGATGGTATTTTTAGTAGCGAAACCTTAATATATCTTATAAAAATTACAGGTTATTTGGGGATTTTTACTACAATTTTTGCAGAAACAGGGCTTTTGATTGGATTTATTTTTCCTGGAGATAGCTTGCTTTTTACGGCTGGATTTTTAGCTTCTCAGGGATTTTTTAATATCTATTTTTTGTGTTTGATAATTTTTGTTGCAGCAGTTGTTGGAGATAGTGTTGGATATGCTTTTGGATTAAAAACTGGACCAAGAATATTCAAACGCGAAGATTCTCTATTTTTTCATAAACAAAACCTAATAAGAGCGCAAAATTTTTATGAAAAATATGGAGCATTAACTATTGTTTGGGCTAGGTTTATTCCTGTTATTCGAACTTTTGCTCCTATTGTTGCTGGAATAGGAAAAATGAATTACAAAAAGTTTATATTTTTTAATATTATCGGCGGTTTTTTCTGGGCAGTTTCCATTACTTTTGCTGGATACTATTTGCCAAAAGTTTTTCCAGAAATAGATAAATATTTAACGTTATTAATATTTTTGATAGTTTTTATTTCTCTTTTGCCTCCAGCTATACAATTTTTAAAAGAATTGAAAAAAAATCACTAAAAAACACCCACTAGGGGTGCTTTTTTTAAAGTATTTTTTATTCTTTAATATTATCAAGATTTACATTATAAAGAATTTCTTCATTAGCAAGACGATATTTCATTAACTCTTCTTCTTTGAACCAAAGTTTTAATTCTTTTTCTGCTTCTTCGGGTTTATCTGAGCAATGAACTAAGTTTCTTACTGCTCGGCCATCAATATTAGATAATTCATAAGAATCAACCGTTAGATCTCCGCGAATAGTACCAACATCTGATGTTAATGGTTCGGTTCCTCCTACGATTTTTTTAACAATTCCAACAGCTTTGTTTCCTTCCCAGGCCATCATTACGATTGGTCCAGCAGTCATAAAAGAAATAAGGGCGCGGATAATATCTTTTCCATATTCGATAGCTGATTTCTCGATTGGTAAATTGTTGGCCTTGCGGTTTTCTATTGTATTTTGACCCTTTGATTCAAACCAAGCATCATCTTTGTCGTAATGCTTCCAAAATAATTCTTTATCAGCAAAAGTAAACTTCATGCCAATTAGTTTTAATCCAGTTCTTTCTATGCGATGGGTAATCTCACCAATCAAACCTCTCTGTACGCCGTCTGGTTTAATTATTACAAATGTTCTTTCTTTTTTTGTGTCTATCATATGTTTTTATTCTATTAATAAGTGTTTCTTAATAATAAAAGTATATATTAAGATTTTATATTAATCAATATTTTTTAATGAATTTAGATATTTTTGAATTGGTTCTATTGTGGTTTGGGTTATTTTTTCGGGTAAATCGTTAAGATTAAACCATCTTATTTCTGAATGCTTATTGGGTTCCATTATTTTAGGCTCACCATTAATGATTTTTGCTAAAAAATTAATCGCTATCCAGTGTTGATTTTCCGAATTTATTATATGATCAGTAAAATCCAAGAATTTTATTAATTCAATTTCTATATCTAGTTCTTCTTTTGTTTCTCTTTTTATAGCATCTTCTACTTTTTCTCCAAATTCAACAGCGCCTCCAGGCTTTGACCAATAGCCTATTTCATTTTTACTTTTAGAGCCTCTTTTCATTAACAATGTTTCATTATTATTGTTAATAATTAATGCCCCACAACCTATTCCAATATAATCAATTCCTGGATTCATATTATTAATTATAGCAAAAACTAAAGGAAATACGCAACAAAAAAGAGGCAATAATGTCTCTTTTGCATTTTATTTGCTAGGAAATTTTACAGTAACAAAGGTTACAGAGCTTTTCCTGTTGGTCTCCAGAAATTGCTTAAGCGAGTCTGCGTCAATATATCCGTTTTCGTCTGCAATGATTTTTTTGTCAGAAATCCATTTTTGGATTGTGGTTCTGTCGATGTT
This sequence comes from Patescibacteria group bacterium UBA6220, assembly GCA_002421745.1. Taxonomy (GTDB): domain Bacteria; phylum Patescibacteriota; class Minisyncoccia; order Minisyncoccales; family Minisyncoccaceae; genus UBA6220. Next base: position 82,288 of record DISC01000001.1, on the reverse strand, counting down.
GGGAATGGCGTTTTTAATGGCAGTAATTGAGCAGCCACTAGGAGTTTTGTCAATAACAATGCTTCGATGACAATTTTCTTCTTTTAGGTCTCCGGCTGGAATTGTACTGCCATTTTTGGAATTATTTTTTTTCTGTTGTGCTTCCTCTTTGGCTGTAACATTATGGTTGTTGAGATTTTGCTGGTTTTTTTCTGGTGCTTCTTTTTTGGATGCAATGCTGTTACTGACAGCTTCTTGATTGGGCTCGTTGGTTTGTGCGTTACTCTTTACTGTTTTAAGATTTTCCTTAATCGGAATTTTTAAGGATTCTGCCAGTTTTTTGTTTTCAGAAATAAATTTTTCAACAACAGCCAGGTCAAGAACATAGCCTTTTCCAAATTTTTTAACTATTGGCAGGTTATGTTCATTGATGAGAGTATTAATAGCTTGATATTGGCAACCAATTTTTTTAGCTATTTTTTTGCCAGTAAAACAATTGTCCGGAATTTCAATCGGAACATAATTTTTTTTAGATTTTTTTTGTTTGCTGGGTAAAGTACGTTTGCTGTTTGATAGAAAAGGCTTAGCAATTTCCATTACCAAGGTCAGATAGTCTTTTAGATCGTTGAGCCGAATAAAAACAATTTCTTCGGATTCATTTTTTGAAGTTAGAACGGGAAGCCCTTTTATCAACAAATCAATTTTTTCAGAATCGCAATCAATTAATTCTGCGATTTGATTTTTTGTAAACCAGTTTTCCAAATAGTCGTTCAGTTTTTTTACCAAAAAACTCACCTTTTTGTAAAATTTTTCACATATTTTTTAAATGTGCTTTTTTGGAGGGTCGCATAAGGCGATCTAATAAAATAGTATAATTGGCTCAAATATTTGTCAAATTTCCTCGGTTCTCGCCCGGTTATTGTCTAAACAAAACACTCCCTTTAGGAGTGTTTTACAAGCGGACCCGACCGGGCATCTCACACGTAATTTACTTTGTAAATTACTTTTAAAAACCCTCGGTTTTTAATATTTTCCTATACGGGAAACCCAGGTTTCCCGACCCCTTCCTCGGTTCTCGCCCGGTTGTTATTAAAACAAAACACTCCCTTTAGGAGTGTTTTACAAGCGGACCCGACCGGGCTCGAACCGGCAGTCTCCTCCGTGACAGGGAGGCGCGATAACCAATTTCGCTACGGATCCAAATTATTAAACAATTGCACTCAAGTACGGCCTCGTCGCCGCCCTTGAGTGGCTTCGATTCTCATTTCTTATCAATCAATTTTGTGCCTGAGGTGAGGATCGCTTTCGTGTCAACTTCTGGTGAAGTTGCACTCAAGTACGGCCTCGTCGCCGCCCTTGAGTGGCTTCGATCCTCATTTCTTATCAATCAATTTTGTGCCTGAGGTGAGGATCGAACTCACGCGATCTCGCTTATGAAACGAGTGCTCTACCACTGAGCTACTCAGGCCAGATAGCGAAAAGCTCAAAAAAAATATGTTGCGGTTCCTGGAATTGCACCAGGGTCTCCAGCTTATGAGACTGGCGAGGTACTACTCCTCTAAACCGCTATGAATAATAGTATTTTAGCAAAAAAAAGAATAAAAGCAAGCCCTGTGTTAAAATTGCCTAAGAATAAAAAATTAAATACGCTTTTTTTAACTTAAAAAAATATAAATTAAAACAATAATTGTTAGATAATTTTTAGTTTGTTTAAAATTATCTTTATATCTTCAACTATTTTTTTTACAATATCTGGACTTACCTTATAAGATGGGTCAGATTTTATTTTATCAGACAAATAAGTTATAGCTTCTAGGGTTTCTGGATTACCGAATTCCCTTTTTTCAATTACCTGCGGCAATAATTCTTTTAAATCATGTCCTTCATATTTCATTGCTTTAAACATATCAAAAAGCATTCCTTCTAAACTAAGAATAGCTAGCCTGGTATTGATATCATCGTCTTTGCTGGCTGCTTCTTCAACTACCTTCCAACGATTAAAAATATATTCTTGATAATTAAAATCTTGATTAGCAAAAAAATTTTTAAAATTTCTTCTTTTTTCTCCAATCATATAAATTTGGTTTATTGCATAATAAACAATATAAACAAAAAAGATAACAGAAGTAAGAATCATTACTATTTTAAAAGGCAACAAAAAACTGCTTAATTCGGGAGATGATAAATAATTATTTATTTGATCAATTAATGTCATAGTTTTTTTGGAAAAAATCAGCGATGCTAAATATTTTATTTTCTGAAAAAGCTGGACCAATTAGCTGAATTCCGATTGGCAGATCTCCTGATTTACCACAAGGAATAGACATTCCTGGCAAACCAGCTAATGGAGTAGAGACTGTGTAAATATCAGCTAAATACATTGATAAAGGATCATCTGTTTTTTCGTTAATTTTGAAAGGTAAAATAGGCGAAGTTGGCCCCATAATAATATCAACTTTTTGAAAAGCATCTTCAAAGTCTTTTTTAATCAGAGTTCTAGCTTTAAGCGCTTTTTTGTAATAAGCATCATAATATCCAGCTGATAAAGTATACGTGCCGAGCATTATTCTTTTTTTAACTTCTTTTCCAAATCCAAGCGATCTGTTTTGTAAATAAAAATCTATAATATTATCAGCTTTTTCTGAGCCTACTAATTCATTATATCTAATTCCGTCAAATCTAGCCAAATTAGCACTAGCTTCTGATGGAGCGATAATGTAATAACAAGCTAAAGCATACTGAGTATTGGGCAAACTAATATCAATTATTTGGGCTCCATTTTTTTTGTAAAAATCCAAGGCCTTATTAACTTTTTCTTTGATGATTGAATCTAAGCCTTCGCCAAAATATTCTTTTGGTATGCCAATTTTTAAATTTTTAATATTAATATCATTTTCTTCTATTGGAAAATCACTACTAGTTGAATCATATTTATCTTTTCCTCGAATTGCTTCAAAAACCAGCCTGCAATCTTCAGAGGTTTTTGCTAAGGGTCCTACTTGATCGAGAGATGAAGCAAAGGCAATTATTCCATAACGAGAAACCGTACCATAGGTGGGTTTTATTCCAAATATTCCACAAAAAGAAGCTGGCTGTCTAATTGAGCCTCCTGTATCCGAACCCAAAGCAAAAACGCACATATCTGCAGCCACAGCTGCGGCTGATCCACCAGAAGATCCTCCGGGCACTCGAGTTAAGTCATGTGGGTTTTTTGTAGAAAAGAAAGCTGAATTTTCACAAGAAGAGCCCATAGCAAATTCATCCATATTTACTTTTCCCAAAATTACAGCTCCTTGCTCTTTTAATTTTTCTATAACGGTCGCATCATAAGGGGCAATATATTTTTCTAATATCTTTGAGGCAGCTGTGCATTTTTCGCCTTTTACCATAATATTGTCTTTGATGGCGCAAGGTATTCCAGTCAAAATTGAATCAGTTCCCTTGTTTATTCTTTCGTCAGCTGCGGCTGCTTGTTTTAGAGCTAGATCTTTAGTAATGGTTATATAGGCTTTTATTTTTGGATCTTTTTTTTCAATTAAATCCAAATATGCCTTAGTTAATTCCACTGACGTAAATTCTTTGTTTTTGAAGCCCTGTCTGGCTTTTGAAATTGTAAGATTAGCTAAATCAATCATTGTTTAAAATTTTCTTAACCTCCAAATAGTTATTTTTTGAATGTGGCATTAATTTTATTAATTCTTCGCTATTAAATAATATTTCTTTATCTTCCCGAAAGATATTTTTTGAATGAGAAAGATTGGCGGTTTCTTCTATATTTTCTACATTCAATTCTTTTAATTTATTAACGTAATCCAAAATAGCCGAAAAGTCATTTTGGAATTTTTTAAGCTCTTCATCGTTTATTGTTAAATAAGAAAGCTTGGCGATTTTTTTTACTTCTTCTTCAGATATCATAGATTAATAATATATTAATTGTTTGGATTGGGCAAACTATCCCTAGAGCCGATTAGCCATTGCCAAGCCTCCTGTATGCAGGCCCACAACTCTGATGGCATTGATTGTATTTCTGTTATAAATTCATTTCGAGCAGCTGGCATATTTTTTGCCAACCACGAATCAATAATATTATAAATATTTTCACAAAAAGGAGCTCCTGTGTTTTTCCAAAAATTATTTATTTCTTTGGGTGCATCATTTTGTATTTTATTTTGGATATCAGTCAGCTGACTTTCGGGCTGATTATTCGACGTATCTGTTTCTGCAAAAATTTGACAAACAGGAGCGACTAATAATAAGCAAAAAATAATAAAATATTTTTTAAAAATCATAATTTTTAAGAAATTAATTTAATAGCTTTTTCGATTCTTTTTTGAGATTCTTTTTTTCCTAAAACTTCGGCTATGTCCATTGGTCCGGCAGAATTTTTTTTGCCAGTTAAGGCTACCCGAAGCGGCCACAAAAGATTTCCTCGATTAGGCATTTTTTCTGCTTCTGGTAAAATAACTTTTTCTAAGTTTGATTTATTAAAATCTATTTCACTAATACTCTCCATTATTTCATGTGATTTTTTAAGAGAATTAATAAGCTCTTGTTTGGGCATTTGTTTCCAATTTAAAAGTTCTGGATCATAATCCAATTCTTTTTTAAAAAATAAATCTGTTAATTCTATTATATCAGATAATTTTTTTAATCTTTCTTGATACAATAAAACAATTTTTGTCAAAGTATTAAAGGATATTTCTTCTTGGGTTTCTTTGATTATATAAATTTCTGCCCCATTTTCTTCAATAAATTCAGCTTTTTTAAAATAAGGAATTAATTGTTCTGTTAACTCATTTAAAGGTTTTTTTCTAATATAAAAACCATTAATCCAGTCTAATTTATCAATATTAAAAATAGCTCCAGATTTTTGAATTTTTTCTAAAGAAAAATCATTAATCAGCTCATCAATAGTATATATCTCTTTTTCTGTTCCAGGATTCCAACCTAAGAAAGCAATAAAATTAATCAAAGCTTCGGGCAAATAACCATCTTCTTTATAATCAACTACTGATGTTTTTCCATCACGCTTGCTAAGTTTTTTCTTATTTTCTCCAAGAATTAACGGCATATGCGCATAATTAGGTATTGATAATCCCAATGCCTCAATTAATAATATTTGTTTTGGAGCATTTGGCAAATGTTCATCCCCCCTAATAACATAGTTAATTTCCATTTCTGCGTCATCTACTACTACGGTAAAATTATAAAGTGGATTTTCTAAGTCTTTGGCAATAACAAAGTCCCCCATTACGTCAGAATTAAACTCAACCTTACCCTTAATAATATCTTCAAAAACTATTTTATGATTTTCAGGACATTTAAATCTAATAACCGCACTTTTGCCAAGAGCAAAAAATTCTGCAACTTGGTCTTTGCTTAATTCGCGACATTTTCCCATATAAACCGGAGGCTGCCCCATAGACATTAAATATTGTTTTTGAGCTTCAACTTCTTCTTTGTTGCAAAAACAATAATAAGCCTTATCTTCATCTAATAATTTTTGTAAATATTTTTTATAAATTTCTTTTCTTTCACTTTGTCTATAGGGAGCATGCGGACCAACATAATTAATTTTATAATTATCAAAATCAAAAATTTGCTGTCCTGACAATGGTCCTTCGTCCCAATCTAATTTTAACCACTCAAAAATTTTTATCATTTGGTGTTCCCATTCTGGTTTAGATCTTTCCATATCAGTATCTTCAACCCGTAAGATAAATTTTCCATTATTTTTTTTGGCAAATAAATAATTAAAAAGAGCAGTTCTAATACTGCCAATATGAATTGGGCCTGTGGGTGACGGGGCAAAGCGAGTTCTTACTGTCCCCAGATTAGATTGTTTTAATTTTTTTTCAGCGTTCATATTATTTTAAATAGTTAATCAGATAATCAGCAATTGTGTCTGCAGCTCCGAGTTTTGAAAAATTACCAGCTGCTTTTTGCATAACCTCCAAATTGCCATAATCTGTTAATCCGATAACTTTTTCAAAGAAAAAGTTTGGCGTAAGATTGGATTCTTCGATAACAATACAGGCTCCAGTGTTCCCATAAGCATAAGCGTTTTCTACTTGATGATTTTGAGCAGATTCTGGTAAGGGAATAAGAATACTCGGTTTTTTGAAGGCTGCTATTTCAAAAATAGTTCCAGCCCCAGCTCGACTAACTATACAGGTAGCAATATTAAGAGCATGCTTTATTTCATTTTCATTTAATAAAGCGTATAAGTGATAACTGCTTTGCATTGCTGGCGGAATAAAACTTTGAAATTCTTTTGTTAATCTATCAAAATCTTTTTGTCCAGATTGATGAATAATTTCAAATTGCTTTAAAAGTGAAGGTAAAATTTGAGAAATAAGATTGTTGATTCGTGTACTACCTTGAGATCCACCTAAAATAAGAATTACTGGTTTTGTTGAGGTTAAATTTAGTACATTTTTAGTGTTTTTCGGATCAATTTGCAGCAAGCTTTCTCTAACTGGATTACCAGTAAAAATCATCTTGCTTTCAGGAAAATAACGCATTGATTTTATGGGAAAAGAAACAAATATTTTATCGCTAAATTTACCAACAATTTTATTAGTTAGCCCGGGAATTACGTCTGACTCATGTAAAAAAATCGGAATTCTTAATACCCAAGCTGCTATAACAGTTGGCAAGGATCCATAACCTCCTTTAGAAAAAACAACATCTGGAGCAGTAAAAAATAAAATCAAAAAAGCTTGAATTGTTCCTAAGGGAATTTTGATAAATATATCTATAATATTTTTAAAAAATGCTGAAAAGTTGAAATATCTTCTAATTTTTCCAGAAAGCACAAAGTAGGTTTTAATTCCTTCTTTGAAAAAAAGCCTTGAGGCAAAATCATCTTCTGGGCCCATATAAGACAATTCCATTTCGGTTTGTCTTTTTTTTATTTCTCTGGTGACGGCAATAACAGGAAAAATATGACCTCCTGTGCCTCCACCCGTAAACAATATTTTCATAATTTATTGATTATACTATAGTATTTTTTGCTCAACTTGGCAACTTATTGATGCTTTTCTTAATTTTCCTTAATTTGAGCAGAAACATTTAAAAGTATACCGCAAGCAATCAACTCAAACAGTAAGTGAGAGCTGCCATAAGTAATAAAAGGCAATGGAGTACCACTTAGGGGTAAAAGGCCTGTCATAGCGCTAATATTGATTAAAGCTTGAATAACAATCCAACTACCTATACCAATAGCAATTAATTTATTAAAATTGTCAGTTTCTTTTCTAAAAATCATAAAACACATAACTGCGAAAATTATAAAAGCGCTTATTAAAAATAAACACCCAATAAATCCGGTTTCTTCAGCATAAATAGCAAAAATCGCATCAGAAGTAGCCTCAGGTAGAAAACCAAATTTTTGTGCGCTAAAACCCAAACCTGAACCAATCAGCCCTCCAGAACCAATGGCTATTAAGGATTGTTTAAGTTGATAGCCTATTCCCATAGGATCAGCTTCTGGATTTAAAAAAACCATTAAACGTTTCATTCGGTAAGGCTCTAAAACGGCTAGAGCTATGGATGAAATAATTCCCATAGCCCAAATACCAAGATTATATAACAAAGGCGTGTTAGCGCAAAAGAAAATAATGCAAGAAACTAAAGAAATTATTATCAGAGTACTTAAATTTGACTGTAGGACTAAGGCCAGAGCTGCAATTCCTAAAACAAAAAGAAAAGCCCATAATTTTTTATTTTGGGGACGATTACTACTTAAAATAGCACCTAGATAAAGAATAGTGGATAATTTTAAAAACTCTGAAGGTTGAAACCCAAATGGTCCAAAATTAAGCCAGCGCGTGGCTCCGCCTTCGGTTCTAGAAAGTCCGGGAATAAAAACAGCGAACATTAATATAGTTGCAGTAAGAAAAATAAAAAGGCTGTATTTTTTATAAAATTTTAAGGGTATTTTAAAGGCTATAAAAGCTAATATTAATCCTGGCAATAAACCAAATTGGATTTGATGAAACAAGTAATAATTTGGATTATTGCTGTTTTTTAGAGATAAAGGAATAGAAGAAGTGGTTAGTGCCAAAACTCCAATAAGTACCAATAAAAAAATACTTACTAATAAAGCTGTATTTGGTTTATGCTTTGCCTTAACTACCATATTGTTTTATTGATTTTTTAAATAAATCACCACGCTCTTTAAAGTCTTTAAATAATCCAAAACTTGCCGAAGCACAGGATAAGAGGCAAATTTTTTTAGGATCTGTATTTTGAAAGGCTATTTTTATTGCTTCTTCCATATTGTTTACAAAAAAATGTTTTAATTTTTTTTGAGATTCTTTTTCTATTCCATTCCATATTTTTTCTCCCGAAGTTGGAAATAAAATCAAATTTTTAATTTGACTATTTTCAATACGTTTTGACATTTTTGAAAAATCAATACCTCGATCAAAACCACCAATAATTAATGTCTGAACATTGGCACCCAATGTATCTAGTGCAAATATAGTAGCCTCTGGGATAGTGGCAATAGAATCATCGTAAAATTTTATTTGTTGAAACTCCCCCACAAAATCCAAACGATGAGGTAGCTTTTTAAAAGACTTAATACTTTTGACAATTTGACTTTCACTAAGATTAAATATTTTCCCTATTTCAAAAATAACAGCTAAATTATCAGGATGAGTAATTTCTTTAAATTGAGGAAATTTTAATAATATTTCTGTATATTTATCAGAATTAATAGGAATTAACTTGGCTTTTGACTTATTGGCAATGCTTTTTATTTCTTTTATTTTTGAATTAAAAATAAAATAATCACTTTTCTTCTGATGTAATGCAATATTTGCCTTGGCATTACAATATTTTTTAAAAGTTTTGTAATAATCCAAGTGTTCTGGATAAATATTTAAAAAAATAGCAATATGCGGACTTTGGGATAAAAACTGTAATTGGTGACAAGACAATTCATAAACAACAACATCTTCTTTTTTTATTTTTGCAAGGTAAGATAATGCTGGAACCTCAATATTTCCAAGTAAATATGAGGATATTTTATTCTTTTTTAATAAATTATAAATTAACGCAGCTGTAGTACTTTTTCCTTTGGTACCAGTAATACCAATGATCTTAGCTTTGCAATTATCAAAAAATAATTCGGTTTGATCAGTAAGAATAGTTTCTTTGTTGAGATATTTTTTTATTTTTTCAAATTGTATGCCTGGAGATTTTAAAATAACATCGAAATTTTTTAAAGATTTCAAATAATTTTTACCGCCAAAATAAACAATATTTCCATCTTGTTTGAGTATTTTTTCTGTTTTTAAATCTATTTCTGATACATCTTTTTGATCAGCAATAGCAATTGTCTTTTGAGGAAAAGTTTTTCTTAAAAAATTAAAAGAATCGAGCCCTTCTCGACCAAAACCCAAAATAAGTATTTTTTTATTTTTTAAAAAATTAATTTTCATTGATGTTATTATAATTTACCATAAATTTAAAAGAAAAAAAAGAAGAGAAGATAAACTTCTCTCGTTGATTAATTTTCTTGAGCTATCAGTTCGCGATAACAAATGCAGGCCTTCTTTTTGCATCCAGGCATTGTTTCGACAAACTCTTTAAGAAACTCTCGAGCCTCTTCTGGGCAATCACAATAGATGAGATGCGCAATTGTAGCGCCGACAAGATCTGAGAACGTTTTCTTGGTGAATTGTTTTGAGGACATCTGATCAGCAACTTCTTTTAAGAAGCTTACTGGTTTATTGTAGTCTTTTTCGCTTATAAAAGCGTCTATAACGAGACCGCTAATATAAACGGATGCATCTCTCACAAAGAAAAAATCAAGATCTTGTCTTTGAATAGGAGTATATCTTCTGTCGTTCAGGTGATCGGCTACATGAGCGATCGAATAAAGTTCTCCAGTCATAATACACGTGCCTATGCAAGACCGAATAACTTCTTTTGCATGTTCAGTGTTTGGCATTGAGGTTGCCTCCTATAATAGAATAAAGGTACCAAAGTACCTTTTTAATCATAAACGCAGATAAGATATGTGTCAAATGAAAATAATTTAAAATTACAAAATCTTTTTTTGATAATTAAAAATTTTAGGAATATTATTTTTAACATCCCAATTTTCCATAATTTTTTTAGTTTCTTTTTCCCATTCATGATTTTTAGGCATCAGCTCTTCAACAAAATATTGCAAAAGTAATGGTTGTTCAAGATCTTTAATTAGATTTTTTTTCCAACCCAAGTAAAGAGCGATTAAAGATTCTTTTTTTGTGCCCACACACTCCCAAGGTTTTTCTTTATCCTCAGTAATCAGATCGAGCATTAAAGAGAGTAACTCCTTTTTATTAAACAAATCATTGCCAAATATTTTTTTTAGTTCTGAAACTGGAGTAAATGGATATAAAATCATAAAAACAAATAAACACTTTGAACAAAGACCACACCATACGCCTGTTTTTTTCTTAGTTCCCGAATAAGTTTTTTCCGCTTCATTACAGCTAACAAAAACCGGAAAATAATTTTTAAATTCGGAAAACAATTTGGCTATTTGCAATTCATATAAAGGACGTAAGAGGCTAAAATAATCAATTTCTCCCAAATATTTTTTTGCGTAACTTCTGAATTTATTTTCAAAATCAAAAGTTTTACTGTATTGATGATTTATTTCTTCTCCTAAATATTTAATATTTCCTTCATTTGAGCTTTTTTCATTGCTAAGAATTACATATTTTTTATTAAAAATAGCTGAAACCAGTGCGCTCAAAAAAGAAAGATAAGCAACAAAGGGAGTATGGCCATTTAAATAACCTGCTCTATTTAATTCTAATAATAATGGGTCTATTTTTCTTTCACATACAATCACTCCACAATTAGACCTATCCGCCATACGTTGAGCTGCTAAACTAGGATTAAGTAAAAAGCACGAAATATCTTTTGTGTACTTGTTTAATAACTGAAGAGATACAGCCGAATCTTTACCTCCGCCAATTGGCAAAAGAATTCCTTTTTTGCTGGGTTTAAACAATTTTATCTTTTGGCTTGATTTATTTTCTGAAATAATCTGAATAAAATTTTTAACTTTGAAATTTATTTTATTTTCAAAGAAATATTGCCCCATACCCTTAATTAAAATATTTTCCCACCAATTAACTTGCTCAGTATTTAAATATCCTGATTTGATAATAATTTTTGGAGAACAAAAAGCTTTCCAATAACTAAAAATTTCGATCATTCCCAAGTTAAAAACAAGATTATCAATAATTTCTTTTTCAATTTTTTTAGCTTTTGACGGAATATTTTTAATTTTTATAGTTGGTGTAAAAATATTTTTACCAGCCACAAATTTAAAAGATATTTTTAAATCTTTTTCTGAAAAAGACCACTTATAACTTTCATAGCAAAAACACTCAAATTGCTTTCGTAAATCTTTTGATGTTTTTTTTATCTTTTTTTTCATAATTATTGCCTAATTGTTAAAAGCTGAATAGACACCGCTAAAATAGCGAAAACTAAACCAATAATCCAAAATCTCATTACTATTTGAGAGGTTTTCCAGCCAATAGCTTCTAAGTGATGATGAATTGGTGTAGATAACCATATTTTTTTGTGTCTGATTTTTTTTGAAATAAGCTGAATAATAACAGATCCGGTTTCAATTACTAAAATTCCTCCTAATAGAGGTAAAACTGCCACAGAATTAGTAATAAAAGCCACAGCTGTCATCGTCATAGTCAGTCCGAGAATCCCTGTTTCCCCCATATAAAATTTGGCTGGTGGAATATTAAACCATAAAAAACTAAATAAGGTTCCAAGAATTATACCACAAAAAGCTGCTAAATCTGTTTGACCTTGAAATAAAGCAATAATAGCAAAAGCTCCAAAAATAGAACCAAAGGTTCCACCAGCCAAACCATCCAAACCATCAACAACTCCACTAGCCCAAGAGGCTAAACTAACAATCACATAAAGTAAAATATACCAAAGCCCTAATTGAATTACGATACCCTCGGGAAAACTAAACAATAAAGGAAGATTAATTGCACTCCATCCTAATTTAAAATAAAACCAACTACCACCAATTAAACCAATCAATGTTACCAAAATCATTCTTATTCTAAATTTTAATCCCCCTCCGATATATTTTCCTTTTCCATATACTACAAAAATATCATCAACTAATCCAACAATAGAAGCAGAAAGCAAAACAAAAAGAGGTATCCATGTTTGTTCTCGAGAGAAAAAATTTAATTTTTGAAGCCACCAAATATTTGTAAAATTAGATAAAATAAGACAAATCAATGACAAAATAAGCATAGTTGCCCAAATAACAATACCGCCACCCCTTGGCACAGTTGTTTCTTTTTCAGAATGAAGAGCTAAAAAAATTTCAGCATTTTGCCCGTCAATTGTTTTTTCTCTGGCTTTTTTTTTCCAAAATTGTATCTGATAAAGATATTTTATCAAATAATTAGCAACTATCATTGAAATAATAGATGCGCTAAATGCCAAAATTAAAATTTTAACTACATTAAAAGTATAAATTGACATATTTTTACCAAATAAAAGAATTTATTATCCAATTTTCCATTTTTTGAGCTTCCAAAAAACGATTTATCTTACCATCCGCACCCATAATTATATTAATTATATAGGTATTTGATGATTCTTTGATATTAGAAAATGGTCTTTTTAATATTAAAATAATACACCCATTCGCCTCTTCTGTATACCCTGTTTTACCCCACAGATAGTCGCTACTTGATTTTAATAAAATATTAGTATTTTCTAGATGTTTTAGTAATTTTCCGTTTACATAAACATCTATTTGCTCAATTGAGCAAATATCTCCGATTAGTGGTTGCTTTTGTATAATATAAACAGCTATTTTTTCTAAATCTTTTGGGGTCGAAATATTAAAAATAGCATCACTAATATCTAGTCCAGATGGATTATAAAAAATTGTATTTATTAGCCCCAAATCTTTAGATTTTTTATTCATTTCTGCAATAAAATTATCTCTTCCCATTTTTTGAGTTAAAGCTTCAGCAGCCGCATTATTAGATTCAATCAACATTATTTGCAAAAGATTATTTAATGAAATCCTATCGCCTGTTTTTATATTTAAACCTGTTTTATTTAAGGCTAATGCGTTTTCTTTATTTATAATAATATCGTCTTCAAGATCATACTGCTCTATTGCTATAATTGCAGTCATTAATTTGCTCATTGAAGCAATCGGAGCTGGAGAATTTTCATTTTTAGCATAAAGAATTTTATCTTTATTTTTTTCAAAATCAACTAAGACAGACAAAGCATTACTGGCGTTTAATTGGAGATTTTCAATGTTGTTTTTTTTAATTGGTCTAAATAAAGAATCTTCTGATGCAGCCAAAAAAGCCTGGGTCTTTCCAGCCTCTACAATATTGCTTTTATTTAATATAAGAAGTGGCGACGATAAACACAATCCCAGTATTAACAATAAGCAATATCCCATTTCATTGTTTTTCTTAATACCCATTGCTTATTTTTATTTTTCTTTTAATTTTTTAATCTCTTCTTTTAGTTCCACCATCTTATTTTCTCTATTTATAAAAATATTACTGAATTGTTGGAGTTCTTCTATTTTTTCTTCTAATTCTTTGGTTTTATTACTTAATTCTCTGGTTCTTTTTTGTATTTCCATTTCAAGGCTATTGTTCACTTCCTCTAGCTCCGCAGTTCTTGCTTTTACTGTAACTTCTAAAACAGCATTTGATTCTTCTAGTTTCTCCTTAGCTTCATTGAGATATATGGTTTTTTCTTCTAATTCCTTAGTCCTTTCTTTGATCATTCTTTCAAAGGTTACTTTTTGTCCATTAATTTTATTCATATAACGCACCAATAAAAAGCAAATAAATGAAATAAAAATAAAAATAACTGATTTGGCGGTTAGGCCTATTTCTATATCTGGAAAAACAAGAAAAGACGCCAGAAAAGCTAAAATTACCGCCATCATAATATCAACTGTTAATACGGACGTAAATGTATTTTTTTCAATTATGATATATCCTAATACTAATGCATATATAGGAATAGTAATATAAAAAATCGGATAAATATTTATACCGTTTTGCGGAAGAAAATAAATAAACATCACTCCAAACACAACAAAAGTCAACAACAAAAAAGCTAAAATATCTTTTTTGCTTTCTTTGTCACTACCTTTTTCAATCAAAGCTTTGCTAAAATTATATAAAGTTAATCCAAGAAGAGCAAAAACAAAAATGGCAAAAAAATAATAAATATAATTGTTTTTGTCAAAACTCAACCAATTAAAGAAAAACAATTGATTGAGTATGTTTTCTGAGTTATTAATTGCCACAAGCAATAGCGAAATAATATACGAAAAAAATAATAATATTTTTTGCCCCCTGGCTGCACAAAATTCAACCGAAAAATGAAACAAAAACACAGGTATCAAAAATATCAATAAAGAAAGCATTTTTATGCCCAATAGATTTCTTGGCTCTAATCCAGTAGAATACAACAACCACATTAAAAAAGTTCCCATCATCCACAAAAACTGCAAAGATCCGGCTATTAAAAATATAATAGAAGATTTGTTTTTGTTTTTAAAAAATAAATATACACTAACAAGCAATATAAAAAGACTGCTAGGCATTAAAAGATAAATTGACAAAGGGATTGAAATCATTGTTGTTACTTTAAATGAATCTTAATTTTATCTAAAACTTCTTTTGGATCAGCGTTGGATTTTATAAGATAATCTTTTGCTCCCAAAGAAAAAGCTTTATTTTTTGTTTCACTATCATCAAAATTAGACAAAACAATTACAGGAATATTTTGTATGTCTGCTATTGATTTTCTTTTTTCCAAAAAAGCTATACCGCTCTCTTTGGGCAAAAGCATATCAAGAATAACCAAATTAGGTTTTTCTTTTTTGGCTAAATCCAATGCCTCTTCCACATCCATTGCATTATAAATTTTATATCCCTCTTTGGCAAATTTAAACCTATACATCTCGGAAAGAATTTTTTCGTCTTCGATAATAAGTATTTTTTTCATATTAATTATTATTAATTATTATTGACCATCAGTTAATACAAAATCGTGACGACTTTGTATGTTCGAATTAATTGGCAATTCAATTAAAAAAACACTACCTTTATTTTTTCCCTTTGATGCGACTATTAATTTTCCGTTATGCATTTCCAAAAAGTTTTTAGCTACATACAATCCCAGCCCCGTGCCTTGAGTATAAATCTCAACTCCACCTTTGCCTCGAGAAAAACTTTTGAATATCTTACTTAAATCCTCTTTTTCAATTCCAATCCCTGTATCCTTTATTTGTATTAATATGCTATTTTTTTTATTTTTTAAAGAAATTGTTACACCCCCTTTTGGAGTATATAATACTGCGTTATTAATGATATTATTAAAGACTTCTTTGAGTTTGTCTGGATCACCTTTGATTGTTGGTAAAGGATTTGTAGGTTTTACATATTTCAAATAAAGCCCCTTATCTTTTGCAACCAATTGAATGTCCTGAATGCAGTTTTCTACAATTGATTCAATGGAAATATCTTGTATTTTTAATTCAACTTGACCTTTTTCCAAACGACTTACAGATAACAAGCTATTTACTAGTTTTATCATACCCACACTAGATTCATAAATATAATCAACAGCACTAACAGCCTTATCTGGAATTTTGCCATAATCGCCATCTTTAAGCATAGAAGTATAACCCCTGATAGCAGCCAATGGTGTTCTTAATTGATGAGAAGCAATAGAAATAAATTCTGTCTTGGATTTACTGATTCTTTCAGCCTCTTCTTTTCTAGCAACCTCTTGATGCATTGCCCGAATCAAATAATAACCAAATATTAAAAATAAAAATAAAATAACACCAATCAAAATCCTTAAAGGCGTTGTGGGCATAAGAAAGAGTAAAATCATAATTATAGTGCCCATTATTCCTATTAAAATTTCTGTTAAAATTAATTTTACTTCAAATAAATGATATCTAAGGGTAGCTAAAGCAAAAATAACAATATATAAAACAACTAATATCTGCCCAACGGGTGGTAAAATTTCTAATCCAAACATTAATGGAAAATTTGTAGCTCCACCACCAAAACCAAAAAGCGATCCAATAATAAGATAATTAATTTGATGAAGTTTTTCTTTATTCGCTTTCTTTTCTGCTTTTATTAATTCATAAAAGCCGCAACTTGTTAGTCCAAAATATCCAAAGATTAAAAATACCACATAAAGAATTCCTGCCTGAGGCCAATAGGGAAAATCTAAAACCGATTTTACCGAAGATATATATAATGAAGAAAAACTAAAAATAGAAAAAATAATAGTTATAATATATCCAAAAATTAATATATTTTTTCTTTTTTTTGTTATATTTAGAATACTTAAAATCCAATGCAAATAAAAAATTGGAATAAATGTTGCTCCAAGATTAAGCATTCTTGACCAATAAAGAGCTTCGGATTCAATTGTTACAGAAAGCCATTTACAATAAGAAAAACTCCAAACAGCCACAGCCAAACTCATTAAAAAAAACGTTCTGTTTGTTGTGTTTTTCCAATTTCTTGAAAGAATAAACAATCCAAAAACAATTGCCACGATACCATTAATAAAACTAATAATAACATATATATCCATAAAGATCTTATTATTTTATGGTTCCTATTCCCATATTATGATATCTATAATCATCACTAAAGCTTTTTTGCCACTTTAATCCAGCTTTTTTGAAAATATCCTTTAATAATTCTTCTTCTTTGAAAACAAGATGCCAATTAGTTATTTTCTCCATAATAAAATATGTAAACGGATCTTCTTCTAACATCTTGGGCGTAACATTGCTTGCTATAATACAACCTCCTTTTGCTAGCATTTTTTTAATAAGTTTTAAAATCAAGACACAGGTCTCTGAAGGTAATCCACAAAGCACCCCAACTAAAATAATTATATCAAACTTTTTTTTAGGCTTATGTCTCATAAAGCTGGTTTCTGAAAAATCTATTTTATCTATAACGCCAGCCATTGTCGCAATTCTTTTGCCTCTTAATATCGTGTTTTTATCCCTATCTACGTTAACACAAAAAACATTATTATTATCTTTATAATATTTGGAAAAAACATCTATTATGTCTCTACCTGGACCACCGCCCAAATTTCCGATAAGAACCTTGTCTTTTTTTAAATATTCTTCAATTAAAGAGTGTAAATTTTCTTCAACATTAACAATCCTTGAATGAATCGCGCTTCCGCCCCTTGAAGCAAAAAAATACTCATCAATTGGATGTGAAACATTGGGTCTAGTATATAAAAACTCGGTAACAACAGAAGTGGCTGGATTAGCAAAGGTGGCAGCACTAAAAACACTATTATTTATAAAATATTCAAGTAATTTTGTTTCAGATTCAGCAGAAATTTTTTCTTTTAAATATTTAGCAATAATAATATTTTTAATTTCATTATTATCTTTTTCAATAAATTTCAATAAATCAAAAACACATTTTTCGAAACCGAATTTTTCTACAAATTGCTCAACAGAATACTCATTTTGATTATTTTCCAATACAGATGACATAATATTAAATTTTACTTATTAAAAAAGCCCGATAAAGGGCCTTAAAATTACCATTTCAAAAAAATGGATATATTGTTATTTATTTTTTTATGATAAAAAATCATATTTCAATAATATTTTTCTATTATTAACACTATTATACAAAATAAAAGACGTTTCGGCAAATTATTCGCCAAAAATTACTAAAAAATATTTTTAGAGTTGTTGTCTTAACTTGTAATGAAGAATCTTTCCTAAGTTTGATTTGGGTAATTCTTTATAAAATTCTACCATATGAGGAATTTTTTGCGGAGATAGTTTTGTTTTACAAAAATCAATTAATTCTTTTTCATTGGCTTTCTCGTCTTTTTTTAAAACTACGCAAGCCTTAATTTTTTCTCCATAATAATCATCTTTTATTCCAACAACAGCAACTTCTTGTACTTTTGAAATTTCTTCTAAGATTTTTTCTACTTCTCTAGGCCACACTTTTTCACCCCTTACATTAATCATATCATCTAATCTTCCTTCGATACTAAAAGCACCCTCACTATTTATTCTGCCAATATCTTTGGTGTGAAACCATCCATCTCTCATAGCTTGTTTGGTTTTTTCTGGCTTTCTCCAATATTCCTTAAAAATAATCGGCCCTTTTGTTATTATCTCACCACTTTGTTCTACGGATAAATCTTCTTGTGTTTGGGGATCAATAATTTTAACATCCATATTAAGTAAAGGAATTCCAACTAAACCAGCTCCTTTTGTGTATTTTTTTGACAAAGGATCAACTAAAAACACTGAGCATGTTTCAGATAGTCCATATCCTTCAATAAAAAAAGCATTAGGAAATACGTCTTGTCCTTGTTGCCACGTATAAGCTGAAATCGGAGCGCTACCACTGGTAACAAGTTTTACAAAATCAAATCTTTTTTCTCTAGGATTTTCTTTAAAATAATTAATAAGTGCTGAAAAAATTGCTGGCACTCCAAATAATCCATCAATTTTGTATTTTTTAATAGCATTAATAATTTCTTTTCTTTGAAATTTTGGAAAAATAACTAATTTTCCTTTATTAATAAACGGCCAATTCATAATTAATCCAGCTCCATAAATATGAAAAATCGGCACAACTAATAAAAATGACTTTGGTCCAACATAATCATTATACCAATAATGAATTCCGTATGCATTAGAAATCATATTATAATGAGTGATAACCACTCCTTTTGGTTCACCAGTAGTTCCTCCAGTATAAACAATAAGCGTTGGATCATTAAAAACATCTATCTCAGGCTTATTATATTCTGATGAGACATTAATAAAATCATTAAAATTAATTGAATTGGGGCAGTCTATTACTTCAATTTTTTTCAACAACCTGGCTAAAACTTTTTTAATAGGAGAAAAATAATCTGAGAGATTAAAAGAAATTATTTTTTCTATTTGCGGAGTGGACTTTGCTGCTTCAACTGCATTAGCATAAAAAGAATCTGGAGTAATTACTAGACGTGGCTCAATATCTTTAAAAAAATATTCAAGCTCTTTGGCTGTATAAAGCGGATTTAAAGATACTGGTATGGCGCCAGCTTTAGCGCAGCCATAGATACTAATAATACTTTGCGGGCAATTAACCGCTAAAATCATTATTCTATCGCCTTTTTGAATTCCGTATTCTTGAAGAGCTCGAGCAAATTTATCAGTTTTATCTTTAAATTCTCTATAAGTTATATCTCTATCATAAAAAGAAAGAGCAATATTTTCAGGACACTCGACAGAATTTTTATCAATATAGTAAAAAGATGGAACTTCGGGATAGTCTATATTTTTAGGAGAATCTTCGGGATACAAATTAAACCATGGACGATCACCTTCTACATAAAAATTTTTGGCCATAAAAATTTATTTATATTGATTATTTAAAAATTATAAGTATTTTACCATAATTGACATATCTTTTTGTTTACTAAAATGAAGTCCTCCTTTTTTGATTGTTCCAATCATCTCAAAGCCAACTTTTTTATAAAAATTGATTGCGGGTTTATTTTCAGAAAACACATCTAGCTGGATTATTTTAAACTTAAATTTTTTAATACCCTTCTCGATTACCTTTCTGAATAATTTTTCTCCCAATCCTTGTCCCCTGGCCTCTAGACACAAAACTATTCCGATATCTCCAATATGATTGCGAATAATTGAATTGTTTTTGGATATCCCACAGGAACCTACAGTACGCCCATCAAAATCTATTACAAAAGTAATGCTTTCGTTATTTTTAATTTCTTTTAATAAATTTTTAAGATATTTCCTTTCTTCTTCTTTTGTTATCTTTTTTTGTAAACTAGTAAGAGCTTTTTCTTTAACCAAAGAATTAACCATAACAACCAAGGCATCAATGTCTGTCATTTTTATTGGACGAATGGTTATGACTGGTTGAGAATTGATTTTTTTCATATTATTGTTTTTTTTGCATACTATTTCTAGTCGATGCAAGTGCCGAGATGTTTTGCTTTTATTTCTACGCTTGTATTATAAATATTTCCTGCACCCATAATTACTACAACAGCATCTTGTTTGGGAAAATATTTATTTATATTTTCTTTTGTTCCAATATAAATAGCGCTGTCTCCGATTTTTTCAGCTAATATTTTTGAATTATAATTTTTGGCAATATCTCCGCCTTCTCTGCCCACGACATCATAAACATCAACTATATACAATTTATCAACTAATTTTTCATCTAAAGAATTTTTAAAAACATTAATAAATTCTTCCCATAAAAATTGTGTTCTCTGGTATTGATGTGGCTGAAAAAAGCAATAAATCTGCTGATTAGAATATTTTTGTCTAGCTGCTTTTAGAGTTGCTTTGATTTCTGTAGGATGATGAGCATAATCATCAATTAAAACTAAATTGTTAGGCAAATCTATAACATCAAATCGCCTCCATGTGCCATAAAACTCTCCCAGAGAAGCGAAAATTATATTTTCGGGTATTTCCAAAGCTTTGCCCACTTCCATAGCTGCAAGAGCATTTAAGATATTGTGCTCTCCAGGAACTTTCATTATGGACTGTAATTTTTGAGCTTCAATTTGATTAATTTCAAAATCAATAATCTTGGCCTTGGTTTTAAGATTTATATCTGATTTTTTAATCAATAATCCTTTTTCCGATAAATGGCCCGTAAATTCATTAAAAGCTTTTTCTATGTTTTCAAAGTTTTTATAATAATCCAAATGATCTTCTTCCATATTAGTTACAACTGCTATCTGTGGCCAATAATAAAGAAAAGAGGCCTCGTGTTCGCAAGCCTCAATAACTAAATACTTGGAATTACCCATTCTAAAATTAGAATTATTAAATTCTTTAAGTTTTGTTCCAACAATTACGGTTGAATCCATTCCTGCCTTAATTAACATCATAGCAATCATTGAAGTTGTAGTGCTTTTTCCATGAGTTCCAGTAATTGCAATAGTAAAATATTCCTTTGTGAGTTCACCCAAAGCTTCGGGATAACTTAAGCATTTGATGCCTTTTTTTTGAGCAATAACCAATTCTGGATTATCATTTTTAACTGCTGGACTATAAATTAACAAATCATAATTTTCCTTAATATTGTTTTCAGATTGCTCTCCAATAATTATTTTCGCTCCCATTTTTTCCATCATTTCCGTTATTTCTGAAGCAGTTGCATCTGAACCAAAAACTTCGTTGTTTTTTTGCAGATAATATTGAGCCAAAGCTGATACGCCAATACCTCCGATACCAATAAAATATATTTTCATAGCTATTGACAAGTTATAATTATTTTATATAATGATTATACAGTATTAGAAAAAGGCGTCGGCTCTATTGGCCGATGGCCTTTTTCATTTTACCCCATCTTTTATGTGATGATGAATATTAAAGCTATAATTACGAAAACTCTCCGTCAATGTCGATACCCCCAAATATTCCTTAAATTTTTTTATAAATTTATTTTTTGCAACAGAAGATCCCGAAATAACGCCTCTTGTCATCAATAATTCATAATTTATCGAACCAATTAATAAATCTGTTAATTGCAATAAATCATTCACTCGTGAGTCTAATCGACAAACACCTGCAATAGCCAATCTATCAAATTCACTGTTTATTTTATTTTTAATATTCACTTCAAATTTATTTCTTTTTGGTGTCACAACGTTATCAGCTAAAACTATTAAAATTTCATTTTTACGTAAATTACCCTTTAAAAGCTGTTGAGAAATTTGTTCATATGCAAAAAAAGGATTACTGTTAAATTCTTTTTTAAAATAATCCGAACGCTTGTCTATTGTGTATGAAGAAAACCATAAACTTTTGGTATTAAATAATGCGTCCAAAATTTCAACAGCTGTAGATAATTTAGAATTATTCAAATCACTAAATTTAATTTCCCACCAAAAATGATTTTTTTCCCTAATATATCTAATTTTTTGTTGTAAATAATATGGCTGCGAACATTTAATCATTCCAACAGTAAAATATGGTTGCGATTTAACATCTAAAGTTCCCGATTCATCAAGAAAACAAAAAGGAGTCCAAATTTCTTTATAATTACACAATTTCAAATTCTTATTATCAATATCCATAATTTAATCTTTAAAATTAAAGGATTTTAATATTGTATATCGCGCTCCGCCTTTTTTTAACTCGCTTTCCATAACTTCAATCGAATTTATCTTGAATCCCATAGAAAAATCTTTTGAAATATCAGGTAATTCTTCGGGTTCCATTCTAGCAAATTGCCATTGAACAATCCTGCCTGTAGTAATATGCGCCGAAAAATTTTTATTACTTCCCTCTTCATTTTCCAAAACAATATTGGGATTACTCAAAAGAGCAACCTCTAATTTTTTTTGTAACATCCCCAAATAGTCGGATTTTTCAGCATTTACCCATACCATTTTGGGTGGAAATTTTCCCTTAGGAGCATAACTAATATTTTCTAGCTTTAAATCAAAAGTATTAAATTCATTAGCAACTTTTTCTACAATGTCAAAAACACCAACCAAATCATTGATTTCCAAATATCCCACAAAAAACAAAGTAATATGCAAATTGTCTTTTTTTGTCCATTTTATGGGAGAACTGCCACAAGAATAAGAAAAAGAACGATCTATTTCTTCTTGAAATTCTGTTATCTTGTTTTTTATTTTATCGGGCAAACCGATAGAAATGAATATTCTTTTTTTCATAATCTTTATTAAAGAATAGCAAATTATCAGTTTAACTTCAATAATTGAAGCGTTTTCAAAAATATATTATTGAGATATAATAAAAATATGAAAATTGATTTACATTGCCATACTTATTATAGTCACGATGCTGTGTCTTCACCAGAACAAATAATCAGACAGGCTCTGAAAAAAGGATTAGATGGTGTAGCGATTACAGACCACGAAACAACAGCTGGTTGGGAAGAAGCATTAAATGTGGGATCTGAGCTTGGTATAAAAATTGTTCTAGGAGAAGAAATCAAAACTAACAAAGGAGATGTTTTGGCTTTGTTTATAAAAGAACGCATAGACGGCAAAAATAAAGACGCTAGATGGGTAATCAATGAAATAAAAAAACAGGGCGGCATAGCAATTATTCCTCATCCTTGTCATGGCACAGAAAGATTTAAAGACGATTTAAAAAAATATCTAGATATTATTGAT
Source organism: Patescibacteria group bacterium UBA6220 (assembly GCA_002421745.1). Lineage (GTDB taxonomy): Bacteria > Patescibacteriota > Minisyncoccia > Minisyncoccales > Minisyncoccaceae > UBA6220. The sequence goes on along the minus strand of DISC01000001.1, from coordinate 59,041 downwards.
GGCATAGAAGTTTTTAATGGACGACTACCCTTTTCATTGCCAGATAAAATGGCTCTTGATTTTGCTAAAAAAAACAATTTGGCGATGACAGCTGGCAGCGATGCTCATTATTATCGAGGCGTTGGTAAAGTTTATACTGAATGTAGGGTTGAAACTTTGGAAGAATTTAAAAATGCTTTAATAAATAAAAAATCTTACCCCGAGGGCAAGAAATCATCTTTCGCATATCTTGTTTTTCCAACTTTGAAAAGAATAAAATTAATCAAAGGAAAGCCTACTCTTTAAAAAATCTAACAACCTCTCTTAAGGAATTTAGTATTTTGTCTGCTTTACTAAAATCCTGCCCATTAGAAATATCATGCGGCACAACAAAACAATAAGTTCCGGCTTTCTTAGCAGCAGCCAAACCATGCTCTGTGTCTTCGATTACCAAACACTGATTGGGCTCAAGGCCTAATTTTTGCATAGCAGACAAATATATATCAGGTTCAGGTTTAGGATTTTTTACGTCAGTTTTAGTGATAACAATGGAAAAATAATGATCAAATTTATTTCTCTGTAGTTTTGTCTCCATTTCTTTTTTACTGCCATTAGTACAAAGAGCAATTTTAAATTGAGGATTCTTAGCAAAAAACTCCACAGCTTCACGAGCGCATGGCATTAATTCCAAATCATCTTCACCATACAACTTTAACATTTTCTCATCTTTTATTTTTACTAAAGATCCTCTCTCAACATCCAGCTTATACTTAGCAACAATCATATCTTCTATTTGTTCACTAGTCTTACCAGCGTACAATAAATAATCCTCTACTGGAATCACAATATTAAAATCATCTAAAATCTCGCTCCAAACTTTAGCTTGACGATACTCGCTTTTAAATAAAGTCCCATCTGAATCAAATAATATTCCTTTTATGTCTTGTTTATTCATTAAAATATTCAATTACTTGTTTAAGAGATTTTAATACTTGATCAGCATTAGTAAAATCTTGTTTTATAGAATATTCATTAGGTACGGCAAAACAACTTAACCCTGCGCTTTTAGCTGCTTGAAGCCCATATTGAGTATCTTCAATAGCCAAACATTCTTCTGGTAACAACCCTAACTTTTCTGCGCCTGCAATATAAATATCTGGAGCGGGCTTACTATTGGAAACATCGTCGCCACCAACAATAACTGAAAAATATTTTACAAAATCATTTTTTTCCAATTTAACCATAATTTCTTCTTTGTCTCCGCCAGAACAAAGACCTAATTTAAATTTTGGATTATTAACAAAAAATTCTACAGCTTCTTTGGCAAACGGCATCAAAGGTAAAGATTTTTCATTAAACCATTTTTCAATCAATGGTGTTTTTTGCGCCAACAATTCGCCCTCATTAAGATTTAATTTAAAATCTCTAATTAATTCTTGATCAATTTGTTTTCCGTTTTTTCCTGCATAATTAAAATACATTTCTTTGGTTAGTTCAATGCCGTATTTTCTTAAAGGCTCTACCCATCCTTGCCACTGATAATATTCACTATCAAACAAAACTCCATCTAAATCAAATAATATTCCTTTTATGTTTTCTTTGTTCATTTCTTTATTTATTTATTTACTTACTAATATACTACCGACAACTATCAACAAAGCTCCGGAAATAACTTTAAATCTTTGATCTGGAGCTGGCAATTCATGAAGAAAAACCAAACCTAAAAATACAGAAACCAAAGTATTGGTATTATAAATCGGAACTAATCGAGAGGCGTCTGCTCCCCCGGAAAAAGCCAAAAAAGTACAAATCATTCCAGCTCCCCATAAAAATCCCTGCATAATTCCAAAAAATAAAACTGGAAAAGTAATATCAATATTAGCTTGTTTTAGAGCCATTATAGCATAGCCAATAATTGCACCTGCCAAAATTAATCCAAAAAATTTCATCAAAACACTCAAGTCAGTCATTCTAATTAAAAAGAAAATCAAAAAAGCTGCTGCAATTCCAGACAACATCAACAAAGAAGAATGCATTGTAGGAATATTAAGATATCTTTCCGATGTAACTATTTTTGACATTATGGCATCCGTACCCCAAAACAGAGAAGCAGCAAAACCATAGATTAACCAAGTTGGCATAAATTTTTATATTTTATTCTTTTTTCTTTAATCATAATTTAAAACAAAAAAAATCGCAAGAATTTAAATATAAAAAAACACTCCCAACTGAGGGTGTTTTATTTTAATTTATTGTTTATTAATAGAAATCGCAGAATAAATTCTCTGTACTGCTGTAAAATTGGCAAGGATGGCAATTATAAACAAAACAACAACAGTATAATTATAATCCGAATATATGGCTGCTAAGATTAACGCAATAAAAATCAAAATCAATCTTTCAGCGCGAGATAATAATCCACCCTTCAGTTCTTGATTAACCAAATCTTTTTCTTTAGCAGCAGCTTTAGCATAAGTTGTTACAACTGAACCAAACATTACCAAATAAATCCAAACATAACCAGCTACATTAAAAATTGACGGTAAATTAATAAAAAGAAGTCCAAACAAAATTATACCCTCAACATATCTATCAAAAATAGTATCAAGATAAGCACCAACTTTAGTGCTTTGATCCTTTGCTCGTGCTACCGCTCCATCCACAAAATCCAAAAAAGACGCAATCAAAAAGAACGCAATTGCCCACCAAAATAATTCTTTAACAATAAAATACGCACTAATAATCGCCATAACTCCGGACAATAATGTATATTGATTTGGGGTTATCGGCAAAACACCAAACATTTTGCCTACTATTTTTTCCAAATCTTTAAACCAACTTCTTTTTGTATCTAACATATTTGTCTTAAATTATTATTTTTATTATTCACCCTGTTAAATGCAATTTAAGCATTGCTTAAATTGCGATTTTAAATTACTTATTTATTAATTATTTTATCGACTATTCACTAAAGAGTGAGTGTATGATTTTTTGCCTGCCTATTGAATAGAATTTAAAATCTATTTAACAGGGTAAAAAAGCAACCCCAACAAGGGCTGCTTAAAAATTATATTTTCTGCAAAAAATTTTGATAAACAGTTTTTGCTTCTTCTAATTCCTTAAGGCCTTTTTCTGTAGCCTTGTAAGCTCTTTCGCCTTTAAATTTTTCTTTACTGATATATCCATCCTTTCTTAATCGAAACAATACAGTCATAATCATTAAATTATTTGGCAAAAATCCGAATTTTTCAAAAACTAATTTAGCCACTTCTTTGTCTTGTATTTCGATTTCTTTTCCAAGAGATAAGATGTATGTCCAAAGATTACCATCTGTAATTGAACTAATAAGTCTTGTTATTGGTTGCATATTTTTTAATTTAACTGAATGAATTATATTAATAATTATCCGATTATCTCTCTCTTTTGCCAAGAATAAATTCTTCAATCATTTCTCTAGCCTTTTCATCAGTAAATTGAGTCATAGGATGCTTCATAAAATAAGCCGAAGCAGATAACAATGTTCCGCCCACACCTCTATCTTTAGCTATTTTTAACAATCTAATAGCCTCAATCACGCAACCAGCTGAATTAGGAGAATCTTCTACGGATAATCTTAATTCTAAATTAACTGGAACATTTCCAAATTTTCTACCTTCCATTCTAATAAAACAAACTTTATTATCTTTTAAAAATGGAACATAGTCAGATGGTCCAACGTGTAGATTGTCATAACTTAATCTTTTGGCTAATTGAGATTCAACAGCTTCTGTTTTGGATATTTTCTTAGTTTTCAATCTAGCTCTTTCTCCATACATATTTAAAAAGTCTGTATTTCCTCCTACGTTTAATTGATAAGATCTGTCAATTGTAACTCCTCTTTCTGCAAACAAATGAGATAAAACTCGATGTGTAATTGTAGCCCCAACTTGAGATTTAATATCATCTCCAATACAAGGAATGCCCTTGTCTCTGAATTTCTTTTCCCATTTTTCATCAGAACAAATAAACACAGGCATAGAATTTACAAAAGCCACACCAGCCTCTAAGCAAGCATTAGCATAAAATTCCGTAGCTTTTTGAGATCCAACAGGCATATAGCTTACCAAAATATCAACTTTAGCTTTTTTTAATTCTTCAACAACATCAACTGCTTTTTTGTCAGAAACAGCAAAAGTTTGCTCTTCTGGATAATCTTTCATATGTGCTGCCACACCATCTAAAACTGGCCCCATTTTTACAATTGTTCCAGTTTTAGGAACATTGTGACAAAAAGTTTGAGTACAATTTGGTTTTTCAAAAATAGCTTCGCCAATATCTTTGCCAACCTTTCTTTTATCTACATCAAAAGCTGCTACGATTTTAATATCCGAAATCTTATATCCACCCAAAACATTATGCATTAATCCAGGAACCAATTCGTCGTCATTTTTTACATCTTTGTAATAATAAATTCCTTGAACCAATGAACTACAACAATTACCAATACCGGCAATCGCAATTCTAATTTCTTTGTTTTTAGTTTCTGCCGCAGGGGCTGATGACTTTGCCATATTTGTTAAATAATATTATAATTAATTAATAATTTACTTTATTGTTTCTATTTTACAGCTGTAAACTAGTTTGTCAATATCAACATTTTTATAAAATACAATATGACACCATTTGAAAGATTAAAAAAATCCAACACCAAAGAAAATCTATGGATCTATATCCTGACTGTTTTAGTAATTAAGCCTCATCATGCTTGGGATTTGCCCACCATAATTGAAAAAGAATTTGGATTTAGACCTGGGAAAATTACACCCTATCGCGTACTATACAGATTAGAAGAACAAGGCTTTGTTCAAAGCGCTGCCGACGAAAGAAGGCGAGTTTATAAAATAACCGAAGCCGGAAAAAAAGAGCTTGAAAAAGTAAAAGACTTTTATGGTTCGATTCTTGAAAAAATAAAATAATCTTATGGACAAAAAACAAAAGCCAAAAATAAAAAAACACGCAAACGGCTTGCTTTTGTTTACAGATAAAAATGGCAATCCATCTCTTTCTAAGGCTACTAAAGCCAAAGAAGAAAAAGCAATTCTTAAAAAAGCGATAACAGCCAAAAAAGAAACCGACATCCAAGAAGTGGTAAATTATTATTTTTTCACCAAAGGATTAACCCTAGAAGACGTAAAAGAAAATGCAAAAAAACAAAAAATTATTTACTCTCGATTTACCCGTCCAGCCAAAGAATTGATTGAGTTGGCGGGCTCGACAAAAAAAGCAAAACAAGCTATTAGTATAGTAGCTGAATGGGCAAATTCAAGAAATCTTGACTACACAATTGAAACTGTTTTTAAAAAATGGTTGGAATTGGGTCGTTTAAAACCAAAAGAAATAATCAAAAAGCCATATTTTCAAAATCAGCCAATGATTTGGTCTGCTACCAAAAAAAAATGGTTTGTTATTGATGATGGTGGAGAATGGTTAGAATTTGCTGGCAGCGATAAAGAAATTGAATGGCGCACAGAGCCAACAAAATAAAAAATAATACTTAATATTACTATGTTGTCATATTCTGAATTAAACAGGGGCAAAATCGTTATTATAAACGATCAACCTTATGAAATAATTGAAGCAGAAAGCACTTTTAAGGGTCGTGGACACTCTTATCTTCAAATGAAATTAAGAAGCTTAACTTCTGGTGCAGTAATTGCTAAATCAGCCCAACCAAGAGATTCTTTTGAAGAAGCTGATGTAGAAAAAAGCGAAGCTAAATTTATTTATAAAAATAAAGGTAAATATACTTTTTCTGAGGTAGATAATCCATCCAAAAGATTTGATTTGGAAGAAGAGCAAATCGGTAGTGCTGCTAAATTTTTAAAAACTAATGAAATAGTAACTACTATTTTATTTAATGAAAAAATTATTAATGTTACCCTGCCCATAAAAGTAAAATTGAAGGTTACTGAGGTTGCTCCGGGCATCAAAGGAGATCGCGCTCAAGCTGGTAATAAAATGGTAACCTTAGAAACAGAAAGCAAAATAGCTGTCCCTTTGTTTATTAATGAGGGCGATATTATAGAAATTAATACAGAAAGCGGAGAATACGTCAGAAGAATTAATGACTAACACAAAACCGCCTCAATAGGCGGTTTTTGATTATAAAAATTATTTTACAAAAAGATTACAATAACAATGCCCGTCTTTTTCTACTTCTTCTAAATGATAAACACAGGGACAAATTATTTTCTTATCCTCTATCTTGTCATTAGTCATTTTTCGACAAGGACAATACTTTTCGCCAAATAATTCTTCCCTTAACAATAGACCCTTAATCACACCTTCTACTATTTTTTCATTAGGATTTAATTTAAACCCTTTTTCTTGAGCGTATTCTCTATATTGTTGGATTAATTCTTGGATTTTTTGTTCTGTATTTTCCATATTCTTTATATTAAATGGTCAAGCCAATCTTTTATCTCTTCTTCTGGTCTAAAACCCACGAAGCTACTGGCAACCTCTCCATTTTGAATTAAAAGCACGGTTGGAATTCTATCTACGCCAAATTTATTTCCAATTACTGGATTAGCATCCAAATCCATCTTGGCAACACTTATTTTATCCGCATAATCAGTTTCTATTTTTTCTATTACCGGAGAAAGCATTTTACAAGGAGGACACCATTGAGTAAAAATATCCAATAAAATTGGCTTATCAGAATTTTTTATGATTTCTTCAAAATTATCATCAGTTAATGTAATCATATAAATTTTAATAATTATTATATTTTAATTATATAAACAAAAAATAAAATTGGCAACAAAATAATGTTGCCGAATGTTTAAATTTTCACCTCCTCTGGCCAAAGCGCTTTAGTTTGACTAAGGCGATCTCGCTCTTTAGGCGCCATAAAATCTTTGAAAAGATCTGTATATGCCGATTTGTGCTTTTCAAGAATTAACATTTCCATTTTTGTAATCAAGATTTCCAAATCACTATGACAATCTCGACACAAATAAATGATAATATCATTCTTTCCATTCTTTCCAAAAATAGCACTCTTGAAAACGTGATGCTTGGTCAACATACCCAGCTTAGTGTGTTTTGGATTGCGTTTGCACTTAGGACAAACCATACCCTCTATTATCTGTGACTGATAAAGCTCTACGCTACCACGGTAAAGATAATTTGGGTCTGGATTGAGCTGAAAATGACCATTAAGAGAAGGGAGGTTTCTTCCTTGATAATCCATAAAGAAATTGAGTATTCTTTCGTAACAACCTTTATGGTTCATCAAGATTTCATTTTCCATATCTCTTGTAGTGTTTCCAAGCTCATTATGACAATCTACGCATAAATCAACTCTAAGTTCATTTTTGCGAGAGATCATTCCAAATACATCATGAGGAACAAGCGGTCTTAGCTGTAAAACCTCACACCTGGGACAATTAATGTTTGGAAACTTTAAATGGCCATTACCGTTACCGTTACCATTACGGTTAACAATGTTTTTATGTGCCAGTGTAACACTTCCAGGCTTGGTTCATAAAGAGTTTTATGAAGGAGCCATTTATATTATAGACCCAATCTTTTAATTTGGCAAAATTAATCCTTTTCAATGTCTTTTTTGATTTCCTCAAACTCGTTTTCTACTTCCTCAAAACTTTTTTTAGTTTCTTTGATGATTTTAGCTGCTTCTTTTATTTTTTCTAATCCTTCTTCTATATCTACTTCTTCTTGTTTTTCGAACCACTCAGATATTTTAGTTAATTTTTTTAAATTTTCACTTAAATTTTTTTCTTTTGTCATATTTTTTATACTAATTTTCTTATTTAAAATACTTGGAACAATGTTTGGGGATCGAGCCTCCAAACATTTTTTTTAATAACTTTATTTTCCTTTTTTTGATTTATTTTTTACCTGACTAGTAATAATACCGTCGGAAACTTGTAAACTTAAATCATCATTAATTTCAACATCATCAATTTTTCTTATAATTTTTCCGTTTTTTCTCACCAAAGAATATCCCAGTTTAAGATTTCTTTCTGGATTATTTTGATTGATTATAATCTCTGCCGAATTAATAGCTTGCTTAAATCTTACCAATTGATTTTCTAATATTTTCGGTAACATTTTTCTTACTTTGTATTCCAAAGCACTGTATTCTTTCAATGATTGCTGTAAATAACTTTCCATTCGAGAAAAAATATTTCTAATTTTACGCTGGTTGTTAAATAATGTATTTTCAAAAACATTAAAAATAATATTTTGTTCTTCTTTAATTTTAAAACGTAATTCTTGCCAGCCGGCACTTAATAAATTGGCTGCTGCTGTGGGGGTAGAAACCATTTTATCAGCAGCTAAAGATAATAAAGGCACGTCTTTGTCGTGACCAATACCAGCAATTACAGGCACAGGAAAGTTTTTGACCTCTCTAACTAAAATTTCATTATTAAAAGCCAAAAAAGACTCTAAAGATCCGCCACCTCGCATAATAACTAATACGTCTATAGATTGTTTGCGAAAAGACTTAATGGCCAACAATAAATCTTTGATGGCTTCCTCTCCTTCTACACGAGAATCAATCATTTTTATTTTAAAACCAAATCTTCCAAGATTATTTAAAAAATCATTAATAACCGCACCTTGTTTACTAGTAATTACGCCAATAACTTGAGGAAATTCTGGTAATTTTCTTTTGTTTTCTTCTGCGAAAATACCCTCACCTTCTAATTTATTTTTTAATTTTTCATATTCTTTTTTTAAATCACCCTCACCCACCAAGCGAATAGTTTTGGCTTTAAAACTTAATCTTCCATTGGACTTATAAATATCCGGAATACCAGTAGCAATTATTTCCATTCCATCTTTTAATTCTAATCCGCATATCCGATAATCATAATTCCAAATCACGCAATTCAGCACACTACCATCCTTTTTATCTTTTAAAGAAAAATAAACGTGACCGCTACTCCATTTTTTAACTTCACTTGCTTCGCCCTTAACCTTAGCTTCACAAGAATTAAGAATACTATTTAAAACAGTTAAATAAGCGGAAACACTGAAAATATTGCTCTCTAACAGATTTTTAACATATGATTTGCTTTTTTCTTCCATGTAAATATTCTATCTTTTTTTAACAAAAAAATCCACTTTCATATAAAAAAAGAAGGCCCTTAAAAAATGACCTTATTTCATATGCTTTTTTGACAAATCTGATAAGACCGCCAAGCCAACGAGCAATAATATTTGTTGAATGGGTGTGTCCATATTGTGACACTCAAATTCCATCCCCTTTCCCGGCTCCCACGAATCGACGGGGAAAATACCACAAGCATCTCCCGGACAACTAAGAATCAGCCAAGCTGAAGATCTTACGTGAGCTTCAAAAGAAAGACAATATATAGCTGCGTCCCGATTATAAATATGCGTATGAACGTTCCACATAGCCAAAATTACGTCTTTGAATTCGTAATAGTCAGGCATAGTATTAAGCCAATTACAGAACTCAACCCCATAACTTCCGCTAATAGGATAATGACCTTGACCCTCTCCGCAGACAAGTTTAAATGTTAACAATTGATTGTTTTTTGTTGAAATACTTCCATCAAATATTTCCGCCATATTTGCAAATATTTGCAAACTGGAACAAATGGCGTGAAAAGGCTTCCAATCATACAATATTTTAAAGCCACTGCCATCACACCAAGAACACTTTCGGTCAAAATCTTCATCTCTACCGCTTCCCTTGCAATGCTCACAGACCTGAGGCAATCTTTTTCTGAATACTGGAATCTCTATTTCGTATTCAATAAAATTTTTTGTTATTTTGTTTAATTTAAAAGATTTATCAAATCCAAAATATTTTTTACCAAAAGGTGAAAATTCTTCCAAATTGTGCATTCTTTGAAAATTATACAAAAAAGACCTTATCGGCATAATGTTTTTATATTTTCTCACAAAATCTTTGTGAATTTTCAACAACAATACCGGTTGACCGTCCCTGTCTACATAAGAGATCTCATAGAGACAAGGCGTAATTCTTTCACTAACCTCAAAACTTAACATTTAAAGGCTCACTCCTTATTTTAAGTATTATGAACTGCCACATTTGTGGTAGCCCCAATATTACACAAAATTATTTTAATTGTAAATATTAAAAAATCCGCCCCTGCTAATCAACAAAAAGCGGATAATTTTAAGTTTGATGTTTTTTATTTTTTTTCGTGTTTTATTTTAGCCATTACTGCATTTTTTCTATAATTACAATAATCACAATTTTCGTTCATTTCAGGTATTTTATCGCTCATCAAACATTCTTTAATATCTTTTAACGCTCCAGGAATCCAAGTATTATCTCCTGTGTATGGTAAAATTTTAATATCAAATTCTAATTTTTTATCAAAAGTCGGTTTACCAACATCACCATTGCAATAAACAAAATATCCAGTTGGACTAACATCAAAACCATTTTGCGAAAATAACCATTGATAAATTTCCATTTGTCTTTTATAACCCCTCTGCCATTCAGCATCTAAATTAACTTCGCTAGTCTTAGAAGTGGCTTTATAATCCACAATAATAATTTGACCTTGAGGATCTACCCAAATATCATCAACTGCTCCAGTAATTAAAAGATTAGTTGCTTTGTCTATATATTCAATTCCTTTAAAGTTTTCTCGCCAAATATTTAACTTTTCGTGCTTAAAAGGAACTGCATCCAAACCAAAATCTTTAATAAAAGGATGTGGAGCTGCTTGATTTCTATACAAATCAAATTCTTTTTTAAGCAAAGCATCAACCGCGCTATTTAATGTAAAAGGGAAACCTGGCGGCCTACCTACGCCCAAACGCCTATCCAAATAAAAACATTGCTGACATTCCATAAATAAATCTATTTTAGATCGACTTAATTTAAATGGCGTTGTAGATTTTGGATCAAAAATATTGTTAGATTTTTTGTAATATTGTGACATAAATTTATATATTATTAATTGCATTATAACACAACATCTTAAAAATAAAAAAGTCTAGAATTAATCTAGAATTTTTGTTGTTTTTCTGTTTTTTCAAACTTATTCCTTCTACTATAAGGATGATTTCCTTTGTTGCGAATATTATTCGCCAACCAGCCTTGTTGAGAAGGTGAACGGAAAGAGCGATGCATGCACATTTTTAAAACCTCCTAAATTAAGGATAATACCTTCAAGTAATTACGTCAAGAAATTTTTTTATTCAAAAAAACCGAACATAAAAAGTTCGGTTTTTAAAATTCAATTAATTCTTTTAATCTTTATTCTGTATTTTGAATCTATTCTCCAATTTTTTCATTTTATCAACAATACCACCATATTCCAATTCACTATAAGGAAGCATAGCATTACCAAAAAATCCCTGCTTTCTTATTTCTAAAGCTTTTCTACTAATATTATCTCTAACATGATCCCAAAATGGATGATCAAATGCATCCACTGACTCAGTTAATTTTCCATTATGAACACAATAAGCAGCACAAGAAACAAGAGGTGGTCCATCAAAAAAAGATGTTGGACACATTTGCTTAACTGGCATCAATGGTCCAGTATGGCTACCTCGCATAAAACCAGCAACATAAGGCCCGATATGATATGGAGCCAAAATTTCTCCAGTAGCAGGAAAAGCTCCTTGTGTTCTAACCAGGCAAATCGGATCATCTTTTCCGGTATATTTCCCTGCAATATTTCTTAATCTAGTAGTGCTGACAACCGCAGCTTTTTCTCCAGTTTCCCGTGAAATTATTTTTTCTACTACAAATCTTTCCGGATCTCTAAGCAAAGCCGCTATATCATAAGATTCTTCTGGAGCGTTTAATGAAATTATTTTATCAGCATCCACATAAGAAACATCCATAATATCAAATTGAAAACCTTTGGCCATATTAGGCGAAAGAATTAAACCCGAACAATACATAGGGTCATTAAATCCTAAATAAATAGGTAAATTGTAAGCTCCTGGGTCTGTTTTATCTGCAGCAAAAAATAAAAACGGCTCATTAGGCCTTTCATTAAATTCCATTTCGCAAACTGCGGGACCAAGTCCTTTAACGTTTCCAGAAAAAGAATCTTTTAACAAGTCTTGACCAGCCCCGTAAAGACCCTGATCAAAAGCTGTTTCAGTGCCAAATTTAAAAGCATCCCATGCTAAATGATGGACGTCATCATTGTTTTCTCCTTTGGTGTGTGCGCAAAGAATAGCAATATCGTCCCCAGTAAAAGTTATTTTGTGGTCAGTAAGCAAGTCTTTTTGATTTTGCTCAATGTATTGTTTTACCGAATCCAATAATCTTTGACTAGGCTTAATATGACCGCCAATACTTCCAATATCAGCTTTAATGGCAGTAATAGTTGTTTTTTGACCTATTTTATTTTCCATATTTTTTTATTTATTTTATTTATTAAAACAAATTATTATGTTGTTTTACCATTATAAAATACAATACAAAATAAAGCAAAATATTTATAACGCTCCCCGCACCTCCAATTCAAACCTTTTAAAAAATTCCACCATATACGCATGTCTTTCTTTGGCAATTTGTTTTCCAGCTTCAGTTATTATTTTTGATTTAACTTTTTTTAACTTATAATAATATTCCAATAAAGCCGTGTCTTCTTTTGTATATTCGTATTTTTTTCCTTGTTTTGATAATTTTTTTTCATTGCCAGTATAGAGATAATTACAGCCCAAATATCCTGCAAACAAAAAATCTCGAGCAATTCCTACGGCTCCGATTGAATCTAGCTTATCCGCATCAAATAAAATTTTAGCCTCTATGGTTTTTGGTTTATGCTCATTTCTATATCTATGAGACAAAACACAATGTTTTATATTTTCTACTATTTCTTTGTCTAAATTATGAGATAACAAAATTTCTTCTGTTAATTCCGCTCCTTTCTCAGCATGACAAATTTTTCCACCACCCTCCATCTCTTCTTTTCTCCCAACATCATGTAAATACGCAGCTATTTTTACAATATCTAAATTAGCTTTTTCTTTTTTGGCAATCCTTATCGCCAAATTATAAACTCTCTCTATATGAGTCCAATCATGGCAACCACTAGAGTCAATAAAAAAACTTTTTGCCTTATCTTTTATTTCGTTTATTATCTTATTGTTTATTTTCATAAATAATATCAAAATCCATTTAATCAACTAATGTTCCCAAAGCTTTACCTTGTAATACTTTTGAGATATCTCCCAATTTATTAATATTAAAAACAGCAATTGGTTTTTCCTCTTCCCAACAAAGTGCAAAAGCCGTAGAGTCCATTACATTTAAGTTTTTTTCTATTGCTTCTTTATAGCTTAACTTTTGATAAAGCTTGGCGTCTTTATTTTTGTTAGGATCTTTATCGTAAACACCATCAACATTAGTAGCTTTAAGAATTAAATCACACTCCAATTCGCAAGCCCTTAGAGCTGCTGCCGTATCTGTTGTAAAATATGGATTGCCCGTACCACCAGCAAAAATTAAAACTCTATTTTTATCAAAATGTCTTAAAGCTCTTTTTAAAATAAACGGTTCGGCCACAGAGTCCATTTTTATGGCAGTCATTAATCTAGCTTCCACATTTAAAGTTTCCAAAGCCTCTGTTAGCCCTAAACCATTAATAACAGTAGCGAGCATTCCCATATTATCAGCAATTGCTCGATTAAAATCTTCTTCTCCAACCTCTCTACCACGAAAAACATTACCACCACCAATTACAATTCCCAAATCAATATTGTTTTCTTTTTTTATTTTTGCAATTTTTTTAGCAATTTCTAAATAAGAAGAGATAAACACTCCTCGCCCATCGGTTTTACCGAATAATTCACCGCTTAATTTAAGAATTACTCTTTTATATTTTAAATTTGATTTTAACATATTGACAGGTCTTTATTAATAAATTATAATGATTTCATCACGATAAGAGGCCACACCTAAGGTTCGTCCGAAGGTTAATGCCTCTTTTTTTGTTTTCCTATTTTTTTCTCTAATTGATTTAAAAAATCAATATTCTTAATAAATTTTCTCAAAAGTGCAGAATATTTATTTTTATTTGGAATTATTAATTTCTCAAGCTTTTTCTCTTTGATAAGATGTTCAACTAAACAATGAAAATCTCCATCACCCGTAACAATAATGGCTTTTTCATAATTGGGTATTTCTATCAAAGTATGTAAAACAAGCTCGGCATCAACATTGCCCTTAACAATACCATTACTATTCTTTTTGTAAATTAATGTTGGTTTAAATATTAAAATATATCCTGCTTGTTGTAGCTCTGTATAAAGTTTTTCGTTTCCGGGAACATATCCAATAAATAAAAATGCTTTACTAGCTTTATATTTGTCTTTTAAATAAACCCTAAAACGGATAAAATCAATTCTCCATCCTAAAGATAATATTGCCAAATTTAAATTTTGACTATCTATGAATGCATAATTATTTTTCTCCATAAAATTATTTTAACATTTTTCATCTTTAGCGGCTAATTGTCCGCAAGCTGCATCAATACCCTGCCCAAATTCATATCTTTGAGTAGCAAACACTCCCCTTTTTTCTAAATAATCTTTAAAAGTTTTAATAGTTTTTTTATCTGACGGCTTAAAATTACCAGTTGGATTATAGGGAATCAAATTAACCATATATAATGGCTTATTTAATAATTTGCTTAATTGTTCGGCGTTTTCCATAGTATCATTTACTCCTTTTATCATTAAATATTCAAACATTACTTTTCTACTGGTTTTAGCAATATAATCGTCAATGGATTTGATTAATTTTTTAATAGAATATTTTTCTGCAATTGGCATTAATTTTTTTCGCAATTCATCTGTAGGAGCATGCAACGAAATAGACAAATTAACTTGTAATTTTTCGTCTGACATTTTTTTAATACCTTCTGTAATTCCAGCAGTTGAAATTGATATTTTTCTTGATCCAATATTAAAAGCCTCTCCATTATTGATTATCCTTATAGCATCCCAAACATTATCATAATTTAAAAATGGCTCGCCCATTCCCATAAAAACAATATTAGTAATATTTCTTGATGGTTTAAAATTATTTTTAAGATAACGACTAAAAACTAAAATTTGATCTAAAATTTCTCCAGATGTTAAATTTCTCTTAAAGCCCGCTTGTCCTGTAGCGCAAAATGCGCAATTAAGAGCGCAACCAACCTGCGAAGACACGCAAACCGTAGCCCGCTTATCAGTATGAATCATCAAGACAGATTCTATTTTACTTCCATCTTCCAAATCAATCAAAGCTTTAAAAGTGTTGCCATCTCTAGAAGTATAAAGCTTGTATTTTATTTCAAGTGGACACTCTTTTTTTAATTGCTCCCGTAAATTTAAAGAAAGATTGGTGGCCTTGTCCCAATCTTCTATAAGTTCATGATAAACCGCCCGCTTAACTTGTTTTAGTCTAAAAGCTGGCTCATCTTTTAATATTTTTCTTAATTTTTCCAAAATCATAATTACTCTTCGCTACTATTGATCATTTTATTTTCATCCGCTTCACCTTTTATTTTTTCCACAATACCAGATAATTTTTTAGTTCTAGTTGTTGAAACTTTTTCAAATTGATCAGCTGCTGATTTTAAACGCACACCCAATACGTCAACCTCATTATTATATTTTCCAAATTCTGTTTCAAACATTTTAATAAGCTTGATTATTTCATAAAGATTTTCTTGATATTTAAAACTTTTGTAAGACTGATAAATCATTCGTAAAATAGCTGTAAAACTAAACGGCCCTGCCAGAATTACTTTTTTGCCCATAGCTTCATTCCAAACTTCTGGCAAATTTTCATAAATAAAACTAAAAATCATTTCATTGGGCACAAATAAAATTACAAAATCAACAGTTTTTTCTTCTAAATTAATATAATCACGAGTTGAAACTTCTTTTATTTTTTGTTTTACATCTTGAGCAAATTCTTTAAGATGTTTATCTTTATCTGTTTTATCTTTAGCTTCAATATATTTAATCAATGACTGATAAGGAAATTTTACATCAATATTTACCTTGGTTTTATCGGGCAAAAAAACTGTAAAATCCGGACGACTAGCCGAGCTTTCTTGAGCGGTATTACTAATATAATTTTCTCCTTCCACAAAGCCGATGCTCTTTAATAAATTATCCGCAATCTCCTCACCAAAAGCTCCACGCAATTGATTATTGGATAAAATATTTTTTAAGTTATCAGTTGATTGCTTTAATTCACCTGTAGCCAGTTTGTGTTCTTCTAAAATTGTTTTTAAAGAAGAAAATTCTCCCACTCTTTCTTTTTCACTAGCATTAAATTGATTTTTAGTTTTTTCTAATTCTGTTCCTATTTTTTCTACTAATTCTTTGATAGAATCTTTGCTGTATTTCAATGACTCGTTGATAACTTCTTTTTTAGATTCCATCTGTTCCATCATTCTTTGTCTTTCTTCTTTAAACAAGCGAATAATTACAAAAGACACTGCCGCAAAGGCCATCAAGGAAACTAATAGAATGATTATAATCTCTGTGAGCATTTTTATTTTTATTAATTAATTAAAAATACTTTGTCATTTTTTCTAACCCTATCTTTAGTAATCAAAGCTATTTCTTCGCCTTTTTTGGCTTGAGTTACTTTTTGTCCAGCCACTTCCATTGATTCGATTATCTGCTCAATAAAAGTATGCACTCCCTGAATAATTATTCTGTCGCCCACTTTAACTCCTCGATGATTCAACATTAATGAACCGGCTTTGGCTTTGGGATAATAATGAAGAATATTTCCAACTAAAATCTTTTTTGTTTCCGAACAATTATCTGCCTTGTCGTAAGTAATACCTTCTTTGCCTGGCGTACCAAAATAAAATCCTGTAGAAAATCCTCGATTATAAACCTCACTTAATTCTTTTGTCCATTTTAGCACTTTTTCTTTGGTAAAGGTATTATCAAAATAAGAGTCAATAGCTTCTCGATAACATCTAGATGTGGTCTCAATATATTTTGGATCTCTCAGACGACCCTCTATTTTAAACGAGTCAATCCCTGCTTTAATTAATTCTGGAACATAACCTATCATACACAAATCCTTGGCACTCAAAAAATATTGACCAAAATTACTTACTTTGTTTCCTTCTTCGTCAGACAAAGTCCATTCCTTTCTACAGGGCTGAGCACACGAGCCACAATTAGATGATTTTCCAAATAAATAAGCTGATAAAATACATCGTCCGGAAATCGCAACACACATAGCTCCGTGTACAAAAGTTTCAATTTCTATTTTTACTTTACTTTTTAATTCTTTAATTTGCTTTAGGGTCATTTCCCTAGCCAAAACTATTCTTTTGGCTCCCATTTTTTTATAAACTTCAGCTGCCTTATAATTAGAAACATTAGCTTGGGTGGAAATAATAAAATTAACACCTTGTTTTTTGGCTATTTCAATCATAGCTGGATCCCAAATTATAATAGCGTCTATTTGGGCAATTTTAGCCTTTTTTACAAGGCTTTCCGCCTTTTCGATATCTTTGTTGTATATCACGGAATTAAGCGTTAAATAGGCTTTTAAGCCATAGGAATGGCATTTCTTTACAAACTTATTTAATTCATTTATCTTTATGCCACTAGCTCTAGCTCGAAGACTTAATTCGTTCACGCCAAAATACACAGCATCTGCATAATCCTTACAAGCTTCTAATCCAGCCCAATCTTTAATTGGGCTCATTAGTTCTGGTTTCTTTATTTTATTTTTTAATACAGCCATATTGTGCTTAATTTAACATAAAAAACATATTTATAAAAGAAAGCGTATACTACATATTAATACGCGTTCTTTTATTTGTAATAAAAAAATCCGGTGCAAACATTTTGTTTACAACCGGATATTTGAATGTGCTAAGTTAAAGTTTTGAGAATATCGTTAAGGCCGGATCTCTCTCGAAGAGCTTCCATTCCGCCCGTTCCGATACCAGGCTCAACCTTGTGGTCAAACGTGAAACGCATACATTTGCCACCCAGTTTTTGTTCGACATATTCCGCAAGAGATTGTATCTGTGTATTGAATATCACGCTCATATGCTGATCATTCAATTTCGTGAGAACGTCTCGTCCAAGCCTGTCTCCAGAAATTTCCTGAGTACCCTCGCCAAGCTCATCGAAAACCAGAACCACTTCAGATGGATCAACTTTCTTGGCAGCATCGATAGCAAGAACCATTTTATCTATCAATGTTCGAGCAGTTGAACTTGATCCCACGCCCTTGGTTAAGAACACGAGCCCCAATAAAGATTTTGGGTTCAACTTTACGTCTTCTCCAAAAACCGGAAGACCGCTTTGAGCCAAATATATCAGCTCAACATAAGCCAGGGTTGTCGTTGTCTTTCCGCCTTCGTGAGCTCCAGTAAGACCAAGTATCTCTCCGTTCAAGTCTGGCATGGTTTCAATGGGTACGATTTTTTTATCTTTTGGCAAATGCTCCAAAAGATGAATTGGTATAAGTTTCTTGAACGAAACCACATGACTTCCATCAGTGATCAATTCTGGCCAGCACAGAGGGCAGTCGATTTCTCGTGATACAGCCACAAGCTGTTTTGCAACTTTCGCCATTTCTTTCAGTGTTTTCTTTTGAGCGAAAAAGAAATCACGATGCATTGTGAGCAAATCATATTCTGTGCGGAAATATCTGCGATATAAATTACTGATTGCATACCAGCGATAAATCGGATCGCTCATTGGAGACTTGAACAGATGTTCACGGTCAAATAAATTACGATCTTGTTTTTCGAGACTGGCCAGCAATTTCGACGACTGAGACCATGCATAAGTCCTGCTTAATATTTGCATGTAGAAATCTTGGCTTCTCTTTATCTGCTCAAGTTGTTCGTCGCTATAACCCCTATAATCGACGAACTTAAACCTGGGATCGCAATCCTTACTCACGTCTGGCAGCCAAGAAATAATCCTGACCCTAAGACCTTCTTTGGAATAAGAAAAGTAGACCCTGATCATACTATCCCTGATCAGAACATCGCTTTTCCATGAAAACTTTCCCAGTAAGTCCTGGAGACCGTTGGCAATATCAATAAGCAGCTTCTCATCAACATCATTGATGGTCGCGTTTTGATATGCTTCTTCTTTGGCGCGCTCATCTCTGCGCCGAGCTTGCCACTTCGCAATTTTTGCAAAACCCAGCCAATATTTCCAACCAGAACAATATTTTGCCCAACAAGGAGTGGAATCAATTTCTTCTGCCTTTAAGGCAGACTTTGAAAATCTTTTGAATCCATGAATTAACGGATTTCCAACAGAGTGAATCTTCCATACCCTGAAGACGCTTGTTCCTTTTTCCAAACAAAGACGGGAGGTCATTTGAAACTCTGCAAAACCCTCAAATTCAGCCATGTTCTGCATCATTTTCATAATGCTTGTCCCGAGATCATTCTCGTGACTCTCAAGAGGTAGTCCTGCCTGGAGAGCATCTTTGAAGACTTGGAGTTTTTGCGGTAACTTGGATTGGCTTGCAAGATATTCAATCATCTTGTGATATTCCAACCAAAATGGCGTATGGTCTTTTTCCGAATCAAAATAATCCAGAAAATCATCCGCAGCTTTTTCATATGCTCCAGCATAAGCCATACCTGGTAATGGCGAATCTTGCTTGCTCGAGATAAGCCACTCTCGAAATTTGGGATTTTCGACAATGAACCTCATTATTTCCTGTCGGCTTTGAATTTCATCCACATCAGTAATGCCAAAGCCGGAAATCAAATCCGATCCATTGATTTTCAAGCTTTTCAAAATCTGATTTTTAGGAAAATCTTGTTCATTGATGATTTTCAGTTTTTTGAGCTGTTCACTTTTTCCGGGAATATTCCAGAAATTCAAGTCCCGAGGGTACTTCATATAAACCCTAAGAGACGCTTCTTTGTTTTCTGACATTACTCATACCCCTAAATGACTTTCTTTATTTAATACTTAAGGTACAAATACCTCTTTATAAATAAAGAAGGTAAAAATATTATAATTTATTTAGGCTAAAACGTCAAGAATGATTATAGCCATTCCACGCAATTATAATAAATAATTATTTTAAATAAAAAAAGCTCTTGGTTAAAAAACAAGAGCATAATTATTGATATATTTAACGAAATCTTTAATCAAATCATACCTTTCAATGAGTTCGGTCTTAACGCTTTCCGGTAGGCAGAATCTAGAATGGCCATTCCAGTTGTGATCTTCCAGATGATCTCGGACATATTGCTTGTCGTAATGTTTTTTTTCTTTTGGTTCAAACATTCGAGAAGAATCTCCGGTCAACACTTCATCCACGAGACACAGTTGATAATTAACAACCTGGTTGTCATTGTCTGCAACAGGAACAAGTCCGAATTCAAATTTACTGTCATGTAATTCGATTTTTCTCAAAGCCAGCAAATTTTTACCGGTCATAAACACACTCAAAGAGTGCGCTCTAATAGATTGTGCCAAATTTTCCGCGGTCCAGCCACAGATATTATTGTCACCAATGAACTTTTCCAGAATTGGAATTGTTCTATTGTAATCAATATTGATATCGTGTCCGGTTTCAGCTTTAGTGCTCGGAGTATATGCGGGCACCAATAATTGCTTACCCTTGGTCATGCTTTCGGGATACCATCTTCCAAGATAATACCCAGACTGCGCCTCTGCTTTGGCGTACATTTTGAAAAGCGAACCATCGAATCTGTCTCGCACAATACACTCTAACGGAACCACCAAAGCTTTTTTGGCAATAAGCAATCTCCCTTTTAATTCGGCTGCCACCTCAGTGCATCCATAAACGCGGGCAATCACTTCTTCGTTACCTGTCACAAAATCAGTTGGCGTGACTCCGGATTTTTCAAGAATTTCTTTCCAAGCATTGGAAGTTTCATTTAATAATTTACCCTTACCTGGAACAACATCAAACGGAACATCTCCGGCCGAAATATTGTCAGTGGTCAAGAATAAAATATCATTGTCATACCCAGGAATACGGAAAGCTCTTCTTATCTTTCTATGACCTGAGATCTCGTAAGATCGAAGCCTTTTCAAATTCAATACCTTTTGATTCATCAATTTCGCTCCATATCTCTTGTTTTAAAGAACAAAAGAACGCCCTTATAATGGCGCTTTTTTGTTTAAAAATCAAGTTATTTACAGCTATATGTTTTTTTGGTGCAATTATTAGAAATCAAAGAATTACCAGCACTATCAATACACCAATAAGTATCATCTAAAAGTTTTGTAGCAATACAATACATATTTTTTGCCGTAACAACTCCAGCCACATCTCCACCCAAAGCAGAAATATCATTAACTATTTTTTGACCATCTTCACTACTGATAAAACCAGTATAAGTTCCTTTGGATTGTTTAAAAGTTTGAGCCACAACCATCAACTGATTCAACTGCGCCTCAATTAAAGAATTTGAATTTATCGCCGTTAAACCCTGCAAAGCTGTTCCCAATGAACCCATTATATCGTTCCAATCTTTTGTCATTTCTGGAACATTAAATTTAACTTGCTTGTTTTGATTTTTAATACCAAAAGACAAATCCATAATAGCTGGCTGATTATCCATACTTACATTTAATTTGATATAAAATTTACTCAATAAGAAATCTGATTTGCTAATCCAAGCCTGTATGTCTGCCTTATTTAATGTTTCAAAAAAATCATCATATGAATTATCAAAATCAACTTGATCAATATTTTGACCTTGCGCAGCCATCAAATCTTGAATAATAATTTTGGTTTCATTTTTATTAAAATTTATTTGCGTGTGATAGCAATCAATTCCGTCAATTTTCTCTACGCCAATTAATTTAATAGATAAAGCGCTAGCTAAATCTTTTTTAAATTGCTCGTTATTATAAAATCCATATATTTTATTATTAATAACAGATGATATTTTTTGTCCATCAATATCAGGAATGTCATATTTCACCCAATTAGATGTCAATAAGCTCATAATATTTCTCTGTGTTTCCGCAGATTGAGGTAAATACACGCTATTAACTAATCCATACAAACTATTTCCAGTCATTCCAATTTCAAAATTAGCAGTAGCAGCTTCAATAGCCATTTGAATATTTGCATCAACCAACAAAGAGCCTTTTATATCAGACAAATCATTGAGATCAAAAAAACCTTTAAAATTAGCCGTTACTTTTGAAACATTATCTGGAAAAATACCACTAATCACACCCACTTCTCCCTCAATTGCTTCTAAGTTAAGAGTGCCATAATATTCTCCGGATTTAACTTTGGATAAATTTTTTATTACTTTATCAATAATTTTTTCTGGTGTATTAGAAAAATAATTAATATATGCATAAACCCCTCCGCCAATCAATATCAATACCGCAATAATAACTAACATTAAACCCAATTTTCCTTTATTTTTCGGCACGGTTTCTTTTGGTAGCTCAATCGAATCGATTGCGTCTTGTTTGGGTTGCTTTAATTCTGATAAAGAGGGCTTAAATTCAAATGGATTTTCTTCTGTTGTGGGCTGTTGCTCTGTATTAATAGACTTAATTGGTTCAGCTTTTTTTTCCTCAAAAACAAAAACTGGACTAGTCTCTTCTTTTTGTAATTCCAGTGGTTTTTCTTTTACTTCTTCTGCTTGAGGAGTAGTAACAATTGAGGATATTTTATTTTTTAAATATTCTTGATAATTTTCTTCTAAGACTTCATCAATCCATCCAGCTTCCAATAATTTTTTCTTTGTAATGGACCAAGGAGTCTCTTTCTTGAGACAATAAGAAATATATTTTAGAAGTTCTTGATTTATCATTTTGAATTTAATTATTTTATTATTCTGATAAATTTTATTAAATCTATCTTAACATAAAATAAATTTTATTAAAACAATTAAAACCCTACTTTAAAAAACAACGACCATAGTCGTTGTCTTTTTATAATTTTTAAAACTTCCCTTCTTGCTTTTGTTTGATTAATTTGTTTAATATTTTTTTTACTTCTTCTAGCGTAGCGTCATCGTAAATAGAAATCGGCACAATGTTCTCGTTTATTTTTTTAAGTTTTTTAACTTTCTTTTCCACTTCTTTTTCGTCTACATTATCAGACTTGCTTAAAAATAAATATTCGGGTTTTTCCAAGAGAGTTTTATTGTACTTGCCCAATTCTTCCATAATAGTTTTGTAATCAGCCACTACATCTTCTGCTTCGGCAGAAATAAAATGAAATAAAATTTTAGTTCTTTCTACGTGTCTCAAAAATTTAATTCCAAGTCCCTTGCCTTCGGACGCACCCTCAATCAATCCAGGAATATCAGCTAAAATCAAATCATAATATACTCCTAAATTTGGCTCTAAAGTTGTAAAAGGATAGTTGGATACTTTGGGATCAGCATTGGTTAACTCTTTTAATAAACTGGATTTACCTACGTTCGGCAAACCAATAAAACCAACATCTGCAATCATTTTTAATTCCAAGCGTAAGTCAAATTCTTCACCTTTTAATCCTGGCTGAGATTGCATAGGCGTAGTATTAGTAGAAGACCTAAAAAGATAATTACCTTTACCACCTTTTCCACCCTGAGCTACCAAAACCGGCTCGCCCACTTTAATTATTTCTATGTCTTGACCTGTAGTTAAATTATGGATAACCGTTCCAACTGGAGCTAATAAAAACAAACTTTCTGCATTGGCGCCATCTAGGCATTGACCTTTTCCATTTTCTCCATTTTGAGCATCAACTACTTTTTTAAAACGAAATTGTTTTAAAGCATCCAAACTGGAAACACCGACAAAATAAATATTGCCGCCATTGCCTCCACTACCACCAGTTGGCCCCAAAGCTCCGGGAATTTTACTAAAAGTAACCATTCCCTTACCGCCATTACCAGCATGTACCTTAATTGTAACGTCATCTATTAACATATATTTAGTATACCATAAAAAAATTTAAGAGCTATGATTTACTCTTAGCTCTTAATGATGTTCTTTGCTGGAAGTTATGTTTGTTTTTTGCAGACAAGTATTCATAAGACACAACAAGTGTCATTGTCCCTCGAATACAAGCAATCGACTGACTGGTTACTCTAAAGTCTTTTAGGTTTTCTTCCATATGGTCAACCCAATCGTCAAGTTCTTTTTGCAAGTCTTCTCCTCTACATAATTCATCAAAGACCATAAAACCTTGAAACATATAATACCTCTATACTGCTTGTTTTATATACTATTTTCACTTTACTGTCAAAAAAAATAGCCGCAGAATTATTTCTTTGGCTCATAAAGTATGGCTGCCATAATTTCATCGCCATAACATGATTCTCTGGTTTCTCGTGCCTTCGAAAAACCAACACTAATCGCTTTCTCTACACAATCTTTATATAGAAAGTCGTTCATTTCATCCTCAATAACTTGTTGATCTTTTCCAACAGTTCTAAATAATTTCACTCTTTGTGTAGCCATAATGCACCCCTGTGCTGATTATTTCATATACCAATTAAGAATCTTTGTCAAAAAATAAAAGGAACATTTTATTCCTTATTTTTTACAGCGCCATTTCATATCTCAGCTTGGCATAATAGAAAATTCTTGGTTCTCTACCTCCTGGAGATGAACTTCGCAATATGCCATCTATTAAAACGACATTGGTTTTTTCCAAAAAATCGTTTATTTTCTTTTGTAAATCGTACATATTTTTAGCCTCAAAGAATTTCTCGCTCTCCATACAAGTACACCTCTTTGTGCTATTATTTTATACATTATTTCAATCTCACTGTCAAAAAAATACCAAGGAATAAATCCCTTGGTATTTCAAAATCTTATTTATTTTTTTGATATTATTTTCTTTTTTTCTTTTGATAAAATTTGTACCCGTAAAAAATAATCGCAATAATAGCCAGTATTACCAAGAAACCGACAAATAAATTATCTGTACCCAGTGAAAGTGCATTGCCCAAAACAGAAATAAGGCTAGCTTGACTATCATTAGCAACGTTAGTTACAAATGTTTCTTCGGGTTGTGCTTCAGTTGGTGGTTCTGGGGTTTCTTCTGATGGGGTTGGAGTTGGCTGTGGTTGAACAACAGGATTAGTTTTCGGGGTTGTTTTTACTGTTGGAGTTGGGGTTGGAGTTGACTGTGGTTGAATTGGTGGAGTTGGAGGAGTTATTACGGGCGAAACAATAGAAACTGCTACTGATGGACTAGCGGTTAAAGTATTAACATTGCTAGCATTAGGAATGTTGGTATTGGAACCAACAGAAATAGTTGCTGAGCCATCCTTAACCGCACTAAAAATCACTGTACCAAAAAGTGTCTTAGCGCTAAAACCTCCAGGATAACCTCCAGATTTTAACAAAACACCATTTATATTATCAGTTGCATCATAACCAGACTGCTTCAATGCCATCCAAGCATCATCTATAGTAAAAGAACTTACTTGTAATAAATCAGCTGGATATTTTAATTCCACCTTAGCACTATAAGTAGCTGCTTGAGGATTAACGTAAACCTGTACAGTAAAAGTTTTTCCTGGCTCAACATTAACTGTATTTGGAGAAAAATCAATCGTGCTGGCAAAAGCCAAAGGAGCAAAAAATAAACCTAAACCAATCAATATGCTTTTTAAAAATGTTTTAATCATAAAAGTATAATTATTTAGTCCAATTAATCATTAATGTATTAAAGTCAAAGAAATCCACTATACCATCATTATTCAAGTCAGCCACATTAGAACCAGTAGCCCCCCAATTTATCATCAAAGTATTAAAATCTGAAAAATTTACTACTCCATCTCCGCTTAAATCTCCGACAACACTAGCTGGGGGCGTAGGAGATCCACCACCACCACCGCCGCCGCCACTATAAATAACAACGCAAGCAGTTCCGCTTAAGGAATAACCACTATCACAAGTAATAGTACAACTTGGATAAGGTGCCACGGTTCCATTGGTTACGCTTGCTGGATCACAAACCTCAACAGTTTCAGAAACAACACAAGTAGTACCGTTTAAAGTATATCCATCTCCGCAAGTAATAGCGCAACTTGGATAAGGTGCCACGGTTCCATGCTCAACAGTCAAAGGATTGCAATTATTAACTGTTCCATTCATTCCTGGAGATTGTAAATTTAGAGTACTTAAAACTCCACCAACCTCACTCGCAAATACTATTGGAGCAAACATCACACCAACCAGCATAAATATTAAGATTCCTATTTGTTTTTTCATTTTATTCATTTCTTTTAGTTGAGCCTGGCTCTTTTTATAGAACCAGGCTCACTGATTATCTTATTCTATTACTGATTCTGATTGTACTGCAAAGGCAGATGAGTATGATCCGCCTACAGTAGTTGTAGGAATTTTAACTTGAATATGAATATCTGTTTGGATTCCAGCTACACTTAAATCTGCGTCATTTGTAATAACAATATTGTCTGGATAAGTATTTGCAGTAGTAATTTCTACTGGAGCAGCAACACTTCCTGTGCCAGCATCAATTTGTTCAGAATAGTATTGCATATTGCCACCAGCCAATAAAGTATTTACTCCAGAAATCCAATTAGCAAATTTTAATGCCATAGCATTTTCATTAGTTGGCAAAGTAATTCTCAATTTCCATTCCCAACCATTCTCATAACTATCATCAGCTAAACCATCTGACTTAATCATTACAGCTGTACCAATAGCCAATTCGCCAACAGGAGCAGTTGTAGTGGTAAAACTACTGTCCTCTATTGAGCCATAAGCAGCAATAGGATTACCAGCCAAATCTGTTACATCAGCTGTAACTTGAATCCAATAAGCTGTATTATAAGACAATGTAACGCTTGAACCTCCAAGCCTGATTCTTGTACCACCTTCTGTTAAAATTGGTGATCCAATTGAAATCGGAGAAGCACATGTCGTATCGCTAACTAAACATAATTTTACACTATCCGAGCTAATCGTATTCGAATCTAATGGTTCATCAAAAGAAACATATAATTCTGGATTAATACTTGCACCAATTGTTCCAGCTACTGGAAGCTGATCAACAAAAGTTGGAGAAGTAATATCTGCTGGTGCGTCATCAGCATTCACTTGATAAGAAACAGTCATTTCAGCTGTGTGCCCAGTAGACGAAGTTACCACAACATGGTATGTGTGAGCACCTAATGTTTTAGCTGTATCATTTGAAGCAGCAGTTAATGTTGCTCCATCTGGTACAACAACTGCACCGTTAACTGTAACAGTTAAATTGTTTCCAACTGTAAATTGTAAACCTGTTTCAAATCTTGTATCCACAGCAGTTAAAACATATGTACTTACAATTGAATCACCAATTAAACTTATTGTCGGAATAACTGGAGTTACATCATCAGCATTTACTTGATAAGCTACTGTAATTTCTGCGGTATTTCCTGTTGAAGAAGTTACCACAACATTGTAAACATGAGCGCCAAGAGTTTTGGCTTGTGCATTTGAAGCAGCAGTTACAATTCCATCAACAGAGGCAACGATTGTTCCATTTACTGTAACACTTGCATCATTAGTAACTGTAAATTGTACGCCTGTTTCAAATCTTGCGTTAGCCTCAGTCACACTGTATGCACTAACTACACTTGGGCCATTCAAAACTATTGTTGGATAGATTGGAGTTACATTGTCAGCATTAACCTGATAAGATACAGTCATTTCAACAGTATGTCCTGTCGATGATATCACAACAACGTTGTATGTGTGAGCGCCAAGAGTTTTGGCTACTGCGTTTAAAGCAGCAGTTAATGTTGCTCCATCTGGTACAACAACTGCACCATTCACAGTTACGCTTGCGTTGTTTCCAACTGTAAATTGCAAACCAGATGTAAACCTTGTGTTTGCATCAGTTAAAATATAAGTGCTGACAATCGAATCACCAATTAAACTTATTGTCGGAATAACTGGAACAATTGAATCAGCGTTAACCTGGTAGCCAACTGTAATTTCTGCGGTATTTCCTGTTGAAGAAGTTACCACAACATTGTAAACATGAGCGCCAAGAGTTTTGGCTTGTGCATTTGAAGCAGCAGTTACGATTCCACCAACAGATGTAACGATTGTTCCATTTACGGTAACACTTGCATCATTAGTAACTGTAAATTGTACGCCTGTTTCAAATCTTGCGTTAGCCTCAGTCGCGCTGTATGCACTAACTACACTTGGACCATTCAAAACTATTGTTGGAATAACTGCAACTGGACAAGCCAATGTATCGAATGAGCCGGTACTTGTTTCTTCTACGTCAGAAAGACTTTTTGCAAAAATTTTATAATAATATGTTGTTCCGCAATTTAAGCCACCAAGCGTAATGTCATTTTCATTATTGGGTGTCATATTATTAGCTGCTGGATATTGAGTACTAAATCCATAACTAGTTGTTGTTCCATAATCAATTCTTGACTTGCCGGCCCTATCTGATGTGAAATTAATAGTTACACCTGATTGCGAAATATCTTTCTCGGAAACATCAGAAATTACAGGAGCACCAATTGCAGTAAATGTTATCATTATTTCATCATCAAGAATTGCCGTATTAGTCAAATCAATTACACTGACCAATGTAACGTTTGACACTGAATTAGTTACCGTTGTTGTTGCAACACCAGCTGTTAAGGTCAATCCAGCATTAGCCAAATTTCCATTATCAACTGTTAAATGAACTCGGGTTGTGTTGTCGTATGTAACCACATTACTAAATTGGTCGTGTGCGCTAACCGTAATTATACTATTAGTGTTTACCGACAAAGTGCTTGGCGAAGCAATTATATCCAAATGCGTAATTACGCCCGGCGTAACAATCAATTGCGCTGTATCTATAACAGTACCAACTGAGTCGCTTGTTCCTGTTACTGTCCATGTGCCAACAAATTCAGCATTGTAAACATTCAAATCATCTCCAGTAAAACTTCCACCGGCCAAAGCATCAATCGTGAAAGTAACCAAGCTTGTTTGGTCAGGTAAAGCATTGCCGTATTGATCTACTCCAGTTGCTGTGTAAGTTTGAGTACCATCGGCTGTAATAGTTGAATCTGCCGGAGAAATTGTTAAATCATGAATTGCGCCCACAGCCAAAGAACCGACATCTGTTGAAGCTACACTTTCTACTGTCCCGGCTGTAAATTTAATCGTAAATATTTCACCTGATTTAGAGTATCCAAATCCGCTAAATGTAGCATTACCGCTTGCATCAGTTACAGCGGTAGCATTTCTTAGAGATCCTGTTCCAGTAACCAAAACTGCTGTCACAGTTTCTCCTGGAACATTATTTCCATGTTGATCTTGAACATTAATAATCGGTTGAGTTGTTAATGGATCATCAACACTGTTTACTCCAGCAGGTTGAGTTGAGATTATTACATCTGCAGGAATTCCAGGGGTTATAGTAATTGTTCCGGAATCACCAAACAGAGAATCAATTGTAGCGCGCATAGTTGCACTACCAATAAGATTGCCATTAAAAATACCGTTTATTCCATTATCGATTAAATCTCCCTCAATTACTCCACCAGTCTCATTCTCTAATGTCCAATTGGCTATTGCATTAGATATATAGTTTCCAAATTGATCTCGAGTAATTGAATGGGCTGTTAATGAATCGTCTGATGTTATTGATTGAGCTGGAACAACGGTTCCTTGTCCATTTGCTAATGTCTCAACCCTAACTTGGGTTGCGGCGCCCGGAACGGTTGCGAACGTTCCAAAGCTCGTTAAACTATCAACGCCAGCAATTATAGCCCCGGAATGAGTCATATTTCCGCTCGTTGGCGCAACCGTGCCAGTTGGCCTAACTTGAATACCGGAAATAGTTAAAATAACCGGAGCAGTACTTGAGGAGGTTGCAACTATAAATGTAATTGTGTTCGCCGTTGGTGTAATATTTGTCCAACCACCCTCCAATGTGAGACCAGCACCAGTATTGTTTACCGAGACGGGAAGACCAATTTGATTGAATTCCCATCCAGCTGGCAAAGTTAAAGTGTGTGTGCCTGCAGTTATATCTCCTGCTACACCTTCGGTAATTACTATCTGCGAAACGCTCGTCCATCCATGGGTGGCATCCGAACCACACGAAGCGCCCACACAAGCTACGTTTGATGTAGTGTCGATAGAAACTGCACTCGCACCAATCGCCGGTGTTACCGTTGAACTTGCGAATGCATTATAAACAAAAAATCCGCCTGAAATAATAGCTACGAATAAAGCTAATAGCGGAATCTTTTTTAAAGTTAATTTTTTGAACAAATTTTTGACGTCCATATATTTATATTTAATTTTTATTTAATTTTATTTTATTAAAAGTTTTTTTGTATTTATCGCCGACCGAATCAATATTTACAAAATCACTTTTTATTAATTATTAAAAAATCCATCCAAAACAATTTTGTCAAAACAAAACTATTTTCGATGGACTTTTTTTATTTAATTTTATTCTTTTAATCGTTGTAAGTATCATAGTTAAGAAAAAATTACCAATTGGATTATTGGCCTCTTACGCTGCTGTTATAACTTCGCAATTAAAATTGCATCTCCTCTATCATTTGTAACTTAATTTTATATCCTTATCTTAAAAATTGTCAAATTTGACAATGTGCAAAAAAAGTGGAGAAAAATAAAGAATGTTTAGGAGTCTGCCACCTAAACATTCTTTACAAACGTTAGGACTTCCAAATATTAATTTAAATATTTTCTTCCTTTTAGTTTATCTGGAAGATATTCTTGCTTTTCTTTGTAATCAAAAGATGGACTATATTTATATCCCTTACTATATCCCAAATCTTGCATTAATTTTGTAGGCGCATTTCTGATATGTAAGGGCACTGGCAAATTACCATATTTTCGAACATCATCTGCCGCTTTACCATAGGCAGTATATAATTCGTTAGATTTTTTACATTTTGCCATATAGACTACTGCTTGAGCCAAAATCACGTTACATTCTGGATAACCAATAAAATGACACGCATTATAGGTAGCCACAGCTTGCTCTAAGGCCCTAGAATTAGCTATACCAATGTCTTCAGACGCAAAACGAACAATTCGTCTCGCAATATACAATGGGTCTTCTCCGCCTTCGATCATTCGAGCCAACCAATACAAAGCAGCGTCCGCATCCGAACCTCGCATCGCCTTATGTAAGGCAGAAATAATATTATAATGTTCTTCCCCTTCGCGATCATATAATAAATTAATTTTTTGAGAAGCTTCTTCAATTACTTTTAAAGTAATATTGCCGCCCGAAGCCATAGCTGCATATTCCAAAATATTTAAAGCAATTCTAGCATCACCATTACTAATTCGACTAATTACACCAACTTCTTTATCATTAATTTTTATTTTTAATTTTCCCAGACCGCGCTCTTTGTCTTTAACAGCTTTTTTAATTAAAGTTTTAATATCCACAGCCTCTAATTGTTTAAAAACAAAAACTCGACACCTAGACAATAAAGCAGATCGCACTTCAAAACTAGGATTTTCCGTAGTTGCACCAATTAAAATAATCAAACCGCTTTCAATATGAGGCAAAAGTCCATCTTGCTGGGTTTTGTTCCAGCGATGAATTTCATCAATAAATAATATTGTTTTACGACTAGCCAGACTATTACTCTTAGCGCGATTAATAATTTCTCTCAAATCTCTCAAGCCACTACTCACAGCACTAATTCGAATAAAATCTGACTTGGTTTGCTGAGCAATAATCATTGCTAATGTTGTTTTGCCTGTGCCTGGAGGACCCCAAAAAATCATTGATGGAATTGTGTCTGT
Organism: Patescibacteria group bacterium UBA6220; assembly: GCA_002421745.1. Taxonomy (GTDB): domain Bacteria; phylum Patescibacteriota; class Minisyncoccia; order Minisyncoccales; family Minisyncoccaceae; genus UBA6220. The sequence goes on along the minus strand of DISC01000001.1, from coordinate 27,289 downwards.
TTTAATAGCTTCACGCAGTAATTTTGTTTCACCCAAAATTTCTTCCTGCCCCAAAAAATCCTCCAAAACTTGAGGCCTCATTCTATCCGCTAAAGGAATATTTTGTTGTATTTCTTTGTCTGCTTCCATTAGTTATATTCTACCTCTATTGATTTACAAGAATCAAGTATTGCGAATGTTTTAAGATAAAATAAAAAAAACCTTACAATAACAAAGGTTTTATTTAAAAAAATATTTATTTTATCAAGTGATGCATTATGAATTTTATATGAAAAATAATAAATGCAACACAGCAACCAATCAATAATATTAAAGACAATCGAGAATCTCCTACTACCAACAATATTAATGACAGATTACTAATAATCATAAGGTACACGATAAATTCGGATAATACTATTATTTTATTGATGTCTTTCTTTAAATCTTCGTCAACCATAATAATATCCTCAAGCCAAATGAGCCTATATAATGAATATCGTATTCGAAAATAAATGTCAATTTAGTGTCCGAGGTAATGTTTGGAAGTTCGACCTCCAAACACAAAATGCCGACAACAGCGATAACGACTAGAAGCTCAATGAGGGTGAAAGCCCGATTTAATGGCATAAATTTCATCGGGTAAACTTTTTTGATATTTTTCATTTTTCAACACCCTCTGACGTTCTTTTTATTTATTAAAAATATTATAGTAAAAAACAGAAATAAACAAAACTTTTGATTCTTGATTCTTATGCATAAATTGTATAAGATAAAATCATGAATAAATCAGAAAATGAATTCCCAAAATCCTATGACTTTAAGGAAGCGGAAAAGAAATGGATAGACGCTTGGGAAAGCAATAAATACTTTGAATTTAATCGCCAAAATCAAGGCGAGCTTTTTGTGGTTGATACTCCCCCGCCTTACGTATCTGCCGACCACTTGCATGCTGGACACATAATGTCTTATGCGCAAGCTGAGTTTATTGTTAGGTACAAAAGAATGCGCGGATATAATGTTTTTTATCCAATGGGTTTTGATGATAATGGTTTGCCTACCGAAAGATTTGTAGAAAAAAAATATAATATTGATAAATCAAAAACAACTCGATCAGAATTTATTAAGCTTTGCTTAGAAGAAACAGAAAAAGGAATCCAAACCTATAAAAACCTATGGAATAGTCTGGGTATTTCTGTTGATTGGTCAAAAACCTATAGTACTATTGCGCCAATGGCCACCAAGGTTTCTCAAAAATCTATTATTGATTTATATAAAAAGGGAGCACTCTACAAAAAAGAATTACCAATTTTATGGTGTCCTTTTTGCCAAACTGCGATTTCACAATCTGACCTAGAAGACAAAACTCAAGCTTCTAAAATGAATTATATTAATTTTTGTTCTAGCGATGGGCAAAATTTATTAATTGCCACAACTAGACCAGAATTAATTCCAGCTTGCGTTGCCTTATATGTTAATCCTAGCGACGAAAGATTTAACAAATTGATTGGACAAAAAGCTATTGTTCCCTTAATGGATTATGAAGTTATAATAAAAGGTAGCGAAAAAGTAGAAAAAGAAATTGGAACAGGGCTAATGATGGTATGCACTTGGGGCGATCAAGAAGATTTGGAAAAATGGCGCACAGATAATCTGGAAACCAGAAATATTTTAACTGAAGATGGTCACTTGAATAATTTGGCTGAAAAATACGAAGGTTTGACCATAAAAGAAGCTCGTGAACAAATTTTAAAAGATTTAAAAGAAAAAGGACTTTTGATAAAACAAGAAGACTTGGAACATGCAGTAAATGTGCACGAACGATGCGATACACCAGCCGAATTAATCCAAAGCAAGCAATGGTTTATTAAAATTGCTGATCTAAAAGAAAAATGGCTAGAATTGGGACGTCAAATTAAATGGCACCCAGATTATATGATTAATAGTTATGAGTTGTGGGTTAATTCATTAAAATGGGATTGGTGTGTTTCCAGACAAAGATTTTATGGAGTGCCTTTTCCTTTTTGGATTTGCGTAGATTGCGGAAATATAATCTTGGCCGAAGAAAAAGATTTACCAGTTAACCCGTTTGAACAAAATCCCCCAACAAATAAATGTCCAAAATGTGGAAGTTCAAAAATAAATCCAGAAACAGATGTAATGGATACTTGGGCCACTTCGTCTTGCACACCTTTTCTTTTACGAGAACTAGGCAATAGCGAAGACTTGTTTCCTGTTGATTTAAGACCCAATGCTCACGAAATTATTAGAACTTGGGATTTTTATTCTATTGTTAAGGGATATTATAATTTTGACACTATACCATTTAAAAATATTATGGTTTCTGGGCACGGATTAGATGAAAACGGTCGTAAAATCAGCAAAAGATTAGGAAATTACGTTCCCTCAGATAAATTAATCGAAGAATATGGAGCTGACGCTGTTCGATATTGGGCAACTGGTGCTGGCTTGGGGCAAAACTTAAGATTTAGTCCGATTGAAATTAAAAAAGGAAAACAAATCACTAACAAACTTTGGAATGTGGCTAAATTTATCTTAACTACTGGAGAAAATTTTGATGAAAACAACGAAACAGAATATTCTCACGCAGATGCTTGGATAGTTGAAGAATTAAATAAAGCTATCGCTGAAACAACTCAACATTTTGATGATTATCAATATGCCAAAGCTAAGTCTGCAATTGAAGATTTTTTTATGTCTAAATTTGCTGATTATTATATTGAATTTGTAAAATATCGTTTATATGGAGAAAATGAAAAAAGCAAAAATGCAGCTCAATCTATTCTAAGAAAAGTATTTATTAATATTTTAAAAATATACGCGCCCATAATCCCCTTTATTACTGAAGAAATATTTCAATATTTCTCAAATGAACCAACTATTCATTTGTCTCAATGGCCGCACAAAATAAGCTCACTTGATTTGGATATTAGCGATTTTAATGAAGCTATTACCAGTATAAATGAAATTAGGAAATACAAATCCGAAAATCAAATATCTCTTGGAGCAGAATTAGAAGACTACAAGCTTAATACCAAGGTGGATCTTGAGAAGTATGGAGAATTTATTGCTAAAGCAATAAAAGTAACCCGATTAAATTAGATTTTTTATTACAAAAATCTCGATTTTAAATTTAGTAATTTAAAATCATTTAACCGGGCAAGAAAAACTGTTCAGTTAATGCGAATCAAAAAGCCGCCCAAGAGGGCGGCTTTATGGCTAATCGCATACTAATAATTGAAATTAATTAAATGCAATTATTGCTGAATGTTAAAATATTTACTTCTTTCCAATTCGTTGGCTTGATTTATAGATCTTCTTTCTTGTGTCTTTTTATTAATCAAATAGATTAATAAGAAAATAATCAATCCAATAATTAATCCAATAATAAACCATAAAAGAATCCACCAGCCACCAGTAAATAAACTAATTCCTGCCATACTATCACTTTTTACTTTCTGACCAGCAACATTAATTCCAACTGAACCTCTAACAGTTTCAACACCCTTAGCATTAACTTCTACGTTATCAGATAAGGTTGTATTTTCTTGAAATAAATCACTTGATCCGATTCTCACCTTAAAGGTTATGGTTTTAGTTTGGTTGGCTAAGATTTTACCTAAAAGAATTGTGCCATTAATATCACCACTATATAATTTTCCATCAATAGCAACATCTGAAACACTATCTATCTTAACTGGCAAAACATTAGTTAACATTACATTGTCTAGAGATTTTCCATCAGCAGATGAAACTTTTATAGTTATCTCTATTTGATCTCCAGGATTTGCGGAAAGAATATTATTAGTATTAACCCCAACTCCACATACAATTGGATTTTTGCCTGTAACTTGTAGACTAAGAGTTCTTAATGGTATCTCTACTTCTTTAATAATTGTTGTAGTAGTTGTTGTTGATTCTCGATAAGTATTAATATATTTTTTAGCATAAACACTATCAGACCATGAATATAATCCTTGATCGCAACCAACTGACCATGCTCGATAATAGTAATTTCTATTGTTGTAAGCGCTAGCATCAAAATAACTTATACCTGTTCCAAAATAAACTACCACTCCATCAGTTGATGTAACAGGATAAGAATTTAATTTTCTAGTAATTACAGTGTAACAAGCACCTTCACCTGTGGTCCAATAAAGATTAACTCCGCTATCAGGGGCTAAGCTGGCGTTAAAAAATGATGGTGCGTCAGGTGCTGTAATAAAAGCTACTGTTTGACCATAAACTCTTTCGCCTCTAGTATTTGAAGCTTCGGCTCTATAATAATAAGCTTTTCCTTTTTTTAATCCGCTGATTAAATTGTAAAAATAATCATTGGCTCTTTTGTAACTAGTTGACGGAGTTGTTAAAGACATTCTATTATCTCGGCCATAGTTAAAACTTACTGTAGCATAATCTCCAGAATCTCCGATAAGGCGTCCGTTTAAAATAGCTGAAGTTGTTCTAATGTCAGTTGGCTTATTGGTAACAACATCAAGATTGGAAACATTAATCACTACATTTCCTGGTCTAACTGTAATTGAAACTGAACTAGTAGCTGATAAACCTTGTGTGTTGCGAGCCGTTAAGCTACAAGTATAATAATTAGTTGAAGAAACATAAGGAGCAGTATAATTTGGATTTAAAGTGTTGTAGCTTGATAAAGATCCGCCAGTACAACTCCATGTGTAAGTTAAATATGAACTATTGTAATCATAAGCAGTTGCGTTCATATATACGCTTTGTCCGCTTTGAAGATCTTTATTTGTACCAGCATTAACTGTTGGAGGATTATTATAGCTAGTTCCGCTTGTTACTAAAATATTAACTGAACTTGAGCTTGATCCACCACTATTATTATATGCTCTTATTGTACAAGTATAATTAGTATTACTTGAAACATAAGGAGCATAAAAAGTTGGACTCAACATACTATAACTAGATAAAGTTCCACCAGTACAACTCCATGAATAAGTTAAATATGAACCATTAGGATCATAAGCAGTAGAATCAAATTTTACAGATTGTCCGCTTTGTATAGTTTTGTTTGGACCAGCATAAACTACTGGCAATTGATTATAATTATAACCTCCATTAACTGTAATTGAAACTGAACTAGTAGCTGATAAGCCTTGTGTGTTATAAGCCGTTAAAGTACATGTATAATAACTAGTTGAAGAAACATAGGGGGCAATATAATTTGGATTTAAAGTATTATAGTTTGATAAAGTTCCACCAGTACAACTCCATGAATAAGTTAAAGATAATCCATTCGGGTCATTAGCGGTTGCATTCATATATATACTTTGTCCGCTTTGAATATTTTTAGCAGAACCAGCATATACTGTTGGCGGTTGATTATTGCTAGCTGTTGTTACAAAAACATTAACCGTACTTGAAGCTGATGTATAACCATTAGACACAAGTAAAGTACACGTATAATTAGTATTTACACCAGTATATGCAAAATATGTTGGATGTAAAATATTATAACTAGACAAAGATCCACCAGTACAACTCCATGAATAAGTTAAGGGTCGTCCATTGGGATCGCTAGCTGTTGCATCACTAAAATAAACAGATTGACCTGATTGAACTTGTTTATTAGAACCAGCATATACTGTTGGCGGTTGATTATTATTTTGACTTCTTACCAAAACATTAACTGTACTTGAAGCTGATAGACTGTGCGAATCAGCTACTACTAAAGTACAAGTATAATTAGTGTCGCTGTTAACATTAGGAGCAAAATATGTTGGATTTAAAATACTATAACTAGATAAAGTTCCACCAGTACAACTCCATGCGTAAGTTAAAGGATAAAATCCATTAGGATCGCTAGCTGTTGCATCATTAAAACTAATTGACTGACCTGATTGCACCTGCTTAGCTGCTCCTGCATAAACAACGGGTGGATTATTTGTATTATTTCCTAAGACAGTAATACTAACAGAGCTGGTAGCTGATAAGCTATGTGTATTTGTAACAATTAGATTACAAGTATAAATTGTATCAACTGAAACATTGGGCGCATAATAACTAGGATTAAGAACATTATTATTAGATAAAGTTCCACCAGTACAACTCCATGCGTAAGTTAAAGGATAAAATCCATTAGGATCGCTAGCTGTTGCATCATTAAAACTAATTGATTGACCTGATTGCACCTGCTTAGCTGCTCCTGCATAAACAACAGGATTTTGAGCTTGAGCTAAATTAGCTGAACAATAAGCAGTGGCGCCTCCATTACTACCAACACAAGACCAATACCAAGGACCGCTGCCACTTAGCGAAGAGGCTGTTCCAGCATTACATAAATTAGTTGGAGCAGAAAACAAAGAAGCACCATTATCTGATCCGCAAACACCATTAATTGCTACAGCTGCTTTTTGAGCAGAACAATAAGCTGTAGTTCCACCATTAGAGCCATAACAAGCCCAATACCAAGGACCAGAACCAGAGACGCTTGAGGCTATACCAGTATTACATAAATTAGTTGGAGCAGATGGTAAGGATTGATTATTGTCTGGACCACAAGCACCATTAACTATAACGGCTGCTTTTTGAGCAGAACAATAAGCTGTAGTTCCACCATTAGAGCCATAACAAGCCCAATACCAAGGACCAGAACCAGAAACTCCAAAAGAAGTACCCGAACTACAAAGATTAGTTGGGGTTGTGCTTAAGGTTTGTCCATTATCTGACCCACAAGCACCATTGACTATTACAGATGTTTTTTGAGCAGAACAATAAGCTGTAGTTCCACCATTACTGCCAGCACAAGACCAATACCAAGGACCGCTACCACTTAGAGCAGAAGCTGTACCCGTATTACATAAATTAGTAGGTGTAAAGCTAAGAGTTTGTCCATTATCTGATCCACAAGCACCATTAACAACATTTGCTACTTTTTTTGTTAAAACAAGTTTTGTCATTATACAACAAGAACATCCTCCGTGAGATCCCAAAGGAGCGCTGCTTGTACAAGAAGTTAGATTATAATTTAAGGGAACATTGTAATCAAATTGTGATCCTGAATTAGGACAAGTAGCTTCTGCCCAAAATTCTACTCTATCAGGAGAAGAAGCGCTTCCTGTATAAGAAACCATCTCAGTTGAACTAAACATTGCCCTAATATTATCATTAGGATTATCAGCTGAACAATTTAATGTTCCGCAAGTCCAATACCATCTATCATAACTATTTCCTGGAAGCTGTTGTCCTGTGGGATTAGTACAAAACAATCTAGCTGTTTCATTTTCATGGACAGATACCCTTGAGGCTGTTCCAAAAGAACAAAGATTTGAAGTTGGAACACTAGAAAAAGTTTGTCCAGCAGAAGAACCACAAGCAAAAGTTGAAGTTGCTTTTTGAGCAGAACAATAAGCTGTAGCACCTCCATTACTACCAGCGCAAGACCAATACCAAGGACCACTACCGCTTAGAGCAGAAGCTGTTCCAGCATTACATAAATTAGTAGGCGCAGAACTTAAAGTCTGTCCATTGTCTGATCCGCAAGCACCATTCACTGGATTAACGGTTTGAATATTAGCTGTACAACTAATAGCTGGGTAACCATAAGCTGTGATACAATCCCACATATATTTATTACTTGTAGATATATTTACAGCTGTACCAATACTACAAAGATTTACAGTTGGAACACTAGAAAAGGTTTGTCCAGCAGAAGAACCACAAGCAGAGACAGAAGAACAAGAAGCTGTACCACCACTAGCACTACAAGTCCAGGTAAAATGAGTTTTTCCATTACCCTCATTAACAATTGTACTGAGCGACGAAGTCCCAACTGAACATAAGCCAGCTGAATTATTAATAAAACTAGCTATAACAGCTCCATTTGAAGAACCACAAGCACCAACTGTAGGAGCAGTTGTTTTATTGGCTGAACAACTAGCTGTTGTTCCGCCGTTAGAGCCAACACAAATCCAATACCAAGGCCCACTTCCAGTAAAACTAGCTGATGTTCCTGAACTACAAAGATTAGTTGGGGTTGTGCTTAAGGTTTGTCCATTGTCTGATCCGCAAGTACCGTTAATTGGAGCTGGAATATTTTCTGTTTGAAAACTTTTAGTTCCAAGATCTTTAGATACTCCAACGGCAACTATTGAAATAAAAGCATAATAAGTTTTTCCAGACTGAAGATTTGGCATTATTACAGAATAGCTTCCAACTGTTGGCACATCCACCCATTTTTTAATATCAGTAACTCCCAAGCTGGGTGTTTCTCCAAATCTTACTTCAAATTTTGTTGGACGAACAGAGGTTTCTGTAACATTTACCAAGATTGTAGCACTCTTTGAATTGCTATCATAACTCACACTAAAACTTCCATTTGGAGCAGGCGCATTAGCATAACAAGCAGTAGAATTACAATTCCAAATCCAAGCTTGATAAGTACCGCCTTTATGAGAAACAGTTGAAGCTGTTCCAAGATTACATAAATTACTTGTAGGTGTTGAATTAAATGTTTGACCTTGAGAAGATCCGCATTGACCAGTAATTGGTGTCACGGTTTTCTGAGCAGAACAATAAGCTGTGGCGCCTCCATTACTACCAGCGCAAGACCAATACCAAGGACCATTGCCACTTAAAGCAGAAGCTGTGCCAGCATTACATAAATTAGTAGGCGCAGAACTTAAAGTCTGCCCATTGTCTGATCCGCAAACACCATTAATCAATGTTGGAGTTGATCCACAAGATGACGTAGGCGCATAGCCTGCAGAACAGGAGATAATTGAACCATAAATACAATTCCATGTAAAACCAGTGATTGTAAGCCCATCATTGATTGTTTTTAGATTAAAACCTATACCAGGAGAACACATTTTCTTGTCTGGAAAGGGAGAGAGTCCTGAGTTTGAGGTTGTTATATCTGCTGTATTTTTCCAAAAACAAGCCGTAGCACTACCACAAACAGGAGATTCAGCATAAGCAAAATTAGCTGAAAAAACAAAGAACGATAGGAATATTACGATAATGGCCACTAATTTTCTGTTATTCATAGTTTTTATATATTTTTTATATATATTTTAAGCACGCGAATAATAACAAAGAACTAGTGTTTTGTCAATAGTTACTTAATGACAGCTTGATTGCCAAATCTGACATCAATATACTCTAAATTATTTAAATTTTTTGAATACTTATCTTGTTTTAAAACAGTTTCTAATTTTTTTAATTCCCAATCTAAATCATCTTTGGGATTAAAAAATATTTCGCACCCTTGATTTAAATTTAATACTAATTTATCAATTGATAATACTGAAAAATTTCTTACAGATAAATTTAATTTTGCGACTTGTTTTAATATTTTTTCAACAGCAATAAGAATATCTTTTCTGTTTTGTTTGTCTTTTTCGCAAACATCTTTATTTTCTTCTATTAAAATCAATCCTTTTATATTTTCATTATCGCAATTTTCAATAAAGGTGCCATTATCATCGATCAGAAAACACTTATTATTTTGAGAAAAATTTTCTATCCAAATAGCTGTTGGAGTTTTTTCTTTTATTTCAAAATAAATAGTCCCTGTCTTAAAGTCCCTTTTTACATCAACGCTTTCAATTTGCGGAAAACCATCCAAAACAGAACTTATTTTTTTTGAATTTGGCAAAAGAAAATTTTCAATAGTTATTTCTTTATCAAAAATAGAATAAGATAAGGTTAATTTTTCTTTTATTAGTTTTATTAATTCCTCTTCAGGAATATTATTCATTCCGCCAACTTTTATATTTTTTATATCAAATTGAGAGGACATATAAAATAATCCGAAAAGCGCAACTGTAGCAAATAAAAAAGCACCGATTATAGGAAAATAAAACTTAGAAAAAAATCCTGATTTTTTTCTTCTTTTTCTTAAAATTTTTGATTTTTTATTTGAATATTTGCGTTTTTTCATTTATTCAACTATAAATTTCTCTTTTTTTTACGTAATTCTTCAAAAATATAAGTTAACCAATAAGATAATGATAATGGATAGTCTTGTGTTTTAACGTATTCTTTTTTATATCCTCCAAATCCTTTTTTAAATAAACTTAAACCATACCAAGGGTGATTTTTATTTTTTTCTAAATCTTCTTCGGGGGCAATTCCCCAAAAATTATATAAAACACAATTCCTTTTCTTTGCTTCTTTGATTGCCTCCCATTGTAACAAATAAGATGCTGGTATTTTAGGATATTTCAGTGTTGAAGCTCCTTGATGATAAAAAGCCATACCCGACCAATAAATTATCATTGCTGAAGAAATTATTTCTCCTTTGTATTTTGCAGAAAAAATAAGAACTTCATTACCCTCTTTAAATGATAATAGCTCTTTTTTTAAATAATCGAAAGAGAAAGGCGTAAAAGAATGTCGATCTGCTGTTACCTGGTAAACATCTTTAAAAGCTTCCAAATCTTCTAATGACTGACTTTTGACTATTTCTAAATCTGAATCTTTTGCACCTTGCTTTATTAAATAGCGCGTAGTCTTACGCATATTTTTTAATAACTCTTCTTCTGAATCCTTTAAATCTAATTCCCAAGTCAATTCTGGATGCATATGCGTTGGAGCATTAATAAATCCCAAATCCTTAAACATTTTGATATTTTTTTCAATACGTAAAAATATCGGAGCAATCCTAATAAAAGATACTTTTTCCAGCTTGCTTAATTCTTTTATTTTTTTGAAACATACTTCTAAAATTCTCTCAAAATCAGCACCTTCCAATATGGCCGGCCCATGCGGTAAAAAAATAAACTTCCCTCTTTTTGCCGAAATTTTTAAAATTTGAAAAACTGCTAATATTTTTCCATTGCTTTCTATTCCAAAACGCCAAATCTTATCGCCCATTAATTTATTGAACTCTCCCCAATTCCAAGACTGACAAAAAGTTTTTTCTTTTACTTGTAATAAAAATTCTTCCCATTCTTTTTTATCTTTTATTTCTATAATAGTCATTTTAAAAATTAAAAACCCATACCTTTTACAATGCCATCCCTATCTTTTAATAAATTATTAACATAATTAATAGCCTTTAATTGATCTATTATTTTATTCTCCAACTCCATAGCGCAAAAATCAGAAAAATAATCAATGGGATATTTTTTAAGATAATCCAATTGACTTAAATCTTTCAAAAAATGACTATCATAACGAATGGCATTTTCATTCCCCTCATCTAAATGAAAATTGGTTTCCATAACAGAAATATGATTACATCTAATCGGATATTTTTCCAATAAAGCAAGATCCCAAGCATAACGTTCCTTGTTGGTCAATCGATCATTATCTAAATGAGAAAAATCCAAACAAATACCGCCGAACTTTTTTATTTCTTCTTCATCAAAAAAAGCGTAAACATTTTCAACTCCTATAATATTTCTATACTTTATCCATTCCGGATTCACGGGATATTCTTTTTCGGAATGAATATTAAAAACCTGCGTATTATATTTTTTAATAAAATAATCCAGCTCCCACAAACCCATATCACTTCTCAAGTGAACAAAAGGAATATTTCTAATAGAAGATTTCTCGATTAAAACATAGGCTTCTTTTCTTTGCTCTTCATTTAAACAAGTTGGGAAAAAAGCTATATCTTTTATATCTAGCTCTGTAGCTTCTTTTATTTTATTTTTATATTCCGAACCAGTTATGGTTGTAATCGTGGGATATATTTTCATTTTTTAAAAATTTATTCCGGATATTTGTGCAGCTTTTTGAGCCATTGCCATTTTAGCTTTTTGAGAAACGTCATTAATTGCATTCATTAAAACTTGCTCTTGTCGGTCTTTACTCAATTCTGGGTTAAGAGTAATTGACAAAATATCGGACTTTCCATTAATTACTATTTTGATTCCCTCTTTTTCTATTTCAAACTTTTCTTTAGCCAATTCACTATCCAAATCTTTTAATTTTTTAATATCTTTTAATTTATCAAAAAAACTCATTATTTTTATGTTATTTTAATTATTTATAGTCTTTCTCTATTTTTTTATTTTAACGACAATCTAGCTTTTTAGCAAATAAACTATTTTTTCTGCATCGTCAATGGAAATATTGATATGTGTCGGCAAAGAAACTATTTTCTTACTCAAACTTTCAGCCAACAAGCAACTCCCTTTTGAATAAATCATTTTTTCTAAAGAAGTCATTGGGGGCATAATCGTTGAATCAGACCAGCCATCATTTAAATAAATTTTATTCATTCTCATTTTTTCCATAATTTCTTTTGAATTTTCAGATAAAAGAGGATATTTCATAAAAATAGGCTCTTTTTTATTATCGTATTCTTTGAAAATAATTTTATATCTTGTATCGTTTTCTAATTCTTTTTTGTAATAATTAGCAATTTCTTTGCGGTGACTGTTAAATTTTTCTAATTTTTCCAACTGATGCAAGGCTAAAGCGGCTAAAGCATTAGGCAATCTTTGAGGAAAATAATTTGGTAAAATTCCTTGATTTTCATCTTTCGTAACTGCCTTAGATAAAATTCCCAAATTTACAAACAAAGCCATTAAAATTTTTCCGATTATAATATTATACATCGGAAAAACCAATAAATTCACAAGCACTGGGTGTAAAAGCTGTCGAATTGTCCAAATGTTTTTAGGATAATTTAATTTATTTTGAAAATCCGAAGCTTTTTTTAAAAAATCGGCATTATTAATTGATAAAATACCACCATAAACAGATGAGATAACTTTATCTCTCCCAAAGCTAAAAAAAGATATATCTCCAAAAGTTCCGCAATACTGACCATTTATTTTCGCACCCATAGCATGAGCGCAATCCTCAATAAGAATTAGATTATGTTTCTTGCACAAAGAAACTATTTTATCTATATCACAAGGCATTCCAAATGTATGCTGAGCAATAATAACTTTGGTTTTGCTTGTAATAGCTTGTTCTATTTTATTAACATCAATATTTAAATCTTCGGCAATGTCAATATAAACCGGCCTACCACCCAATTTTAAAATTGGATTAATTACAGCATTGCAAGTAAAGGACTGCACGATAACTTCATCGCCTTCTTTAAAATCAATTGCATTTAAAGCAGCCAAAAGACAAGAGCGGCCACTATTAAAAGTCAAACAATTCGATAATCCAAACATCTCACTAAATCTATTTTCCAACTTAGGAATATATTTTCCTTTTTTCCATTGCCAAAACTTAAAAATAAAACTCGTGGCAAGATTAACATCGTCTTTTTCCGTATTAGGAGATAATGAAACAGAAATAATTTTCATTTATTTTTCAAAAAGTTTTTTAATTAAATAATCTGAAACCCGACCCTCTAAAAAGACTGCGTCACCAGACTTGGCGGTTTTAATTATTTTTTGATATTGATCTTCTGGTTTTGTTAATAAAAATATATTTTCCGATTTCATTCCAACCTCTATTGCTCCTTTTTTTAAATAATTGAAATAATCTGCAGAAACAACAATCAAAGTATCACAAATCTCTCCGATTTTCTTACCCAATTCGTAATGGGATTGCTTGGCAGTTTTTCCTAACTCAATCAAACAAGGCATTACAAAGATTTTTTTTTGATTCCAAACTTTAAAATAATCCAAATGCGCCAAAACTCCAGCCACGTTCATTGAGTAACTTGCATTAATAACATAAAAACCTTTGTTATGCTTGATTAAATCCAAACCACCTTGACTGGATTTTATTTTGCTAACACCTCTTAATATTTCTTCGTTTTCCATACCCAGTCTTTTAGCAACCGCTAATGCTCCCAATAGATTAGCTATATTCTGTTTTCCGATTAAATTTGCTTTGATTAATAAGCTTTCGCCTGTTTTAAAAACCGCTTTAAATGAAACTTGCTGTTTATCAACTTCAATATTTTCCGCCCAAACATCTTCTTTGGTATCAACACCATATCTAATAGTATTTTTGTCTTCTTTAAAATTATCTCTAATTAAATTTGCGTCCCAATTTAAAACTGCCAATCCTTCTTCTGGCAAAGCATCAATTAATTCAAACTTTGTCTTGATGATATTTTGCTGCGAACCAAAAGTAGCTAAATGCTGATTGCCAATTCCAGTCAAAATACCAATCTTAGGAGCTGCAATTTTGGCTAATAGCTTTATTCCGCCGCGACTATAAGCACCCATCTCGCAAATAAAAATTTCGTGTTTTTCGTTTAATGTTTCTAAAATGGCCTCGGATACGCCCATTTCAGAATTTTTATTTTTTTCTGTGGCTGCTACAAAAAAAGATTCTGATAAAATTGTTTTTAAAAATTCTTTAACTGACGACTTGCCAAAACTTCCAGTAATACCAATTGTTAAAAGATTTTCGAGTTTTTTTCTTTTTTCTGTGGCTTTTTTTATGATTTTATTTCTAGCAAAAACCGTAATAGGTTGTAAAAGTAAAATTATAAAGGAAGCAATTAAAGGTGTTAATAAATCTAATAACAATAAACTAAAAGCAAAAGTGGTTCCTATGATAGAAAAATCATAAAGATCATATTGGCTAAATCCATATATAAAATTTATAGCAAAAACTACGCTCGCAACTCCCATAGGAATGAAAATAATTGGCAAAATAAATATAATTTTTGAAGTGAATTCCGGTTTCTTTGCTTTTTTAGTTAAAAAAGAAAATATAGCATACGCGCCCTCAAAAACATAAACCAACCAAACAATAGGCACGATAAATAAAAAATCTAAACCATTAAAACCGAGTATTTCAAAATTTTGATTAAAGAAAATTGCGTAAAATAAAAAAGATGTCATTAAAAACAAAGCAAGCTTCATAAACATTGCCTTACTAAATAACAATCTTCTTCCCGAGGTGGTGCTAAAATGAGCCAAAAATCTTCCAATATGATAATTTTTTAATTGCCATAAATAAACCCAAAATAAATTATTTTTTGTTTCCCAAAAAATCCAAAACATTAAAACAATCAATCCAAATATAGATAATGCTGGGAAAGCCGAAGTATACAACATATTTTCTAATTATATAAATTAATTATTTTTTTAAAAAATCACTCACTGCCTTAATAAACTGTTCTGGTTCTTTTCGATAAGGATTGTGCCCTACTCCTTTTATTATTTTCAAATCAGAATCTACGATTAAATCTTTTAAAGTAAAAGCATCTGAAAGTGGCGTGGCTTTATCGTTTTCTCCCCAAACAAGCAAGCAAGGTTTTTTTAATCTCGAAGCCAAATGCGTCATATCTTCGCTTATTACTTTTTTAAAAATCTCTCTCATTATCGGATTAGCCTTATAATAATCCGAAACACCAGCTAATCGATAAACTGCTTTTTCGGCAAAACCATAAAAAGGTAATTTCTTTAAATAATTTGGAGCTAAATCTGCAATAAATTTTGAAATTTTTTGACGCAAACTAAGACGTTCTCCTCGAATTACTGCGGGATCGCATAAGATTATTTTCTTTACTTTTTCTTGATGTTCAATTGCTAATTTTAATGCCAACGCTCCACCAAAAGAATGCCCAATAATATTAAAATTGTCTAAATTTATTTTTTCAAAAAAATTAAGCAAAAAATCAATATACTCTTTACTACTCCAAATTGTTTCAGGGGTAGAGGTTGCTCCAAATCCAGGCAAATCCAAAGCAATTACTTTATAATCATTTGCTAAATTTTTTATTACCGAAGACCAATAAGAAATATTAGCACCCCAACCATGAAGAATAACTAATGCTTCGCCTTGATCAACCTCAATATAATTAACATCAATTTCATTAACTGATATTTTTCTATTTTGTATTTCCATTTATAAATATTTACTCAATTAAATAATTTTGCCAACAAAATCAAAGCAAAAAACACCAAATTGAATTAATTTGCCTTTCTTTTTGGCTTAATTACTTTAAATCCAAGATATTTATGCAAAGCTTTTGGAATTTTAATGCTTCCATCTGCCTGTTGATTATTTTCCAATAAAGCCATTAAAACTCTGGGCGTTGCAATACCAGTGTTATTGAGCGAGTAAGCAAACTTTAATTCATTTTCTTTTGTCCTATATTTAATATTTAACCTTCTAGTTTGAAAATCGAAAAAATAAGAAGACGAATGAGTTTCTCTATATTTATTCTGTGACGGAACCCAACATTCAATATCATATTTTTTCACCTGACCCAATCCCAAATCTCCTGTGCAATTAGTAACTACATGATATGGCAACTCTAATCCTTGTAAAATCTGTTCGGCATTTTTAGTTATTTCTTCGTGTAATTTTATTGATTCTTGTTTATCGTTTTTACACAAAACAACTTGTTCGATTTTCATAAATTCGTGTACGCGAAATATTCCTTGCGTATCTTTACCATAGCTACCAATCTCAGTTCTAAAACAAGGAGAAAAACCAGCAAATTTAATTGGTAAATCCTTTTCACTTAAAATTTCATTAGAATGATAACTCATAACTGACACCTCAGAAGTACCAGCCAAATACATCCCATCTGTAGTAGCATAAACTTCATCTTTGGCTTGCGGCAAATAGCCAGTTCCAGTCATAGCTTTTTCATTAACTAAAGAGGGCGCTCCCATAGGAACAAAACCTTTTTTCATTAATACCTCTAGGGCATAATTCCAGATAGCCATACACAAAAGAAATCCTTCGTTTTTTAAAAAATATCCTCTAAATCCAGATACTTTCGTTCCTCTTTCAAAATCAACCAAATCAAGATCTTTTGCTAATTGCACATGATCTTTAACTGTAAAATCAAATTTTCTTATTTTTCCCCACTTTTTTGTTTCAATATTGTCAGCATCAGATTTTCCCTCGGGCACTGATTCGTCCGGAATATTGGGGATTAAAAGCATTAGTTTTTGAAACTCTTCGTCTATTTTTTTGTATTCACCCTCTTCATTGTCAGAGTTTCTGTCCAATTCTTGCATCTGAGCAATAATTGTTTTTCTTTGTTCTGCATCTTTAGCGTTCTGTATTTCTTTACTGGCTTGATTTTTTATTTTGTTCAACTCTTCAATATCTTGAATTAATTTTTTTCTTTTTTGGTCAATTTGAAGAAAATAATCAACATCAAAATCAACCATTTTTTTACGAACAGCTTCTTTTATTTTATCCGGATTTTCTCTGATAAATTTAATATCTATCATAACCAAAATTAGTTTTTTATTTATAATCTATTTATCAATAATATCAATTTAGACCCAAAAAAGCAAATTATTCAACTAAATAATTTCATTTCATAGATTTATATTAAAAAACGCTAATTTCTTTTAAAAAATTAGCATTCTATTAGATCAGCCCAATTATTTTTGGGTTTTACTCTTTTGGATCCAAGCCTACAAAGAGGACATTCTTCTTGCGGCACTGCCCAAACTTCTTTTTCGATCAATGGAACAATAGTTATCGGTTCATTGTCAAAAAAATACTTAATTGGAAGTTTTTGAGGACGATGCACGATTGTGCCTATTAATGGTAAAAATTTTACCGGATGTTTGTTTTTTTCGATAATTACCCTACGGACTGCTTCGGTTGTTTTGAAAGTAGTGACAAGCTCTTCTATTTGTAGCACGGTTGCATTCTTTGGAAGTTGAAATCTGTTCCAGAGCATTTCTCCATCAGAACCTTTTTCGGCAAAAACATGCCTGGACCCCAAACAGTTGGCAACTTCATATGAAAAAGTAATAGCCGCATAAGCAGAACCAACGACAAAATCAACTGTTTTCAATCCTTGACCACGAAGATTAGCACAAAGACTAGACGCGAGCCAATGATTTTCGAAGGGAAAACTACAGACTTCCGATAAGTTAAAATATGCATTGCTGCATAAGCCGCTGGTTAATTCAGCGTGCGGACATTCTTTTTTCCCATTGTGTATCCACATAGCGTTCCGTCTTCTTAGACGCACTTCGTACTTGTTTGATACCCTGTCTTTAGAATGATTTTGTAACATTTTAACCTCATCCTTACTAAAGGACTGAAAATACCATAC
Organism: Patescibacteria group bacterium UBA6220; assembly: GCA_002421745.1. GTDB lineage: Bacteria > Patescibacteriota > Minisyncoccia > Minisyncoccales > Minisyncoccaceae > UBA6220. Next base: position 9,336 of record DISC01000001.1, on the reverse strand, counting down.
CAAAAAATTCAAGATATTGCAAAGCCTTAATTTTTGATAATTATTATTCTCAACTAAAAAAATACTCGAAATAATTCGAGTATTTTTAATTTTATTTTTAAATTTCTTTTGGCTTTTCTTCTTTTTCTTCTTTATTGCGCATTATTGGAAATAAAATTATTTCTCGCAAAGATCCGGAATCAGTGATCATGGAAATAATTCTATCAATTCCCATTCCAAAACCTGCGGCTGGAGGCATTCCATATTCCAAAGCTTCCACAAAATCCTCATCTGATCGTTGGGCTTCTTCAAATCCACTTGCAAATAATTTTTCTTGATTTCGCAATCTTTCCCCTTGTTCAAGTGGATTATTTAATTCTGAAAAAGCATTAATCACTTCTGCGCCTGCTATTACCAATTGAAAACTAGCTAATTTATGCTCATCCAAACCCTTAGCTAAAGGCTGAAAACCATAAGGATGATGAATAACAAAGCATGGTTGAATTATTTTTGGGCGACAAAACTTTTTATATATCTCATCAGCAATATTCGGTTTATCCGCTCCCTCAGGAACTTCAACGCCCAATTCAATTGCTTTCTTGCGCAAAGATTCTTCGTTTAAATCTTCATATTTAATATTAGTGTATTTTTCAAGTAATGCAAAAAATTCTATTCTTTCAAAGGGTCCTTCAAAATTTATTTCGTTATCCAAATATTTTAATTTTGTTGTTCCCATAACCTTATTAAGAACCGCGCAAAACATTTCTTCGGTAAATTTCATTAATTGCTTGTAGTCTGCATAAGCCCAATAAAATTCTATCATAGTGAAATCAGGATTATGAAACTTATCCACGCCTTCATTTCTAAAACATTTTCCAATTTCAAAAACCTTTTCAAATCCCCCAACTAACAATCTCTTTAAATATAGCTCAGGAGAGATACGCAAAAAAACATCCAAATCCATAGCATTAATATGAGTTTTGAATGGCTTAGCTCTTGCTCCACCGTATTGTAATTGCAAAATAGGTGTTTCTACTTCTAAAAATCCGTTATCACTCAAAAAATCTCTTAATTCTTTAATAAAGTTTGATCGAATAATAAATTTATTTTTTGATTCTTCAGAAAAAAGTAAATCTAAATATCTTTTTCTATATCTTTCTTCTATATCTTTTAGTCCGTGCCATTTTTCCGGTAGAGGTCTTAAGCTTTTAGAAAGAATTTTATATCCTGTAACTTGAATTGTTTTTTCTTGTCTTTTTGTTTCAAAAAGAGTTCCTTTTATTTCTATAAAATCACCGATATCAAAATTCTCAATAAAAAAATCATAACTATCAGCTCCTATTTTATCTTTTGCAAAAAGAGCCTGAAATTTTGCGGTTCCGTCTTCAAAATCTAAAAAAGTCAAAGCTCCATGAGATCGAATTGTTCTAATTCTACCAACCAAAACAACTTCTTCAGCAACTTCAACCAATTTATTAAAACTTTCCAAAACTTGTTTTATTTCGTGAGTTCTTTTTGTTTCAATCGGATAAGCGCTGTTTCCGCTTGATTCTATGTTTTTTAATTTTTCTATCCTATTATTGCGTATTTCTTCAACCGTAGACATAATTATAAATTTATTTTAACCCTTGCTAAAATGCTTTAAATGGCCTCAAAATGTACCATATTTTACTACAAACAGCATTATTTCTTAATATATAATAACATAAATTACCCAGCTCAAACAATATTGACAATGAGGTATAATTAGTGCAATATTTGCAATAGCACATTTAGAGGCAATTGCCAATGAAAAATGTCTAAGGGGATATAAAAAAATGGACACCATTGAGCTAATTACTGCTAAAATCCAAAAAATCAAAAAAACTGATCCGGAAATTTCAAAAAACTTTCCAAAATTATCCGCGACCATTAACAGGATTATCTTTTTTCCTGACAATGGCGACAAAAACGATTTAAGAGATCTCATACACAAAGTCCTTAATCAGGTTATTTGTTATGATATCGCTACAACCGGTAGAAAAGATATTATAATTTTCAAAGCCAAAAATATAATAACTGACAAATCCGGATTACTTAATCGTTTTCCTGGCTTAAAAAACGCAGCGGAAAAAATCGTCACCTATGAGGGAAAAGATATCAAAAGAGAAAAAGAAGCATATTGCTTCTATAAGCTCAAGCTTGATTTTGACTGGGGGCTAAAAACCCTAGAAAAAGCCAAAATACTAAACAAAGAAATTGAACTGGCTCTATCTATCAAGTATGATCCTCGATTAAAAAAACTACCAAAAAAAGAAAGAGACGATCTGTTAAAAAAAATTGAAGCACTTGCCAACTGTCAAAATCAAATCGAAGAAAAGACAATACCTTCGATCGAAAAAAGAATTGAGGAGTTGAACAAGCTCTTTTTGATAAACCAATTACCCTTATTGGAGGATTGGGCAAAAAAAACAAACTGACAAATTTATTTGTCTTTTTTTTATTGATAATATACAAAAATCAGACTTTGAAGTCTGATTTTATATTAGATAAAAATTTTATGCAATTTTTAATATTTTATACTTAATCACTCCTTTGGGGGTTTTAATTTCTACTACTGCCCCTTTGGGTTTATTCATTAATAATTGACCCAGCGGCGACTTAAAAGAAATCCTTTTTTCAATCGGGTTAGCTTCTTCTTCTCCCACAATTTGATATTCTTCTTGATTTTCTTCAGCCTCTAAAGTAACAAAAGATCCAACTTGAACCCATCCCGTATTGCCATTTTCTTCAATGATTTTTGCACTACTAATTAATTTTTCTAGTTCAACAATTTTTCCCTCTAAAAAAGCCTGATTTTCCTTAGCCTCGTCATAAGCTGCATTTTCGGACAAATCTCCAAAGGAAATAGCTTCTTTTAATTCTTCGGCTATTTTTATTCTTTCATCCTTTTTTAAATGCTCTAATTCATGCTTTAGCTTTTCTAGGCCTTCTTTTGTTAAGTATTTTCCATCCATAATTATTTATAATTTTTATTAAAAAGAGCGGCTAATGCGCCCCTTGTTTTATTATTTTTATAAGCATACCATAGTTTTTCTACAAATCAAGTCTGTTTCAATTATTAACCCCCTCACCATCTGGTAAAATCCCTGGCTGATTAATATTATCTCCATTGCTATTGCTATTACTGGACTGGTCTTGATTTTGCGTCTGAATATCCACATCTTTGTCTTTAGCAAAATAATAGCTCATAATTTGCCTGGCAAGTAAATTAGCCACACCTGTTTCGTAAGGCACACTATCTATTACAATAGTAATTACTACTTGAGGATCATCATAGGGAGCAAATAATGTAATCAAATTATTATAGGTTTCTGCCTTGCTGGTTTGAGCAGTTCCGGTTTTAGCTGCAGAAGTAACTGGCATCCATTGTAATCCCCTTGCTGTTCCAGCAGAAGACAAAACAGTTTGTCTCATTGCTTCTCTAACACTCTCTAAATTTTCTGAAGAAATAAAATCATTATTAATAACCTCTGTTTCTATTTTTTTTATAACCTTATTGTTTTTATCCAAAATGCTATCCACTATCTGAGGTTTTATTAATTTTCCCCCATTAGCTATTGCTGCAGTTGCCATTGCTAATTGTAGTGGCGTTGCCTTCATATACCCCTGTCCTATACTAATATTATATGTATCTCCTGGATACCAATTTATCCCAGTTTTTTCTTTTTTCCAATCTGCAGTAGGTATAAATCCAGCTCGCTCTCCAGGAATATCAATTCCCGTATAATTACCCAACCCAAATTCATCCAAATATTTATCAATTCTATCAATACCCAATCCAACAAATCCTTGATATCCACCGCCAACAATATAAAAATACGTATCACATGATTCGGCAATCGCTTTGTTTAAATCAACTACACCATGAACAGCCCAGTCTTTTTTAAAGGTGCCATCTGACAATTGCAATCCTCCCTCATTATCAAGAATTATTGTATCGGGAGTAATCACTCCTTCTTCTAGGGCAGCTGAAGCAATTAAAGGTTTAATTGTGGAACCAATCGGATATTCGCCAGCAATCGCTCGATTATAAAAAGATGTTGTGTTGCTATTTATTAATTTATTATAATCTTCAGCAGACAATGCCTGAGAAAACATATTACTGTCAAAAGACGGAGCAGAAACCAAAGATAGAATTCCTCCAGTTTTTGGATCAACAACCACCACTGAACCTCCAGGGGAATTATATTGCTTCAAATCTTCGCTCAAAAATTTCATTATATTATTCTGTAAATCCATATCAATATTAAGCAAAAGATTTCCACCTGGCTCAGGCTGTTTAACCACAGCCCCCTGAGCTTCTTCCTCATCTCCCCTAGGACGCTGATAAATACCGGGTGTTTCTTTGAGGTAACTGTCGTATTCTTTTTCTAATCCGATTTGACCCGTTTTACCATCACCAGATAAATAACCCAATATTAAAGAAAAATTTTGTGAATCAATATAATTTCGACTACTTGTCTTTTGAATATTAAAACCAGCCAACATATCTATTTTTGTCTCAAAAAGAATAGTTTTGTTTTCGTCTAAATTTTCAAAAATAATATTATCAGAATTTTTCTTACCTCTCTGTTCATCCATCTTTGATCTTACTTCATCTGAAGAAATTCCTAATATTTTAGCTATTTCCACTATTTCTTGATTTAGTTTATCAGCATCTTTCGGTAGATCATTAAAATCGCAAATCAAATCAAAATTTTGGCGGTTTTCTACTAATTGTTTAAAATTTTTGTCATAAATAATCCCTCGCTGAGCATCGATAACACTTGAAATATAACGATTTTTTGCTGACTTATCTGCATAAAATTTATATTGAAAAGTTTGATAATAAAAAGTCCATCCGGAAAATAAAACAACAACCATAACAATAAAACCAAAAACCATTCCAAAGGTTTTTTTGGACAAAGCGGTTTCTATCTTACCGTACCTCAAGCTATCTTTGATTCCCTTTTTTTGTACAATTGCATCCAAAAAAACTTCATCAGCCTCAATCTCGCCGCTAGTTTGTCTAATTTTGAATTTTTGATAACCACGAGAACGAGGGAATCTTAACATATTTGTATAAAAATAACTTTATTAATCCAGCCACTAAAACCATAAATAATATTGCAATTCCAAAAAAATTAGAAAATGAAAAAACATCCAAAAAAAATCCAACCCAGAAAGCACAATAAAATCCAATATATTTTTTGGGATCTTCGATAATACAAATAAAAATCGCGATCAAAACCGATAAATTAATCTTAAAAATAAAAATATTAAATAAAGGGAAAAAACTTATTTCCAAAAGAGCAAGAAAATAAAAAAATAATCCAACTATTAAAAATAATAATATATTTTTACTGCTCATTTGTAACTACAATGTTTTTTATTATAAAAACATATTCCAAAGTATTAAGACTATAGGCTGGTTTTATTTCCGCTTTTTTAAAGGTTTCGCTATCAACATTGTCTACTTGTCCAATTGTACCAACCATCAATCCTGCGGGATAAGCACTACCCAAGGCGCTGGTTAAAACTAGCGATCCAGTTTGCAAATCTTTATCTTTTGGAAACATATCTAAAACTATTTTTTGATTTCCTTGCCCTTTAGATAAAGCAAAAACATCTGTTCCAGATACTGACACATCGATCACGCTATCTTTGCTAGACAATAAAATTACACGTGAATAATTATCATAAACATCGACTACTTTTCCCAACAAAACCTTACTTGATAAAACTACTGGAAATCCATTTTTTACTCCATCAACACTACCTTTATTAATTAAGATTGAATCACTATAAGCCACTTTTTCAATACGAATACTATCTTTAGCTGTCACTTGACCCATAATTAATTCATAGTCTTGATTTAACCCCAAAGACAAAGCTTGCCTTAAAATCTCGTTTTCTTTTCTTAATACCTCCAAATCAGTTAAATCAGAAAAAAGTTTTTGATTTTGTACTATAAGATTTTTATTTAATTGACCTTGATTTGCGTTAATAATAGTACTGCCTGCTTGCCAAAGATACGCCTGAATTCCACTTGACTGATTATAAAAAAAGTTTTTAATTCCACTTGCACCCCACAAATTAAGCAAACCAAAAAACAAAATTGATAAAAATATCACTATAAAAAACTTTTTAATCAAACCAAATTTCATGATTACATTATAGACGAAAACCAAAAAAAAGCAAAAATAAAAACGCCTCAATGGCGTGAGTGAACTAACGTCAGATTTAAAGAAAATCTGACGTACTTTACCTTCAAGAATCAATCTTTTTTAATTGCTCCAAAGACCTCTTAATAAACTTTCCAAACTTTCTATCCTTTCCCCTCTTTTCAAGATCAGTCATTTCGTAGTGTTCGGTTTCTTTTTTTAACCTAATATAATTCAGATATTTTTCCTTATCCAAATTCTTTGTATCAACAGCCCTTAAGACAGCGCAGCCAGATTCATGCGTATGAGTACAGTCAGCATATCGACAATTTTCCGATAAAGCGACAATCTCATCGAAAACATTTTCCAAACCCGTGTCTGCATTAGTGATTCCAACTTCTCGCGTTCCCGGATTATCTATCACTATTCCGCCATTTTCCAAAAAATACATTTCCCTACTTGTAGTTGTATGTTTGCCTCGACCAGTCGACCGGCTTATTTCGCCTGTCTTAATCTCACTTTTTCCAAGAAGCTTATTTATCAATGATGATTTTCCGACACCAGAAGAACCCAAGAAACAATATGTTTTTCCTTTTTTTATGTAATTAGTCAGTTCGTCCAGCCCTTGCTCTGTAGTCACGCTAGTCGAAAGGATATCAATATCCTTGAATCTGTTTTTTATCTGATCTATTATCAGACCCAATTCTACTTTTGAAACCAAATCTATCTTGTTCAAGATGATTACTGGCTTAATCTGTCCTTCGTTTATCAAAACAAGATATCTTTCAAATCGATTGAGATTATAATCCCTATCCACTGATTCGATAATAAAAGCAACATCAATATTGGTGGCAATGAGTTGGGCATCTTGCTTATTATCATATTTCTTATTGAGCGTAGTTTTTCTCGGCAAAACCTTTCGAATGCTTGCTGTTTCCTTGTCGGGCATAGTTATAACCACCCAATCTCCAACTGCGGGATAATCCTCTCTTTTTGTAGCATCAAATATCTGCTTTCCCGTTATTTTTGCTAGATACTCACCATTAATATCCTTTACCTTGTACAACTCTCTGTGCTCGGAAATAACCCTAGCAACTGGATATTCCATCAATCCCAAAGACTTCCGTTTTGATTCGAAAAATTCATCATAGCCCAAATCCTTATATTTAATTTTTGTGGCTTCATCTATCATTTTTTCATTATACTTATAAAACAAAAAATTACCAATAATTTTTAGTAAAATCTAACACGCTTTAATTATTTCTATAATAAAAAATTCAACGAACACCATTCTTATTAAGATTAATTTTGTGAACCAAATGCTGCAGTTGGTTCTGTGGCAACATATTTACGAACAAGAACCCAATCCATTGACATTGTGGCATAATTTCCAATTCCATAAACACCAACGCCGCATTGTCCAGACGTTGTTGGGTAATTAGTAGAATGCACTATTGTATTAGCGTCATTTACTGTCCAAGTAATGTTTGCTGCCAAACGCTTCCCCTCAATAACCTTCCATGTATTAGCAACCCATCCTTGAATGGCCGTTAAACTATCAGCGCCATTACCCTGAATGTATTTTCCCTGCCACGACGATAAAGAATGCGTGAATATTGCATGAATATAATTTGTGCCATTCTGAAATAACGCATAATAACGTTCGTATTGTTCTCCATTAGAAGTGTAATGACCAGATTTTATTCGCGACCTAATAGACATTCCTATCCCAAAACTATCTTGAGAAAGTATGGTTTTGTATGCGTTCTCATTTGAAGTTATAGAGACTACTGAATCAAAAACCGTTGGTGAGCCTACTGTCGCCCATTTTACAGCATCCAACGAAACACCACTAAAATCATCGAACAACATTCCTTGTGAAGTTGGAAAAGTATTGTCTCCATTAGAAGCTAAGGTCGGACTATCAGAGTCATAATACATTCTGATTTGAGTGGAAGAACCTGTGGTGATAGTAGGAACATTTACCCAAACAGTAATATTAGTATTAGAAACCAAAGAACCCGTTTCTAGCCAAAAAGGTAAAGCCGTGTCTCCAGTAATATCAGTAAAGGCTATATCAGTAAAATCAGTTTGACATAATCCTTCACAATTAGAACCACTACCGCCACCAGAAGCCTGATAGACTATTAGCTTGATTGGATAATTAGTTAAAACTCCGCCACTACTATTAGTAATAGTAATAACTTTGTAGTGAACATAGCCAGCCAAACCAGTTGTCCATCCACTGATATTGTTATAAGAATAAACTCCGCCATTGCTAAGCGTAGCTGATAGAGTAAAGTTTGTTCCATTAGAAGAATATGTATAATGTTTGGTAGTATCTGAGTCAATTGGCAAATTGGGAATATATGAAGCTAATTCTGTTTCTAAACAACTAGGACCAATAGTACAACTAGCTAAAATAGGATAACTGCCATTGCTAGATTGATACATCATTAAAGCTTTTTGAATAGCTGACAAGTCAGTTTTGCGTTTTGTATCTTTGGCTGCATCTATAGCTCCGCTCATAGAAACAAAAACTAAGCCGGATAATATTCCGACAACAGCAATGACGACTAGAAGCTCGATTAAAGTAAAAGCTTTGAATCTTTTTGTTTTCATTAAAATAATTATACCAAAAAACAATTTAAAAACAAAGCCCAATTGAATCAAAAAAGAGAATGTTTAATAATATAAGGTACGTCGGATTTTATTAAATCCGACACAAAGCCGCGCGTCCGCGGTTTTGCCTTAACATGTGCTTTCGCTATTAAGATATTCAATACCTTAATACCGGCGACTATCACAAAGGAGTGCAATATTTTCTGTATTAAAAAAACGCTTTTCAATCTTTAATACGGGGACTACCTACTTTCGCGGAATCCACTATCATCGGCCATAAGAGATTTCACTTCCGAGTTCGGAATGGGATCGGGTGGAGCACTCTTGGCATAGTCCCCATATTAAAAATAAAAAAGCGTTGCTTCTGATAAAAAATATCAGACAAAAATAAAAAGTTATATAATTCTAAAGAAGAAGGCTATTAATTGCTAGTCAAAAGTATAATACCCAATTAGTAATACTCGGCTCAATTCCTCACAGAACTTACACCTGTATCCTATCAAGGTCATAGTCTCTAACCTGGGTAAGAGTTCTAATCTTGGAGTAGGCT
>DISC01000007.1 GCA_002421745.1 Patescibacteria group bacterium UBA6220 | reverse complement strand
CCGTCACGTCAAGCGAGTTGGGAATGCCCGAAGTTCCATTTATGGACCTAAGGCAGGCTCAATAAGAGGGACGAAGTCGTAACAAGGCACGGGTAGCGGAAGCTGCTCGTGGATCATTTATTTTTTAAAATTGGTTGATTGTGATTAATTCGCGAGTGATCACTGAATTAATCACAGGGCTATGGTGTCCTTGCCATAAAAGGATACCAATAGCGGAGCAACTCTAAGAAACTAACTTACTTAATTAAGAATGAAAACTAAAAGCCCTCTTCAATATCGGGTTTTTTAAGGCTTTTTACAGGAAAGCTGCCCAAAAGATGTGTGAAGAGTGTAGTCAATTTATTTCTAGCAATTCCAAGATTCTTGATTTTGGCTGTGGTTCTGGAATTATTGGCAAAGAGTTTTCTAAATTTTTTAATTCAGAAATTTTGGGTATTGATATAATTGATAATCGGGTTGAAAATATTCCTTTTGTAAAATATGACGGAAAAGATATTTCTTTTTTAACAAAAGGATCTTATGATACGATTTTAATAAATTATGTTTTACATCATACCGAAGATCCCACAAAGTCTTTGAAAGATATTTCAAAAATAGCAAAGAAGAGAATTATTATTTACGAAAATTTACCAGAAGGAATTGTTTCAAGGTTTTTTTGTAAAATTCATGGTATTTCTTTTGGTATAATTTTTCAAAAGAATTTTGTATCCGGTAAGTTTTTTACCAGACGAGAATGGGAAAATAAATTTAAGGATTTGAATTTGAAACTGATTTATGCTAAAACTATTTCAGGATTTAGCCCAATGAAGACAGTATTATTTGTGCTTGAAAAAGAGTAGATAAATTGTATTTTGCCAGATTCGCCCCAGTTAAATCAAGTTTTAACAATGAGTTAAAATTTCAATTAAAATTATTTAACAGGGCTCGTTCCGCGAAAGAGGAACTCGGGTGTGTAGCTCAGCTGGCTAGAGCGCGTCACTGATAATGACGAGGTCCCTGGTTCGAGTCCAGGCATACCCACCAGTTGTTTCATTCAGATACCAATTTATTGGTATCTGAATGAAACAATTATATGTCCGTATCTCTGGACTCGAAGCCGGAAGCCCGACGGGGCTGAGGCGGGCCCTAAAAATTTTTCAGTAGAAAAATATTTTAGGGCGAGCTCCAGGCATTTCAAAATTAAAAGTTTTTGAAGGCGAGTCCAGGCATACCAGACGAGAAGCCGGAAGCCCGACGGGGCTGAGGCGGGCCCTAAAAATTTTTCAGTAGAAAAATATTTTAGGGCGAGCTCCAGGCATTTCAAAATTAAAAGTTTTTGAAGGCGAGTCCAAGCATAAAAATTTGGGCCCATAGCGCAGTTGGTAGCGCGCCTCTTTTGCAAAGAGGAGGTCGGGAGTTCGAATCTCCCTGGGTCCACTTTAATAACAAAACCCCCTTATTTATAAGGGGGTTTTGTTATTAATTGATTCGAGTAGGAGATTCGAACGCACAGCGGCGGCGGCCGCGAGCGCAACTTCACCAGAAGTTGACGCGAAAGCGAACCTCTTTAAGGTTTATTTTGCTATGATTATGATCTTAAATTAATAAAATTTAAAAATTGACACAAGTTTTTTTAATATGGTATCTTTTTGATAGAGAGATTAAGCATGATTGATTGGAAGTTTTTCAGGTATGACAATGGAGAAATTTATTGTCTAGATTTGTTCATTAAACAAGATTTCAGGTTTCGTTCAGAACTTTCAAAAGGGCCGGATTATTCCAAGCTTTATGCAGTGTCTGCTACTGACCAGGAAGACTTAAACAAAATAGAGTTTTTTCTGATAATCGCTAATCGCAAAGGAGAACATTCTTTTAAAATAGAACAAAAGGATTTTTGTAATTTGAGATGTCGTATTCACAAATGGCGTTGCAGTAACGTTAACAGCAGATATTTTCGTATCGAATTTATCGGAAGATTAATCAGACAAAGCACTTTAGTATAATGGCGAGTTACCTCGACCATTTTTTTATTTAAACAATAACTTTGTTTTTTAAAAAATATTTGGTATAATAATATAAAATTATAATTTTATTTCATGAAAAAGAAATTTATTTGGCCTATTGTTTTTTTAATTACAGCTATTTTATTAATTAGTGGATATTTTTTATTTAAAAAAAATAATATTATATACGGGCCTTACAGTAAAATTCCTATTGTTTATATCTCGGATAATAAATACGCTATTAATTATGAAGAAAATGGAAGACATTACGTTAATTTAAATGGCAAAATATTTGGTCCGTATGCTGACATTAAAATTAGTTCTATGACCGATAAGAATCAAGGGTTTGCTTATTTGGATTTGGATATGAATGAGTGGTATCTTAATTTTAATAATAATATTTCTGGTGCTTGGCAAAAGATAGGAGATATTTCTATGTCTGAAAATAGTATGGGTTTCTCTTATTTTTCTGCTGGTCAATGGTATGTAAACATAAACAATGAAAGATATGGACCTTACGAGAGTATTGGCGGTTTGGCGGTTTCTGACGAGGATTTTATTTTTTATTATGTCCGAGATAATAAAAATTATATTTTGATTAATGGTAGCGAATATGGGCCATATGATGTTATAGAAAAAGTTTCAACCAATGTTGCCGGTACAGCTTTTATTTATTTACGAGGTGATGATAAATACGTCAATGTTAATGATAAAATTTATGGACCATATTCTGTTTCCATGCCGATATTTTTATTTAGTAATGGTTTTGCTTTTCAATATTTTGATCAAAATGATTTAATGGTAAATATTAATGATTTAATCATGGGTCCATACGATGCAATAAATATTTTGCCAAACAGTCAATTCGCGGCTTTTCATTTTATTAAAAATGAACATAATTATGTTTCCACTAGTACTAGGATTTACGGTCCGTATTCTTATGATTTTATTTCCGGAGCGGTTTCAAGAAATAAAATAGGTGTTTGTTATCAAGGTAAGGGAGGATGGTATGTTTCAATTGATAAAGGTAAAATAAATTAATTTAAAAATGAAAAATAAAAAGCACTTCATTATTGTTCTCTTGTTGTTTATCTTGCCAGTGTGTTTTGTTTTTGCAAATACGCCAAAAATAAAAATGACTTATCCTCAAGGGGGAGAGATATTTATAAAAGATAAAATATATAATATTACTTGGGATTATTCAGGAGAGTTGAGGGGTAATGTTTTGATTAATTTAATTTCCGCTGATATAAATTCAAAGCAACAGTGTTATTTGGGCGCTGCGCCAATACAAACAAAAAAATACACCTTAGATATTAATAACACAATAAATTGCAAGAATTTATTAAAAGATAGAGGGTCTTATATTATTTCTATCCGTTATATGGGGTATTATGCTCAAAGCGCTTCTTATCTGGATTTAACTGATAAAAGCAATCTTATTACGGTAAGATTTAGCGTAGATGATAGTTGCGGTACTGCTAATGGTAAAAGTTTTTCTAATATTCCCTCAGCGAATTTATGTAATTATGGAGATTTGAGTAGCGAAGTTTCGATTTATGATGAGAATAATTACAAAGACGGTAAATGGCACTGGTCTTGTAATAATATAAAATGTTTTGCTTTTGATTCTAATTTTGAAGTTAAGTCAAAATTTAAAGCCACAGAAATAGCTGCTTTGATTGGAGACGCTAAAAATCCAGAATTTTTAGAATATTGGACAGAAGGATATTGTTTTGGTTTTAATGTTCTCGATGGGTATGATTTGGTTTCTTGTGAAGAAAAAAAAATTAATGATAGTAATAATTATGCTGGCGCCAAAGATGCACACATGATCAATGTAAAAATAAAAAAATCAATTGTGTGTTCGCAAAATTATTTTCCGGTTTGTGGCAAAAATAAAAAAACATATCCCAATGATTGTTTTGCTAGAAAAGAGGGCGTAGAAATTGATTATTCTGGTGTGTGTGTTTTAGAAATTAATGGAATTTGTGGATCATCTAATGAGAAGTTTTTCAAACAAGCCCCGTCAGTTAATCTCTGTCAATCTGGAACAGCTAGTGAAGTTTCCAAGTATTCTCCTTGGACTTGGTCTTGTATTGGAATGAATGGCGGAGAAATAGCACAATGTAGTGCAAATGAAGAAAAATCAAAGCCTGTAACTATTAATACAGAAAAAAAATCTTTAAACGAAATGAGTCGGGCTGAATTATTAAATTATTTAATAAAACTTTTAATGGCACTGCAAGCCAATAAAGAATAAATAATATGCCAATATTAGAAGTAATATTAACAGTTTTGGGTTTGTGCGTTTTTGAAGTTATTAGCAGTATTGATAATGCGATTGTTAATGCTGGGGTGATAAAAACTATGTCCGCAAAATTTAGACGGATATTTTTGGTTTGGGGAATGTTTTTTGCTGTTTTTGTAGTTAGGGGTCTTTTGCCGTTTTTATTGGTTTGGCTTTCTAGTCCATCTCTTAATTTGGGTCAGGTTTTTAGTGCGGTATTTTCTGGCGATGAAGTTGTTAGGCAATCACTTGATGCTTCAAAGCCATTACTGCTTTTAGGTGGCGGCTCATATCTATTTTTAGTCTTTCTTTCTTGGTTATTTTTAGAAGAAAAGAATTTTCTTTTGAAAACCGAAAAGTTTATTAAAAAGCAAGGAGTGTGGTTTTATGCTATTGCTTCCTTATTTACTACTTTAATAATTTATTTGGCTTTGCAGGAAAATCCAATTTTAGCTTTAGCAGCTTCAATCGGAATTTCTGCTTTTTTCATAACAGATGGATTTAAGAAGAATGCCGAGGAAAAAGAAAAAGAATTGATTTCTGGAAATTTAAGTGCTTGGAGTAAAATTTTATATTTGGAAATTTTAGATGCATCTTTTTCTATAGATGGAGTAATTGGAGCCTTTGCTTTTACAATGTCCATTCCATTAATTATTATTGGTAATGGTTTGGGGGCTCTTGTAGTAAGAGATTTTACAATAAGGGGATTGGGTTTTGTTGAAAAATTTGCTTATTTAAAAAATGGCGCAATGTATTCTATTGGATTTTTGGGAATCATAATGCTTTTAGAAAGTTTTGGACAAGAGTTTCCTTTTTGGATTGCACCAATTGTTACGATCTCAATTTTGGCTATTGTTTTTATAGTCTCATTAAAAGAAAATAAAACAATGGCCAAAAAATCTTCTTAAAAATTTAAAGATTTTTATTTTGTATTGGGGACAAATCTTGTGTTTATTTAAGTCTTTTGTGGTATACTTTTATTGTAGAATTGTATTATAAATAAATATATCCTCTTTACCTTTTCGCTTGTCAATTACTCCACTATTAGGAATAAATAGTCAAGGGTAAAAGGCGAGGACAAAAAATATGATTCAGGATTGGTCTAATATAACTATTCAAGGCTTCCAGTCTGCTTGGGGGTCTATTATGCTCTTTTTGCCGAAGTTTTTGGGAGCTTTAGTCGTTTTTATCATAGGTTGGTTTATTTCAATTTGGTTAGGCAAGATTGTTGCCGGAATATTGAATAAAATAAAGTTTAATGAACTTTTTAGTCGAACTGGCTGGAGAAACGCTTTAGAAAAAGCGGAAATTACAATTACGCCTTCTGATTTTATGGGTGCTATTGTTAAATGGATTGCAGTTATAGTCTTTTTAATGGTGGCAACAGATATTTTAGAATGGGTTGCTTTTGCTGAACTATTACAAAGAATAATTATTTGGATACCAAATTTACTTGTTGCAATAATTATTTTGGTAGTTGCAATTGTTTTGGCTGATATTTTGGAAAAAATAGTTAAAGCCAGTGCTCAAAAAATGGGTATAAGTTTTGTTCAATTTTTGGGTTCAATCGTAAGATGGAGTATTTATATTTTTGCTATTTTGGCAGCCTTGCTTCAAATCGGAGTTGCTTCTGCTATTGTTAATACTTTAGTGGTTGGATTTGTTACAATGATTGCTTTGGCCTTTGGTTTGTCATTTGGCTTGGGCGGAAAAGAAATTGCTGCTCGATTACTAGAAGAGTGGAGAGGGAAAATGATGAAATAAAAACAGAAACATTAAATTAACTAGTCGCCCGCAAGGGCGACTTTTTATTTTGTGCCTTTATATTATTTTTGGTATAATAACTTCAATAAGTTAAATATTAATAAATTATAAATATTTTCTAGATTTGACCGATTAATTTTGATTTGCTAATTTATACTTATGACATCAAATGAACTTAGAGATAAATTTTTGAAATTTTTTGAATCAAGGGGGCATAAAATTGTGGCCTCTTCTTCTCTTTTGCCCACCGACCCATCGGTCTTATTCACTACAGCAGGTATGCAGCAATTTTCTCTTTATTTGTCTGGAAAAAAAGATGTAATGCAAGATTTTGGCAATAAGCATTTAGCGAGTTGTCAAAAATGTTTTCGTACCGGAGATATAGAAGAAATCGGAGATGATACGCATCATACTTTTTTTGAGATGTTGGGCAATTGGTCTGTGGGACAAAATGAAAATGGATATTTTAAAGAAGGAGCAATAAATTTTGCTTTGGATTTTTTGGTTAATGAATTAAAAATGGATAAATCCAGATTCACTATTACGATTTTTAAAGGAGAAGGAAGTATTGATAAAGACACTGAGGCAGCGCAGATTTGGTTAAAAAATGGGATACCCGAAGAAAGAATAAAAGAATTTGGCAAAGAAGATAATTTTTGGGGACCAACATCAAATGTTGGGCCTTGTGGCCCTTGTTCCGAGATTCATTATGATAGAGGGGAAGAATTTGGCTGCAATAGACCTGAGTGTGGACCAAGTTGCGAATATTGCAAAAGATTTGTGGAGATTTGGAATTTGGTTTTTATGCAATACAACAAAAATGAAAAAGGAGAGTATGAATTGTTACCTCAAACAAATATTGATACAGGTATTGGGTTTGAAAGACTTCTTTCATTGCTGCAAGGTAAAAATTCGGCTTATGAAACAGATCTTTTTTTGCCAATAATTGATAAAATTTCAGAATTATCGGGTGTTGTTTATATGGACAATAGAAAAGCTTTTAGAATAATTTCGGATCATATTCGCAGTTCTTGTTTTTTGATTGCCGAGGGAGTTAATCCTTCCAATCTAGGTCAAGGTTATATCTTGCGAAGAGTTTTGAGACGAGCTGTTCGTTATGGTAAGTCGTTAAATCTTAATTCGGGATTTTTAATTCCATTATCAGAAATTGTAATAGAAAAATATAAAAATATTTATCCTGAATTATTAGAAAATAAAGAGAATATAAAATTAGCGATTAACGAAGAAGAAGCTAAGTTTGAAAAAACATTGCAATCTGGTTTAAAAAAACTAGAAGATCTCTTAGAGTTAAAGCATTCCAATATTATTAGCGGAGAAGAAGCTTTTGATCTATATCAAAGTTACGGTTTTCCTATTGAGTTAACTGAAGAAATAGTCAAAGAAAGGGGATTTAAAGTTGATTTAGAAAAGTTTGAAGAATCTTTAAAAGCCCATCAAGACGTTTCTCGTGCAGGTGCAGAGAAAAAATTTGGAGGCGTAGGCAAGGACGCAGGTGAAGAAGGCGCGAAATTGCATACAGCTACGCATTTACTGCATGCGTCATTGAGAAAATTATTGGGTGATCATGTTCAACAAATGGGATCAGATATAAATATGGAAAGATTAAGGTTTGATTTTAAGCATCCTCAAAAATTGACACCTGAAGAGATAAAAAAAATTGAGGATTTGGTTAATCAAAAAATAAAAGAAGATTTGGAAATTAAAAAAGAAGAGATGCCAATTGAAGCAGCTTTAAGTGCTGGAGCTTTAGCCTTTTTTAAAGATAAATATCCAGACATAGTAAAAGTTTGGACAATTCATAATCCAAACACAGGAGAAGTATTTAGTAAAGAAATTTGTGCTGGTCCGCATGCTGAAAGTACTGGTAATTTGGGGTGTTTTAAAATTATTAAAGAAGAAAGCTCTAGTGCTGGTATTCGTAGAATAAAGGCTGCGCTTAACTAATACAACGACAAAATAAAATCAGCTTGTTTAAAAATATAAATCAGCGTAATATATAAATAATGACAAAAAGAATTTTTGATATTGTTCCTCCAGAGGAGGTACAAAACAATCAAGCAAGTTTTTTAGAAGAAGACAATGAAGATTTTCTCTCTGATTCTGTATCTTTGTCTAAAAAATCAAAAGAAATAAAAAAACAGACAAAAAAATCAAAAGATTGGATTAAGTGGTTTGTTTTAATTTTTGCTTTTGGTATTTTAGCAACAGCTTTTTTTGTACCAGCTAAAGCTGAAATAAATATTTTTCCCAAAACTGACGCAATTCAAATAACAGATATATTTACTATTGATCCCAATCAAACACAAGTTAATCTTGAAACAAAAACTTTACCTGGAATAGCTTTTTCTAGTACACAGGATGTTGTTCAAAAATATAATACAACCGGTACGGATAGTAGTTCTAAAAAAGCCAAAGGAATAATTAGGGTTTATAGTAAGTATTCTCCAGCCGAAGCTTTGACTTTAAAGTCTGGTACGCACTTTCTTTCTCCAAAAGGATTGTCTTATCATTCATTGGCTGTGATAAATATTCCAGCTGCTACGATTAGTAATGGAAAAGTAACTCCAGGTTATGTTGATATAGAAATAGAAGCTGATGAGGTTGGTGCAGATTATAATTTATCTTCTGCTACTTTTTCTGTTCCAAAATTAAATGGCACAGCTTATTATTCTACTACTTGGGCAGAAATTAAGGAGGCAATTACAGGCGGCACTTCGGGTAGTATAAAAATAGCGTCTAAGCAGGATATTGATTCTGCTAAAGAAGATTTTAAAATAAAAGCAAAAGAACAAGGATTAATATCTTTAAAAAATCAAATTAGTAGTGATTATATTGTTTTTGATGATATGATTTCTCAAACTTTAAGTAATATTGTCGCAAATGTAAAAGAAAAAGACATTGTAGCTGATTTTAGTGTAAGCGGTAATATTGTTTCTGAATCCATAGCTTTTAGAATGTCTGATTTAAATAATATTGCCGAGCAATTAATGATAAGCAGTAATAATCAAATTAAGCAATTGGTTCCAAGCACCGTAAAATGCGACATAACAGACCACAAAACTAATAAAGAGGGATTAATAGAAATAACGACCAATTGCAGTGCTAAGACCTATTGGTTGCCAGATAACGCATTCCTAATGCAGAACTTAGGGGGAAAAAGTAAAGATTACTCAGCATCAATTTTAAATAATTTTTCTGAAATAGATAAAGTGCAGGTTAATATTTCTCCTTTTTGGAAGATTAATGTTCCTAAGGATAGTAAAAATATAAATATTAAGTTGATTTTTGAATAAATAGCCAAAAATCAAGACTGTTTGTTTTAAATTTTAGTATGGTTTAGGATTATAATTAAAACCATAATCTTAGTTTTGTTAGTTATGGATCAGGATTAAGGCTTAGGCCTTGACCAAAAGCGAAAGTTTTGATATTGTTTTATATATCTTTTGAAAATGCCCAAAAAAGACGATACAATCAAAAAAGAAGGAATTGTTATGGAAAGCTTGCCTAATGGGTTTTTCAAAGTACAATTAGAAGACGGCTCGGAAGTGCTGGCGCATCTCGCTGGCAAGTTGCGAGTTTTTAAGATAAGGATTTTACCCGGTGACAATGTTACTGTAGAAATGACTCCCTATGACAATAGGAGAGGTAGAATTACCTATAGAAAGAAATAATTTTATTAAGTTATATTATGAAAGTAAGACCATCTGTTAAAAAAATTTGTGGAGATTGCAAGATCGTCCGACGTAATGGACGAGTTTATGTAATATGTAAAAAAAATCCTAAACATAAACAGAGACAAGGAGCATAGTCAATTAATTAATTTATATAATATTTTATGCCAAGAGTTGCGGGGGTATTAATCCCAGATGAAAAAACAATAGATATCAGCTTAACTTATATTTTTGGAATAGGTCTAGCTTTGAGTAAGAAAGTATTAGCTGAGGCAAATATTGATCCAAAAAAGAAAGCAAAAGATTTAAACCAGGAAGAATTGGGAAAATTGAAAGAAGTAATGGAAAAAAATTATAGAGTAGAAGGAGAATTAAAGAGAGATGTAATGACTAATATCAAACGATTAAAAGATATTGGTACATGGAGGGGAATTAGACACAGCAAGGGTTTGACTGTAAGAGGACAAACTACAAGAATTAACAGCCGAACTGTAAGAGGTAATGTAAGGAAGACAGCTGGATCAGGAAGAAAGGCTCCTCCTTCAGCAAAATAAACTGTATTGAAATTTTAGTGGAATATTAATTATACTATGGGAAAAAAACACGTTATCAAAAAAACTGAAGAAGAGATGATTAAAGAGGGCGAAGTGATTGAAAAAGCCATTGCCAAGGACGCAAAAGTTGCCAAATCTTCTGCCGGAAAAGAGGGTAGGGTTTACATTTACAGTTCTTATAATAATACTATTATCAGTTTAACTGATGTTAATGGCAATGTTAATGCTGCAAAATCAGCTGGAAAGCTTGGTTTTAAAGGAACAAAAAAATCAACTCCTTTTGCTGCTTCAAAAGTAGCTGAAGCTGTTGGTCAGACCGCAGAGAAAATGGGCGTAAAAAGATTGCACATCGTTGTTAAGGGTGTTGGATCAGGAAGAGAATCAGCCTTAAGATCAATCGCCAATCAAGGATTTGAAGTTTTATCAATTAAGGACGCAACTCCAATTCCACACAATGGTTGCAAACCTAAGAAGCCAAGAAGATTATAATTTTTATCGAATATTTCGTAAAACAGTATGATACAACACGCAAAATGTAAAATTTGCAGAAGATTAGGAGACAAACTTTTCCTTAAAGGAGAAAAATGTTCTTCAGCTAAATGCACAATGATTAAAAGGCCATTTGCTCCAGGTCAAAAAGCTAAAAAGAGAAGATCAGCTTTATCTGATTTTGGAAAAGAAATGAGAGAAAAGCAAAGAATGAGAAAATTTTATGGCGTTAGCGAATCTCAATTCAAAAAATACGTAGAGCAAGTTACTACTGCTAGAAGTGGCAATGAAAATGTAGCAGATGAATTAATTCAAAAAATTGAGAGCAGATTAGATAATATTATTTTTAGATTAGGATGGTGCAGATCTCGTTCTCATGCTTCTCAATTGGTTTCACATGGTCATTTTGCAGTAAACGGTAGAAAAGTAGATATTCCTTCATACTTTGTAAGCGTAGGGGATGTTATTAGTATTAGATCTGGATCGAGAGGTAAGGATACTTTAAAAGATTTGGATGAAAAAATGAAAAAATATAGTATGCCTGCTTGGTTAAGCTATGACAAAGAAAAGATGGAAGGCAAATTTGTTAAAAAACCAATGTTTGGTGATATTCAATTGCCTGCAGAAATTGCTGCGATCTTTGAGCACTATTCAAGATAAGGAATTAAAAAATTAAATTTAAAAAATACTTAATTAGAAATAATAAAAAAGTTCACCCGCTCAAATAGCGCTTCGCGCTAATTTGCGAAGAAAATTATTTGACTGGGTAAAAAAATTATATGATTCCATTGCCAACTTCCATAAAAAGCAAAAAAGTAAGCGATAATTTGGTTATTTTTGAAATTGAATCGCTATATCCCGGCTACGGGGTTACTATTGGAAACGCCTTAAGACGTGTGCTTTTGTCATCTTTGGATGGTGCTGCAGTTACTGAAGTTAAAATTAAAAATGTTCCTCATGAATTTGCTACATTGCCAGGCGTAAAAGAAGATATTTTACACGTGTTGATGAACTTAAAGCAATTGAGATTTAAAATTTTTACTGATGAGCCACAAATAGCTATTTTAAAAGTAAAAGGAGAGAAAAAGGTAACTGGTAAGGATTTTGAGAAAAACGCTGAATTAAAATTAGCTAATCCTGAACTTCATATTGCTACTATTACAGACAAGAATACAGAATTTGAGGTAGAAGTAAAAGTGGAAAAAGGCACAGGCTACAGATTTCACGATGTAACTGATAAAAAAGATATTGGCGTAATTGGTCTTGACGCTGTTTTTACTCCTATCAAAAAAGTAAATTATACTGTAGAAAATATGAGGGTTGGAAAAAGAACTGATTTTGATAAGGTTATTTTAGAAGTTGAAACTGATGGAACTATTAATCCAGAAGAAGCTTTGGGCGAATCATTAAGTATTTTGATTTCGCATTTTAGCTTTTTATATGAAGATATGGGTTTTGAAAGTAAAGAAGAAAAAGTCGTAGAAGCTAAAGAAGAAATAGAAACAGTTGAAGAGATTGAAGAGATAGAAACAGAAGAAAAGCCTAAGAAAGCCAAGAAGGCCCGTTCGACAAATTCAGGACCTGCGGCAGCAAAAAAGAAAACAAAATAATTCCCGACAATTCTTGCGAGAATCGCAATGAATTGACGAGGATGCCAGCAAGTTTAATTTATTAAACTTGATGGTAAGCCGATAAAAAGAAAATAGAAAATGAAAAAATTACAAAAAGGCAGAAAATTACATAGAGAGAGAGGTCAGAGAATAGCATTGTTAAAAACTTTAGCTACTTCTTTAATTTTGAAAGAAAAGATTAAAACCACTGAAGCGAAAGCTAAAGAGCTTTCTCCATATATTGAAAAAAAGATTACAAAAGCAAAAACTGGAGATGTTACAGCTAAAAGATATTTAGCTAAGTTTTTCTCAGAAAAAGCTGTTAAGAAATTAGTTATGGAAATTGCCCCAAAATACAAAGAAAGAAACGGTGGTTATACTAGGGTTGTGAAATTAGGAAGAAGAAAGTCAGACAGCTCAAAAATGGCTGTTATAGAATTAGTATAGTAAAAATATATTTATGGAAAAAGCACAGAACAAAAAAAACTTTGATAAGCCTAGCGCTAACCCTTCAACTTCGATCAGGGTTAAAAAGGAAGTATACACAATTGATGCTGAAGGTAAAGTTTTGGGCAGATTAGCCACGGAGATTGTGGGAATTCTAAGGGGCAAAAATAAGCCTGATTTTATGCCGAACAAAGATTCTAATAATTATGTAATTATAAAGAATGTTGAAAAAATAAAAGTGACTGGAAAAAAAATGGAAAAGAAAGAATATTTTCATCACACTGGATTCTTGGGTAGAGACAAACACATTTTGATGAAGACAATTTTTGAAAAAAAACCATCCGAAATTTTGAGGAAAGCAGTATCAGGGATGCTTCCTAAAAATAGATTGAGAGATAAACAATTAAGCCGTCTAAAATTTGATTAATATGGCAGAGAAAAAAACAGCTAAAGCTAAAACAACTAAAAAGGAATCAGTTGCTAAAAAAACAGTTGCCAAAAAAGAAACTGTTAAAAAAGAAAAGAAACCAAGCGCAACTAAGTCTAAAGCAACGAAAGTTGTTGAAACAAAGGTGGAAGAAAAGATAATTCCTGTTATTTCTCCCGAGTTTATTTTTGAAGTCAAGGATGACGAAGATTTTGTTTTTGATGAATCAAAATATGACGAAAATAGTTCTAGGTATTTTGAAGCCGTGGGAAGGAGAAAAACTTCTGTTGCCAGAGTAAGATTATACACAAAAGGAGATAAAGAAATTATCGTTAATGGAAAAGAAATTGGAGAATATTTTAAAACTTTGCCTTTAAAGAAAACCGTTAGTTCTTCTTTGGATAAAATGAAATCAAATGATCGATTTCGAATTACTGTAGTGGTAAAAGGAGGAGGTATTAACTCACAAGCTGAAGCTGTTAGGCATGGAATTACAAGAGCTTTAGTAGTGTTTAATCCAGAATACAGAAAAAGATTAAGAAAAGCTGGATTTTTAACTAGAGATTCTAGAATGAAAGAAAGAAAGAAGTTTGGATTAAAACGTGCTAGAAAAGCACCTCAATGGTCAAAACGTTAAAATTATTTGGGCACCCTTTTGGGGTGCCTTTTGTATTGTATGAAAAATGATATAATAAAAAATATGGAAAATAAAATAGATAAATTAGGTTGGATTTATATTGAGAATAAAAAACTTTTAGCAGTGCGCTCTTATGGTAAAGAAGCTTTTTATGTTCCTGGAGGAAAAAGAGAAACAGGGGAGACAGACGAAGAAGCTTTAATCAGGGAAGCTAGAGAAGAATTATGTATTGATATTATTCCTGGAAGCTTGAATTTTGTTGGCAAATTTGAAGCATTGGCGCACGGTAAAATAAATACAGTTGTCCAAATAACTGCTTACACGGCTGATTTTGACGGAGAAATAAGACCTAATGCAGAAATTGAAGAAATTAGTTGGTTGGCCTACAAAGACATAGAAAAAGCTACGCCTGTAATGAAATTAATTTTACAATATTTAAAAGATAATTTTTTAATTGATTAATTTAAAAAACACCCGATGGGTGTTTTTTGTTATAAAAATAAGTAGAACTTCTTAAAATAAGAAGTTCATAGTGGTGTTCCGGCAATAAGCCAGATCGCCAATATAGCAATTGCTGCTATTGTGAATTTATGCAAATGTGCTGATGAGATTCTGTTCGCGGAAGCATTCACCGTCATATTTTGATTATAAAGTAAGGTTAATTTGTTGTCAATATTATTTAAATAAAAAAATAGGGAATGCAATAATGCAAACCCTTAATGAATGATATCTTTTATTATGTTTTCATCTCGCATATAATCTTTATGCGAGGCTCCATAGGAAATTTTTATTTTTCCTATGTTTACCATTTTTCGAAATATTGGAGCCGGATAATTAACTCTTTCGTCTCCATAATTCGCTTCTTTGTCAAAGCAAGAAACATAGAAGATAATTTCTTTTTTCGAGGTTTTTAAAAAATACAACTCTTGAAAAAGCTTAGCTTGAAGAGTTCCATTTTTTAATTCTTGAAATCCAGGAAGAAATCCAAAGATTTTTTCTAATGGTTTATAGTGGACTTTTCCTAGAGGTGGAGCTATAAACACATATCGATCTGCATCGAGGGATGGTGCCAGAATAGACACTATTCCATAGCTATGCGTATAGATTGTGTTTATTTTAATTCTTTTGAGCCATTCAAGCTCAGTTTCCGCAGTATTAACTGCGGAAGTGTGATCTTTGGCTGTTAATAAAGTTTTTTTAAACAGCCATTTTGTTCTTTCTTTTTTAAACACGTCGATTACGACGACCTTTCGGCCTTGCCTTTCAAGAGTTTTCTTGAGAAGTGATGCGGATTTGTGCGCATCGCGGCTGTATCCAGGAACAATTAAGTCAACCTCTATCATAATAAAAACCTTTTTTCAAACGTTTAGCTGAGCTAAACCTTAAATAATAATAATATAAATATAGCTTTTTGTCAAATGCTTTTGGCGAGGATAGTAATGTGCTATATTAATAAATATGTATTTATTTTTTGACACTGAAACTACTGGACTGCCCAGAAACTGGAAAGCACAAGTAGAAGAATTAGATAATTGGCCAAGAATGATTCAATTGGCTTGGGTTTTGTGTGATAGAGATGGAAATAAAATTAATGGCAATAATTATATAATCAAGCCAGAGGGATTTGTAATACCCAAAGAAGCCTCAATGGTTCATGGAATTACCACAGCTCAAGCTAAGAAACAAGGAGCTTGGCTTGAAGATGTGCTGATTGAGTTTGAAGATCTAATAAAGCAAGCAGATTATTTAGTAGCCCACAATATTAGTTTTGATGAAAAAATAGTTGGTGCTGAATTTTTAAGAAAAGATATGGTAAATATAATTGAGCAAAAAAATAAGATTTGTACTATGCAACAATCAACTTATTTTTGTGCAATTGAAGGTTCGAGAGGATATAAGTGGCCAAAATTATCTGAATTATATTTTCAATTATTTGGTCTTTCTTTTGAAGATGCCCATAATGCTGAAGCAGACATTAATGCAACCGTAGAATGTTTTTGGGAGCTAAAACGATTGGGTGTAATTTAAAAAAAGATATTTATTTTTTAAAATATTAAAAATGCTATAATAAAAACAAAAAGAAATTTAGTAGTATGGATATGAAGATAAACAAAAAGACAATTATAGTAATTATATTAATTTTAGTGGTTGCGCTAGGGGGCATTTTTTTATTAAATAATTCACAAAAAAAAGAAAAGATTAATCAAGAACAAGAGCAAGTAAAAAATATAATTATTGAATTCGGCAAGGCAATGCGAAGCGTTCCATTGGCAGCCTCAGAGGATATTATTATTAAGGCCATAGAAAATAATTATTCGGATTTTATTTCACCCGATTTATTGGCTTCTTGGGTGAATAATCCTTTGTCTGCTCCGGGTAGATTAACTTCTAGTCCTTGGCCTGACAGAATAGAGATTTTTTCTCTTAGTAAAAATCAAGATGGTAGTTATGTTGCTCAGAGTAATGTCATAGAAATGACTAGTCGGGAATTGGTAGTCGGAGGAGTGGCAGATATGTATGGCGTTACTATAATTATTCAGAAGCAAGATGGAAAGTGGTTGATTACGCAATTTAAAAAATTATAATTTTGTGTATAATATTAGTAAGAGTATTTTAATATTTTAAATATATGGCAGAAGAAAATAAAAAAGAAGAATTTAAAGTTTCGGGAGATGAAATTTTAAAAAAAGTAAAAGAAATAATAAAAGAAGGAAATGCAAGAAGGATAATTATTAAAAATGAAAAAGATGAAGTATTAATGGAAATACCATTAACTTTTGCTGTGGTGGGTACGGTTTTTGCTCCAGTTTTGGCAGCTATTGGAGCTCTGGCAGCTTTGGTTACAAATTGCACTCTTGTTGTTGAAAAAAAATAAAAAGGTCGTTTAAATATTTAATTTTATAAAAAATATGTTCATTGGTTTTGCTATCATCTTAATTGGAGTAATATTTTTATTGCAAAATTTAGGATTAATTTCTGCTAATGTTTGGCAAGTAATTTGGCCGGTTTTAATAATATTATTAGGCTTGTCAATTATTTCCAAAAACTCATGTCAGGCTTGGAAGTGGGAAGTTCATCGCGATGAGCCAGGAGATAGAGTTAGGAGAAATAAATAATTGTTATTGAAAGATCCCTTTTATTGGACAATAAAAGGGATTTTTTATTTTTAACTATTGACATATTTTTGGAGTAGAGTTAAAATGTATTTGTAAGTCGATATCGTTCTTTTAATTAATAGCTCTTTTACATTAATATTTTATATATAATAATTATATATATAATTTTTTCTCAATAGCGCTATATCCTATGGATATAGCCTTATTTTTTTATGGCCGACAATGTTCGGTTTTTATTTTTAAATAAATTGAATTGACAAATAATTAAAATAGTATATAAATATAATTACCTAATTTATTAGGGGTGATTCAAGAATGGTAACAGTAAAACCAACGCTTGGAATATTCGGAGCAATTTTCAATGAAAGAGGTTGTCTCTTAGTAAAGCAAAGAGAAAAAGAAGATCGTACATATATCGGTGAGTGGGATTTGCCAGGGGGCGGAGTTGAGTCTGTGGCTGCGGAATCTGCACTTGACGAGAGGGTCTTTGGTGAAGAATTTCTTCGTGAGTTGCGGGAAGAGCTTGGTATGATGATTGAAGAGCCACTTTGGCGAATGCCATCACTCTACCCAGCATTATCTAAGGGGGGAAAAGATTTGGCCCTTGTTATGATTATCGGAGTTGTGGACTCTCGTCCAACAAGGGGTAAATGGAGATATGTTTCTCCAGACGAACTCGAAGATCTTGCTTTTGGTCCCGAAGGGGACAGATTACTTTCCGGATATGGAAAACGGATGCACAGGCTTTGCCTGAGAACATTGGCTTCGCGAGATTGCCCCAACCTAATATACCGGGTTCAGGCTGGAAAAATGTTAAAAAAGATTCAAGAAGAATCTTGAATCAATGCGTCTTTTTTGAAAAAATCAAATTAGACGCTTTTTTATTTAAGGAATGATTTTAGGAGAAGCAAAGAGAGTATTTTCTGAAAGCACATAGAGTGCTTTTTCGTTTTTATTAAACCAAATTTGAGAAGCTGTTAAGTCTGTAGCTTGAAAAAAATTAACTGACCCACCGCGATTATCAATTTCGCTTATTTCTATTTTTCCCTTACTGTCAATAAAAGAAAAATAATCTCCGCCTATCCAATTGAGATCAGTTACCTTTATGAATTGAGTGATGGGCAATATGGAGTTGGCTTTTACAAAGAAAGGACTTTCATAATCGCTCAAAAAGAACATCCATAACTGGCTTCCGTCAGTAAATAAAATTTTATCAAATTGAGGATAATATTTTATTTCTGAGTCAGAAGAAATTAATTTTTTAAGTGTTTTAGTGGTGTTATCCAAATAATAAATTATTGTTTTGTTTTCTAATAGAAAAACCGTGCCCCCATAAATAAATAAATCGTAAGAATATTTAGGGTTTATTTCAAAAAGTTCTTTGGTTAGGTTTTCTCCAAAAGTAGTTAAAAGATTTTCTCTAATTAAATTACCTTGTTGTAGATAATATAAATTGTCTCCATCAATACTAAAAGCATCTACAGTGGTACTAATTATGGCTGTTGGTTTTTGTAAGTCCAGGGTCTGTTTATATATTTTTGAATTTAAATCAAAGTAAATTAAATTATTGGCGTAAAAGAAAATTTTTGTAGTGGTTTTGTCTAAATTTTTAATCTCAACAAGACTTGTGTTTTCTTTTGTTATTGAAAGTAGATAATACTTTTGTTTTAAAGTTTTATTTTCAATAGCTTTGATTATGATATTTCGTGAGTCGGCTGATATTTTTATGTCAGAAATTTTAATAGTATTACTTAATTTACTTCCAAGAATTAGGTTTTTTTGCTTATTTTCGTAACTATAAAGTTCTCCATCGCTGTTTTGCAAAATAAGAATATTTTGATCTTTGAAGTGAAAAACTTTTTTAATATTTTGTTCAGCTTGGGTAAAGTTAATTGTTTCTGGAAATAGAGTAACATTAGCTTGAGTTACCATTTTTTCTTTAACAATTAGATTTTTTTCCCAAGTATGATATCCGGTTTTTTGAATCTTGATTTCGTGGCTTTTCGGTAATAAATTTTGTGCTAAAAAATCATAGTTAATAAATTGCGATGTTTTATTGATATATTTTTGATCTATATAAACTTCAGCAGCTGGTATAGATGTTTTAACATAAAAACCGCCTGTTTTAAGGAGTTTTTTTTGTTGAAAGTCAAATCGATAACCTTCGGAGTAAAATAATATTATTGGTGCTGCAGTAAAAAAGACTACAGCCATTATACTAAAAATAGTGGTTCTTATGTGCTTTTGCATAAAGTATGTATTTTTATAACCCAAGATGGATTTGCTAGTTTATAAAAACATAATAGCTCAAAAAAAGCCAAAATGCTAGTCTGTGGCTTAAGTGTGATAATTTTTTGTAGTATTTAGCTTAGGGTTGCCAATTCGCTTTTTATTGGCTAAAATAGGCTTACTATACTTAATTATACGATAGAGAATAAACTAAATTATATGAAAATAGGAATAGACTTAGGAACAAAAAATTCATTGGTTTTTGTACCAAATAAAGGGGTAGTTTTAAATGAGCCGTCAGTGGTGGCTGTTTCTTTGGCGGAAAATAAAGTTTTGGCAGTAGGGCGCGAAGCAAAAGAAATGATTGGTAGAACGCCAGATACTATTCAGGTTTATAGGCCTTTGCGAGAAGGAGTAATTGCTGATTATCGTACTACTCAGGCAATGTTAAAACATTTTATTAATAAGGTTAATGTTGGATTTCAAAGATTTTTTAAGCCCGAACTTTTGATCGGAGTTCCAGTAGGCATTACTTCTACAGAAAAAAGAGCTGTTGTTGAATCAGGTATTTTGGCTGGAGCTAAAGAAGTCTTTTTAGCTAAAGAGCCGGTTTTGTCAGCTATTGGTGCTGGAATACCAATTAATTCTTCTTCTGGTCATTTGATTGTAGATATTGGTGGAGGTACGACTGAAGTGGCAGTTATTTCTTTGGGTGGAATTGTTTATGCTCAGTCACTGCGAGTAGCTGGAGATAAATTAGATTCAGCGGTTTCCGAATATATAAAAGAAAAATATAATTTGGCTGTTGGAGAACAAACAGCTGAGGATATAAAAATAAAAATTGGTACTGCCTTACCAGAAAAAGATCCAAAATTTATGGAAATAAGGGGTAGAGATTTAATTTTGGGATTACCAAAAACGATCAGGATCAATTCTAATGAAATTTGTTATGCTATTGCCGATCCTTTAAAAGAAATAATTCAATGTGTTAAAAATGTATTGCGTGAAACTCCACCAGAATTGTCTGCCGACATTATGGATAAGGGTATGGTGGTGGCTGGAGGAGGTGCTTGCCTTAGAAATATTGCGTCTTTGATTTCGCAAGCCACTGGCGTTCCTTGTTTTGTGGCTGACGACGCTTTGAGTTGTGTGGCCAAAGGAACAGGTGTGGTCTTAGACAACCTAGATGTTTATAAAAAAAGCGTAATGGCCAAAAAATAATCAGCAAGTTGATTGACCAGAAGTGTTTGTTAAGTGAATTGTGAGAACAAATTAATTTACTATTAACTATATTTATGGAAAAAGAAATTTTCGTAATTCAAGGAGGAAAAAAGCTTAAAGGAGAAATAGGAGTAAGCGGTGCCAAAAATGCCGCTTTTCCCGTTTTAATAGCTGCGCTTTTAACGGATGAAGATTGCGTGATTGATAATGTTCCTTTGATTGAGGATGTAATGCGTTTATTGGAAATTTTTAAAAGCATGCAAGTAAAAATAGATTGGTTGGGAGAGCGCAAAGTAAAAATTAATGCTAAAAATATTAATCCGTCAAAGATAAACGACAAATTGGTTTTAAAATTTAGAGGCTCTGTTCTTTTGTATGGAGCTTTGCTTGCCAGATTTGGAAAGGTTAATTTACCGCAACCCGGAGGATGTATTATTGGAGCTAGGCCGATTGATACTCATTTGGATGCTTTTTCTCAATTGGGTGTGAAGGTAGAAGAGAAAAGAAATAAAATTGTTCTTACTGCTCCAAAACAAATAAAAGATAATGTGATTACCCTGGATGAATTTAGTGTAACTGCTACAGCTAATCTTATGCTATACGCCAGTTCTTTAAGTGAGCAAATTACTATTAAGGTAGCGGATGGAGATTATCAGAATCAAGAATTAGCTAAAGTTTTAAAAAAAATGGGAGCAAATATTATTGGTTCTGGCCAGCACATTGTTAAAGTAAGGGGTGCGAAAAAATTATGGGGATTTAAGCATTTTTTAATGTATGACCCAATAGAGGCTGGAACTTTTATAATTATGGCATTGGCAACCAAGAGTGATATTGTGGTAAAAAATGTTGAATATTCATTTTTGGAATATGTATTAAAAAAACTAGAAGATTGTGGAGCAAAATTTGAAATTACAAAAAAAGGAGGAGACAGGGTTGATGTCAGGGTGATACCAACAGATAATATTAAAATTAGAAAAATGCAAAGCTTGCCTTATCCGGGATTTCCGTCAGATTTATTGTCTGTTTTGGGAGTTTTGGCCACTCAAACAAAAGGAGTAACTTTGATTCATGATCCCTTGTTTGAGAGTCGCCTTAAGTATATGGAGGGTTTGACTAAAATGGGTGCGGATATATTTTTTTCTGATCCTCATCGAGCTACAATTAATGGCATTACCAAGCTTTATGGAGCAGATCTTGGTTCTTTTGATTTGCGTGGAGGTGCGGCGATAATAATTGCTGGGCTTATTGCTAAAGGAAAAACCACTATCAGTGATATTTATCAAGTAGATAGGGGTTATGAAAAAATAGAAGAGCGTTTAAGTGCTTTGGGTGCAGATATTAAAAGAATTAAAAAATAAAATGGCGGTTATTGGACACTGTAATCAAAAAAATATTTTGTTTTCTATGTCGAAAAAAGAAAACATTCCGCATGCTTTTATTTTTTCTGGTCCCAATAAAATTGGAAAAAAAATGATAGCTTTGGATTTTGCTAAAAATATTTTTTGTCAAGAAAAAAATTTAAAAGGTGAGCCGTGTGACAAATGTTATGCCTGCCGCAGTATTAATGAATCAACTTTTCCCGATGTAACTATTATTGCCCCTGAAGATGGTAGTAAGGAAATAAAAATAGAACAAATCTGGCAATTAAGCGAAAAATTAGCTTTGAAATCTTACGGTAATTCTTATAAAATCGGAATAATTAATGACGCTCACTTAATGAATGTTTATGCCCAAAATTCACTTTTAAAAACCTTAGAAGAGCCAAAGGGTAAATCCATAATTATTTTGATTACTGCTTATCCAGAAATGTTAATTTCAACAATTAAATCAAGAGCCCAAAATATAAAATTTTCTTTACTTGATAAAGAATTGATTGAAAATCATTTAATTTCTTTGGGTGCAAAATCAGAAGATGCTAAAGAAATAGCTATGATGTCTTCTGGTCAAATTGGTAAGGCTGTTGATTTTTTTAACAATCCGGATAAAGTAAAAAACTTTAATCAGTCAGTAAAAGATATTGAGACGCTTTGTTCCGCAGACTATCATAAAAGATTTGAGTATGCTAAAAAGATGACAGACGCAACCGAAACAAACGAAGGCTTAATGGAAACTATGGAAATATGGGAAAGATTTTTTAGGCGAGAAATGCTTTATAAGGTTTTTGGAAATAAAGATCGATTGGCGAAATATTCTGTAAATGACTTGGTTTTAATTATTAAAGATTTAAGCAAGGTTAAGCATTTGATTGCTAGTACAAATATAAATAAAAAATTAGCTATAGAAAATCTGTTAATAAAGTTATAAAAATATGGAAAACAGAATTTTAATTAAAGATTTAAAAAATAATATTGGACAAACAGTAACCATTAAGGGTGTGGTTGATTTAAGGCGTGATCATGGCAAGCTTATTTTTATTGATTTATTGGACAGAACCGGAAAGGTGCAGGTAATTATTTCAAAAAAACAAGAAGCTGCTTATAGTGTTTTTTCAGAAATAAAAAATGAATGGTCTTTGCAAATTACTGGACTGGTAAAAGCTAGAATGGAAAATACTATTAATCCAGAAATTATGAATGGCGATATTGAATTAGAGGCAATCGAAGGCTGTGTTTTATCTAAGGCGGAAGAAATTCCTTTTGAAAAAAATTCAACAGATATTAATATTGATACTTATCTTAATTATTTGCCCTTTAGTTTAAGGGGAGAAAAAGCAAAAATGATTTTTAAGATTCAGTCGCAAATTGTGAAATCTTTTAGTGATTTTTTAAGAAGTGAGGATTTTGTTGAAATTCAAGTTCCTAAAATAATAGGTGAAGACGCAGAGGGTGGAGCCAATACTTTTAGTCTTGATTATTTTGGCCATACAGCTCATTTAGCACAAAGTCCTCAGTTTTATAAACAGATAATGGTAGGAGTCTTTGAGCGGGTTTTTTCCGTGGGTAATGTTTATCGCGCCGAACCACATTCTACTACCAGACACATAAATGAATATACGAGTTTGGATATGGAAATGGGTTTTGTAAATAATCATGAAGATGTTATAGAAATGGAAACAAAGATGCTTACAAAAATAATGAAAGACTTGCAAGATAATTTTAGTGCTGAGTTTCTTTGTCTTAATTCAATCATTCCAGTCGTGCCCCAAAAAATACCAACTATGAAATTGCGCGAAGCTCAGGAATTAATAAAAAAAGAAACAGGAGAAGATTGTACGAGTGAACCTGATCTTGATCCAGCACACGAGAGATGGCTTTGTGAATATAGCGCGCAAAACCTAGGTAGTGAATTTATTTTTATTACACATTATCCAGTAAGCAAAAGACCGATGTATACTTATGAGGATGAGAATGACGCTGGTTTTACCAAAAGCTTTGATTTACTTTTTCGTGGCATTGAAATAACTAGTGGCGGACAAAGAATAAATAACTATGATCAATTAATAGCAAGCATTGAAAGAAAAGGATTAGATCCAGAAAAATTTAATTATTATTTACAAGCTTTTAAATACGGAATGCCTCCGCATGGAGGACTGGGAATGGGACTCGAAAGATTGACCGCCAAATTGGTGGGCGTAGACAATATTCGCGAAGCTACTTTGTTTCCGAGAGATATTCATCGTATTGATAATTTATTAACGCAAGAGACAAAAAAAGAGAAAAAGTAATTATTTGTAAACCTTGAATTTGCTTGGTATAATGCAAATAGTTAAGTTTTATAATTAATAATTTAAAATATTATGCTACACGAAGATATTATTAAATCAATAGAACCTGAACTAGAAAAAGCCGTTGATTTTGTGCAAAAAAAATTATCGTCAATTAGGACTGGTCGCGCTAGCCCAGCCTTAGTTGAAGATATAAAAGTTGATGTTTTTGGTGATATGATGCCAGTAAAGCAATTAAGCGCAATTTCAATTTTATCAGCTAGACAGTTATCAATTCAGCCTTGGGATAGAAGCTACATTGAGCCCATAGAAAAGGCAATCGCAAGAGAAGTGTCAGGACTATCTCCAGTAGTTGAGGGAGACAGTATTATTATTAATGTTCCGCAAATGTCAGAAGAATTGAGAAAAGAGTTAAGTAAAGCTGTTTCTCAAACAGAAGACAACGCCAAAAAAACCATTAGAAAATATCGTGATGAAGCTTGGTCAGATATTCAAATAAAAACCAGAGAAGGTTTAATTAGGGAAGACGACAAGTTTAAATCAAAAGATAAATTACAAGACTTGGTTGATAAATACAATAAAAAGATCGACGAAGCAGTGGGGCGAAAGAAAACGGAACTAGAAGGTTAATTTTATGTTTATATTTGATATTCTTATTTTTATTTTAATATTGAGCATTGTGGTTTTTGTCCATGAATTGGGTCATTTTTTGGCTGCAAAAATAACTGGAGTCAAAGTAGAAGAATTTGGTGTTGGATTTCCTCCTAAAATTTGGCAGAAAAAGATTGGCGAAACGCAATATTTTTTAGGAGCCTTGCCTTTTGGTGGATACAATAAAATTTATGGAATGGATGAAATGGATGATGAGAAAGATAAAGATCCTAAGAGTTATGAATCAAAAAATACCTGGGTTAAAGTCTTTATTTGTTTGAACGGTGTTTTTATGAATCTTCTATTGGCTGTGGTCTTATTTTATTTTTTACTTATTGGTTCGGGATTTAAAGTGGAACAAAATTTGATTTTAGATAATTATAAATTTCCTTTTGGAGAGCAACAAATTAATCCTTTGATTGTTGGAGTTAATGCTAATTCTCCAGCCGCAGTCGCAGGTCTTAAATTTAAAGATGCGATTATTTCGGTTAACGGAATTAGTATGAGTAGTGCGGAAAATTTTGCTGAAGCAGTTGAAAATAATCTTGGAAAAAGTATGGACGTGGTTTATCTTGATGGTCAAACTAAAGAATTAAAAAGTATTGCTTTAACTCCTCGAGCAGATACAATAGCAGGCGAAGGACCGATAGGAGTATCATTAAGCACAGTTGATTTTGTCAGTTTTAATTCTTTTACCGACAAGGCTTTGTGTGGTTTTTATCAGACATATAATTTTATTGATTATTCTT
The DNA here is from genome assembly GCA_002421745.1 of Patescibacteria group bacterium UBA6220. Classification (GTDB taxonomy): domain Bacteria; phylum Patescibacteriota; class Minisyncoccia; order Minisyncoccales; family Minisyncoccaceae; genus UBA6220. The sequence continues at coordinate 7,586 of DISC01000007.1, read as the reverse complement.
TTTCTGCAATGGGAAATTTGATCTCTGTTTCGCTAAAACAAAAATCAGCAGAACCTTTAGCTTCTTCTTTGACTGGTCCGGTTGGTATTTTTGCAATTACTAAGGTGGTATCAAAAGATGGGATTATTCCAGTAATTAATTTAATAGCACTGCTTTCTATTGCTTTGGGTGTGAGCAATCTTATTCCCTTGCCAGCTTTAGATGGAGCAAAATTTATTTATACTCTTTTGCAAACTGTTAATAAAAAAATATTTACTAAAGAATTGTTAATGAAAATTGAGCAAGTAGGAATGGTACTTTTGATTGCTTTAGCGCTACTCATTGTTTTTAAAGATTTTTTTCAATTTAAAAGTATAATATTTGGAGCATGAAACAATTAAATTTAAAAACCGCAAATAATAAAATAATAATAGGGATTATATTTTTATTGGTTGTGATTTTGTTCATTGTTTGCGGAGTGTTTATTGTTCAAAAATATAAATTTTTGTTTCAGGCAAACAATCAAAAAGAAGCTCAGCAAATAACAGAAATTGTTAATAATAATGATCAGGAATTACAGAAAGCAGATGATAGTGAGGCGAGGCAATTACTGGATGATTTTTGTTTGAATGCTAAAAAAAGAGGAACGTATCAAAAATATTATGCTTGTGGTGATTTTTTAAATATGGATAAGGATTTTTTAGATGTAGATGACGATTATTTTGCTGGTTTGTGTTGTAATTCAGAAGAAGCTTATGGGGAAGATTATTATATTTTTGTTGTTCTTGAGCCGTTTGAGGGTGGATGGGGTTTTAGTGAAAAATATTTTTCAAAAATATTAGAGAGAAGCTATAGTTTTGAAAAATTTAAAGTTGTTGATATAGATGATTTTCCAGCAAATGCCGTTACTTGGGAAGACGCAGCCTGGACAATGGATTCAAGATTAATTACTTCATGGGTTTATTCTCCGAAATACGATGAATATTTTTATAAGAAAAATTATTATAATTATGATTACGAAAAAAAAGAATGGTTATCGGAGACTTCTTATTCCAATAATTTAACAGAAGAATTTAAAATATTTAAAGAATATCTTTCTAAATTATAAATATGAAACAATCACAATTATTTACCAAAACTTTAAAGGACGCACCTAAAGATGAAAAAAGCTTAAACGCTCAACTTTTAATTCGGGCGGGCTTTGTGGATAAATTAAGTAGTGGGGTGTATACTTATTTGCCTTTGGGTTTGAGGGTGATTAAAAAAATTCAAAATATTGTTCGTGAAGAAATGAACAAGATCGAAGGTCAAGAAATATTGATGCCGTCTTTGACACCCAAAGAAAATTGGGAAATAAGCGGACGATGGGTTGTAGAAGAAATGTACAAAATAATTAATGAAGACACAGGCTTGGGTTGGACACACGAAGAAATAATTACACCTTTAATAAAAAAGCATATTTTATCTCATAAAGATTTGCCGAAATATGTTTATCAGATTCAAACCAAGTTTAGAAACGAACCAAGGGCCAAATCTGGTCTTTTACGAGGCAGGGAATTTATAATGAAAGATTTATATTCTTTTCACGAGACACAGGAAGACTTAGATGATTATTATGAAAAAGTAAAACAAGCCTATGATAATGTTTATGAGCGTTGCGGAATAAAAGAATTAACTTATTTTGCTTTGGCATCCGGGGGAAAATTTTCTGAAAAATATTCACACGAATTTCAAACCATTACTGAAGCAGGTGAGGACGTTATTTATATCTGTAATAAATGCCAAGCGGTATTTAATAAAGAAGTAAAAGAAGAAAAATGTTCAAATTGTAATAGTGATGATTTCACTGAAAAGAAGTCCATTGAAGTTGGAAATATTTTTAGACTAAACACTAGATATTCTGAGCCTTTTGAATTAAAGACAGAGAGAGGAACGACAATTATAATGGGTTGTTACGGTTTGGGGATTAGTCGATTGATGGGTGCGATTGTTGAAGTATTGAGCGATGGCAAGGGAATGGCTTGGCCAAAGAACGTAGCTCCCTTTCAGATTCATTTGATTGAAATCACAGGAGGAGATGAAGAAATAAAGCAAAAAACTCAAGAAATTTACGAAATTTTACAAAATAAAAATTTTGAAGTATTATACGACAATAGAGATGAAAAGACTGCGGGTGAAAAATTAAATGATAGTGATTTAATTGGTATTCCTTTGCGCGTAGTGGTGAGTAAAAAAACCTTAAGTGAGAATAGCGTTGAAGTGAAAAGCAGAAACGAAAAAGACGCTTGTTTAATAAAAATAACCGAGATTACGAATTATGTCGAAAAATTTTTTCAGTAATATTTTAGCTAATTTATCACAAGATATTGCAATTGATTTGGGAACAGCCAATTGTCTTGTCTATGTAAAAGGGCGAGGGATAATTTTATCCGAACCTTCTGTTGTGGCATTAAATAAAAAAACAAATCAAGTTTTGGCTATTGGTCGAGAGGCAGAAAAAATGGTTGGAAAAACTCCAGGTCATATTGTGGCAATTAGGCCATTAGTTTCTGGAGTAATTTCTGACTTCGAAGTAACAGAACAAATGTTGCGTTATTTGATTGAAAGAGCCAAAGAAGACAAATTTACTATTTTAAAACCTCGAGTAATTGTTGGAATTCCTTCTGGTGTTACCGAAGTGGAAAAGAAAGCTGTGATTGATGCCACAAAATCCGCTGGTGCTAGAGAGGTCTTTTTAATTGAAGAGCCAATGGCTGCAACTATTGGTGCCAGAATGCCAGTACATGATCCAGCTGGAAATTTTATTGTTGATATTGGTGGCGGTACAACTGAAGTGGCTGTTATTTCTTTGGGTGGTATCGTTGTTTCTAAAAGTTTAAGAATTGCTGGAGACAAATTAAACAATGACATTATTCAATATGCACAAGAAAGATACAAATTATTGATTGGGGTAAGAACTGCGGAAAGAATAAAAATAAATATTGGAGTGGTTTATTTTGAAAAAGAACCCCTTAAAGCCGAAATTAAAGAAATGCCTATGCGAGGAAGGAATTTGGTAACTGGATTACCCGAAGAGATTATTATTTCTCAGTTGGATGTTAAAAAAGCCTTGGAAAAATCTATTACACAAATTGTGTCAGAAATAAAAAATACTATTGAAATCACTCCACCAGAATTATTATCTGATATTATGAAAAAAGGTATTGTGTTGGCTGGAGGAGGAGCTCTATTACGCGGACTTGATAAAATGATTACCAAAGAAACAAAAATACCTTGTTATGTTATGGAAGATCCAATGACTGCAGTGGCTAGGGGTGCTGGTATGGTTTTAGAGAATTTAGATGAATATCATGATGTTCTCGTAGAGATAGAAGAAATTCAACCACCTAGATAGTTGAGAGTATAAATTAAATATTTAATAAAAAAGCGGCTTAGGGCCGTTTTTGACTTATTAGTCTTTGTATTATAAAATTTTAGATATATGAATCAATTTTGGCCAAAACATTATCCCAGTCAGCTTATTTTTAGTACAGAATCCAATGCCACTGTAGCGGTTGTTACTGGTTGGACAAAAAAAGAAGATGTTTGGAAAAATATTTCAGATGAATCAAAAAGCAGGGTGGCAATTATGGGACAGCTTTATTCAAAAGAGGGTATTAATTTTATTATTCGAAATATATTTTTAAATCCTAATATTAATTTTTTAATTATTGCTGGGCGAGATTTGTCCGGCAGTTTAAAAGAGTTGAAGTCTTTTTTGGATGGAGAAAAAAAAGAATTTTTTCATGAAGAAATATCTCAAGAAAAAATAAAAGAATTTAGAGATTATTTTTCTAAGCATTCTGTTGTAACAGAGTCTGCAAAAATTGATGAGGTTTTGCAAAAATTGGAATATTCTAGTCTGCCTAAAAAATGGATTAAAAAATCTGTTGATTTTGATAATCATTTAATTCAATCCGCAAAAACTTTTTCTTCGGAAAAAGTTGGGTTTAGGATTGAAGGGGAAAAAGTAGCTGATGTTTGGCTTAAGGTTTTGGACAGGATTTTGTATTTTGGATATGAAAAAATGAGCCAGTACGAAGAAAAACAAAGAGAGCTAATAGATATTGTTACAGTTATTAATAATGAGGATCCCGATAATCCGTATTTGCCAAAGTATTTTTACTTTAATAAACAAGACCTAGCTAGCTATTATCCTCAATTAATGACTGATGGAATTTTTGAGGGTGTAGAATATACTTATGGAAGCAGGTTAAGAAATTATAATGGGATTAATCAGATAGAAGAAATCATAATCGAGTTGAAAAAAGAAAGTTATTCAAGGCGAGCCATTGCTTTTACTTGGAATGTTTCAAAGGATTGCAAGAACATTAAGTCACCTTGTTTGGATTTAGTGCAAGCTTTAGTGCAAGAGGATATTCTTTATCTCACAGCCTATTTTAGAAGTAATGATATGTATCGAGCCTGGCCGCAAAATGCTTACGGGTTATTGAAAATTCAAAAAGAAATAAGCGAAGCCCTAGGCCTTAGAATGGGCAAATTGGTTATTATTTCTTGTTCGGCGCATATTTATGAAAGAGACTTTATCGAAGCAAAAGAAACATTAAATAAAAATAAACCCAAACTGGAATGCACAGTTGATCCTAGGGGAAATTTTGTTATTGAGGTTAAAGACAGTGAAATCATTGTAAAGCACATTGATCATAATGGAGTTTTTTTACAAGAATTTAAAGGAGTATCAGCTAGAGAACTTAGGGATCTTATTAGTCGATTTGTTATGGATACTACGCACGCAATTTATCTAGGAACAGAATTGGCTCGAGCCGAATATGCACTTAACAATAAAAAAGAATACTATCAAGGATAGAGCTGATTCGTTAGATATTGAGGAGAATATTTAATAATATTGAATAATTAACAAGCTGTGCTATATTGAGCTTGTTCTTTTAAAATTTAAAAGAGGGCTAGAGATTATGATGCACATTGTAGAAGAAAATATTCCTATGATTTATCGTTTTTCTTGGGAGCAAAAAAAGAATGATTGCGCTATTGTGCTCGAAATTAAAAAATGCCAACTTAAGATTATATCAGAAAGGTCATTAAAAATGATGGCCCCGTATTTAATTGAAGAGTTTGGTTTTGAAAAATTCGAATCATCATTAAGCGCTAAGAAATTTGGATTTGAAAATGCACTTACTGTAGAAAACAACGATCAAAGCGAGTTTCTTCGCTTGGTATTTCAAATTCAGCATATTAAGGATCGCGAAACAGAGCAGTATTTTTTTGCGGCAATGGCCAGCTTTAAACTCCTTTTAGACTCCATGAATTTGAGTGATTACGAAAATATAACGGCGAATGATAAGTATATTCCTCAATTTATAATGATTGAAACTGTTTGTTGTAAGCGCAGGATTTTTGGGGGGCATATTAGTGGTGAATTCAATGTTGATGCTAGAAATTTTTTCGGCTCGTATTATGTCAACAAAGGACAAAACATTAAGCCGGCTTTGGCAGCCATAAAAAAAGCTGTTAAGAAAATAAACGGAAAAAAAACTAATAAGATGTTTGGTGAGCTTTATTCTGTTGAAGTCAGGACCGATGATGGATTTTTAGTGATAGATTGTCCAGGTAATGCTTGCGGACTTAATCCAGCAGATTGGCCACCCAGGGTTTTCAGTAAAAATCCAACTGGTTATGAATTTAGCAGTCATAATGTTGATGATCTTTATCAGCAATTTGTCATATTGGTTGGCTTGAGTGTTTTGAGTGCTCTTGTTGAAAAAGCTTATATCAAAAATATCTGAAATGTCGATTCGAAAGAGTCGATTTTTTTTACTTTTTATTATAATGTTTTTATTGTTATAATAAAAGTATGAGAAGAGAAATAAATTTAAATGGAAAAATAATCGGCTATAATATTAAAAAAAATAGTCGAGCTAAAAATTTAAGCTTAACTGTATCTCGTAATGGTCAGGTTGGCTTAACTGTTCCAAAATATTTTCCAATTTTTTTAGCGGAAAAATTTATTAAAGAAAAAGCTGAATGGATTTTGGAAAAGATAGAATATTCATTAAAAAATACAATTAATCCGATTGTCGGTCACAAGAAAGACTACCTTGAAAAAAAAGAAAGCGCTCTTGCTTTGGTGGAGCAAAAGATTAATTATTTCAATTGCTTTTATAATTTTGATATTAAAAGTCTTCAAATAAAGAATCAAAAAACTAGATGGGGTAGCTGTTCAACTAGTCGTAATCTCAATTTTAGCTACAAGCTAGTTTATTTACCCGAAAGTTTAGTTGATTATGTGATTGTGCATGAATTATGTCATTTAAAGCAAATGAATCACTCTGTTCGATTTTGGGATCTAGTTTCTGAGACAATTCCTGACTGGAAAATAAGAAGAAAAGCTCTCAAAAAACACATTTTTTAGAAGCGAAAACAGGGTTTTTGAAAAATGTCAAAAAGCCTGTTAAATAAAGATATTTATTTACTTGACAAAAGCTTCTAAGTCGAGTAAATTAATACTTGTCAATGATAAACAAAAAAGACACATTAAAAAAGTTCAAGCGGTATTAAAACAGTAGCCGATTTGGCTATCGTTGGAAGCCGCTCACGAGCGTCTTTTTTATTTGGAATGTAAATTGAAAACAAAATAGAAAGTTATATATATTAAAGAACAAGGTTATTATTTGCTAGTCAAAAGTAATTTTTTAAGGGTATATGGTGGATGCCTTGGGACCAAAAGCTAAGAAGGACGTGGCGTAGCTGCGATAAGCCTCGGGGAGATGTTAGCAATCTTTGATCCGGGGATCTCCGAATGGGGGAACCCAACTTTGCAAAACAAAGTTATCGAGTTAATCTCGAAGCGAACGCGCTGAAGTGAAACATCTCAGTAGGCGCAGGAAAAGAAAATAATGGAATGCATAATTCCGCATTCCCCTAGTAGCGGCGAGCGAACGGGGATTAGCCCAAACTCATTTGTGTTTACATGAATGGGGGTTGTAGGGGGATAACGTTTATTCAGTTAAAGGAAGTTGAAAAGATAATTTAATTAGTTGAACCTCTCTGGAAAGAGGGACCATAGACGGTGATAGTCCAGTAAACAAAAATTAAATTACGCTTCTTGTTATCTTTCCTGAGTACCATCGAATCAAGACGAGTCGGTGGGAATCCGGCGGGACTACCCGCCAAGGCTAAATATAATTTGGTCACCGATAGTGAACCAGTACCGTAAGGGAAAGGTGAAAAGTAGCCCGGTGAGGGCGGTGAAATAGAACCTGAAACCATACTACCCACAAAGAGTTAGAGCTGAGCAATTTATTGCTTGGTGATAGCGTGCTTTTTGCAGAACGAGCCAACGAGTTTTTTTAATCAATTGTCTAAGCGCTTCTGGCGTGGAGGCACAGGGAAACCGAGTCTTAAAAGGGCGAACATAAATTGGTTGAAAAAGACCCGAAGCCAGACGAGCTTGCCATGGCCAGGATGAAGCTTTCAGAAATGAAAGTGGAGGTCCGAACCCTTATGTCGTTCAACACATTGGGATGAGCTGTGGTAAGGAGTGAAAAGCTAATCGAGTTTGGTAATAGCTGGTTCTTCCCGAAATAGTT
>DISC01000002.1 GCA_002421745.1 Patescibacteria group bacterium UBA6220 | reverse complement strand
AATAGTCTTGTATATTTTCACACTCTGATAATCTTTGAGTAATTTCTTCCAAGGTAAGTTTATCTTCCGATTCTGCAATATAATAATGTTGATAAGCTAAAATTCCTCCACCGACTATAACAACCAAAACAACAACAATCCCAATTGCTATGGGTGTAGATATACCATGATTTAAATATTTTAACATAGTTTTTAAGTAATAATTAATCTTATATATGCATATGACTAAAGCAGTGTGATTTGAAAAAATCCGAACTTTTTTGACGAAAATCCGGACTACGAATTTTGATTGCCGCGCTTCGCGTGGCAAAGCAAAAAGGAAGAGAGTTGGGGGGGGGGAGAAATTTTTGCCCGCCCTCGCTTTCGCCGCTTCTTTTTTTTGCCGCCGCAATTTTTTGTGCCAATGAAATTGGCGCGCCGCTTATAAATTTTATAATTTCCAATTATATTTCTCTGTTTTGTATGAAAAAGCCCTTAAATCTACTTTAACAATTGTTTGAATCTGTCCTTGATTTGGTTGTTCTTGCATTTCTCCTGTAGCTATAGGACTTATGATAGAAAGCGGTTGTTGGCTTATTGAAACTGGATCAATAAAAACCTTACCTGTTGAAATATATTTTTCGTCTTTTTCGTCTGTAATATACATTTTGAAATTATATTCTCCTATTACCAAGCCCTGTAAACCAATTAGAATAAATGAATCAGCTCCAGCTGGAATCAGAACTGCTTTCTCGTAATTTTCGTTTAATCTGCCAACTTCCCATTTGTGAATATACAAATTTATTTTTCCAACATTCATAATCTGCAACCTAAGATTTTCTTTCGGAATAATAGAAATCGCTACATAATCTTGTAATTCTTTAAGCCTTTTATTTATTTCAAATTGTTTCCAACCAAAAATTAATGCTCCAATTGCGGCACTTACAATTCCTCCTACTTCTAAATATCTCAGAATAATTTCTTGCATAATATTATTATTTCCACCCTTGACCAAAAATTCTAAAACCAACCTGTTCTTGCGGAATTTGGATTGGTCCTTGCGGTGTTTGTTGAGTTATATTAACTTGTTGCTTTTTATATTCAATTGAAAGCTGAAAATAATTTGATAGGTCTTTGCTTTCAATATAAGCAATTTTATAATCCTTTCTGTTTTGGACAGCATTTTCTCCAAGCTCGGCTTCTGGATTCCAAGTATTTATATTCAAACCCATTTCTTTCTTATATTCTTCGTACAAATCGCTTAATAAGCCGGACAATTCTTTGTCTGCAAATTGAACTGTCTCTATTTTCAAATCATTTTTAGCTTCTTTTCTGCCAATGTAATACTGATGTGAATATAATTTTTCTGTAAGGTCATCAACTATTTTTTCTATAACCTCATCTTTCATTGGTGAATTTTGACTTTTTAGCAATCTTTTGGCAAGTATTCTGATTAAATTGTGTGTTCTGTTAATGTTCCCTAATGATAAAGGGTGTATTTGGGGATTTGATTCAACGAACTTGTTAAAAATTTTTGTTAAATCCTCATCGCTTTTTATGCCAAATTTATTTTTTGCCAAGTCAAAATAAGCCATGACATCCTCAACGGATATTGGAATTTTATTTTGAGGATTTTGAGGGTCGGCTGGATTAAAAACATTTGCCGTTGAAGGGTCTATTGGTGATATTTCTGAAAGATCGGTCATCACAATTTCATCAGCACCCAAAGAAATCATTGTTGCTGAACTATGTGCTTTATACGGAATTAGAACCGAAAACTTATCACAATATTCCCGTATCATAGAAACTAATCTCCATGGAACCATAGTGTCGCCACCCTGACTGAAAAGAAACAAGTCAATATTTTCTACTTTCCCAATTTTCCGTAATTGCTGGCTGATTATAGGAATAATATCACCCGCTATTCTTGCGTTTAATGGTCCCGGTCTATCGCTTGTTAAATAAGCGATAACCTTTGAATTTCTTTTTTCTTCTATTTTTTTAATTAAGTCAATTTTTGTCATAATTTTTTATTTAAAAATTTCTTTAAAAACGATCTCTAATTTTTTATCAATATTTTCCGGTAATTTTTCGTGCGGAATTTTCAAATGGTCCAAAACAGTTTCAAATCTTTTAAATCCTCCGTCGCTTCTTAATTCAACCCATTCAACCTTTCGGCTATTTAATTGTTTTTTGTTGGTATCTGAAAGTTTATCGGCCACAAAAACCTTGCTATCTCTAGCTATAACTGTGTCGGCACTTTCTGGATTACCGCGACCCATCAATTTAACCTCGCATTTGTGCTGATTTTTACCATCAACTAAATAAAAATCAATTTCCCTTTCAAAATCATCTTCCCCAATAACTTTGCCTTTTATTTTAAGAGCATAATTTTTACTTGGAACGCCATATAATCCGCATAAAGTTTGCATTAAGGGCTTCTCAACTCTCTTGCCTGCGGTACTCCAAAGCCCACCTCTTAATTCTGCTCTTTTTACGGCAAGAGTATTTATGACAATTAAACTCTCGCCTACATTCAAATCAACGCTAACACCTTTAAATTTTATTGTTAAGGTAAGTTCCAAATCATGTTCGGTATCAACAAGATTTTTAATTGCCTCATAAAGCGCGTTATAATGTTCATTTGACGCGTCAATCACAATTTCTTTAGTAGAGGAATTAAACATATTGTGAATTGTCTTTTTGTTTAATCCCGAATTTATAGCAATATCTCTAGCTGGCAAATTTGGATTCAAAAATTCCTTTTTGTACCAATCAACAGTTATGTTTTTATTTTTAAGTTTTGCGTCAACAATTTTCTTGGAAAAATCAATCGCAAACTGCAAAAATTCTGCGTTGATTAAAGTAACCACCTCAATTCGGTAATCCTCACCCCTCAATAATTTTTTAATAATATTTTTTGCTACTTGTTCTGTTATTGTCATATTTTTGATAAAGAAATAAATGTTTTTATATCAACAAAATTAGGCTGATTATTTTTTGAATTAAATAAATTATTTCCTTTATACAATTCCTCCTTAATCCGGTTAATATATTTTGCCTCTTTTTCGGTCAAAAAGAAATTTCTATCTAAATTTACCGCCGCTCGGCCAAGTGTACCACTACCAGCGAAAGGATCAAAAACTAAATCCCCAACAAATGAATAAAATTTAACTACCCTATTGCAAAGCTCAATCGGAAAAACAGCGCTATGCACTCTATCAAAAGTCGGGTCAATTCTCCAAATATTTGTTGTTTCGTATTTATCCAAAACCTTACTTTTTTTAACTTTGTCCCAATTATATTGATGTATATTCCAATCAATCAATTTATCCGTTTTCTTTCTATAAACCATTAACATTTCTGAAACAGCATTTGGTTTATAGCCGAGCGGCTTTCTGTGTTGTAAAAATCCCGCATTCCTATTTTTTACGCTTGCCTCTGGTTTAACCCAGACAATATCGTCAATAAATTCCCAACCCATTTTTACCAACAATGGATGAACATCGTAGGGTATTGGATACCTTTTGCTAGCGTGAGCTCTACTTATTCTCGGAATAATAATTGGCGAAGTATTAAGGACAAAAAATCTGCCTTCTTTGGTAACGCGATGAACTTCCTTAAAAACATTTTCCAGAAAATTCAGATATTCTTCATAACTTTGATAAATTGAATAATCTCTTGCGTTGTAATATGGCGGTGAAGTAAAAGTCAAATGCACTGACTCGTCCGGAACATATTTTAATGCTTCCTGAACATCGCCATGTACGACTGTATTTCTCAAAAAGGGAGGGAACTCATCATGTTTCTGCGAACTATTTGATTTATAACTGAAACCATTTATTTCTTTATTTATTACTTCTTTTATCAATTCGTTTGGGTGATTGAGAAGTTTTTTTAACTCTTGTTTTACTTCTGGTCTATTTTGGAAAATAAGCAATCCTCTAATGGCTTGCATTACTACTTTTGGATCGCTATCGGTTAAAAATTTTATTAAGGTTGGAATTGCTTTTTCATTTCTTAATCGGCCAATCGCAGACACGGACTCTCGTCTGACTTCTGTACTTTCATCATTACTTGCATATTTTACAAAAACAGGAAGTAAAGAAATATCAGACATCTTTGCTAAATTTTTTAACGATAACGCTCTTATGTTCTCGTTTTGATTGTTTAGTAAATTCAATAAAGGCTCTCTACTATAATCATTTTCTAAACGACCTAACTTTTCTAAAACATAAATAATTATTCCGTCATTTTGATTTTGTAAAAAAGACAAAAGGGATTGAGTGTCATTCTTTAACTCATCAATCATTTCTTTATTAACTTGCTTGCTTAATAGCGATCTATTCATATTTCTATTTTATTAAATCTTCTATTGAAACACTAAGTGTTTTGGCTAACTTCGCCATAACGAAAACTGATGGCTTTTTGATTACTCCAGTTTCAATTTTGGTTAGTGTTGTGTAGGGAATATCGGCTTTTCTAGCAAATTCGTCTTGCAAAAGCTCAAACTTTAGCCGTAGGACTTTTATCTTTTTTCCTAACTTATTTTCTTGATTATTTTCCATAATTTAATAACATTAAATTGTTCTGCTATGATTCTATACAATTATATGATACCAAATTTAATAAAAATAAACAAACAAATTTTAGGGAGTTCCTTATCGTTGCTTGCATATGGGCGGGCGGGACAGGGGCAACACCTCTTGGCGGCGCATTTCGCAAAGCGAAATACGAAAAATTGCGACAGCGAAAAAAGGAGCGGCGAAAGCGAGGACGGGCAAAAATTCCTTCCCCCCCCAACCCCCTTCCTTTTTGCTTTGTCACGCGAAGTGCGGCAATCAAAATTCGCAGTCCGGATTTTCGTCAAAAAAGTTCGGATTTTTTCAAATACACACCGCCTGGCGGAGGGAGAGGGATTCGAACCCCCGGTGAGTTTCCCCACAGTAGTTTTCAAGACTACCCCATTCGGCCGCTCTGGCATCCCTCCGTATGGTGGAATGGTATAATAAAAAGAATGTATTGTCAATTTTGATGAAAACCTAAGTCAGCTGGATTACTACCTCCTGAAAT
>DISC01000003.1 GCA_002421745.1 Patescibacteria group bacterium UBA6220 | reverse complement strand
TTTTACCTACTCCACCTTTTTGATTGGCAATAGCTATTACTCTGCTCATTAGCATAATTTTACCACAAGGATTTGAAATTTACAAACAACAAATTTTATGGTAAATAGATTGTATTGTTAAATTGGCCCGCCGATACTAAAGCTATGGCAGGCAAGAGGCCGGGGNNGCCGGGGTGGCGGAATTGGCAGACGCGTAGCACTCAAAATGCTATGGGGGTAACCCCGTGAGAGTTCAAGTCTCTCCCTCGGCACTGACAAACAATCAGATAGGTATTTATTCCTATCTGATTTTTGTTTTATATCCAAGAGACTTGAAGCCGGAAGTTGGCAACATGAGAGCGAGGCTCGAATGCCAACTGAGGCCGTACCGGAAGAGCTTTTGCAGAGCAAAAGTTACTGAAGGCAAGCTCTCTCTCGACACAAAAATAAAAAAGAGACCGCTCGCCTCTCTTTTGTTTTTTTATTTAATATCTTTTTCTACTTTTTCTCCAGGAGAAGTTGTTTTTTGGGGCCATATTTTTTTACCGGGAAAAATCATTGTATTGATTCCGGTTTTAACTCCGCTACCTAAAATAGCTCCAAACTTTTTTCTTTTAGTATCAATAATATTATTATTAACAATTGTTTTGATGGTTTCATCATCATGCCTTAAGTTAGCAATAATTGTTCCGGCTCCTAAATTACAATCATCTCCAACAATGGAATCTCCAACATAGGACAGATGAGCTATGTTTACATTATTTCCAATAATAGAATTTTTGATTTCAACCGACTGCCCAATATGACAATTGTCTCCAATAGAAGAACATTCTCTTAAATAACAATTAGGCCCAATGATACAATTTTTTCCAATATATATCGGCCCTTCAATATAAGCTCCATTTTTAATTATCGTTCCTTCTCCTACAATAACTTCATTTTTAAGAGTGGCCTGCTCTTCTACTCTTCCCTTTATTGTTTTTTCTAAACTTTTAAAAATTGCGGACATTGCATCCAAGGCATCCCAAGGATATGAGGCTGGAAACCATTTCTCTGCTTTTAAAAAGTTTAAATCATTTTCTTCAATAAATTTCTTTAAATAGTCCGTAAATTCATATTCTCCCCGACCCGACTTTTTAATTTCATATTCTAAAATTGTTTTTGGTAAATAATACAGACCTGTATTAACCAAATTAGTTGAAGGATTTTTTGGTTTTTCCTCCAATCCTTTTACTTTGTCTCTCTCTATAGAAATTACCCCGAAAGAAGATGGGCTATCGTGCTCTTTTACCAAAACACAAGGAAAACTATCTATTACTTTTTTAATATCTTCTTGAAAATAATAATCATCTCCATTTAAAAGTAAAAATTTATCATCCAGGTAGTCAAAAGTTATTTTTGTGGCTGCTCCGGTTCCATTTTGCTCTTTTTGTTCAATGTAGTTTATTTTTATATTTTTATAATTATCACCGATAACTTTTTTTATTTGCTCTTGCTCATAACCAACAATTAAAAAAACCTCATCTGCGATTCCTACAAGCTCGTTAAGATTATGCTCCAAAATTGATATCCCAAAAATAGAAAAAAGCGGCTTGGGCTTAGTTAAAGAAAGTGGAGCAAATCGAGTACCGTTTCCGGCTGCTAAAATTATGGCCTGCATTTTAAATTAATTTTAAAATTATTTTATTTAATTCACGAGCATTGTGATAAATCCCTCCAGAAGACTCTACCAAATCACCGGAAATGAATTTTTTATTATCTAAAACTTCGGGAATTTTAATCATTTCCAATAATTCCGGATGATTTACTTGAAAAGAAGCAATCCTTTCCGGGCTCGGCATTGTTTTATTGTATATCACATAATCAACCGAACCGCCAAGATATCGCTCTATTTCATTTGTAAAATCTTGAACATCGTAATTATTGGATTCCCCCCTTTTTGTCATTAAATTGCAAACAAGTATTTTTTTGGCTGGACTCTCTACAATCGCCTTGCTCATTCCATTTATTAATAGTGTCTGTAAAAGCGAAGAATATAAATCTCCAGGACCAATAATTATTGTATCTGCCTCAGCTAAATTTCTTAAAGTAACCGGACATGACTTTGCCTCAGGAACCAAAAATATATTTTTTATTCTTAAATTGCTATTGTGTTTTGGAATATCAATATTTGTTTCTCCTTTTATTTCTTCTCCATTTTCCAAGATAGCATGCAAATGTGAGTTTGTAATCGTAGCTGGCAAGATTGCATGCCTTTCATCTAAAAATTCGTTTATTTCTTCAAAAAAAATTCTATAATTTTCTTTTTTAAGATATAAGGCAGATAACATTATATTAATCAAAACATGCCCATCTAATTCTCCGCCTTTAAAACGATAATTTAAATAATTTTTATTTTTTTGTGGAATGTCCATTAATTCCAAAAGTGCGCGCCTAATATCTCCAAATGAAATCGTATGATAGTCGTTTCTTAATTTTCCAGCCGAACCACCCGAATCCAACACTGCAGAAACCACAGCTAAATAATGTGATGTTTTTTTTAATTCCGACAACACCGCTCCGGGCATCGCACTTCCCCCTCCGATACAAACTATTTTTTTTGATTTTGGAAAAATAGAAAACATGAGATTAATCCAAAATTTCATAAGCTTGATCTTCGAAAATAGGTCTTTCTTTTTTATAAAAAACACCCAAAGGAATTTTTTCTGCTTCTACATAATCCCATTGATTGATCAATTCCAAGGCAGCCAATTCTGAGTCTAATTTTTCACTAACTGTTTCATATAATTTTTCGTTATAATATGGAATTGTGTTAAAAAAAGAAACACATGGCTGCAATACTTCAATAAAGGCAAATCCTTTGTGTTTGTCTGCCTCCAAAATAATATTTTTTAAGTGTTCCAGTTTTGCAGAATAACTCCTGGCAATAAAAGAAGCCCTCGAAGCTAACATTAATTTTAAGGGATTAATAGGCTCTTCGATATTACCAAATGGCGTAGATACAGTTTTCATTCCTTGCGGAGAGACAGCAGTAAATTGTCCGGTAGTTAAAGCAAATAATCTATTGTTATGTAAAATAACTTTAATGTTGGAATTTCTTTTAGCAGCATGAACCAAATGAGAAACACCCTCGTCAAGAGAGGCGCCATCTCCGGCAAACACAAAAACTTTTAATCCCCTGTCCGCTAATTTTATTCCCTCAGCTGTAGCAATAGAACGACCATGTAAGCCAATAATACTATTTAAATTAAGATAATCAGCAATTTTTGAATTACATCCGATATCACCCACTACTACGATTTTTTCTTTGGGAAAGCCGTTAGCAATCATTTCAGTAACAGCCATTTTAAAAGCTGACAAAATTCCAAAATTGCCACAACCGGGACACCAAGTATTTTCGCAATCAGTAGTTAAATTATATTTTTCTTTTTCCATTTTATATTTTAATTTAAAATTATTTTATCGATCTAATTTGTTTTTCCAATTCTTCGCTTAAAAACGGTGTCGAATCATATTTTAAAATCTTTTTATCTATTTTTATGCCTTGCCCCTCCAACAAAATTGCCATCTGACCCAAGGCATTAACCTCCACGCAAATTACTTTTTCGATTCCACTAAAGGCTTTTTTAATTTGTTTTTTGGGAAAAGGAGCTAAAACTATTGGTTGAATTAATTTTAATCCCAAAGCCTCAACAGCTGTTCTTGCAGCAATCGCACCCAATCCCCAAGCCACCACCGCTGTTTTGGATTTTTTATTACCATAAATCTTTACTGACTCCAAAGCCTCAACCTCTTGTTCCATTAATTTAAACTTAGTCAAACGCTTAGTTTGCATAGCTTCAATCATTTCTTTGCTTTCTTCTTCACTATATCCTTTTTCGTTATGTTCATAACTATTAGCTTTAACAATTGCATTTTTCGTTCCTGGATAAGCCAAGGGTGAAATACCGCTAGGAGTAATTTTGTATCTTTCGTAATCCCCCTTACCTGTCCACAATAATTCTTTTTCTTTTTTAACTTTATTTAAAACTTCCTTGTTTACAGAAAAAGTTCCCTCTGAAATATCTTTTTCTGTAAGTAAAATAGATGGTGTCTGATATTGCCAACATAAATTTAATAGTTTGCCGGCCCAATAAAAAGACTCTTCCGCATCCGAAGGTGCAACTACGAATTTTTCAAAATCTCCGTGTCCGGCCCAAAGACTGAAAAGCAAATCACTTTGCCCACCATAAGTTGGGACACCTGTCGCCGGACCCATTCTTTGACTGTTAATTACCATAAAAGGTATTTCTGCTTGCGCCGCCAAACTGATAGTTTCCGTCATTAAAGCAAAACCTCCGCCCGAACTGGCTACGGCCGAACGCTTGCCCGCAAAAGCTGCTCCAATAGCTTCACTTGCCACAGCTATTTCATTTTCAGACTGGACTGCGATTATTTTGGTTTCTTTTTGATGAGCCGCAAAATAATGCAAAATACTGGAAGCTGGCGTCATGGGATAAGCAAAATAAATATCCAAACCAGCCTTTGCCATACCTCTAGCAATGGCTTCGTTGCCAGTCATCAAAAGCTTAGGGTTATTTTTAGTTTTTTCTATTTTTAATAAGCTGGACACGCTATGAAAAGAATTTTCCGCAACTTTTAGGTTTTTTTCCAATTCTTTTCCTATTTCTTCTTCTAATATTTTCTTTAAAACACTCCAATCAATACCAATTGTTTTTGCAAGACCGGCAATCAAGGCAATGTTTGCCATTATCGGCAATCCATCTGATTCTTTTACTATTTTATCAGCCTCAATGCCCACCCCCTTTTCTTCAATCTTATTACTATTAAAAAATAGCAATCCCTCCTTATTTATATTTTTTTTGTGTTTCTGAATGGTTTTCTTGTCTAGCGCCAAAAGAAAATCGATTTTTTCTTTCCGATTGGTTATTTCTTTTTCCGAGGCTGTAATCTGAGAAAAATTATGACCTCCCCTAATTAAAGACTGATATTCTTCATAAATATAGATGTTATAACCTAATTTATTAAAAAGCTTAGCGATAATCAAACCAGCTTTTCGACTGCCCTGTCCGGCTGCTCCGCCAATAACCACGGAATAGTCCTTTTTTATTGATTTTATATTTTTTTTCATTGATTTTTATACTTTTTTCTATTATTAAATGTTAACTAATTATACTATAAAAATCACTGAAAATAAAGAATGCCTACAGACTAAACCATAGGCATTTTTTATTTTATTATCAATTTAAAATTGTTTTTTATTCAACCGTAACACTCTTAGCCAAATTTTTTGGCTTGTCGACATGCCTCCCCAACTTTACAGCAATATAATAAGCAAAAAGATGCAAAGGAATAACTATTAAAATCGGACTCAACATTTCCAAAGTTTTAGGAATATAAATCACATCATCAACAATTTCTTTTATTTCTTCGTTGCCTTCAGTTGCAATCGCAATCACCTTTCCTTTTCTGGCTTTTACTTCTTCAATATTAGAAATCATTTTTTCATAAACCGAATCGCTGGGGCAAATAGCAATAGTTGGACAATTTTCATCAATCAATGCTAAGGGTCCGTGTTTTAATTCTCCACCCGCTGCACCTTCAGCATGTAGATATGAAACTTCTTTTAATTTTAATGCCCCTTCCAAAGCAATTGGATAATTATATTTGCGGCCGATAAACCAAAAATTTTTATAACCTTTGTATTTTTCCGCAATAGCTTCTATTTCTTTAGCTTTATCTAAAATACTTTGTGCTTGTTTTGGTAAATCCATTAATTCGGAAACAATTCTTTTGCCCATCATTAATGCCATATCACGCTGACGCCCCAAATAAACTGTAATCATTGCCAAAGTAGTCAATTGACCAATAAAAGCCTTGGTTGAAGCCACAGCAATTTCAGGACCAGAACGAGTATATACTCCGGCCACGCTTTCCCTTGCCTGAGACGAACCAACCACATTAGTTACTCCTAAGGTTAAAATATCTTTTTCTTTCATTTCGCGTAGAGCTGCCAAGGTATCAGCAGTCTCTCCTGACTGAGAAACAAAAATCGCACCTGTATTTTTATTAACAATCGGCTTTCTATATCTAAACTCCGAACCAAAATCAACCTCACTGGGAATATTGGCATATTCCTCCAACATATACTCTCCAATTTTACAAGCATAATTTGCCGTGCCGCATCCTATTAATAGCAAATTATTTATTTCTCTTAATTCCGATTCAACAGAAAATAATCCACCCAATTTTACATTACCATCTTCCAAAACCAATCTTCCACGCATTGCATCTTCAATAGTGTTTGGTTCTTCCATTATTTCTTTCAACATAAAATGTTCATAGCCACCCTTTTCGGCTTGTTCAATATCCCAATCAATAATTTCGATTGTTTTTTTCAATTCTTTTTCTTCTTTGGTAATCGTGAATCCATCTTTAGTTAAAACCGCTATCTCTCCATCATCCAAATTAATAACTTGTCTGGTTCGCGTAATAATTGCTGATGGGTCAGAAGCAACAATAAATTCATTTTCTCCAACTCCAATAATTAAAGGTGATGACATTCTTGCCACAACTAATTTTTCCGGATCACGAGTAGAAATAACTGCCAAACCATAAGTACCCCGAATATCTTTTAAAGCTTTTTTTGTAGCCATTTCCAAATTATCTTCAAAATATTTTTCAATCAAATGAGCGATTACTTCCGTATCTGTTTCTGATTTAAATTTGTGACCTTCTTGAATCAATTTTTGCTTTAACTCTTTATAGTTTTCCACAATACCGTTGTGCACCACAAAAATTTCATCCATGCAGTCTAAATGAGGATGGGCGTTTTCTCTAGTAACCTCTCCAGTAGTTGCCCAACGTGTATGTCCAATAGCTACATTCCCGTTAACATTTTCAAAATTATCTTTATTCTCTGAGATTTTGCCAATGTCTTTATATAAAAAAGGTAAACCATTTAAAGCGCAAAATCCATAGCTATCGTAGCCACGATATTCCAAGCGTTTTAATCCCGACAAAACTACAGGTAACGCCTTTTTAGACCCAATGTAAGCAACTATTCCGCACATAAGCTTATTTTAATCAGTTAAGAGATTGATTATTTTATTTTCTACAACAATTGCGTCTTTTATTTCCTTACCTTCTATCCATTGTTTTACCTTTTCTTTTTGTCGACATAATTCAATTAATTCTTGTTTTTCCGGGCTGTGATTTAATTCTATCTTATCTCGCACTCGGCCATTAACTTGCACAACGATAACAATTTTTTCTTTTATAATCTTTGATTCGTCCGCATTCGGCCAGGGTTCACAAGTAATACTTTTATTGTGTCTCAATTCACTCCATAATTCTTCGCAAAAATGTGGAGCAAATGGAGAAAAGATTTTTAACATTTTTTCTATTTCTTTGTTTCCCCAATCTTTTTTATGCTCAAAAACAAAATTAATATATTCCATAAAAAAAGCTACGCAAGTATTAAATTTCATTTTTTCCAAATCTTCGCTTATTTTTTTGATCAACTTGTTTGTCTCTGAAATAATTTCTTCGCTGCTTTCTTTATTGTCTTTGGATTCCAGAATCAAATCCCAGGCTTTATTTAAAAATCTAAACACACCCTTTACTCCTTGGGGGTTCCAAGCAATCGCTTGATCAAAGGGCCCCATAAACATTTCATAGAGTCTTAGTGTATCGGCGCCAAATTCATTAACGATTTCATTGGGAGAGACAACGTTACCTTTGGACTTGGACATTTTTTGACCATCAAAAGATAAAATCAAGCCTACGTTTCTTAATTTTTGGAATGGCTCATTAGTTGAAATAACTCCAATATCAAATAAAAATTTATGCCAAAATCTGGAATACAATAAATGCAAAACAGCGTGCTCAGCTCCACCAACATACAAATCAACAGGCATCCATTTTTTTTCTTTATCTTTATTTACTAATTCTTTATTATTTTGAGGATCAAGAAATCGCAAATAATACCAACAACTACCGGCCCATTGAGGCATAGTATTAGTCTCTCTCTTTGCCGAACCTCCACATTTAGGACACTTAACATTTACCCATTCTTCGATAGCCGCCAAAGGCGACTCGCCCGTACCAGTTGGCTCATACTTTTCCACATATGGTAATTTTAGGGGTAAGTCTTTTTCTTCCAAAGCAACTAGTCCACATTTTTCACAAATTATAATTGGAATTGGCTCTCCCCAATAACGTTGTCGACTAAAAACCCAATCCCGCAATTTATAATTAATTTTCTTTTCTGCTTTATTTTCTTTTTTTAATTTTTCTCCAATTTTTTCTCTAGCCTCAAAAGAAGTAAGCTTATCAAATTCAGCTGAATCAAAAAGCACACCATCTTCCACAAAAGCTTCATCCTCTTTTAGTTGGGTTTCTATCGGCTTAATAACATATACAATCGGTAATCCATATTTTTTCGCAAAATCAAAATCTCGAACATCATGAGCCGGCACTGCCATAACCGCACCCGTACCATAATGGCCCAAAACATAATCAGCTACAAAAATTTTAATTTCTTGTTGATTGATTGGATTAATAGCCATTAATCCTTTTATTTCCACTCCGCTTTTATCTTTTACTTCGCTTATTCTATCTCTATCGCTTTTGTTTTTTGCTTTAACTATATAATCATTTATTTCTTTTTTGTTTTCGATTTTATCTGATAATTTTTCCAAAATCGGATGTTCTGGAGCCAAAACCATATAAGTACAACCAAATAATGTATCGATTCTAGTAGTAAAAACTTTAATTTGCTCCAACTCCCCTCTTAATGGAAAAACCAATTCCCACCCCTCGCTTCGTCCAATCCAATTTTTTTGCATTTCTTTTATCTTTTCTGGCCAATCAAGATATTCCAAATCATCTAATAATTTATCAGCATAATCAGTAATTTTTAAAACCCATTGCTCTATTTCTTTTTTTGTAGTTTCCGCGCCGCATCTTTCACACTTGCCATCCACCACTTCTTCATTTGCCAATCCAGTCTTACAAGAAGGACACCAATTGATTGGCAATAATTTTTTGTAAGCCAAACCTTTTTCGTAAAGCTTTAAAAAAATCCATTGCGTCCATTTGTAATAATCTGGATTCGTGCTGTTTATTTCTCTTTCCCAATCATAACTTAACCCAACAATCTTCATTTGGTTTTTAATATTTTCGATATTTTTTTCCGTAGTTATTTCTGGATGAATACCGGTTTTAATGGCATAATTTTCCGCAGGCAAACCAAAAGCATCCCAACCCATAGGATGCAATACGTCAAAACCTTGCATTCTTTTTGTGCGTGAAATAATGTCAGTGGCAACATAACCCTTAAAATGTCCAACATGCAGACCAACTCCTGACGGATAAGGAAACATATCCAAACAATAAAATTTTGCATCTCCGTCCTCGTTTGTTTTATAAGTTTTGTTTTCTTTCCAGTAATCTTGCCACTTCTTTTCTATTTTTTGCGGTTCGTATTTCATAAATTACCTAAATTATTAAGCCTCCTAAGATTCCAACACCTATAGCTCCAAAAACAAGAATCCAATAATACTTGTCGTCATCTATCTTCTTTTTGGTAATATATTTTTGAATCAAAATTTTACTAAAAAGACCCACCTCATAAATAGAATAGGCCAAAATTCCTGCAAAAATAATTTTTCTAATTATTATATATATTAGTTCCATAATTTTATTTAAGAATAACACGCTGACTTAAAAAATAAAAGGCCGCACTGTTGCGGTTTTATTTTTTGTTTTTTTGCCTAAATGAGGATTGCTGACCCAAAGTACGTATTCGGCATCCGTCTTCGTGTCCGCTTGTTCTTTTTTTCAGACCAGGGCTTTTGTTCTTTCCATTGTTCTTTCCTTTTTTATGCATAAAGATCCTTTTTGAAAAATACGATAAATTATAAATTTTGTCAACAATTAAAAAGGTTTTTTGCGTTAATTTCCGTAACTTGCACAACATCATTAATAGTCATATTTTTAACATCAGCAATCTTCGATGCAATTATGGGCAAGGCCAATGGACTGTTTCTTTGTTCAAATCCAGGCGGAGACAAAAATGGACAATCAGTTTCTAATAAAATTCTTTCCATTGGACAAACCTTAATTACATCAGTCAAATCCAACTTAAAAATAATTCCATTAATCCCTAAATAATATCCCAAATCCAAAAATCTTTGAGATTGCTCCAAATTTCCAGTAAAACAATGAATCACTCCTCTTGTTTTTCTTTGTTTTAAAATATCAAATAATTCATCAAAAGCATTGCGACAATGAATAATCAAGGGCAAATTAAGATCTTCTGCTAGATCAATTTGCTTTAAAAAAATCTCCTTTTGTTTAGACTGGAATGTTTTTCTTTTTTCAATTCCCTTGGGTTGTTTCCAAAAATCAAGACCAGCTTCTCCGATGGCTAATACTTTTTTAGATTTTGCCAGTTCATAATATTTTTTAAAATCAAAATCTTTTTCCAAAATTACATCTCTTTTTTTCGAAAAAGAATATTCTATATTTTCGGGATGAAGGCCAACAGAAGCATAAATATTTTCATAATCTTGTGCTAAATCAACCGCATTTTTAGATGTAGTAAAATCCGTCCCAGGATTAATTATTGTAATACCGTCTCTTGCGCATTTTTTGATAAGACTATCACGATCTAAATCAAAATCAGCAAAATCAAGATGAGCATGAGTGTCAATCATTTTAAATTCTGGGGAACAAAGACTCCCCCTTTATAATATTAAAAACACCTTGTTTTTCATTTAAACCTAAAAACATTTTTTCTGCTGTTTGCGGTAAAAACGGATTAATCATTTCCGCTATATTCTTTAAAACATAAAGCAAATTAGAAAATATTTGTTTTTGTTTTTGTTCGTCTGTAATAGACCAGGGCTTTTCTTGATCAATATATTTATCACAAGAAGCAACCAATTTCCATATTTCCGCCAAAGTTTCGTTTAAATTAATAAAATTATCAGCATAACTCAACCTTACATCAGCCACTTCTTTTTTTGTATACTCATTAGGTTCTATTGCGAAGTCTTTATTTAATCCTGCTTTTTCTATCATAGCGAGTGTCCTTGCAAAAAGATTTCCCAATCCACTAGCCAAATCGGAATTATATCTTTTTTCCATTTTTTCATAGCTAAAGTCTCCGTCTCCCATAGCTGGTATTTCTCTTAAAAGAAAATATCTTACCGCATCTGTGCCATATTTTTCTACCAAGTCAAAAGGACTAATCACGTTACCAATAGATTTTGACATTTTTTGCCCATCTACAGTAATGTAGCCATGACTAAAAACTACTTTCGGCAAATTTAACTTTGCGGACAATAACATAGCTGGCCAGTAAATAACATGAAATCTGGTAATTCCTTTACCCACAACATGCAAGCGTGCACCATCTCCTTGCCAAAATTCATTAAATTTAATTTCATTTGCACTACCATAACCTAAAGCAGTAATATAATTAACCAAAGCATCAAACCATACCCAAACTTTTTGAGTCTTGTCTCCAGGCACATCAATCCCCCATCCTTTAGCTCGTTCCGCAGAACGAGAAATACAAAAATCTTGTAATCCAGAATTAATAAAACTCAAATATTCGTTTTTTCTAGACTGAGGAATTATTTTCAATTCATCGGTTTCTATAATTTTTTTAATCTTATCTGCGTAATTAGTTAATTTAAAAAAATAATTTTCTTCTTCTATTAATTCCGGTTTAACTCTATGTTCTGGACAAAGACCATCTTCAGTTAATTCTTCTTCTTTATAAAACTCTTCGCACCCCACGCAATAAAGTCCCTTATATTTCTTTTTATAAATATCTTGCGAGCAAGCTTCCCATAATTTTTGCACACCAACAATATGTCTCTCTTCTGTAGTTCGAATAAAATCATCAAGAGACAGATTTAAAGCTTCTTTCATGGCATAAAACTTTTGAAAATTTTTATCTACCAAGTCTTTAACCAAAATTCCTTCTTTTTCAGCAGTTTGAACATTTTTTAAACTATTTTCATCAGTACCATATAAAAAATACACATCATCCCCTAAAGATCGATGATATCTCGCCAATACGTCTGCTTGAATTTTTTCCATAGCATGACCGATATGAGGCGACCCGTTAACATAATCAATAGCTGTTGTTATAAATACTTTTTTCATTTTTTAGTTTATTCTTGATTTTTTTTATAAATAAAATAATTTTTCACAGTTTCATACAATACCGCAAACAAAGGAATAGCCAAGACTGCTCCTATTATTCCCATCAACTGACCTCCAATTAAAATAGAAATCAATACCAAAAAATTTGGAATACCAATTATTTGCTTAGTTACCATTGGTGTTAAAATATTACTTTCAATCAATTGAACAACAACGAATAAAATAACCGCCAAAAAAGCAATTGGAAAAGAATTTAATAATCCCAAAGAAAAAATAACTAAAGCTGTTAAAATTGGACCCACCAAAGGAACGAGATTAAGAATAGTTGCCAAAAATCCTAAAGAGGCTGCAAACTTTATTTTTAAAAATAAACAAATAATAAAAGTTAAAATACCCACTGCCAATGAAGTAAGAATTCTACTTCCAAACCATCCCATAACTTGATCTTGGCTTTTTTTCCAAGCCTTTAATGCATCCTCTTCTAATCCCTTGGGAGAAAAAGATCTGATTATTTTATTTATGTCATCTGCTTCGACGGACAAGAAAAAAGCCAAACCAAACATTGTGATTACAGAAAATATTCCCCCAACAAAAGAAGTCACAAAATCCAACAAATTTTTGGAAAGATTAAGTAGATTATCATTAATTGTTGTGTTAGCATTTAAAATACTGTTTAAATCAAAAATATTAACTCCGGTTAGTGAAAAAATCTTGTCAGCATAATTGGTGAAATACCGAGAATAATTTTGTGAAAAATTAACCACTTCGGTAATAATCGGCGGCGCGATAATATAAATAATGAAACTAAAAATAAATAAAACAGCCGCATAAACCAAAACAGCCGCTACTGCTCTTGGTATTTTTCTTTTGGCTAAAAAAGAAATAAGCGGATTAAAAATAATTGACAATATTAAAGCTGACAAAACCACAACCATAATATTTTCAATTAAAAACAATGTATAAAATAAGACAACTGCCAAAGAAACCTTTAAAAGGGCTGCCCAGGAAATGTCTATTTTTAATATATTTTGTTTCATATTTTTAATAATTTTTTAAAATTATTTTCTTCTTTAAATCTAGTTATCATAGCCAAATTTAACCTATTGGTTTTAAAAATATCTTGCGCTACTCTTTGTATATCTTTTGTTGTTACTTTGTCAATTTTTTCAAAAATCTCTTCTTGAGAAAGAATATTGTTTTTTAACAACTCTTGGTTAGCATAAAAAGAAGCTTTAGCATCTGAAGATTCTAATCCTAAAACTATTCTTCCTTTAATATAATCTTTAGCTTTTTTAAGTTCTTCAGCGCTAATTTTTTCTTTTGCAACTCTTTTATATTCTTTTAAAATCACTGTAATAACTTTTTCTAATTTTGTATCATCTACTCCAGCAAAAGTAGCAAAATATCCGGTATTAGTATCGTCTTCACTATGCGTTGCTACATAATAAGCAGCTCCCATTTTTTCTCGCACTTCGACTGATAGACGCGAACCCATTGTTCCACCAAGAATTATTGCCAATAAGCGCAAGGCATATCTATCTGAATGAAAAGCATTATAACTTCGTACGCCCAAAATTAAATTAGACTGCTCGACGTCTTTATAATGCAATTTTATTTGGGGACTATCTTGAAAATCTATTACGTCTAGCTGTTTTTTTGAATCACTTGTTTTGATTTTTGCAAAATATTTTTCTACCTTTTTTACAACTTCCTTTTCATTAATACTGCCGGCTACACAAATTACCGTATTTTTAGCCACATATTGCGAATTAAGATATCGCAACATATCAACTCTATTAATTTTAGAAACACTTTCTTTGCTTCCAGCCAAATTCCAACCTGCCGGCTGATCGCCATAAAGCAATTCTGACCAAACTTGGTGAATATGCCTCATTGCATTATCTTGATGCATTTTTATCTCTTCAATAATAACCCCTCTTTCTTTTTCTATATCAACTTCGGATAATTTTGAATTTAAAAAAATATCTGAAATCCAATCCAAGGCTTTATCAAAATGAATTGCATCAATTTTAGCCGAATAGCCAGTGTATTCTTCGCCCGTAAAGCCATCATACTCTCCACCCAATTTATCTAAAAAATCCGCTATTTCTTTAGTGTTTTTTCTTTTGGCTGTTCCCTTAAAAAACATATGCTCCACAAAGTGAGAGATGCCAGAGATTTCCTTAGTTTCGTATTTTGAACCAGTCCCAACCAAAACCAGTATAGTCACAGCTCTTGTTTCTTTTTGTGGTATAGTGATTATTCTTAGTCCGTTTTTTAAGACTATCTTTTTATAGTTCTTTTTTGATTTCATCTATTTTGACTTCAGCGATTTTAGAAAAAGTATCTTTGCTCTTTTTTTTACTCTTAACTGAAAAAGAATTAATTTTTTTTCTTGCAGTTTTTTGTTTTTCTTCTAATCTTTTTATTTCTTTTTTTAAATCAACCATTTTGATTTCTCTATTTACAGTTAAATCAAAAAACTTTTCCAGTTCATCCACTCTATTTTCCATTTGTTTCTTAGTTCTTTCTGATTCTTTTCTAGATTCCTCCAACTCTTTACTGGCTTGATTTAGATTGTCTATCAAATTAACAAACTCTTTATCTACACTTCCTGTAGTAAAAATATTTCTTTCTCCATTAGCTACTCCTTTAATAAAACCATCCGCTTCAAAAAAAGACTTAGAGATATAAACAAACAAAACCCTATCAATTATCAAAACCATAACAATGCCAATTACCGACAAAAGAGCGATATTGGGACTAAAAGGAAAAACACAAACTAAAACTATAATGGTTGTAAGGATTGGAAACAAAAATAAAAAATAAAACTTCGAACCAATGCTATCAAAATTAATATCAGGAACAATACCCTCTTCTTCTGCTATTTTTTTTCGACAGGCTTTAATTGGTAAAAAAGTTACTTGTTCAGAAAAAAAAGAAGAAAATACAGCCAATAAGACAGTTGCAATTACGCCACCAGACAAAATTATTAAACTACTCTGTAAGTCTATTTTTTGCCAAATATTCATAACTACTGTTATAATTACCGACAATAAAAGACCTCCCCAAATTATGGAAGTGAATATATTCCTACAAAAATGAACCAAGGAATAAAAAGTTTCCTTAGCTTGCTCCAATTTTAAATCTTGACGTACTTCTCGACCAACAATGTTTTCATTAAGACTTTTAGCTTCATGCGAACTTAAAAAAGACGTACCAGATAAAATAACTGTTACCAAAGCAATAATTATTAATAACACAAAAACAAAAAGCGAGAAAAAATAACCCTGTTTATCATTAAACCCGGCAGTTGTCATAATTAAAACATATGCAAAAAAACTACATAAAAATCCCCACCCAACCACAGGAAGAATGACTCTAAACGTAAAAGGAAATCTATTAATCATATTTTTATTTTGCTAGATTAATTTATATTTATCCAAGCTTGATTTGTAAAATAACTTTAAAAAAACGTTATTTTTATATAGTAAATTTCTTTATAAAATAGCTTGAAAGTTCTGAAATTGCCACTCTCTCTTGATTCATAGTGTCTCTATCTCTAACTGTTACCGTGTTTTCTTCTTTTTCAATAGTATCAAAATCAATAGTCACGCAATAAGGTGTACCTATTTCGTCCTGACGTCGATAACTTTTTCCAATATTACCACTATCATCAAATTCACACATAAAATTAACAGCTAACATATCAAACACCTCCTTGGCTTTGTCTACTAAAGGTTGTTTATTTTTGGCTAGCGGAAAAATAGCAATTTTAATGGGAGCTAATCGTTTGTCTAATTTTAAAACAACTCTTGTTTCTCCATTTACTTCTTCTTCACTATAAGCTTTATCCAAAAACATAAGAAACATTCTATTTAATCCAGCCGATGTTTCCATTATATGCGGAATAAACTTTTCTCCTGTTTTTTCATCAAAATAGGATAAATCTGTTCCAGAAAATTTTGCGTGCTGAGTTAAATCCCAATCGCCACGGGCATGAATTCCTTCTACTTCTTTAAAACCATTAAGAAATTTGTAATTATACTCAATGTCATAAGCTTCTGAAGCATAATGAGCTAATTTTTCGTGCTTATGCCATCGAATATCTTTTTCTTCAATCCCATAATTCAAATACCATTTAAAACGCGTCTCTCGCCATTCTTCGTATTTTTGTTTCATTTCTTCTGGTCGTAAAAAATACTGCATCTCCATTTGTTCAAATTCTCGAGTTCTAAAAATAAACTGACGCGCCACGATTTCATTTCGAAAAGCCTTACCTATTTGAGCAATACCAAAAGGTATTTTTATGCGCAAGGAATCTAATATATTTTTATAGTTCAAATAAATACCCCCACAAGTTTCTGGGCGCAAATAAACCACTTCCGCCTCGTTCAAAGAATCAGTTGGTGAGCCCAGATTAGATTTTACCATTAAAGAAAATCTTTTAGCTTCAGTTAAATCGGTTGACCCACAAGATTGACATTTTAATTTACCCAACTCTCTTAATTTGCTCAATTCAATATTAACAAAATCCAAAGAAGCTTTGTCTGCATCAATACCAAATAACTCCAGTACGTGATCAGCTCGCATACGATTTTTACATTTTTTACAATCTATCTGTGGATCATCAAAACTATCTATGTGTCCAGAAGCTTCCCATGTGGTAGGATGCATAAAAATCGCAGAATCCAAACTAACAACATCTCTCCTTAATTGTACCATGTGCTTCAACCAAGCATCACGAATATTATTTTTAAGTAAATTACCATAATGTCCATAATCATAAACTGCGGCAAAACCACCATAAATTTCCGATGACTGAAAAACAAAACCCTTTCTTTTGCAAAACGAAACAATTTTATCTAAATTTTCTTCCATATCTTTAAATATAGTTTTTTATTGATCTTTAGCTTGATTTTAGCACATTTCCCGCCTTTCGCAACCGCCCAAATAAAACTTCGAACCATGAATTAGCTTTATTCAATAAAGACAAATTAAAAAAGCAGCTTTATCAAAAGTTGTAATAAATATAAAAATACCAATAGATTATTTACAATAAAAACTTTCCGAATAACAATTATTTGTTATTTTTCCCGAATAACCATGACTATCAATACACCATAAGTCTTTAGAAAAAATCATTACTTTTGCACAATATTTTTCTCCGTCTTTGCTAACAAAAATTTCCACACTGCCTCCCTTGTCTTGAATGTCTTTTTTTTTCTTTACTATTTCAAAATAAAATTCCAACCCCTTATAGTCTCCTTTATTAATTTTATACAAAAACCCCCAATTGCTAATTGTTTCCAAATCTTGCCTAATCAAAAGATTCATGCCTGATTTTCTCAATTCATTAGAAATAAGAATCGGCATTAAAACAGAAAAACCAAAAACAATTAATACGGCCAATCCCTTAAATAAACGCCCCTTATCTTGAATGCCCATGCTTTGATTATTGTATTACAGTTAATGCGTAGATTGGTTCGGTTACTGATTGCAATTGCTTGCCTGTCCATTGATCATTGCCCGTTATTTGTACACTACCTACAATCAAAGTGTCTTCCGCTAATTCGGGTATTACTGAAACTTGAAAAGCGCAAATTATTGAATCGTTTAACAGTCCTGTTCCAGCTGGCAAACTACCAATATCACAAAACACTTCTCGGGTATTTTCATCATAAGTTATTTTTGCCTCGCTTGGCCAAATTTGATTTTCAAAACTAACATTAGGCGATAATACAGCTCTCATTTGAGCTCCCTCAATATCATTATAATAATTTTTAGCTTTCCATTCTACGGTTAAATAAGTTTTTCTACCTATTTCTAATGGATATGGTCCAGAGTTAGTAAAATACTGATTAATATTATAAATTTTTTGTTCAACTACTAGTGAAGAATTTATTTTAGTTAAAAAGGACTGATTGGTTGAACCGATAGTCACTCTGTTTGTTATAACTGGATTTTTATCAGCCAAACTTTTCATCATCCATCGATTATTAAGATCTACCCAAAACTCTACCTTACCTTGTTGCCCAACGTCCAGGTATTGCAACTCCGGAATTTTAGAACTATCCCAAATAATAGAATTATCTCCTTGTTGATAAGAACCTTCCGGAACCTTGATAGAGTTCAGGTCAATATTGGAACTATTCAGTCGACTGATCAAAACCAAATTTTGCATAGGCTGCGTTCCTGTATTCAAAAAATTTATTTCATAATGAAGTTGATCTCCACTACTTGCAACATAAGTATCGCTATTATTTATTTTTTGCGTTATATAAACTGATGGAGCGATAATTTGCACTCCCCTGACCGTATCTTTCAATACAATAAAGCTACCATTCTGCCAAATTCCAATCTGTGCTTTAAAAACCTTTTGATCGTTAGCTTGTCCATTTAAAATTCCTGATAATTCTATTCTACCAGCACCTGCTTCATTTAAAATTGGTATATCCCATTGATTATCCAATCCTTTGGGATTAGAATATTGTAAAGTAAAATCCGTCGGCAAATCCATCTTACAGGTCAAATCTCTTAAAGGATATGGCACATTAGAAGAATAATTAATTCTAATAGTTAAAGCTTTACCAGCCGCAGCCTGGTCTGACATTTCAATCAATAAATTAATCGGCACCTTACCTAAAATAGTAGTAAAAGTAGTTTTAACTTCGTTAGTAGTTTTTAATCCAGCGGGCTGAAAACTCATTCTGGCCATCATCTGCTTGGTTTCATTTTCTTTTCCCAAAAGTCGAGTGCTAAATTTAAAAGATCTTTCTTCTCCCGGATAAATATCTCCGCCTAAATCTTCTGAATCCAAATGCATTACTTTTTGTTGATTATCTTCCAAGAGTGCACCATCCGGAAACTGAAAAAACAAATCTGGATTAGTTAATCTAACCTCTCCGTTATTTTTAAATTTTACCGTATATTCCAAGCTTTGTCCCATATCAGCCTTGTCTGGTCCCAAAATTTCCAATTTTAAAGCTTGTTTTGAATAAGATAAATTTTGCCAATAAAAAGCTGCAACCCCCACCAACGCAATCAAGCTAATAATAATAAAAATCTTTTTGTTAAATTTCATTTTATAATTATAATTCTTTTAATTTATCTTCAAACTTTTCTTTTATGATTCTTTCCGTTCCCGACATATATACTTCTTTTATGTTCATGTCTCTTATTTCTTTTTGAACATCTTTTTCTTTTATAAAAGTCCCACCCTTATGCTTTTCCAAAAAGTTTTCGTATTCTTTGTTAAGTCTTTCTTTGGCTTTTATATTTTTAATATTCATAAAGTTTTTTTCCGTACGATTGACTTCTGCATTGCCAGTTATTTTCTTCATTACATCTCTTATCCGAGCATAACCATTTTTAAAAACTGAATTTCTTTGAGGGATTTCATATTTTCCAACCCTATAAGACTCGGGTCCTGTTTTTGGAGCCCCTACCTGCTCTTCTCTGCTGGGCATTTTGACATAATTAATTGTTTCTTTTGCTCTACTGTTTATTCTTGAAGTCGGATCCTGAGATGTCCCTCTAGGTCTATTTGTATTCTCGTTATTTTTAAACAAACTATCTCTTTCTGCAGCTAAATTATTTCTACTTAAATCCTGCCCATATTTACCTACCCTTTCTTTTCCCATTTGTGAAGCACTAAAATTAGATTTCGCTGATGGTCTCTCAATTGGTAATGCCATGATTTTATAATATCTTTATTCCCAAAATAATTTTATTACCATTAATGTCTATTTCTTTTTCATTGCCAAATCTTTCTTCAGCAACAAAATCTTCAGCTAAAACTTCTTTGAGAATATATTGTTTATTATCTAATAATATCTTATCAAAAAAATCCGATTTTTGATAGCCTATATTTATCTTGTCTGCCGGACTTAATTTCAAATCTTTTCTCATTTGTTGTATTTGTCTAATAATTTCTCTCACTTCCCCTTCTTCCTTTAGTTCGGGAGTAATTTCCGAATTTAACCAAATTTCTTTTTCTATTAATGGATCACAATTTACTTTTTTTACGTTTATCTCGTCTTCTATTAATGCAAATAAATCTTGATTTAAATCTTTATTTTTTACTTTCAATTCCATTAGCGGCTGTCGCACTTTCATGGCCAGAACTTGCCTCTCAGCCAAAGCTAAATTTACGATATTTCTAATATCATCCATTTCTTTTTCTAATACTAAGTCAATAGCTGTTTCATCTACTGTCGGATAATCGCAAAGATGTACACTCTCCATATCATTACTATTTTTTAATTTTTGATAAATTTCTTCGCTGATAAAAGGAGTAAACGGTGCCATTAATTTTATCAATTTCAATAACACAAAATGCAAAACCGCAACAGCTTCTTCTTTTTCTGTTTTTGTTTCCGGTTTTTGAAATCTACGCCTAGAACGTCGAATGTGCCAATTGGAAAAATCATCAATAAAATCTCCGAATAATCTGGTCGCTTTAGTTAGTTCATATTTACCCATCCATTTGTCTACTTCTTTGTTTAAATTCTCCAACTTGGAAATAATCCACTTGTCTAAAATATTTTCCGAATCTCTTCCCTCAGCTGGTTTAACATCTCCTTTATAAGTTTCATAAAAAGCATAGCAATTGCTTAGTCCTGCAATCACCTTACGCCACACCTCTTTTACTTTATCTTCAGAAAAACGATATTCTTCTCCAATATTGGTCGAAGCTAATAAAAAATATCGCAAAGCATCTGCTCCATATTTATCAAAAACAACTTGCGGGTCTGGATAATTTTTTAATTTCTTTGAAAGCTTTCTACCTCTATCATCTAAAACCAACCCATTTACAATTACATTTTTAAAAGCTGGCTTATTTTTTCCCAAACCAATATCATCCAAAGTTAAGGCTGTAGCCAAAACATGCAGAGTATAAAACCAACCCCTGGTTTGATCCAACCCTTCGGCAATAAAATCAGCTGGATAGGTTTTTTCTACCAACTCCTTATTCTCAAAAGGATAGTGCCATTGAGCATAAGGCATAGAACCCGATTCAAACCAACAATCAAAAACTCCGGAAATCCTACTCATTTCATTTCCGCATTTTTCACATTTTAATTTTATTTCATCAATATAAGGACGATGCAAATCTTTTAAATTGTTTTTTTCAACTGTTGCTTTGTTTAATTCTTCAATACTACCTATGCAAATTTTTTCTTTACAATTGTCACATTCCCAAATCGGAATTGGAGCTCCCCAAAATCTATTTCTAACAAAATCCCAATCTCTGGCTCCTTCAATCCATTTACCAAATCGTCCCTCTTTGATATGTCCAGGTACCCAATGAATCTTTTCGTTATTGGCAATCATTTGTTCTTTTATTTTTGTTACCAAAATATACCAACTTTCTATAGCATAATATAATAATGGCGAATCACACCTCCAGCAATGCGGATAATCGTGCGTTATTAATTCTTGCTTGTAAACAATATTTAATTCTTTTAACTCGTCTGTTATTTTTTTGTTTGCATCTTTCGTTGACAACCCTTTTAATTCATTGGCTTCATTTTTAAATTCGCCTAATTCGTTTACTAAATGATAGGTAGGTAAATTACATTTTTGCCCAAGGGCAGAATCTTCTTCTCCATGCATAGGATTAATATGTACTATTCCCGTGCCATCTTCAGCTGTCACAAATTCTCCGGACAAAACTTGAAAAGCCTTATCAATATTTTCTAATTCCAAATCTTTTAAATAGGAAAACATCGGTTCATATTTTATACCCACCAAATCTTTACCTTTTAATTGATTAATTACATTATACTCTCCTTCGATTATTGATAATCTTTCTTTGGCTAAAATGTATTTTTCTTCGTCATTTTCAATAACACAATAATCCATTTCTGCATTAACAGCTAAAGCCACATTACCTGGCAGAGTCCAAGGAGTAGTTGTCCAAACCAAAAAACTAACTCCTTCAAATCGAGCATCCTTAATTTTAAACTTCACATAAAGAGACATATCTTTGGTTTCTTTGTAGCCTTGGTTAACTTCAAAATTAGCCAAAGTTGTTCCGCAACGAGGACAATAAGGCGAAACCCTGTAATTCTTTTTTACTAAATCTTTATTCCATAACTGCTTTAATACCCACCACACAGATTCAATATAATTATTTTCCAAAGTAGCATAAGCATCTTCATAGTCCGCCCAACGCCCCACTCTTTGTAGGGTTTCTTCAAAATCAGACACGCAAGTAAAAACCGAAACGCGACAAGCATCATTAAATTTTTGAATACCCATTTCTTCAATCTCTTTTTTATTTTTGACGCCCATTTCTTTTTCAATCAAATTTTCAATCGGCAAACCGTGACAATCCCAGCCTACACGCCTGGGAACTTGATAACCCTTCATAGTCCAATATCTCAAAACACTATCTTTTAAAGTGGTTCCTAAAATATGCCCATAGTGAGGTTTTCCGGTAGCAAAAGGCGGCCCATCATAAAAACTATAAAAGGGAGCATTTTTTCTATTCTCAATTGATTTATGGAAAATGTTTTTTTCTTTCCAAAAATCTAATGTTTTTTCTTCGTTCGTCATATTTCTCTAATTTCTCCAGTAGTTAAAATTTCTCTTTCATTATCTATAATAGAATCTTTGGGAGCAATCCCGCGCATAGTGCATTCCAACAACCATAAAGGGTCTCCATGCGAAACAATTAAAATATTTTTATTCTCAAACTTATCTTCCAAATCGTTTAAAACCGCTGCCATTCTTTCTTGGCAATGATTCCAGCTTTCTCCTTCGGGTACTGGCTCTTCAAATTTTCTTAACATATCATTTCCATAAAAATCCCATGCTTCTTTTTTGTTTTTTCCGGAAAAAATTCCCCAATTAATATCTCTCAATCTTTCGTCATAAATTATTTTATTTTTATCAAAACTAATCACATCTGCTACAATTCCCGCGGTTTGTTTGGTTCGATAAACATCTGAACAAAAAATCACATCAATATTTTTATCTTTTAACGCTTCTCCCGCTTTTTGAGCTTCTTCAATACCATCTTCTATTAATACACAAGGAGGTGTGTCGTCTGGATAGCCATAAACAATGTCTTTTTTTTCTGTTTGATGAATGTTTTTTCCGTGTCTTAATAAAAAATACTTATTTTTTAAATCTTTGTTCATATTGCTAAATTAGCATTTTTCAGTGCTTTTATCAATAAAAAAACCGGTCCGCCGTCCGCCAACTGGCAGAAGAGGATCGGTCTTAATTTTATCTATATTATTATACTTCTTCAGAGTCTGCATCTGTATCTTCTTCCTCCTCCTCTTCTTCATTACCACCTTCCCCTTCTTCGACATCATCAGAAACATCGTCTTCTTCGTCTTCAACAGAATCCCTTTTTTCTTGACAACCACAAGTACAATCTGGTTCACATGGACAGCAATTGATACATACTTCTGGGTGGCAAGTACATACTGTTTTTTCTGTTAACACCATACCACAAGCACATTTTTTTTCTTCGTCTTCCATATTTTTTAATATTATTTTTATTATACTAAAACTATAGCAGAATTCTAAATTATTGGAAGTCCAAATCTCGTGACTGAAGATGATACAAATAATCAAAATTATTATCTTCTATTTCTTTTTCAATTTCACTTATTGTTTTATTTTTTAAATTATCCAATCCCAAAGCTTTCATTCCATTAATGGTCATCATTTTTATTACTTGTTTGGCGGGCAAAATCATTGGATTATGATTAATTCCTTTTTGTAATAATCCAGCAAATTTACCAGCCTCCCATATGTCTAATCTATTAGAGCTGGCTGCACCATCGGTACCCAAAGCCACAATTACTCCCGCATCCAATAATTTTGCAATTGGTGCAATTCCAGAACCCAATTTAAGATTACTCAAAGGACAATGAACAACCT
Organism: Patescibacteria group bacterium UBA6220; assembly: GCA_002421745.1. Classification (GTDB taxonomy): domain Bacteria; phylum Patescibacteriota; class Minisyncoccia; order Minisyncoccales; family Minisyncoccaceae; genus UBA6220. The sequence continues at coordinate 103,892 of DISC01000003.1, read as the reverse complement.
TACAATTTCTTTTTGCAATAATTTTAATATCTTCATCTGTTAACCAAACACAATGAATTAAAACCGTATTTTCATCCAATACTCCTATTTTATCAAGATACGCAATTGGAGTTAATCCATAATTTATTATACTTTCATCAAATTCTTTTTTTGATTCAGCTGCATGAATTTTATAAATTGCACTATGTTGTTTGGCTAAATTTTTAGCCACAATCAAGTTTTTCTCGCTTACCGTATAAGGAGAATGCGGAGCCACTGAAACTTTAACATATGGATGATTTTTATATTTTTCGAAAAGTAATTTCGTTTTTTCTAAATCTTGATCAAAAATATATTGACTCTTAAGATCTAGTAATCCCTCTCCCAAAACTACTGTCATTGCCATTTCCTCTGCCGCTTTTGCCACCTCATCTTCAAAAAAATACATATCCATAAAAGCTGCTATTCCATTTTCTTTCATTTCAGTGATCGCAATTTTTGTTTGCTCATAAACAAACTGCGGATTAACCATTTTTGCTTCAGCCGGCCAGATACAATCATTGAGCCATTTATCCAAAGGTAAATCCTCGCCTATCCCCCGAAAACCAACCATAGCCGCATGCGCATGAGCATTAACAAGAGGTAAATTAAATTTTTGTTTCTGATCATTCATTATGAAATATTTTTACTTACCTTGCTTTTAAAAAACTCTTTTATGAAATAAATACTATTCCAAATACTCGGAATAATAATTGCCAAAAATGCACATATCGCCCTAGCATCTACGCCTATAAAAATAGAAAAAACGAGCATTATTAAAATAGATCCAAAGAAAAAATACAAAAACATAGCAATATCTATAACAGAAATTAATAAAGCAAAAATTCTTGGTTTTTTTATTTTTTCTAAAAACAAAACAGCAATAATATTAAATACAAAATATCCGATAAAAAAGATATAAGAAGGATTGAACTTTAAGCCATTTGCCAACAATGCAGCACCTAACACTAAAAGTCCAAACAACACATTTGATAAAATAAGAAGATTTTTTATTTTCATATTTAAAATACTTAATTAAATTATTTTTCGTTTTCTTTTGATAAAATTATAAATTCTTTATTTTTTTCCACAATCTCTTTGTTTACCTTTAAAGCATTTTCATTGATACCCATCAACTTAATACTACTCAATCTTCTTACACGAGACAAGGCTACATAACCCATTCCGTAATTAAATGATTTACTCAAATCAATCTCTGCTGCATCTAAGCTCATTCCTTGGCTTTTATGAATCGTAATCGCCCACGCTAACCTCAGAGGCAATTGCCAAATAGAAGCTACTATCTCTTCACCGTTTTCAATGTTCCATCTTTCTCTTACGACACTCACAACTTTACCGCTGGCAATTCTTACGAGAGGATATTCATTTTCATCAAAATCAATTACAGTTCCCAAAGTTCCATTAACATAACCATCCTTGATTTTATTTTTAACAAACATAACAATCGCTCCTTTTTTTAGCTTCAGAGTTTCTGGAGCCAAACAACTCTTTTTCAAAAAATCCACCGCCTTAGGCGCTCCGGAATACGACATATCATATTCTTTTTCCTCCCCCTCTATCTTAGCCAATTCCTCATCATTAATCCTATCAACATCTTGGTTATGACTATACAGCTTAGTAATTTTTTCAAAGCCCTTAATGTCTTTATTTAATCTAGTACTTATTTTTTCTATTGTACTTGGATTTATTTTATCGCTTCTGATGTCGTGCAAAATATCACTAAATTCCAAATCCTTTTGTCTGTATTGCTTTTCCAAATAACAAACTTTTAATTTGGATTGATTCCATGTCGAAGAACTATAGGCAAACTCAGCTTTATCTCCGCCCCTATCATTAATCGGAGGCAATTGAAAAAAATCCCCACAAACAATAGTTTGCAATCCACCAAAAGGAAGAAAAGGATCTTTGATAGCACGACATACTTCGTCTACCAAAGACAAGCGTCGCGAATCAAGCATTGATATTTCATCAATAATTAAAACTTCGGTATTTCTAATTTCTTTCCATTTTGGATTTTTACCTTTTAAAAACTTTTTAATATACGGATCGTTAATATTATTAGCTATTCCAATTCCCGCCCACGAATGAATCGTCACGCCACTAATATGAGTTGAAGCAATGCCAGTGGAAGCTGTAATGCCAACCTTTATTTTTTTATCTTTTAGATAATCAATAAATTTATTCAACAAAAAAGTCTTCCCTGTTCCTGGGGATCCTGTTAAAAATACGTTTTCACCAGACTTTAAAATTTTGAATGCTTTTTCCTGTTCCATTTGCCTAGTATAGCAATATTGCCCCAAAACAAAAAGCAGCCCACTCAGGCTATTTTTTGATTTTTTCCATAAATTAATTTTTTTGTAAAATTTTCAAACTTTTTATTGTGCTCATTGCATAAAAATATATTCTAAAATACCCTCCTCAAGCATATTTAAACTAATTATATAATCATTGTAATTAAATGCTTCTCTTAACGGTCTCGCTGTATTTCTCCATCCTGCGCCGTCGGTAATCCAAATAAATTTATATTTTCCACTCAACACATCATATAAATTACGATATTCTCCTGCAGTAGATTTTAATTTAGAACCACCACCACCATAAAAATTAGTTTCAAAAATAAATAAATCTTCTCCATTATTAATTACAAAATCATATCTACGAGACGACTTATCAACAGGCACATCAAATCCCCATTTTTGTTTTATTTTTTCTGCGGTAGCTTCTTTTAAATATTTAAATCCTTTTTGTTTACATAAGTCCGCAATAAAAAACTCTACTATATCTTCCATCGAATGCCCTCCCCTGTTTTTTCGGCCGTTACTATCCAATCCAGCTTCTACGCCAACCATATAATCAACAAGATTTTTAATTTTTTGCGAAGTTATTAAATCTTTTAATCCAGTTTCTTTCGCGAATATTAAATATTTTTCAACGTCTTCCTCGGTAAAATCTTTCTTAGTAAAATCATAATCTTCGTAAACCAATTTTTTATTTTGATAATCCACTAAAATACTAAAATTGCTAGTATTCGAGCCATCTCTAACCACCAAAGCAGGAATAGCTTTTACAACCTCGGGGTATTGCTTAATTAAAAACTTAAACTCTTTATCAAAATCAGCCTTCCCAATAAGATAGTTTAAATTATTTAATGCGATTTCAATTCTTTTGGTATTTTCAAAAACCTTTTCCCAATTTACAAAATACGACCATAATAAAATACTTGGTTTTAAATTTTTAATTAAATAATCAAAAACTTCATCTTCGTTTTTGCATCCTAATTTTTCTCTATAAAATGGTAAAAAAATCATATTTTAGCTTTCTTTAATTTTTTTTCTTAATTCTTCAAATCTTTTAATAGATAAATCTAAATATTTATTTTCCATATCTACTCCTATAAAATTTCTACCATAAAAATAAGCAGCCAATCCAGTGGTCGAGCTCCCAGTAAAAGGATCTAAAATTGTATCTCCTGCATTAGTACTTGCCAAAACGATTCTTTTTAATAGGTCTATAGGTTTTTGGGTTGGATGTTTTCCAAATTTCTTTTCTGTTGGTTTTGGAGTATTTATTGACCAAACCGATCGCATTTGTAAGCCAGGCTTCTTCATCTGATCTTCTGGCCAGTCTCTATTTTTTACTATATCGTAATTAAAAATATGTTTTGCGCTTTTTTCTTTTCTAGCCCAAATTAAATTCTCGTGACTAGCAGTAAAAAATCGACAACTTAAATTTGGAGAAGCGTTTGGTTTAAACCAACTAATATCATTTAAAATATGAAATTTATTTACTTCTAAAGCAAAACCGCACTGATAAATAGAATGATAAGTTCCGCTTATCCAAATCGTACCACTTGGTTTTAAAACTTTTCTACATGCTTCAATCCACTGATTGTGAAATTCAAAATTTTTCTTAAGCCCATTACTAAGATCCCAGTCACCCTTTTTTACGCTAACTCTTTGCCCAGCTTGGCAAGTAAAACTACCACTCGAAAGAAAATAAGGAGGATCGGCAAAAATCATATCAATTGAATTCTCTGGTAATGTTTTTAAAAACTCCAAACTATCGGCATTATATAGAGTAAAATTGTTTTTTTTATAGTATGGCTTTTGCATTCGCTTTATCTTTTCTTTTTTATTTCAATAAATTAATATTAATTTTTTGCACTATCTATTATATAAATCATACAACTTTTCAGTATCTTTTTCATTTTACATCTTTTCTGGAGCAGAGATGCCCAAGATGTCCAGAGTATTTTTTAGAGCAATCTGCGTAGCCATCAATAATCCCAAGCGAGCTTGTTTTAATTGTTCATTATCCACCAACACATGGCAATCATTATAAAATTGATGAAAAGCTGTGGCCAAATCCAAAGCATATTGAGTCAAGCGATGCACTTGATAATCCATAGCCGTATCCTCCACTACCTCTGACAATCGACTAATTTGTTTGATTAGATCTAGTTCTTTTTGATGAATTAATAATTCAATATTTTTAATTTGTTTTATTTCTCCGGCCTCAGCGCTTCTCAAGATACTTGCGATTCTCGCATAAGCATATTGAACATAAAATACAGGATTTTTGTCTGACTGTTCTTTGGCTAAATCCATATCAAAATTAAGATGCGTGTTCGCAGATTTTTGTAAAAAGAAAAACCTAATTACATCTGCTGATAATTCATCTAATAAATCATCCATAGCAATTGCTGTACCCAGACGCTTTGACATTTTAACCGGCTTGCCGTCTTTGACCACGGTTACAAACTGCAAAAGCACAATCTGCAATTTATCTTTATGTCCGATTGCCTCCACTCCGGCCATCAATCCAGCCACATCTCCAAAGTGATCTGCTCCCCAGATATTAATAACTTTATCAAATTTTTGTTTTTCAAATTTATATTTATGATAAGCAATATCCCCAGCTAAATACGTATTAGTGCCATCTGTTTTTACAAGCACGCGATCGCGCTCATCTCCAAATTGCGTAGCCTTAAACCACTGAGCCCCATCTTGCTCGTAGATAAAATCTTTTTTCTTTAAAAACTCCACGACTTTATCCACTTCCCCATTGTCATACAATTTTGTTTCCGAAAACCATTCATCAAATTTGATATTTAATTTTTCAACCGTAGTTTTGATATTTTCCAAAACAATCTTAGCTGCTTCTTTTCCCAACTTGTACGGGTCAGTTATTTTTGAAGCCAAACTTTTGTTCAACTCATCAATATATTCGCCTGTATATTTTGCATCCGCATCTTTTAAAACCGAATGTCCTAGCGCAACTATCTGTTGACCATAATCATTAACGTAATAAGCTTTTTCAGTTTTGTATCCAGCTTTAATCAGCGCATTGGCCAATACATCTCCGTATGGACCACCGCGCCCATTCCCCACAGTTAATGGACCTGTTGGATTGGCAGACACAAATTCCACTTGAACTTTTTGTTTTTTACCCAAATCTAAATTACCAAATTTCTCTTTTTGTTGCATAACATCTTCTGCTACTTGCCACAAATACTTTTTGGAAAGATAAAAATTAATAAATCCCGGAGCTAATACTTCAATTAAATCAAAATAATCAAACAAATCAGCTTGCATAGCTAGTTGTTCTTTAATCGCTTCTGCAATTTCCATTGGATTTTGATTTTCTTTTTTACCAATTTCCATAGCTATACTGATTGAATAGTCGCCATGCAGTTTTTCTTTTGGTTTTAAAACAATTATTTTTGATATAAAAAAATCATCCATTCGCCAGCTAACGGATCCGGATTTTTGCAATTCTTTTATTGATTTTGCAACTATCTCTGCTATATGCTTTCTTATATTCATGCTTTTAATTTAGCATAAAAATTAAAGGAATTAAACTATTGACAATTAGAGTAATTAATTATAAAACAAGCTAGGTTTTTACTATGAACAACCTGGTGTCCTATCTAATCGTGCTCATTTTAAATTTATTACAAAAAAGCGTAATGCTTTTACAAGCAATCTCTTTGACCGCAATCACCTCTCTTGTCATCTACCTGCTTTTGTTTTTAGCTTTGATTGTTACAGCTTTTTTTGGAAGTGTTTCTCTACTTTTGGGTATGTATTCTTTATTTGATATTTTTATATTGAAAAAAAATTGCAAAAAATTTTGCGACGCATATCAAAGCTCTGAGTGTGATCAGTGTAAAATGAAACCACTCAGTAAAATGTTTTTGCGGTCAGGTATCTTCTTTTCCTTACTTGGAATTACTCTTCTCGTAGTAGAAATAATTTTAGTAAAACAAATTCTTTAAGGATTATTTTAAAAAAATAATCCTATTTTTTTATAAAAAAATTCTATTGACTATTTTGATTAATAATTATATTGATTAAGTAGGAATTATTATGTTCTCCACGACCCTTGTCTCTTGCATAAAAATTATAACCACTATTGCTCTTTTGCTTGTCGGTTTGATTATAGGAATTATCGGATCCTATATATCTATCGATGAGCTCAAAATTTCTAAAAAAAGATGGCCCAACATTTTGATTGGATCAATCATGATTACCATCGGTATATATGTTGCCCTTAGCGCTTGCGCTTAGAAACAAAGAGAGATTGCACTGTAATCTCTCTTTCACTTTAATTAATCACCAAATCAAAACTACAAACTAGCTCAAATCCCAATCTTATTTATTTAACAGGGTTGGCTTTCGAAGAAAAATCAGATAAGCTTAAATCAATTAGCGCGAGCTAATTGACGTCAGATTCAGCAGAATCTGATGAACATTAAAAACCCATATTAAAATATCATGTTAAGGTATTCGATACCTTAACGTTCCTACTGATTGACGTCAGGTTTAGCAAAATCTGACGAACATTAAAAACATTCTTAAATAACCCATGTTAAGGTATCGAATACCTTAACATTCCCAAATCACGCCTTTTTAATGGCATGCCGAATGGCATGCAATACAATTACATGCACATACCACCGTGCATATACCGTGTATACATGGCGTGTATATGCAATTATGCGTGTTATAATACGCATACATGCAATACGTATACGCAAACGCGTATATACAAGACGTATACATTCAAATATACGTGCAATATAATACAAGAACAAGTATGGCAATAATCGCTGATAATAAAAAAGCCGGCTATAACTACGACATTTTGGAAAAAATCGAAGCAGGAATGGAATTAAACGGCCAAGAAGTAAAATCATTACGAGCTCGCGGAGTAAGCCTCCAAGGCAATTATGTGATGATTAAACGTAAAAATCCAGAAAAACCTGAGGTTTTTTGGGTTGGCGCCAATATTCCCCCTTATCAGCCATTAAATATAGCAGAAAACTATGTCCCGCAACGCGACAGAAAACTACTTTTACACAAATCTGAAATCGAATATTTAGTAGATAAAATAAAGGAAAAAGGCTTGACTTTAGTGCCATTATTGGTTTATACTAAAAAACACAAATTGAAGATGTTGATTGGCTTAGCCAAGGGTAAAAAAAACTTTGACAAGCGTGAATCCATCAAAAAAAGAGAGACACAAAGAAAGATAAACACCGAGTTAAAAACACGGGGGTGAATCGCTTCGACAGAAATTTGAAAATAATATGCAAGCCGAGTATTCTCCAACCTCGTAAAACTTAGAGAAAACAACTAAGTGCAAACTTATTTGAACAACCTGCATTAGCTTACGCTTAATGCTGTCCTTACTGCCGACTTCCACTGAGCGGATAAGGGCATAAATTAGTGGAATAGGTATCGCTCTCTGATTTAAGGAGCGCCACCAAAACAAAATTAAATCACAGCTTTAGGTATTTCTTCCGGCTTATGACCTATAGCTTATACAAGCCGGAATACGCTTGTAGAGTTATTATTAAGATAATTTTTGGACGCGGGCTCATTACTCGCCACCTCCACAAAGTAAATTTTGAATAAACCATTACAAAACAATCAAATACGGGCCAAAGAAGTAAGATTGATAGATGAAACAGGAGCTCAATTAGGTTTGGTTCCATTGGCAGAAGCGCTGGAAATGGCTAAACAAAAAGGCATGGACTTGATTCAAGTAACAGAAAAAGTTGACCCACCGGTTACAAAAATCGGTGACTATGGCAAATATCTGTATTCCCTAAAAAAGAAAGAAAGAAAAATCAGCGTCGGCCAAAAGGGCGGAGAAGTAAAATCAATTCGATTAACTTTCAATATTTCCGACAACGACATTGAAACCAGAGTATTGGCTGCTGAAAAATTTTTGAAAGATGGTGATAAAGTAAAAGTGGATCTACTACTTCGAGGAAGACAAAAATCCCTTAATGCAGTAGGAGAACAAAGAATAAAAAAGTTTTTGGACTCATTATCCCAGAAAATAGAAGTAAAAATAGAAAAAGAATTAAAAAGAGAGCCCAGAGGCTTATCAATGATAATAGCAAAAAAGTAATATGAACAAAGGAAAAACTAGAAAATCAATCACGAAAAGATTTCGAGTAACAAAAAATGGTATCGTGTTAAGAAGAGCCGTAGGACAAGACCACCTTTTGTCTAAACAAACAGGTAAAAAAAGGAGACAACTTCGCAAGATGGTAAAATTGTCAGAACCGGAAGCTAAGAAAATTAAAAAATTATTAGGTAAATAAACATAGATTATGGTAAGAGTAAAAAGGGGTGTTGCTGCCCACAAAAGAAGAAAGAATATCATCAAGCAAGCTAAAGGTTTTATGTGGAGCAGAAGTACTAAGTTTTTAGCTGCAAAACAAGCCTTGATGAAAGCTTGGTCTTATGCCTATAGAGACAGAAAGGTTTTAAAAAGAGAAAGGCGCGGATTGTGGCAAATTAGAATCTCGTCTGTTTGCAAAGAAAATGGTATTTCCTACAGCAAATTTATCGCTGGATTAAAGAAATTAAACATTGAAATCGATAGAAAAATTTTGGCTCAATTCGCTGAAGAAAATCCTTCAATCTTTGCTAAGATTTTAGAGAAGGTAAAAGCTCAATAATCGGATTTTCTAGAATATTTTTAGAAAACTGTTTTAAATATTTTTCACCAATCAAAGTCATCCCCTTTCGGGATGATTTTTTATATGGTCGGATAATAATAGAAGGGCCGGAAAAATTTTTAGGCTCTAAATATAAATCAGTTAATTTCCTTATTTTTTTTAATTGCCTTGATTCTTTTTCATTTCGAGCCACTACAATCAAACTACTATCCTCCCAAAACACTCTACCCTCTCTAATAATAGCGCAATCATTGTTGTCTGGATTTTTTTTAAAAGATAATATTTTTTTTAAATTAACTCCATAATATTTTTCTGTTAAAATACAGCCACCGCCGGGAGTTACAAATTCTTCAATGCCAAAATCTTTAACCATTTGCAATTGTGGCTTACGGCTACGTCCAGTAACACCATAAAAATTATCTCGACTAATCAATCCTTTTTTTTCGGGAAAAGTAATTGGTAAAACCTTAAGCGATAAAGGTCGGACAATCAAACCATCTAACTTAGCCTCTTTTTCTATTAATTGGATGGCGTGTGGATTTTGAGACATTGGTCTTTCTCCTACCACCTCTCCGGTAGCAATAAAATCATATCCATCTTTAATCATTATTTTTTTTGCTTCCTTTAACATCAATAAGTGGCAATCAATACAAGGATTAAAAGCTGTGCCACGACCAAACTTTGGCGCCTTTAACATAGTTAAATACTTTTTACTAAAATCCACTTCTTTTAATTTTAAGCCTAATTGCTTACAAGTTTTTTGCGCAACTTCACAGCCAAAAAAATAACTCTTAAAACAAATCGGCGTAACCTGTATGTTTTGATTTTGTAGTATTTTTGCCGCAAGCAAAGAGTCCAATCCTCCGGACATTAATAATAGTGCTTTAGTTTTGTTCATCTTTTTTATCCATATTTTTTAATAAATCTGTTGCTAATAAAATATGTTTATCATCAAAAATAAATGCGCCGTGATCGCCTGTTGTAGAAATAAAATGATCCAAATTTTGCTTATTAACATTTTTAATAACCTCTTCAATCGGAAAAACCTTATCATCCGCTCCGCAAACAAATCCAACGCCAACACCACGATCTTTTAAATATTTTGTCATTTTAAAAATATCCATTTGGCTTATCTCTTTTATTTCTTTATGAGCAAGGAGTGGATTTTTAAAAACATATTTTAAAATTCCTTTAAAATATTTATAAAAAGAATCTATATTGGATTTTTCCATATTTTTAAATTCCTTTATTCCTTCGTCTATTGCAAATCTTTTAATTAAATCCATATATGAATCTTTTCCTATCATTCCTGCCGGAGAAATAAAGACCAAATTTCTAAATTTTTCAGGATAAAGACTAGCAGCAATTGCTAAATTTAAACCACCTTCAGAATGACCAATCGCATCAAATCTACCTTCTCCCATTTTTTCAAGCGCGCTCACTATTGTTAATGCTTTTTGCAATTCAGCAATTGGAATATCTCCCTCTTCTCCTTCTTTAATTTTTTCCTCTCTTTCAAAGCAAGCTGTTAGAGCAATTCTCCCTTCTAATGAAATTGTCTTTAAGCTTTGTTTTTGCAGCTCCAAAGATACTCCCCACCCAGGCGAAACAAATACTGGAGTTTCTTCTTTAATTTCTTCTGGTATTACTTCGATTATTTCTTCTTTTTTAATAAATTCTATATTTTTTAAAAAAACATCGGCCTCTTCTCTGGCTTTTCTATATATGTCCACTTCCTGTTCTTGATTTTCTTCTGATCTTTCAATTTCTATGTTATTATTTTCATTTTCTTGAAACGGAAAACTTTTTTCTTTTAATACCATATCTACTAATTTTTATTTTTTATTATCTTTTTGCCATTTTAATATTAATTCCAAATCTTTTAAATCTTTTTCTCGAGCAATCAGTGTTTTCCACTCAATCATCATTTCCAACTTAACAAAAGGCAAGCCATCAAATATCTCAGATTCATTTATCATTTGATCAACATCCCAGCCAATCCACCAATCCTTCCAAATCTCAACATTAAGTTTGTAATTTTTCATACCTTGCAAGTTGTCTACTTGCCTTACTTCCCATCCAGGCTTACCTATAAAATCATTCCATAGCTTATGTGTAACAATAATATCCACATCGTGCATTTCTCTAATTCCTCTAATCCCCATTGGTCCGCTGCCAAAAATAGCATATTCACCAAGCGGCAAATTTAAATCTTTTACTATTTGAAATAATTTTTGATTATTCATTATTTTATTTCAGCCAAAGTTTTTCTAATGGCTGGGCATTAAGAATGTCTTTTTTTTCTAACCATGCACGTCGAGCTTGATAAGCCCCATACTCCATATCATATAATTCTTTTTTAAAATGCGCATCACTGCCAATACAAAGCCTTACTCCTAATTCTTTGGCACGTCTAGCACTTTGCGCACTTAAATCATCGCGAAAACAATTTATTTCTATGGCAACATTATTTTCTTTTGCAGCTTTAAATATTTCTTCCATATCCACTTCGTAAGAATCCCTCTTACCTAAAATCTTACCAGTTGGATGATTTAAAATCGAAACATAAGGATTGGAAATAGCTTTAATTATTCTCTTTGTCATCTCTCTCTTGTTCATTTTAAAATTAGAATGAATACTAACACTAACATAATCTAACTGCTTTAAAGTGTTATTATCAAAATCTAATGAACCATCTTTCAATATTTCAACTTCCGCTCCTTGTAATAATTTAAAAATCTTCCCTTGTTTTTTAAATTCTTCGTTTAATCTGTCTATTTCTTTTTTTTGCTTTAGTAAGTCTTTTTCATTTAATCCATTTTCTATTTTTAAAGATTTGGTATGATCGCTAATTCCCAAATATTCATAACCAATTTCCATAGCTCTTTCACATAATTCAAGTAAAGAATCTTGTCCTCCGTCCCAATTAGAATGACAATGAAAATCTCCTTTAATATCTCTGGGTTCTACCAGTTTAGGCAAGTTTCTAGTTATAGCTGCTTCTATTTCTCCTTGGTTTTCTCTAATTTCCGGAGGGATCCATTCCATCCCCAGCCTCTCATATATCTCTTCTTCGGTCTCACCCCTTATTTTACTTCCCTTGCGCGTAAACAAACCATACTCGCTTAATTTTAGCCCCTGCTTAATAGCCAAACGTCTAATAGCAACATTATGTTCCTTGCTACCAGTAAAATATTGCAAAGCTGCCCCAAAAGAACTTACAGGCACCACTCTTAAGTCAATATCTAGGCCTTCTTTTGTTTTGACTGATGATTTAGTTTCTCCTTTAGCTACAATTTTTACTACATTGTCCATAGCTACAAATGTTTTCATTATTTTTTCAATCAAATATCTATCCGAGGCATCCGGAACACCAACCAAAATATCTGCATCCCCAATGGTTTCTTTTTTTCTGCGAGTAGATCCAGCTACAGATATTTTTTTTACACCACTTATTTTGGATATCTTTTCTTCAATTAATTTTATTTGTGGCAAAATTTCACGTAACAAAAATCTACCCTTAAAATGTTTTAAAAATTCTATAGCTTCTAAAATATTATCTTCGGTTTTTTTACCAAAACCAAACAACGGAGCAATTTTTCCAGCCTTAGCGACTTTTTCCAAGCTAGCTAGATTTTTTACACCAAGCTCATCATAAAGCTTTTTTATTCTTCTCACACCCAAACCCTCTACTTTGATTAATTCTTCAAAATCAATAGGTGATGTTTTTTTTATATCTTTATAATAAGCGATTTTACCTGTTTTTAAATATTCTTCTATTTTTTCCGCAATACTTTTTCCAATAGCTGGAATATTTTCTAGACCCTTCAATCCTTCTCGCTTATATATCTCTGCCACATCTTCCTCCATAGAATCCAAAATGATTGCAGCTTGCTGATATGCCTTAGGCTTAAATGGAATTTCATTTAACTCTAAAAAATCGCCGATCTCAAATAAAATTTTGGCAATTTCTTGATTTTTCATTTTGTTTAAAATCACGAATTATTAAAAATATACAACTCAATATTATTACTTTCTTTTTTTTGTATTTAAATTAAATATTTTTTTGAGATCAAAATATCCGGCACTCCCAAAACTGCCCAAAATATCTTTCTTTAAACACAACAAAAAAACTACACCCAATAAACCCATTGAAGTTGCCACAATAAAAGAAGGTTCAAAGCCAAATTTATAAACTAAAAATCCCGAAATCAAACTAGAGATACCCGTACCAAACCCAAGAACTGTATCATCCAAGCTCCAATCAGCTGCTTCATGTCCCTTATCAATATTTCTAGTAAACAAGGCTCTCCATCCGGCAATTGAAGCCGCCATACCAACACCATAAAAAAACTGCAATACATAAATATTCCACATTTCTTTTACTAGAATATACCCTACTGGAATAACACAAGCTAATAAAGCACCGCAAACAAGCACTGTATAGTCGTCATCGTCTCCCTTACGACGATCTAAAAGTAATCCAATTGGATACTCTAATATTGATTTTGTAATCCAATAAACTGCCACGGCAATACCAACAGAAAAAGCTGTTCCCCCAATTCTTTCCACAATAAAAATAGGAAAAACTGGTGAAACCAATCCCCATCCAGTCCAAAAAGCTAAATCAGCTAAAATTAAATATTTTATAACTCTATTGATTTTCATCAGATGCATGATTTTTTTCGTTTATTGTTATTTACCCTGTTAAATAAGATTTGAGCCTTTGTTTAATAAATTGTTTGCCATGATATGTTTTTAAATATTTTTCCCTATGAGTTGCATCTTGTTGGCTCAAACAAGCTTCGTAATATATGAGCGTTAGTGGATTTCTATTTTTTGTAGCTACCACCAATCCTTTTTTTGTGTTGCTCAAATCTTAATTTTAAATTTTTAGTATAACCTACATAATTTTTATTATCTTTTTTGCTTCTCAAAACATATACATATTGCATATAATTTTAATATATTTAAAATTATTTAACAGGGTGAAACTTTTCTTCCATCACATTAAATCCTTTTTTAATTAAAAAAGCCAGCCCCACTGAAGAAACTATTATTTCTGCCGCCCTGATAATCATAGTAAAAGCTGTGGCACTACCTTTTATTAAGCCAATTGATGCAAAAGCCGCGGATTGAATTACTTCATGCGAGCCAAGCGAAGTTGGAATTGGTATCATTGAAGAGAGATAAGAAAAACCCAATACAGAAAGAGATTCAACTATTCCGGTATTTATTCCCGTTAAAAAATAAATTAGAATCCAGACTCTAGCCTGCATTACAATAGCCCTCAATAAAGACAACCCCAAACCTTTAAACAAAGCTGGATTTTTAGGTTCAAAAAATTTAAAAACCTCTTTTTCAATTTCAATCAAACTATTACCTTCTGTAATTTCTTTTTTGCTAAATCTTTTAACAAGACCGTCAATGATGCTCTTTTTACGCAAAGCTTTGAAATAAAAAAATCCCAAAGCAAAAATAAAAGCCAAAAGAGCGCACCCGAAAACAATTAAAACTTGTTCCGGCAAAATATCCAATTTAAAAGCCAAAAGAAAAATTCCTAAAAATATCACTAACAGATTAACCGTCCATTCCAAAATTCGTTCAATTAAAACCGACGCAGCGGCTTTATGTATTTTTATGTTAGACTCTTTAGCAATCCCAAAAACTCGGAAAACCTCTCCAGACATAATAATAATCGGAAAAAGATACATCATGGCATACCCACCGAGATAGACTCTAAAAAGTTTCCAAAAAGGAATATTCACTTCGCTGTCTTTTAAAATCTGTTGCCATCGCCAATTACCAACAATAGCAACTAAAAAAGTTAATATCGTAATTAAAGATCCTTGCCAAATCGTAAAACCTTTAAAAGAATCCCCTATTTCCTGCCATCCGATTATCTTTCCCAACCAAACAAAAATACCTGCTCCAACCAAAAAGGATACAGATACCAGTAATATATTTTTATTGCGAAAATTCATATATATCCTTATTTTAATACAAAAAAACCGGCAGAGCAAGCCGATTATTTTAATAACTTATTTCTAAGTTTTCATTTAAAAATTGCGCCACTTGAGGCCCGACTTCGCTCCAAGTATATTGATGTCCGGGAACATCCATGGCTTCTGAGAATCGCATGGGCTTGCCGACAAGCTGACTATATACCATTTTAAACGGCGCCTTAATTACTGACCAAATTAAATCCCCCATATTACCTCGCGAAAAAGTATCTTGTCCGTTATTGCTAAAATAAATAATATTACTGCTATTTTGTTTTTTTATCCAAAAGGGAGTGCCAAATTCCATGGCAAATATATTGTTTTTACAACAAGTTATTTTTTCCATAGTTGCATCTGCAAATCCGGCACCATTACTGAGACCAGCCATAATAATTTTATACTCCGGATTCTCTTTAGAAAACTTTTGTAATTCTTTGGCTAAATAATCAGACTCTTTAGGAAAATTAAAAATCATTTCCTTAAGATACGCTGCCTTACCTAATAAACTTTCTTCTGTCCTATAATAAGAAACAACTGAAACTTTATAATTAATATTTTCTGCCAACTGTTTTGTTCCTTCGATAATAGGCCTAAAATCATAAGCCTTATCCAAATGAACTGTTCCAAAGCCTCCTGAATTAAAAACAATAATCAAATTTCCAGCTTCTCCAGCCTTTTTTAATTGCTCTTCAAAAGATTTATTGTTTCCTTGCCAAAAAAACAATTCAAACCAAGCAAAGGAAACGACTAAAATCGCACCGACAAAAAGAAATATTATTTTAAGCCATTTTTTCATTTTTACTATTTACCGCTTAAATAAACTATTTATAATATTTTATCTTTTACCGCAACTACCAATTTTTTTGATACTACGCAGATTCGTATTGTATTTTTAATATCTTATAGTTTATATTACTCGGCCCTATTTGAACAGTATCTCCAGCTTTTTTGCCAAGAAAAGCCATTCCTGCCGGCGATTCATTGCTAATTTTACCCTCAAAAGGATTAGCTTCAATTGTACCAACCAGCTTAAATTCAGCATTCTTAGATTGACTATCTTTTAAAAATATCTTAGCGCCAAGCTGAACCTTATCTCTTTCTTTTTCAGGAGGAACACTTATTATTTTATGATTCTTAACAACATTTTCCAATTCTTCTATTTTTAAATTAAGTTCGTCTAAAGTTTGCTGATAAATGGCAAAATCGGGATTAGTGTCACTACCCTCGAGTAAGTTAGGCACTCCATTAAAAGTTTTTTCCTGTAATACCCTTTTGATTGATTCGCATTCACGCTCTATCTCCCTTAACTTTTCTTTTGTTATGAAATATATATTAGACATAAGCCAATTTATTTAAAAAATCCCCTTTTTAGAGGGGATTTCATTTAATTATATAACCTTTGTATTTTATATTAAATGCCCCTCTAATTATCTTTCAAGCAAAACATCACCCATGCAATAATTTGGGTGTAAGAAAATTTTCTATTTGCTTGTTTAATAATTAAATCGGACATATTCTATATTTTTATTCTATAGCAAGCCGCTGTAATTTGTCAACTATCCAAATAAAAATCTCATTGACCAATCTATGATTTTTGATAAGATTAATCCATGACCAATCTATTCAAAATAATCGTGGCTACCTTGGTCTTCTTGATCTTATTCTCTACAGGATATTATTTTTATGAAGGAATCTATAAATCCCCCAATTCACAAAAAATAGAACAATCTTTTGTTGTGGGAAAAGGAGCAGGAGCCAAACAAATAGCCATGGAATTAACTGATGAAAAAATCATAAGCGATCCTTATCCTTTTTTAGTTTATCTTTTTTTTACTGATAGTTATAAAAAAATTAAGGCTGGGCACTATAATCTCAATTCGCAAATGAGCGGAAAAGAAATAGCCGATACAATAATTGACGGAAAAATTGCTAAGACAAAGATAACAGTAATTGAAGGCTGGAACATTGATCAAATCGGTGTTTACTTGCAAAGCCAAAAAATAACAACCCAAGCTAGCTTATATAAAATAACCGGCGACCCCATGAACTCAATTCCGCCAAATTTATCTGAAGACATCTACAATCGTTTTAGCTTTTTAAAAGACAAACCCAAACAAGCCAGCCTGGAAGGATATCTTTTTCCTGAAACTTATTATATAGAAGATGATACTGATACAGAAAATGTTGTAACAAAAATGATTTCTGAATTAGACAAAAAAATAACCTCTCAAATGAGAGAAGATATCATCAAGCAAAACAAAAATATTTTTCAAATAATAACCATGGCTTCAATAATCGAAAAAGAGGTTAAAACACTGACGGACAAAAAAATGATTTCAGGAATATTATGGAACAGGATACAAATCGGACAACCCTTACAAGCCGATGCAACCGTACTATATGCACTCAATAAAAACGGCGCCAATAAAGTTTATACGAAATACACAGAAATAGATTCTCCTTATAACACTTATAAATACAAAGGTTTGCCCGCCGGACCGATTTGCAGTCCAGGATTAGATAGTATTATTGCCGCAATATACCCTACCCCAAATGATTACTTTTATTATTTATCTAAACCAGACGGCACCACGATTTTTAATAAAAATCTGGAAGAACATAATATTGCTAAGGCAAAATATTTAAATTAAAACGGTCGAGTGACCGTTTTTTTTATTTTATCTTATAGTAATTTTTTTTGCCTGATTATTTCTTTTTTTTCTACTTCGGAAAATATTTTTACTTTTCCAAAAACACCATCAAATCCCGGCTGAATATTTACTTCGCCCTCTCTTGCTCTTCGAATGCCCTCAACTAAATGCTCTGAAGCTATTTTTTTTAATTTTTCAATTGGCACATCCAATAAAATATCAAATTCCGGATAAAATTCCACCAATTTATCGTATTCATTTTTTACTTTTTTAGAAACTTCACCCACTCCCAAGGCTTCAGAAATAATAGTTTTTAATGGAACAATGCTTTTAAAAGGAATGCTATTTTCGGGAACAAATCCTTCGTCCTTATCTGATAATTTTTGAACCCTATTCAAAACTCCTATAACCAGTTTTCTTCCACATGCCGGACAAAGCTCTCTATATTCCATTGATTCTTTTGGATCTAGCGAGATATTACAAATTCTGTCTCCATCATTAAAATACTTTCCTTCTTGAGGATAAAATTCTATGGTATACAAAAACTCTTTTAGATTTTTTTCTTTAATAGCTTTAATAATCGAAGAATAACTTAATTCTGTATCAAAAACATTAGCCTCTCTGCCTATTTTTTCTACACTGTGCGCATCACTATTACTAAGAATTGTTAAGCGTCGACAGTCGGGTATCCGCCAAAGCATTGCGGGATCAGCAGAGAGACCACTCTCTATAGCATAAATATATTGTGAATATTCTTCAAAGCATTCTTCTATGGAATCAAATCCCGATTTGGACCCAAAAATACTAAACCAAGGAGTAAGACAATGAGCCGGCACGAATAAACATTCGGGTGATACCTCTAAAACAATCTTAAGTAATTCCTTAACATCTAATCCAAGAATCGGCCTACCATCAGACTTTATATTTCCAATAGCGTCTAATCTTTTATCTAATTCTCTTGCCACCTCTAAAGATGGAGCAAAAACAAGCACATGAATTTTTCTTACTTTGCCATTTTTTGTATAGATACAACTAATTTCAGTGGTTAAAATAAATCTAACACCAGAATCAGAGCCCTTTAATTGAAAAAGTCCGGGCTCAGCCGGAATAAGCTTTTCTTCTAGATTTTTAAACCAAATTGGATGAGTAAAATCTCCGCAAGTTATAACCTTAACCCCTTTTATCTTTGCCCACTTGTCGATATTTTCCAAGTCAGTATTTTTTCCTGTGGCTCTGGAATATTTTGAATGCAAATGAAAATCTGCGATAAATTTCATAATTAAATTTTAAAAACAAGATAATCTTCTCTGGCTCTATTTTTTATTTTAACACCAACACTTTGCCCCTTTTTAGCTTTTTTTATTTTCTTTCCATCTATTTCCATAGAAACTATTTTTTGTTTAAAATCAGTTTCTTTGCCGCCTTTTATTCTAATAGTATCCCCCACAGACAATGCGTCCGATAACTTAACTACAACCACTTTAATATTATTAAAAAAATGCGTAATTTTACCAATTTTCTTTTCAGCTTTGATCTTAACAACTTTTGGTTTACTTGTTTTTTTTATTAACTTAATTGGCTTTTTTTTAATTACCAATTTTTTAACAATTTTTGTTGGTTTCTTTTTTTTAATTACTTTTTTAGTTTTTGACTTGTTTGTCTTTTTTATAACTTTTTTCATGGTTATTTTTTAGATTTTTTATTCT
Source organism: Patescibacteria group bacterium UBA6220 (assembly GCA_002421745.1). Classification (GTDB taxonomy): domain Bacteria; phylum Patescibacteriota; class Minisyncoccia; order Minisyncoccales; family Minisyncoccaceae; genus UBA6220. The sequence continues at coordinate 84,517 of DISC01000003.1, read as the reverse complement.
TTAAATGACTCTGATTATGCTCTTTAATTTTTTTTACTGTTTCTATCATTTTTGTAACCAAAATTTTTGGATTAGTCTCAAAAATTATTTTTTCCGATTCTCGACTATAAACTCTTTTAATCAAACTTCTGATTTCATCCGCTACGCCACCACTTCGCTCCAAAACACCGATTGGTTTGTTGGTTTCAATAGCTGTTGTAAACTCATGCAAAGTTCCCATGCGCCCACAAATAATAATAACCGCCTCAGCAGACTTGGTCATTATAATATCGCGTCCAGAATAATCCGCACCAGTATAAATCATGATATCAAAAGGATCAACGGGCAAGCAATAACTTTTTATATGTGCCAATTCTGAGTCTGCCGGAGAAAACCCAACATTAAAACCACCTGCCTCTTTGCATCCCAAAGCAGCAAAATACGGGACTCCTGTAGTGGCACCCGTAACCAAAGTATGTCCGGCTCTGGCAATCTCCATTCCCACCTCTGTGCTTAATTCTTCTATATTATGACAACAGGGGGCAATATCGGCAGCGCCGGAAACGACAATATTATATTTTATTTTTTTAGATAGCTTGGGGCAACTTTTTTTCATATTATTTATTTTATTAATTAATTTTTTGCGCAACAATATAAAAATTTTTATAAGGCTTTTTTCCGATTAAAATTTCTCCTTTTTTAATAATTTTCAATCCCACGCTCTGAAATAAATTTATTAATTCTGACAAATCAAAACGGTGAAAATACGTATCTTTTGTTCCATACCACGGCAATAAATAATCATTATCCTCTAAATACCTCTCCCAAAACCAATTTAAAAAATCAAATTTTCTTTTTTTTATTTTTTCCGTTAAATCCCAAACTGTTAAAATTATATAACCATTGTCTTTTAAAACTCTTTTGGATTCTTCCAAAAACTGTTGACGCAAATCGCTTCCGGGAATATGATGCAAAACAGCGATACTATAAATATTATCAAAAAAATCAGACTCAAAAGGTAGATTAAAAGCTTCTGCTACCATAAAATTAGCTTCGGGATGGTTATTTTTGGCGATTTCAATCAATTTTTCTGACGAATCAATTCCCCAATAATTAGCTCCGCTATTTATAAATTCTTCATAAAAACGGCCATTAGCACAACCTAGGTCTAAAACATTATCATTTTGTTTGATATAATCATTAAAAAGAAACTCCATCTCTTGCCAATTCTTTTCCCTTACCTCTGAATACTTTTCTGAGATAATATCGTAATCTTTTATATTTTTTTCTAAAATAAATTTAGCTGACTCTTTATCCATTTATGAAAAACAATGAATTAATAATTAAAAATCTTTTAAAAACCAGGGCAAAAAACGCTGATGATTTATCTTCGGCAAAAAGAGCAATTGCTAAATCAAAAAAAATATCTTGCCCTTCCAATATTACCCTATTAAAAGCTTACCATAATTTAGTAGCTAAAAAAAGCATAAAAAAATCACCCAAATTAGAACAACTTTTACGAACTAGGCCTGTTAGGTCTCTATCTGGCATAGTAAATGTTTCTGTATTAAGCAAGCCTTATGATTGTCCAGGAAAATGCCTTTACTGCCCTACCGAGGCAGGCATACCTAAAAGCTATCTATCTGGAGAGCCAGCAGTGGAAAGAGCTAAAAGACTAAAGTTTGATCCATACATTCAAACACAAAAAAGAATAGAAGTATTGGATATTTCCGGACATCCAACCGATAAAATTGACTTGCGTGTTATTGGTGGAACTTGGTCTTTTTATCCTTTAAAATATAAGATATGGTTTTGTAAAAAATGCTTTGATGCTTGTAATGAGAGTCAAAATAAAAGCAACGAATTAAGCCTTTCGATTAATGAGCTTTGGAAAAAATTATTGTTAGCACAAAAAAAGAATGAGCAATCCAAACATAGAATTATTGGTCTATCTTTTGAAACCAGACCAGATTTTATCACTCAAAAAGAAGCACAAGAAATGCAAAAACTTGGAGCTACTAAGATAGAACTAGGCGTGCAATCACTCTATGAAAACATTTTAGAGCTAAACTTAAGGGGGCATAAACTACAAGAAACAATTCAAGCCACTCAAATTTTGAAAAATTTTGGTTTTAAAATAGCCTATCAAATGATGTTAAATCTTTATGGGTCCACTCCGGAAACTGACATAAAGATGTTTAAAGAATTATTCAACAACCCTGCCTATCAGCCGGATTATCTTAAGATATATCCTTGCGCTTTAGTAAAAGAATCTCCTTTGTATGAAAAATATCTAAAAGGAGAATATAAACCATACTCAAAAAAAACCTTAGTTGAAACGATTAAAGAAATAAAAAAAATTATTCCGCGCTATGTTAGAATAGAAAGAATAATTCGAGATATTCCCTCTCCTTTAATTGTTGAGGGTGGGAGTAAAATTTCAAACTTAAGACAATTACTTGAAGAAGATATAAAAAAAGCAGACTGGAGCTGTCAATGCATAAGATGTCGTGAAATTAAATCATCTCATAATAAAGAAAAATTATTTTTATTCCGCGAAAATTATGAAGCTTCAAATGGCAAAGAAATATTTCTATCTTTTGAAGATAAAAACAGACAATACCTATATAGTTTATTGCGATTAAGAATAAACTCAAGCTCCGAAGATATTATTCCCACTCTAGTTAATTGCGCCATAATAAGAGAACTACATACCTATGGACAGGCCATAGAAATATCTGAAAAAAGTAAAAAAACTCAACACAAAGGACTTGGAAAAAATTTAATGAAAGAGGCTGAAAAAATAGCAAAAAAAGAATTCCATTTAAAAAAAATAGCCGTGATTTCTGGCGTAGGAGTAAGAGATTATTACCGTCAAAAACTTGGATATAAATTAAAAGACGGCTATATGATTAAAGCTCTTTAGTTTTGCTCTCCAAATGTAATTGTAGGCTCAATGGCAACATATTTTCTAACAGCCACCCAATCAGCATAGATTGTTCCCTGATAAACATTAATATCACAACAAGACTGAAATGCCTAAATAAAGATATTTCATTAGAACTTAATTGGACTGCTCTGATCCATAAGAAGAAGTTGGCTCAGTATCAACTATTTTTCTAACTATCAAATTATCATAATATATGGGTGATGATGTGTTGCTATCTGCTTGATTAGAATGCCAAATCCTATCTAAATTATCGTTCGTAATAGCTTGATTTGTTCTAGAAATAACTAAAGTATTGGCGGTATTGTAAACATACAAAGAAGCTTGCTTGGTTGTAAAATTCATATTAAGACTTGTTTTATACCAAGTATTAGTTGCCATTGAGGGCGTAAAAGCATAAGACCCTGACGAGTTATGTGTTGGAAAAGAAGTATAATTTCCATTTCTAGACCAATCAGAGTCTCTATGATGAAGTTGAAAATATTGATTTGTTGTAGAATAAAAATATATATTTCGACTAGTACCAAACCCTCTAGCAGTTAAATACATCCATAGAGACAAATTAACTTGACCAGTTAAATCTGAATCCATGGTAAAAGTTGCAGCTTGTCCATCTGTTTTGCCATATGATTTCGATCCAGCATAAACAACTGAGGTATAAATTGATCCACCTGTAGCTGTAGTTGTTCCTTCGAAATCATCAAAATGAATAAAAGTATCTGGTCCGCTTGAAGCTGTTGCGGCCTCAGCATTACCATAAAACATATAAAAAACAGGTTGATTTGTAATGCTTCCAGGAATACTTGGAACCTTAACCCAAACAATAGCTGGGGTTGTGGCTGACTCTATCCAGTAATTAAGTTGCGTCACTCCACCAGAATCTGTTGCAAATCTTAAATCTGAAAAATCAGCCTTGCAATGATTTTCACATCCTCCAGCTCCAGCAGGAATTGTTAATTTAACTTGATAATCAGTTAAAGCTGTTCCTGAATTTGTAATTAATACTGTTTTTTTGTAATCCCAAGCATCCAGTGGCCCGACCACTTCACCCCAGCCAGTTTCCGTATTGTAAACATAACTAACATTAGTAGACAGAGTAGTGCTAATTGTAAAAGTATCTCCATCAGAAACATAGGTATAGTGTTTGGTTGCATCAGGATCAGTGGGAATAATTGTTAAATAACTTACAAGCTCTGTATCCAAACAACCCGTATCGCCAATCGTACAACCTGCACTAACTGGATAACTATTTCCAGCAACTTGATACATCATCAAAGCTTTTTGAATATTAGCTAAATCAGATTTACGTCTAGCATCCTGAGCAGCATTGGTGGCACTACTCATAGAAATGAAAATAAAGCCGGAGAGAACGCCAACAATAGCGATGACTATCAAGAGCTCGATTAAGGTAAAAGCTTTATGTTTCATTAGAATTATTATAACAAAAACCTTTTAAAAACAAAAGGTACATTAATTAAACTATATACGAGAAATACGGATTAAACCACTACAAGGAAGAACTTCAATTCCTTTTTTTTCTAATTCATCTAAAAATAAATTCATACCAACAGAATCTGAAGAAATATGACCAGCAATCACTACGTTAATATTAGCTGCTTCAGCCTCTTTTTTGTGATCTTCAGACATATGCATACCAACAATCGTTCCTATTCCAGCTTGCGCCATTTTTTCATATATTTTAGCAGAACCAGAAGTGCCTCCTGTAATTTCTGTTAAAACAATTTTTCCGCAACGATTTTCCGCACTACCAACAAAAATTTTTGGTCCAGCTCCTATTTTCATAGCTTCTTTATATTCAGGTATTGATTTTAATAATTCTACTAAATCTTCTACCCTTTCTGGTTTTTCTTTTTCAATTAAATCTTTTAAAAACATAGCTACTAAATTATCACAAGGGGTATGTATGTTTATAAGATTTAACTTCAATAATTGCGCATCATTAACTGTCTTAGAGTGATTGGAAGCACTAACACCACGAGCCACTTCGCTCATTCTTGGAAAAGTTAACGCTTCGGCAATATTTATCGGCACGCCATAGTAATTTAAAACATCGCTTTGTAATTCCATCACATCTCCCAAGCTAGCTAATGCCCTACCAATAGGATGATGCCCAATAATCAAATCTATATCCCCTAATTGTTTTGCGATTAATAATTCTGCGCCATCAATATCAATTCCTGCTATAACTTTTTTTATTTCCTTGTCTTCAGCAATATTATGAATTCTAGAATCAAGATATGGATTAACCAAAGCTTCTATATCAAAATCCGCCTTAGTTTTTTCTTTTAATGCTTCGTATTTTTTCTTTTTTCTATCCAAAAATTTTTGGACCCCAATACTACCCCTAAAATCAGCTGCTATACCCATAGCAATACTTAAATCAAAAATTTCTTTTATTTTCATAAATTTTTTATATCAAATTAATCTTCTATTTTTATAATAACACACAAAATTCAAATTAAAAAACAAGGTAAATTAGCCTTGTTTTTTAAATTTTTTAGACTATTTAGTTTCGATAACTTCGCAAAAGAAGCGTAGCTTTGTTATTAGAAATTTCAAAAACTCCACCTTCTCCCAAAAAAGTCTTTAATCCATTCTCGCTTTTTATTTTTACTTCTCCAGCAGACAAAGACGTAACTAATGAAGTATGTTTGGACAACACAGTAATAACTCCTCCAGGAGTAGGCAAGCTAACTGACTCAGCTTCTCCTTGAAAAATAGTTTTTTCTGGTGTAAAAATTTTTAATTCCATAATTATTATACTTCTCCGATATTACCTTTCATATAAAACTCTTCTTCTGTTTTGTGATCCAATTCTCCGGAAACAATCTTATCAAAGCCTTCAATTGTTTCCTCTATGGTCACATATTTTCCAGGAATACCACTAAAAATTTCGGCGACAAAAAACGGTTGTGATAAATATTTTTGAATTTTTCTAGCTCTAGTAACAACTACCTTATCTTCTTCTGCTAATTCTTCTACTCCCAAAATAGCAATAATATCTTGCAACTCTTTGTATCTTTGTAAAATTCTTTTTACTTTGCTGGCAACTTCATAGTGTTTTTCTCCAACAATTCGCGGGTTAAGCAAGGATGATGTAGATTCCAACGGGTCAACAGCTGGATAAATTCCCAAAGAAGCAATAGCACGCGACAATACCAAAGAAGAATCCAAGTGAGAAAAAGTCGCTACAATTGCAGGGTCAGTTAAATCATCAGCTGGAACATAAATAGCCTGCACCGAAGTGATGGACCCATCATTGGTTGAAGTAATTCTTTCTTGCAACAATCCTGTTTCTGAAGAAAGCGTAGGCTGATAACCTGTTTGAGAAGGAATTCTTCCCAATAATGCCGACACCTCGGAACCAGCTAAAACAAACCTAAACATATTATCCATAAAAAGCAAAACGTCTTTTTTTTCTACGTCTCTAAAATGCTCAGCAATTGTTAAAGCTGTAAAAGGAATTCTAAACCTTACTCCCGGAGATTCGTTCATTTGTCCAAAAACTAAACAAGTACTTTTTAAAGTATCAGACTCTTTCATTTCTCTATAAATATCATTTCCCTCTCTTGATCTTTCTCCGATACCGGCAAAAATCGAATAACCTTGATGTTCTCGAGCAATATTGGTAATTAATTCTTGAATTAAAACTGTTTTACCTACTCCAGCGCCACCAAACAATCCTACTTTTCCACCTTTTGGTAAAGGGCACAATAAGTCAATTGCCTTAATTCCTGTTTCTAAAATTTCTATTTCTGCTTTTTGATTTTTTAATTCAGGTCCCTTGTTGTGAATTGGAGCCATAGAAGAATTTTTAATTTCTCCTTGATTATCAATCGGCTCGCCTAAAACATTAAGAATTCTACCTAAAGATTCTTTGCCCACAGGCACGCTGATAGGAGCACCGGTATCCTCCACCTCATCTCCTCTTTTTAAACCTTCAGTTGAACCCATTGCCAAACATTTTACTTTTCCTTCTCCAAGTTCTTGCTCTACCTCCAAAACTAAGTCTTTTCCTTTTACGATTAGGGCGTTATACAATAAAGGTATTTTGTTTTCTTCAAATTCTACATCCACTACCGGTCCGATTATTTGCGTTATTTTTGCCATATTTTTTTTGTTATCTTTGTTTTTTATTATTCCATAGCCTCTTTGGTCGATGAAATCTCGCAAACCTCAGAAGTTATTTGTTCTTGTCTGGCCTTGTTATACACTAATCTTAATTCTCCTAATATTGCTCGCGCATTATCAGACGCGTTTCTCATTGCCATCATTCTGGCAGAATGTTCGGAAGTGTTGGCCGATAATATAAATTGATAAACTAAATATTCAACAAAAACCGGTATAACTTGACTAAGAATATTTTCGGCTGACGGCTCTAATAAATAATCCGTTTCATCAACAGGCTTTCCATCTTCTTCTTTCAAAAAGTTTAAAATAGTTTCGGCAGTTAAAGGAAATAATTGTACCTTTGACGGTTTTTGAACAAAAGAAGAAAAAAAGTGAGTATAAAATAAATAAACTTTTTGATATTTGTCTTCTAAAAACGACTGAGTTAAAAATTCCGCAATTTCTTTGGTTTGACTGAATTTCCAATAATCTCCCACGCCAAAAAAACTTCTCAATACATTTTCTTTTTTGTAACGAGCAGTAGCTTTCTTGCCAATAGGCATTATTTCCACTTCGCCTTCTTCTTTTATGCTTGCTAATTCTTTTTCAACTAATTTAAATACACTAGAATTAAAAGATCCGCAAAATCCCCTATCTGATGCTACTACACAAACTAATATTTTTTTAACCGGTCTTTCTTCTAAAAAAACTGACTTTTTTTCACGCAAAGACTTTTCCATTCTTTTTAAAAGACTGCTCATTTCTTGTGCAAAAGGCTTTGATTCAGAAAACCTTTTTTGAGTTTTCTTCATTTTTAATGCCGCAAAAGTTTCCAAAGCACTGGTTATCTCGGAGATATTTTTAACTGAACCTATTTTATTTTTAATTTCCCTCAAATCCATATCTTTTTTTGATTTGTTTTACTATTTCCAAAACCTTAGCTTGTAATTCTTCGCTAAAATCTTCTTTTTCTCTAATTTCAACTAAAATATCTTTGTGATTAATATCTATTTCATTTAAAAGATCTTTTTCAAAATCTCTAATTTTATCTAATGGAATAGTATGTAAATCACCTTTAACTCCAGCAAAAACAATAATTGCCTCTTTTTCAAAAGAATAAGGAGCTAAATCGTTTTGTTTTAAAATTTCTCTAATTCTTTTTCCTTTTTCAATAATACTCTTTGTCTGAGGATCTAACTCTTCCGTAAACTCGGAAAATCTTTCCAATTCCTGAAATTGCGCTAGGTCTAATTTTAAACGCCCAGCAACTTTTTTCATAGCTTTTAATTGAGCCGCAGAGCCAACTCTACTAACTGAAGTTCCAAAATCAATAGCTGGTTTTTGTTCTTTTTTAAACATTGTTGAGTTTACGAAAATTTGACCATCAGTAATACTGATAACATTTGTAGGAATATATCCGGAAATATCTCCAGCTTGAGTTTCAATAATCGGCAATGCTGTTAATGAACCCCCTCCCTTCTCATCAGACAATCTAGCAGCTCTTTCTAATAATCTTGAGTGNNAATAAACGAGAATGAAGATAAAAAACATCTCCTGGATAAGCTTCTCGTCCTGGTGGACGTCTTAAAATCAAAGAAATCTCTCTCCAAGCCCAAGCTTGCTTAGTAAGATCATCGAATACAACCAAAGCATCTCTTTTGCTATCTCTAAAATATTCACCAATTGTCACTCCAGCAAACGGAGCCAAATAAACAAAACTGGCTGGATCATCTGGAAAAGCACAGACAATGGTTGTATATTCCATAGCTCCTGCTTTTTCCAAGGTAGCGATTAATCTTTTAATTTTACTTTTCTTTTGTCCACAAGCTACATAAATACAATATGGCCTGTTTTTTTCATTTTTTTGATTAATAATCGTATCAATTGCAATTGCTGTTTTTCCTAATCCTCTATCTCCAATAATCAATTCTCTCTGTCCTCGTCCAATTGGAATTAAAGCATCTACCACTTTAATACCAGTATGCAAAGGTGTGCCAATTGGCTTTCTGTCAATTACACCTGGTCCCTTTCTTTCTAAGGGAATATATTCCGCGGCTTTTATTTCTCCTTTTCCATCCAATGGATTGCCCATTGGATCAACCACTCTACCTAAAAGACCTTCTCCTACGGGCAAAGAAAAAACTTTTTTAGTTCTTTTAGCCACTGATCCTTGTTTGATTTTTCTATCTGATCCCAAAATAACAGCCCCGACCTCATATTCTTCCAAATTTAAAACCAAGCCCAAAACATTGGCTTCTTCAAATTCAATCAACTCAAAATTTTCCACATTCTTTAAACCGGCTAACTTAACTACGCCGTCTTTAATCTCAATCACTTCTCCGATTTCTTCGGTTTCTGGAGAAAGCTCTATTCCCTCTAATTGTTTTTTAAATTGTTCAATTATGTCCATATATTTTATTTTTTAAGCCCGTTAAGATATCTTTTAAAGAGGCTTTTATAAGAACATCTTTTGTTTTTAAGCGGAAGCCAGCTAAAAGCTCCGTGTTTAAAGAATATTCTATTTCTTTATCTTCTCCCAAAATAGCCTTTATCTTTTTTTCAATATAATTTTTTTGACTTTCATCTATTTCCTTGGCTAATGTTAATTTAGCTTTTTGCTCTCTTGAATAAATATTAATAAATTTTTTGATGATAGCAGGAATTATTTCTTTCTTTTTTACTAAAGTTTTTTTTAAATTAGAAAAAATTTCTTCCGCTTTTAACGGATTGTCCATCACCGCAGCATACATAGCGCGTGCGATTAAAGAAATTTCTTTTTCTTTTTTCATGCCCGATTAAATGCGATTTTAGTTAAAACTAAAATCGTAATTTTAAATTGTTTATTATCGCCCTACTTCTTCAAACTTCCCCCGATTTTATAATTTTAACACAATTACACTTGAAGCATTTAAAATTATTTAACCGGGTAAACTTATATCTTATTTAAAAAATCTTCTGTTATTTGTTTATTCCTATTCGCATCAATATTTTCTTTTAATAGTTTTTCAGCTAGAGAAAAAGCATTGTCTATTGTTTCTTTTCTAGTTTTTTCTTTTTCGCTTTCTTTTAAGGCCTCTGCGCTTTTTTGAGCTTTCGACAAAATAGCAGCTTTTTCTTGTTCTGCTGTTTCCGCCGACAAAGCTAATCTTTTTTTGGCTTCTTCTTCTGCTGCAGAAATTATTTTTCTCTTTTCGTTTTCATTCTCTTCTTCCATTCTCTGTCTTATTTCAGAAAGCTTTTGGAGCTTTTCTTCGGCTTCAAGAGATTTTGCAACACCTTCTTCAATCTTCTCTCTTCTTTTTTTGATCATAGACAAAAAGGGACCATAAACAAAAAACTTTAGCAAAAAAAATAAAATTGCAAAATTAATTAATTGCCCTATAAAAATCGTCCAATTGATTTCCAATGCTTCCATAGTTTATTTATTAAATAAATAATATAATCAAAGCAACGACTAAAGCATAAATAGCTACTGCTTCGGCAAAAGCGATTGCCAAAATCATACCTGTTTGAACTTTTGAAGCTGCTTCAGGATTTCTTCCGATTGCTTCTGATGCTTTTGAACCAATCATACCGATACCAATTGCCGGTCCGATTGCTCCTAATCCAATTGCTATTGCTGCTGCTAATTTTACCATTGATTCATCCATAAGTTTGTTTGCCTTCCTCTTTTTTAGGAGTATGGCTGTTAAGTTATTTAATTAAATAATTTTAAATTTTAATTTAAGATTACTTAATTAAATGTATTATTTTTTTATTATATTTGTTTGCCCCGTGAAATAATCTTTTTAAAAATCATTTCACGAGGCAAATTTTTACTATTATTTTAACTCTATGTCTTTGTTTTGTTTTTTTTCTTCTTTTCCGACCTTTTTTTCTAAAAATGGTATAACTAATTTATAAATATCAATCACTGTCAACGCCACACCCAACAAAACAAATATAATCAGAAACATCGGAAATGTGTTTTGTTTTTTGTCTAAAAAAACTCCCAACAATAAACAAACTATTAAAGGCAAGGCTATCATAAAACCTAACTGTGCCCCCAATGACAAGGCATATCCAAAATTCTTATTAGTGTTCTGCGGCTGCTGTTGTAAAGACATATAATACTGTAATTAATGATGAAAATACTAACGCTTGAATAAGCGCTACAAATAATTCCAATCCTAAAAAGGGCAAAGGAGCAATAAATGGCACCAAAGAACCAACAATAATCAATAAAATCTCTCCAGCAAATAAATTACCAAAAAGACGCATACCCAATGATAAAGTTTTAGTAAATTCTCCTATTCCCTCTAAAATTCCCACAAAAAACAAAATCGGACTTTTAAAATTAATATATTTTTTAATATACTCCATACCTCCTAATTGTTTGATTGCTGCGATATGAATATAAAGCATTGAAAAAACAGCTAAAGCTAAAGTAAAGTGCAAATCTGAACTAGGAGACCTTAAAATAGAAAAAACCCCTACGCCAGGGATTATTTCAATTAGATTACAACAAATAATAAAAATAAACAAAGTAGCAGCCAATGGAAAAACTTCTTCGGTTTTTTTTCTATCTCCAGTCATCCCATCAAAAAGATCAAATAATGATTCTAAGATCCATTCAAAAAAATTTTGTATCTTATTGGGTATAATTTCAATCTTTTTAAATCCAAAATAAAACAAAACTATAAGAAATGCCGCGCAAACCACACTTAATAAAAAAGTGTTAGTAATATCTATTCCTAAAAAATTAAACATCGGATGTCCGAATAAAGTAGGCGTTTCCATGCGTTTTTGTATTATTTCAATTCAAATTATTTGGCCAAATGTTTTGCATTAGCTAAACAAGCCCATCTTATACTAAAAATCCAAACAAAGTCAAGAATTTTAAAATAATTTACTAAATTCTTCTTTTACGATACAACGGTCATCCCAAGCCTCTTTTCGGCCATCTTCCCAGCAAATCCATGGTTCGCAACCCTTGCCCGTAATAACTACTACATCTCCTGTTTTTGCCAAACTTAACGCTTTATTAATGGCCTCGCGACGATCAAATATTTTTATTAATTTTTCTTTATTTTTTACACCCACTGCAACCTCATCAATAATAACTTGCGGATTTTCATCATAAGGATCTTCATTGGTAATAATAACAACGTCGCCATATCTATCAGCAATATCGCCCAATACTGGGCGCTTCCATTTGTCCCTTCCCCCACCGCAAGAACCCAAAACAACAATCAATTTACCTAACTTTGGTTTTACAAACTCATAAACCTTTTCTAGAGCCACAGGAATAAAGGCATAGTCAACAAAAACCTTAAAAGGCTGGTCCATTATTTTTTCCATCCGTCCTGCAATTTGTTCAACTTCGGCAATACCTTTTTGACAATCTTCCAAGCTAACACCCTCAGATACAGCAATTGCAATTGCGCTTAAGGCATTGTAAACATTAAAACTGCATAATATTTTTAAATCAAAATCATATCCATTAACTTTAAACCTAGAGCCATTATAAGACACGGTAACATTCTCTCCTTTAATATCTGCTGAATTATCAATACCATAAGTAATTATTTTTTCTGCTGGAAAATCTAAAAAATAATTAGCATGCTTATCGTCAATATTAATAATGTGTGTTTCTTTCACTGATTGAAAAAATTTACCCTTAGCTTGCTTATAGTTTTCAAAGCTGCCATGAGATTCAATATGCTCTGGATTAAGCGTAGTAATAACCGCTGTTTTAAAATTAATAAATTTATGACGATTTTGTTCTACCCCCTCAGAAGTGGTTTCAATAATCGCGATATCGCAACCAGCCGCGACAGCATCCCTTAAAAACTTATTAATCACAAATCTGCCGGGCATAGTCATTTTTAGTTTGTTTTCTTTTTCATCCTCTCCTATTTTAAACATAATAGAAGTTAAAGCTGCTACCCTAAATCCGGCTTTTTCCAAAATCTTACAAGAAATATTAATTACTGTCGATTTGCCATTTGTACCAGTAACACCGATTACCTTTATTTTATTGCTAGGAAAACCATAAATAACCGCACCAATAAAAGCCACGCCAAAATGATAAAGGCTAATTAAACTCTTGGGAATCAATTTTCTAATAAAAGATTTTATGGTCATTTGGCTAAAAACCTTAAAGCTTGTTTTAATTTTTCTTCTGATTCTTTAGTCTCTGGATCAACACAACTTAAAGCATTAATTATCTCATTTTTTGAAAAACCTAAAGCTGATAAAGCTTCGTATGTTTCGTCTCCTGATTTTAATTTTGGATTCTTCTTTTTTATTTCTTCTATTTTTCCAGTTAACTCTAATAATATTTTTTGTAACTTTTTTGCACCTACACCCTTGGCTTCAGGAGGCATTTCCCCTTTTTCTAAAGCTTGTTTTAATTTTTCAATTGAACCTGAGACGGCCAAATGCATTGCGGTTTTTGGACCAACTCCAGAAACATTTTTCAAAATCTTAAAAAGCTCCATTTCTTTTTCATTCAAAAATCCGTACAACTCAATTATTTTTTCTCCCAAAAATAAAAAAGTAAAAATCATTGTCTCGTCGCCAATCTCCATTTTATCCAAATTATTAGTAGCTAAAAAAATTTCAAATCCAATACCTCCCTTATCTAAAATAACTTTTTTATCATCCTTATATATAATTTTACCAGCCAAAAAACTAATCATTAACTATTATCATATAACAAAACCCTTTAAAAAACAAAATATCCCCATATTAAAGTTTGCCTTAAAACAGGTCTTTATCTTTAATAGAAGCTATATCCTAATAAGCACTTCTTACCTTTTGGGACTTGCGTTATTTTTAAAAATATTGTATATAATCTCTATATGCCAATAACAAAATCAGCAAAAAAACAACTCCGTCAAAATCCCAAAAAAAGGATTTTTAATGATGCTAGGAGAAATACAATGAAAAAGCTTTTAAAACAAGCCTTGTCTTTGATTGAAGAAAAAAAAGTAGAAGAATTAGAAAAATTACTACCTTCTGTATATAAAGCCATAGACAAAGCCTGCAAAACCGGTGTAATCAAAAAAAATACCGCCAGCCGTAAAAAATCAAGAATTGGCAAGCACGCCTCTGCTCTAACTAAAAGCTAATAAATTTATTATATAAAAACACTCTTTCAAAAGAGTGTTTTTTGTTTATTTATATCTCTAACACTAATAAATCCAAAGCTGCCTCGGGTAAAATTTTACCCACCTTTAAGGATGCATCCAGGTCTGTCAATTTTGCATAAATTCTTTTCAAGTCTTCAAAAGAAAAATTTTTAGCCTGATAAGAAGCTTTTCTTAAAACAAACGGACTGATTCCTGTGTCTTTAGCTCCACTCTTAGCAATAATAATATTTTTAATCTGCCAAGCTATCATCGAAAAAAGATACGGCACTTCAGCTCCCCCTCTTAAATGTTCTTTAAAAAGATTAATAGCCTTTTTTTTATCTTTAACAGCAATTGCGTCGATTGTATTAAAAATATTTAAATCTAAGTCTGGGACAATTATTTTTTCTACATCTTTTTCCGTAACCTCTTTTCTTTTGTCCGCACTAATATAATTTATTAATTTTTTAATTTCGTTACTAAGTCTCCATAAGTCGCCTCCAATATAATCAATTACTTTATCTAAAGCATTATTCTGAATATCTACTTCCTCTTCTTTTATTTTTTTCAATAAATATGCCTTAAGCTTAACACCCTTTAAATTTTCGAAACTTTCAATTTTTACATCTTTCTTTTTTAAATAATCAAACATCTTATCTTTAGCCGGAATAGTAGATCTCTCGTAAAAAATTAAAACATTGTCGTTATCAAAAAATCTTTCATTATTTTTTAAAAAGGCTTCTTTAAATTTAAGATTGCCAAAAGCCGACTCAAAAATAATAAGTTTTTTTTGTTGAAACATTGATATTTCAAACATTTCATTTTTTAAATCATCTAAAGTCGTAGTCTTTGAATCTAAGTATCTCAAACCAAAAGCATTTGAGTATTTCTTTTTATACTCTGACATTAAATCTTTGATTCTCTCTCCTGATCTATATGTGTCTTCTCCGTAAATTAATATAATCATTTTTTTATTTGACACTTAGGACAATAAAAAGTTCCTCTTTGTCCTATTACTATGCGTTTTATTTTACTGCCGCAAATCAGACATAAATCCCCTTCTCTTTGGTAAACTTTAGCTAATTTTTGAAATCCGCCCTCATTACCATAAACATCTCTAAAATCAGATAAGCTGGCTCCTCCTGCTTTTATTCCTTTTTTTAATATTTTCTTAATTGCCTTATAAAGATTTTTTATATCTTCTTCGTTTAAATATTCTATCCGACTCTTTGGATGTATTCTTGCTTCCCATAATATCTCACTTGCATAAATATTGCCAATACCAGCAATAAAACTTTGATCCATTAAAACCTTTTTGGCTTCTCCGATTTTTTTAACAAACAATGCTTTAAATTTTAACAAAGTAAAACTATCACTTAGTGGCTCTGGACCTAAAGATGAAAAACCTTTAGAGTTTATCAATTCTTCTTTTTTCCATAATTCAACTTTGGCAAACTTTCTTACATCAGATAAAGCAATTTGCCTCCCGTCATCAAGAAAAAAAATAAAATGTAAATAATTATTTATTTTATCAACGAATAAAGGTCCCCTATTTTCCGCAATCCATTTGCTTTTATTGTTTTTCCATTTTCCCACAAGTAAATGACCTGTCATTTTTTGATGAATCAATAAAACATATTCTTTGTCCAGACAAAATAAAATATTTTTACCACGCCTTTGAATATTTAATATTTTTCTTCCAATAATATTTTTTTTAAAATCTTTAAAGTTTGGATATTTAACTAATCTCAATGTGTCGGTCCAAATATTAAGAAAAGTCCTATTAAGGACTTCTTTCTTCAAACCTCTGACAATTGTTTCCACTTCTGGCAGCTCTGGCATTTATTATAAAATTGTTTTTAATTTATTAATAATTTCTTGCGGAGTAAAATGAGCTTTTACCAAAAAATCAGCAGCTCCTAGCTTTAATCCTTTTTCAATATCTTCTCCTTGTCCTAAATTAGACAAAATAATAATAGGTATTTTATTTGTAATAGGATCCTTTTTTGCCATTTCTAAAACCTCAAATCCATTCATGCCTGGCAAAATTAAATCCAACAAAACAAGATCTGGTAATTCTTTTTTTATTTTTTCTATACCCTCTTCTCCGTCAACAGCAGCAAAAACATCGTAATTCAAACTTAAAAGCTTACGCAGCATTAATTCTCTTAAAAACTTATCGTCTTCGATTAATAAAATTTTTTTAGGCATAATTATTACTTAACTATTTTTTCCTCTTCTATTTTTTTAATCTTGTCTATAACTTCGTCTAAATCAAATTCTGTTTTTACAATCCAATCTTTTACCCCCATTTGTCGAGCTCTATCTATCTCAACGGGCTGACCAGAATTGGAAACTATAATAATCGGCACATTTTTCAAATTATCATATTTTTTCATTTCTACCATCACTTCAAAGCCGCTTTTTCTAGGCATTATAATATCTAATAAAAGCAAATCCGGAATATTTTGTTGAAGCATTTTCAAACCCTCTTCTCCATCACAAGCACATTCAATTTCGTAACCACACTTGCTAATTTTTTTAGATAATAACTCTCTTAATAATTTATCATCCTCTATCAATAATATTTTCATAATGTATATAATAATTATATAATTTCACTCAGTATTAGTCAAACAACTTATTAAATAAAAGGCACCGTAAAATAAAACGTGGTGCCTTTGCCTTCTTCTGAATCAAACCAAATTTTTCCAGAATGAGATTCAACGATATTTTTTGTGGTATATAACCCCAATCCCGAACCATCAGTTTCCATTTTTATAACATTGCTTCCTCTAAAAAATTTAGTAAAAATTCTTTCTTGTTGTTCTTTTGGAATACCAACGCCCGAATCTTTTATTTTAAATAGAACATCTTTATCTGTTTTTTCTAAAGAAATATCTATTTCTGCTTCAAGATTAGTATACTTGATGGCATTTTCCAAAAGATTTTGCACCACCATACTCATTTTTTCTTTATCTACCAAAACTTCGGGAAGCAACTCTTTGGGTTTATTAAACTTTAGTTTTGTTTTCTTCATTCGTAAAATTTCTTCCGAATTATTAATAACCGTATCCACGATATCCTCCATCTGCATTGGCTCGGGCTTGTATAAAAATCTCCCTTCTTCGATACGCGTGACATTTAACAAGTCATTAATTAAAGCAATCATTCTTTCGTTGCTTTGATAAGTTTTTTCTAATAAATCTTTTTGCTCGGCTGTAATTTTTCCGATATCTCCGTCTAACATCATTTTAAGGGTCCACTTAATAGCGGATAATGGTGTTCTTAATTGGTGAGCAGCTATAGAAACAAATTCTGTTTTAATTGTTTCAATAAATTTATCCCGACTAACGTCATGTAAAATAATCAATGTACCTCGATTATTATTGTTTTCTTCTAGAGGCACTGTCGTAACTTCTAAATATAACTTATCTCCCAATAATAGTTCTTTTCTAAAAATATTTTTAATTTTATTTTTTTTACCCGACTTAAGTAATGCCACCAAAGAAGACAATTCTGATTTTTTAGATTTTATTTTAAAAATATTTTTACCAAGTAGATTTTCTTGTTTTTGTTTTAAAAAAATATCCACTAAAGGATTTGTTAACTCTATTCTGTTATTTTCGTCCAAAACTAACACTCCATCGGTAAGGTTGTCTACGATTGTTAAAGTTTTATTTTTTTCTTTCACCGCTCCTTGTCTCGCGTCCTCAGTATCTTCCAAAATATTCAAAAAAGCCATCCTGATTTTTCTAAATTCCTCGTCTCTAATTTGAGCAAGCTGAGCTTCGCTGCAAGCCTGCGGCTCATTTTTTCCCAATTCTATTATTTCCATAAATATACTTTTAATTTACCACAATTTAAGATTTTCACCAATAATTTTTTTCTTTTCGTCTTCTTCTATTTCCATTCCCGGAATTTTTTTTATCAGACTTTTAAAACCAAAATTCTCTAAAGCTGCTTGTGCTTTGTCTTTATCGAATCCTTCCCATTCACAATCCATAATAGCAACATCAATCGGTACATCTCTTTTGATTTTTACTAATTCAAAGCTCATATAAGCCATGTCTTTGTCTTTTAACAATTTTTCTTTTATGGATTGTTTTATTTGTGAGTTTTCTTTTTCCGCTTCTTTATAAATATTATCCAAATCGCCGTATTCTTTTACTAGTTGAATAGCTGTTTTTTCTCCGATACCTTTTACTCCAGGAATATTATCAGAAGCATCCCCTCGCAATGCTTTAAAGAAAATTATTTGTTGAGGTAATAAGCCATCATATCTTTGTTTGATCATTTCTTCATTGTAAAGCGCACCCTCTTTTACTCCCCTGCTCAAAAAATACACATTGGTATTATCATTAACTAATTGTAAATTATCCAAATCTCCAGAAGCAATAATATTGTGAATTTTATTTTTATATTTTTGATTAGTAAACTCAGCTAGCGTACCAATCAAATCATCTCCCTCAAAACCGCTTTTTTCAAAAACAGAAATATTAAATGCTTTTAGGGTTTTTTTTACTAAGGGAATTTGATTATACAATTCATCAGGAGCTTTTTCTCGCTTAGCTTTATATTCTGAAAAAGCTTTTTTTCTAAAAGTAGGCTCAGGCAAATCAAAACAAGCCGCAATATATTTTGGATTATAATCTTTGATTGCTTTAAATAAAACCAACAAAAAACCATATACTGCGTTTACCACCGTACCATCTTTGTCTGCCAACGGAGGCAATGCATGAAAAGCCCGATGAATTACGGAATTACTATCTATTATCAAAAAATTATCTTTATTGTTTTTTTCCATTATTTTTTTACCTCAATTGATATTTTTCTTTTTTCTTCTCCTATAATTTTAAAACGTATTTCTGTTCTGCTTTTTGGTAAAAATTTTTCTATTTTTTCCGGCCATTCTATAGCAATAATATTTTTTGGATTATTAATAATTTCAATAAAATCCAATTTTATTATTTCTTCTTGGTTTTCAATCCTATAACAGTCAAAATGATAAAAATTTTTGAACTCTTGTTTTTTTAAAGAAAACTTATTCATAATTACAAAAGTTGGACTTTGAATTTTTTCAACACCAAGACCAGATCCAAATCCCTGTAAAAAAGTAGTTTTACCAGCGCCCAAATCTCCTCGCAAACAAAAAATATTTGCAAATTTTTGTGGTTTTGCTTTTTTAGAGATTAACTTTCCTAACTCTTTTGTTTTTAAAAAATTATTCGTAATATATTCCATTTTTTCTTTTTGTCTATTATATAGAAAAGTCATAAAAAAAGAAACTGACATTTTTTTCAAAAATTTTACAATTTTATCTTTCATCAAGACTAATTTAGAACTAAAAAACATTCAACCAATCATACTTGCTTTTTAGCCATAAATACAGTAGTTTGAAGAAAAATATGGAAATTACAGAAAAAATAAAAACTGCCCTAAAAAACGCCAATAATATAGGATTATTTACAGGCGACAATCCCGATAAAGACGCTATTGGCTCAACTTTAGCTATATTTTTTGCCTTAAAAGATATTGGTAAAAATGTATTTTTAGTAAATCCTGCTTCAATCCAAAAAATAAACAACGTCTTGCCAAAAACAAATCAAAATCGCGTGATGTTTTCTTTTTTGGGAGAAGCTTCTGAAATCTTTTATGAAAAATTAGCAAATCGAACTAATGTTTATCTTACTCCTTCAAGCGGGCTAATTGAACCAAATAGCTTTTTTTGCGAAACAACAACTGAAAAAAGGGATGCTATTCAAAACGAAACCAAATCTTTTGATTTACTTTTGACCCTAGGAATTCACGACTACAAAATAATAGAAAAAAACTTCGCAGAAAATCCAGATGCTCTTTTTGAGTGCAATATAATAAACATTGACAATAATATTGGAAATCAAAATTATGGCGACATAAACTTTATTGAAGATTATCCTTGTCTTTCACAAACCGTTGCCTGTTTTATTAGTCGCCTAGATAAAACCTATCAAAGCAAAAAATCTCTCAGTTTTCTTCTTTTTGGATTATATAACTCCCCTCAAAATAATCGAACTAAAAAAAACTTTATCACATTCAAATGGTTAATTGATAATAATGGCAATTTTGATTTTATAAATGTCGATGAAAAAAAACCTAACCCAGAATTAAAAATAATGGAAGAAACCATTCGTAATTTGGATAAAAGTTTTTTAAAACAATTCGATATTGGCGTATCTTTTTTAAAAGAAGATATTTTTAATCTAACTGGTGCCACCTCCCAAGATTTAACATTTACTTTCGAAAAAATGAAAAACTTTTTTCATCTTTCTTCTTTTGTCTTATTATGGAAAGATTCTAAAAACTCGGTTAAAGGTATTTTTTATTCCAACACCAAAGAGCTAGCTGAACTAATCAAATCACAATACAAAGGATCTTTTAAGGAAAATCGCGGGATCATCATACTTAATGAGCCTGATTTATTGAAAGCCAAAGCTGACATAGTCTCTCACTTTATCAAAAAAACTTTTTAGTCTATACTGATAATATGGAACAAATAACAGGAAAAATAGAAATCGATAAAAAATTCTTGGAAAAAAATTCTAAGAGTTTTCAAAATATTTCTAATTTTAAACAAGCTATTGAAACAGCTGTTTTGGAAGATGTAACGCTGGTAATTAAAAATATCTTGAGCGGAGCTATTATAATGGAAAGCTCTGATTTGCACATGGAAACCAATGAAGATGGCGCTGAATTAAGATTGCGAATAGACGGACTACTTCAAGAAGTGTGTCAATTTACCAGGCCACAACATCAAGCTATTCTTTCTAGAATAAAACTATTATCTGGATTAAAAATAAATGTCGAGAAAAAACCCCAAGATGGCAGATTCACAGTAGAGATAGAAAACGAAGACGGAAAACAAGAAATCGAAATCAGGGTTTCTGCTCTACCGGCCGAATATGGAGAAAGCATTGTTATGAGAATTTTAAATCCAAAAAATCTAATCAGCTTGGAAGAACTTGGCCTAAGAAAAGACCTTTATGATGTTTTTAAAGAACAGTCTCAAAAACCCAACGGTATGATTGTTGTAACCGGGCCTACTGGTTCAGGTAAAACAACCACTCTTTACGCTTTTTTAAAAGAAATCCGAAATCCTGAAATTAAAGTAATTACCATTGAAGATCCGATTGAATATCACTTGTCTGGAATTTCTCAAACTCAAGTTGATAAAGAAAGAGGGTATGATTTTGCCTCAGGATTAAAATCTATTGTCAGACAAGACCCGGACGCCATTCTTGTTGGAGAAATTAGAGATCTTGAAACCGCTTCCATTGCACTACAAGCCGCCCTAACTGGACACTTGGTTTTATCCACCCTCCACACCAATGACTCAATAGGAACAATTTCTCGATTACAATCTTTGGGAGAGCAAGCAGTAAACATTGCTCCAGCAATCAATATGATCGTAGCTCAAAGGCTGGTAAGAAAATTATGTCCAAAATGTGCTGAAACACAAAAAATATCTTTGGAATTATACAATAAAATAAAAGCAGAACTACAAAACCTTCCTCCAAACATTGAAATTCCAGAATTAACAACAGAAACCGAAATTAGTGTACCAAAAGGATGTGATTATTGTAATCAAACCGGGTACAAAGGCCGCGTTGGAATCTTTGAAGCTTTTCTAATTGACAATGAATTAGAAGAATTTATTCTCACTTCCCCATCTTCTTCGGCTTTACAAAAATTAGCAATTAAAAAAGGCTTGATTTTAATGAAACAAGATGGTCTCATAAAAATATTGCAAAAAATTACCACTATAGAAGAAGTTACAAAAGTTACGGGATAAAAAAACAAAAACCCGCCAAAGATTGGCAGGTTAAAATAAAAATCATTACTGAACTGGGGGCCTAACTTTAGCATTCGGGCTGAAGCGTAAGAGAACTCCTGAGGAAATAATCCAGCCGAAGCCAAATTATCCGTAATCTGAAGAGAACTCCTCCCCCCAGTTCAATAATCATTTCGTCCTAAAAAGATAACACACTTTAAAATGTTTGTCAATAGCAACCTCCCAGAGCCAGACAATAACGAAGACTCCTTTGATTCTGTCTTAAGGCCCCAGAAATGGGAACATTATATCGGTCAAGAAAGAATAAAAAAAAACCTTAGTGTCATAATCGAAGCAGCCAAAAAAAGAAATGAGTCTCCTGATCATTTGCTTTTTTATGGTCCGGCTGGATTAGGAAAAACCACACTTGCTCACATTGTCGCTCAAGAATCTGGAGCAGAAATTAAAATCACTTCCGGACCGATTATAGAAAAATCTGGAGACTTAGTGGCGCTCTTAACTAATCTCAATGACGGTGATTTTCTTTTTATTGACGAATGTCATCGCATTAATCGTTATGTTGAAGAATATTTATATTCTGCCATGGAAGATTTTACCCTGTGTTTAATGTTGGGCAAAGGGCCCATGGCTAAAACTATTAATATTAATCTTCCTCATTTTACTTTAATTGGAGCAACAACCAGACTGGATTTAATGTCCTCTCCTCTTCGCAGTAGGTTTGGTGCGATTATGCAATTAAATTTTTATGAATCAAATGAAATTGAAAAAATAATTAAAAGATCAGCCCGTATTCTAAATGTAGAGATAGAGCCAGAAGCCATTAAGCAAATCGGTCAACGATCTCGATTCACTCCAAGAATTGCTAACAAATTACTAAAACGCGTTCGTGATTTTGCTCAAATAGAAGGAGAAGGCATTATTACTGACAAAATAACTACTCACGCTTTAGATTTTCTGGAAATAGATAATTTGGGATTAGAGCCAAGCGATAAAAAATTAGTAGAAATTATTATCAAAAAATTTAACGGTGGTCCGGTTGGCTTACAAGCTTTATGTGCTGCAGCCTCTGAAGAAAAAAATGCAGTCTTAGAAATTTACGAACCCTATTTAACACAAATGGGACTAATTAAAAGAACCCATAAAGGCAGAATTGCCACAGAATTAGCTTATAAACATTTGGATATAAAATGTCCGAAAAATCAAAAGCCATTACTTTAGTTATTATTTTATTTTTTTGTACTACAATTCCCCTGTCATTGGTTTTTGCCAGTGATTTTTTAATTGTATTAAATGAAATTTGCTGGATGGGATCCTCAGAAAAAACCAGCGACGAATGGATAGAACTATACAACAATACCAATGAAAAAATATCTTTAGAAAATTGGATATTAAAAATCGATGATACGGAAATAAAATTAAAAAATACAATTGACGCCCAAGGATATTATCTCGTTAGTCGAAATAAAACAACCCAAGCTAATTTAATTTTTTCTAAAGCTTTAAAAAATACTGGCAATAAAATTATTTTATTTAATGAAAATAAAAATATCATAGATGAATTGGATTGGAGCAAAGGTTGGCCAGCAGGAGACAATAAAACCAAACAAACGATGGAAAGAAAAAATTCCTTGCTCTCGGGGAGCATTCAAAGTAATTGGCAAACCAGTGCCAATTCTGGAGGAACACCCAAAACAAAAAACAGCAATGGGATTCCAATAAACATAAATTCAAATCGAAATGAAGCCGCATCTCAAGCTGTCCCAAATCAGAATATCCAAATTTTAGAGAATGTCCAAAATGAAAATAATCAATTCCCAAAATCTTCAACCTCTTATCAAGCAATTTTATTTGCAATGTTTATTTCTTTTTCTTCTGGAGCTATTATATTTTTTCTTAAAAAATCACTATCTCAAAAAACCTATTAGCTTGATTCTTATTGCCTTTTGGTATATTCTTAAGGCAATAAAAAGCTAACCACCGCAAAAAAACATTCGTTTTTAGCGGTAAAAATCCCATGAGCGGACATTCACATTGGAGCACAATTAAATTTAAAAAGGGAACGGAAGATGCCAAAAGAAGTAAAATCTTTTCTAAACTATCAAAAGAAATATCCATTGCTGCTAAAGAAGGTGGATCAGATATGACTTTTAATCCAAAATTGCGATCTGTGGTAGATAAAGCTAGATCGGAAAATATGCCAGCAGACAGCATTGATAAGGCGATTAAAAAAGGTGCTGGCGAGTTAGAAGGATTTACTCTGGAAGAAATTTTAATCGAAGCTTATGGCCCCAATGGAGTGGCTATGATTATTGAAGGCATTACCGATAGTAAAAACAGAGCCTTAGGAGAAATTAAATTAATTTTAAACAGGCTTGGAGGAAAAATGGTAGAAGGAGGAGCTATCAAATGGATGTTTGATAAAAAAGGCTTGATTATGATTAGTCAAGACGACATAAAAAAAGACCGAGACGAAATGGAGTTATTAATCATTGATTCTGGAGCTGATAATTTTACTTGGGAAGAAGAAGGTATTATTATTTATACCAAACCAGAAGACTTGGAAAAAGTAAAAAAATATCTTACAGAACAAAACATAAAAACAACCTCCGCCAACCTAGAATGGGTAGCCAAAGAAACAATAGAGATAGACGCAGACACTCAAGAAAAATCTCAAAAATTGTTTGAAGCCTTGGATGACAATGACGACGTCCAAAATATTTATTGGAATATTTAAACTTTATGGTAATTTTGGGAATTGATCCCGGGACAGCGACAACCGGCATCGGCATCATTGACTTTAAAAAAACAGCTCAAAAACAATTGAGTTGTTTGCATTATGAAGCCATCTCTACTCCAGCCAAAATGCCGATGCAAGATCGTTTAAAAATTTTGTACGATGACTTGATTGATATTATAAAAAAATATAAACCCGAAGCTATAGCTATAGAAAGCTTATTCTTTTTTAAAAACGCTAAAACCGTAATGGCAGTGAGTCAATCTCGCGGAGTAGCACTTTTGGCCATAGCTCAAAAAAAAATTCCTTTATTTGAATTTACTCCCCTCCAAGCTAAAATTGCTGTCACAGGATATGGCAGAGCAGAGAAAATGCAAGTCCAAAAAATGATTAAACAAATCTTAAATTTAGACAAAATCCCCAAGCCAGACGATGCAGCTGATGCCTTAGCAATCGCAATTTGCTGTGCTAGCACTTGTTCGTTCAACGAAGCTCGAAAAAGAAAATAAATCAAAAAACGGGCGCTTGCCCGTTTTTTGATTAACCAATTTTTCTAAAATTCTTTTTACCCGACTGAATGACTGTTCCTTTTTTTATTTTTACCATCTCTTGCCAATCGGATTTTATTTCTATTTTTCCATCTAATATAAACTTTATTCCGCCTTGCTCTACCAATCTTCTCGCTTCCCCTTTTGAGTTAGATAAACCTAATTTTATTAGTAATTCCAAAATATTGATTTCTTTTTCTTTAATAGTGATTGCCGCTATTTGGGTTGGCAAATCTTTTTTTTCAAAAACTTTTTCATATTCTTTTTCTGCTATTTCCGCCAAATCAAGCGAATGAAATTCTGTAACAATAGCTTTGGCTAAATTTTTTTTAATTTCTTTTGGATTAATTTTTTTGCTGTCTAATTCTTTTTTTATTTTTTTTACATCTTTCATCGACACTCTAGTACAACACACAAAATAATCATAAATTAACTCGTCTTTTACTTCCATTAACTTAGAAAACATTTTATTGGGCTCATCTAAAATATTAATCACATTCCCCCAGCTGGTAGACATCTTTCTGCCATCAGGACCATCTAACATTTTTAACGTCATTAAATTTTGGGGCTTCATACCAAAAAATTTTTGCACATCTCTTCCTGTTTTTAAGTTAAACAATTGATCAAAACCACCCAATTCCAAGTCCGCATTTACTGCCACGGAATCGTATCCTTGCAAGATTGGGTAAAACATTTCGTGTAAACCAATAGGCTTCCCAGCTTCCCATCTTTCTTTAAAGTTTCTCCTTTGAATCATTTGTTGCGCAGTAAAATTCATTGTCAAAGAAAGCAGTGTGTGTAATTTTAAAACCGCAAGCCATTGCTCATTATAATAAACATCCACTTTTTTTAAGTCTAATATCTTGCCAATTTGCGGCAAATAATTTTCCATATTCTCTTTAATTTCTTTCTCAGACAAAGGCTTTCTTAAAGAGTCCTTATCTGAAGCATCTCCTATTTGCGCAGTAAAATTTCCAATAATCAAAATAATTCGATGTCCTAATTGCTGGAAATCTCTTAGTTTTAAAAGCGCTGTCGCTCGTCCAAGATGAATTTTTGGACCAGTAGGATCAACGCCAAATTTAATATTTAGACAACGTCCAGAAAGCAACTCTTGTTTTAAGTGTTTTTTATCAATAACGTCTTCAGTTCCCCGACTTAATATTTCCTCTATTTTTTTTGGATCAGTGTTTATTTCCATATGTTTACCGTATAAATATAATAACGTAAAACTCGTTGATTGCCAACTCATTTAATGATATATAGAAATAAGCATAAAGACATAAAAAAAACAAACACAATGGACAATAAAAAGAACATCCCCATACAAACAAATAGACAAAATAAGCCCAAAAAGAAAAGACGGGTTTTTTTAAAAATTTTACAAATCATAGGCTGGTTATTTTTAATAGGTATTGCTAGCGGATTGATAGGTTTTTTTTGGATCACAAAAGATTTGCCTCGACCGGAACTCTTTACTGAAAATGAAATGACCGAATCAACTAAAATATATGACAGCAGCGGAAAAATTCTTTTATCTAATGTTTATGGAGAAGAAAAAAGAACTTACGCTCCTTTATCTGAAATACCAGACACTTTACAAAAAGCGGTTATTGCCACTGAAGATGCTGATTTTTATAACAATATTGGTATTGATTTTAAAGGAATTTTAAGATCTATAAAAATAGATATTGAAACAAAAAGTACCAGCCAAGGAGCTTCCACAATTACACAACAATTGATTCGTTCCACTTTTTTAACTCCAGATAAAACTATAAACAGAAAAACAAAAGAAATTCTTTTATCTATTGAATTAACCAGAAGATATCCCAAAAATCAGATATTAGAATGGTATTTAAATCAAGTTCCTTTTGGAATTAATATTTACGGCGCCGAAGAGGCTTCTTTGACATACTTTCAAAAACCAATTCAAGATGTTGATTTGGCAGAGTCGGCTATGTTAGCAGCTATTGTTCAGCTTCCTAGTTATTATTCCCCTTTTGGTTCACACCTAGAAGAACTATTACAAAGGAAAGATTATGTTTTAAAAAGAATGAAAGCTGAGGGATATATTACTCAAGAACAAATGATTGAAGCCCAACAGCAAGAAATAAAGATAACTAAAGTTCCTCAAAATACGCTAGCTTATCATTTTGTAGAATATGTAAAAGAACAAATCAACCAACAATACGGTTCTGACTTTTTACAAACTAAAGGCTTGCGAATTTACACTACTTTGGATTGGGACATGCAAAGAGCAGCGGAGCAAATAGTAAAAGACCAAGTAGTGAAAAATAGAAGCGCCTACGGGGCCTATAATGCCGCCACAGTGGTGATGGACCCAAAAACGGGCAATGTATTAGCTATGGTTGGTTCTGCTGATCCTTGGGCAGATTCTCTCCCAGCTAACTGTAATCCAGCAAAAAATTGTAAATTTGTTCCCAGCTACAATGTCGCTGTTCAAGGACTAAGACAGCCTGGATCCTCATTTAAGCCAATTATTTACGCAGAAGCTTTTAGAAAGGGCGCGACTGACCAAACTCTTATACTTGATGCGCCAGTTAATTATAATGGATATTCTCCTAATAATTACGATGGTAGATTTCATGGACTATTAACCTTAAGAGAAACGCTAGCTCAATCATTGAACATTCCGGCTGTAAAAGTATTAAACGACTATGCTGGATTATCCGACACAATTGATTTAGCCGAGAGAATGGGAATTACAACCCTTAAAGATAAATCTAAATATGGATTGTCTTTTGCTTTAGGAGCAGCTGATGTAAAAGTAATTGATATGGCCACAGCCTATAGTGTTTTTGCTAATGGAGGTTATCATATTGATGCTTCTGTGATATCCCGAATAGAAGACAGCCAAGGAAATCTACTCTATCAAAATAATTCTACTCCACGCAAAGTATTGGAAAAAAATGTTTGTGATATGGTTGCTGATATTCTTTCAGACAATAATGCCAGAGCTCCTATTTTTGGAGCAAATTCACTTCTTCGATTTGATGATTATAAAGTTTCCGTAAAAACAGGTACCACTCAAAATAGTAATGATGGCTGGACTATGGGATTTACGTCTGACACAGTTGTGGCTGTCTGGGCTGGAAATAATGATCACTCCCAAATGTATGCCATTGGAGAACAAGCTGCCGGTCCAATCTGGAGAGCTTTAATATTAAAATCTATTGAATTAAAAAATAGCTTTGTACAAGAAACATCTCAACCGGTTGAACCAGGAACTGAAGTGCCAATAACTCGAGACTAGCAACCAATAAAAAAACCGAGGAATCTCTCGGTTTTTTGTTTTTAATTATTTTATAAAAACTACTGTAGACATTATTAATTTTATTGGATTTTCCACATCTCGAATAAGGTTAAAATTCCGACACTCTATTTCGTTGGGCGTTTCGCAATAAGCCCCGCATCCCCCATCATAACATCCACTATGATATCTAATATTAAAATCTACAACATAATATTTTTGATCTTTTTGTGTAATATAACAATAGTCATTATAAACAGAGCCTGCCCCAACATCGCTCATAAAATAATATTTATAATTAATATTATTTATACTTATGTCTTTTTCTGTAGCTCCGTTATTTAGCTGTATATTAGAACAACCAACTGTAACTGGATCTTGATTTTCAGAAACTATAGTTGTTTTAGGTGGCCAAACTATCGGCCTCCAAACATTTTCTCCAAAATCCTCAGGATATTTAAATTGGATTCCATTTTGTTCATCTATAAAAATTTTCCAATCATAAACAGTGCAACTATTTATATCCTTAAAGCATTCTTGTGTTAACGCACCAGATTGCTGAGCTATGCAGTTATTAGAAACACAATATATTGTAGCTTGTGACGGCGATGTTATTGTTGAATTATTTAGAACAACGACATAGCCAAGTGTCGCAATTATCAAAATTGATAAAATTATTACGATTATTTTTTTCATTATTATAATCCCAAATTATTAAATTTTTAAAATTGGGCTAATTATGTTTATGTTTTTATTGTATCACGTTTAAACAAAAGACCGGACAATTGTCCGGTCTTTTAAAATTAAAATGTTTACATTAAATTTTAATTGGCATTATTACATATAAATAACTCGGATCCCCAATCGGCTTTATTACGGCTGGACCATCATTGCCTTGCATCTCAAAAGTAACCTCTGAAGCTTTCATATTATCCAAACCCTCTAACACAAATTTCCAATTAAAAGATATCTTTAAATCATTTCCTTCTATTTTTGATAATAAATTCAGTGTACTTTCCCCCATCTCTGAATCTTGACTATATATTTCTATTTCTTTTTCTTTGGGTTCTATTTTTAAAATTACTTCATTTGTTCTTCCTCCAAAAATTCCGGCTGTTTTTATTTGTTTAGAAAAATCATCTTTATTAACAGTTATTTTAGTTTTAGCTTCTTTAGGAATGATTTCTTGATATGACGGATATTCTCCTTCTACTTGTCTTGAAATAAGATTTATTTCTTGATGTTCCATTCCATTTAAATATGTTTCAAATAAAACTTGCGACTCTGATAAATAAATTTTTATATCTTTGTCTTCATCTGTTAAAATATTAATTAATTCTTTGGCAGCTTTTTGTGGAAGAATAAAAGCGATCGGTTCTTTGAATGTGTTTTTATATCCACCCTTACTTCCAAAAGATAAAACCTTTTCCGCCAACCTAAAACTATCAGTAGCTACCAATTTCACCGTTTCTTTTTCAAAAGAAAAATAAATACCAGAAATCTCGGGTCTAATTTGAGAAACACTAGCAATATTCACTACGCTCATTAATCCTTCTTTTAATTTTCCGGCATTAATTTCTACAAAAAGATCTTTACTAAAAGTTGGAATAATTGGAAAATCATCCGCTGGCATTCCTTTGATTTGTGTTTTGTAATTTTTAGCTTCTATTAATAAAGTATTGCTTTTTTCTTTAATAGTTACTTTTTCTTCAGGAATAGCATTTACAACTTGATTAAATAATTTTGCTGGAATAGCAATTTTGCCTTCTTTTTCTGTTTTACATAACCCCCACCATTGGATTCCTAATTCTAAATCAGTAGATGATATTTTTAAAAAATTTGGAAGTACTTCAATTAAAACATTATCTAAAATCGGCAACGTTAGATTGCGACCGGTTATTTTTTCGGTAAGACTTATCCCCTTTTTTAATTCTTTGGTCAGAATGGTGAAGTTCATATATATAATAATTTTAATATTTATTTAATTTATAGAGATTATTATTAGAGTCCCCTTTATTGGGGATTAATTTTTATTTTATGAATTAAGTCTTTGTTTGTAATATTATTTTATGTTTTTAAATTCTTAAAAAGTGTGGATAATTTGAAGTTATTTCTGTTGATATTGTGGAATTTTTTTGGGACAAATAAGTGTGATTGAAAACGTGTTAGATTTGTTAATATTTTTTACACAATTAATCGTATTTTTATACTTAATATTTACACATCTTATTAACAGGCATAAATTATTAATTACTGTAAATTCTTTGTAAGATTAATTCTATTTCTTGGTGAGTTTTTTCATCTTCGTCCCATAATTTTTCTACTAACTGGCAAGCATGGATTACTGTGGT
Source organism: Patescibacteria group bacterium UBA6220 (assembly GCA_002421745.1). GTDB lineage: Bacteria > Patescibacteriota > Minisyncoccia > Minisyncoccales > Minisyncoccaceae > UBA6220. The sequence goes on along the minus strand of DISC01000003.1, from coordinate 53,610 downwards.
GTGATCTTTTCCTCCAAATTTTCTACCAATCTCAGAATAAGAAAGCTTTAACTCTTTTTTTAATAAAAACATAGCGATTTGTCTGGGTTTACTGAACTCTTTTTTTCGAGAAGAATAAAACATATTACCACTTGGAATATCAAAAAAAGCAGTAATAGATTCAATGATTTTTTTAAAGTTGGTGATTTTGGAAGGTGCGGCAATTATGTTTTTTAAAAGCTTTTTAGCATCTTCAATAGTAGGATTTTTGTTGTTTGTTTTTTTGAAGATTATCAGTCTATTTACTGCGCTTTCCAGTTCTCTAATGTTTTTTTGAATATTATTAGCAACAAAATCCAAAACATCTTTATCAAAATCGTATCCTTTTTCTTCTAATTTTTGTTTTAAAATAGCTAGTCTGGTTTCGTAATCTGGCATATTGATATCAGCAATCATTCCTCCTTCAAAGCGAGATTTTAATCTTTCGGTGATAGCGGGAATATTGTTAGGATGTCTGTCTGACGAAAGAATAATTTGTTTATTTTTTTGATATAAAGAATTAAAGGTGTGGAAAAATTCTTCTTGTGTTTTATCTTTGCCGGCTAAAAATTGAATATCGTCTACAATCAATACATCTAATTCTCGCAAAGTTTTTTTGAGGTCTTCAATATTATGATTCCGAATCGCGTTAACTATGGTGGAAATTAGTTTTTCTGCTGGAATATATTTTATGATTTTTTCCGGAAATTTTTCTTTTATTTTATTTCCCACAGCTTGCATTAAGTGAGTTTTTCCCAGCCCTACTCCCCCATAAATAAATAAAGGATTGTAGTTTTTCCCAGGCTCTTCAACTATTGCCATAGCTCCAGCATAAGCCATTTCGTTGAATGGTCCAATAATAAAGTTTTCAAAGGTATATTTTGGATTAAGGTTGGTTTCTTTATTTATATCCAATTCAGCAAATCCTAATTGTTCGGACGATCCATCTTCTCTGTCTCCTTGCTTGCGATTGCTACTTGATTTTTTGTTGCTTTTAACAACATTAACTATATAGTTTATAGTTTTTATGTTTGGGTCAATTTCTCTTAAAATTTTTATAATTTCTTTGTGATATTTTTGTTCCAGCCATTCTTTACTAAAAGAATTAGAAACAGAAACAGTTACACAGTCTTTGTCGATTGAAGATATCTTTGTGTTAGCAAACCAGGTGGCAAAATTAGCCGGCGAAATAGAAAGCTGGATTTGTGATAATACGGATTGCCATAATTGTTCTACTTCCATAATATAGGTTTGTGTATTAAGGGTTTTTAAAATAAAGAAATAAGATAAATCTGACTATTATTATAATTTATATATGTCAATTTAGCAAAAAGGCCTTAAGAAATAAGGGGAAAATTTTGAGGTGTTTAAAAAATGTGGATAAACTGTTTAAAAATAATAAGAAATTAATAAGCCATAAATCCTTTTGTTTATTGACCAAATCAAGCTTTTTTGCTATATTCTAAATGCTTATTATTAATTAGAAAACATCATGAGTATTACATATAATCCCAAAAAGAAGAAAAGACAGAGGACTCACGGCTTTCTGGTAAGATCTAAAACCAAAGGAGGGAGAAAGGTTTTGCAGAGAAGAAGAACAAAAGCAAGAGCAAAATTAACTGTTTAAGGCAAAGCCCTCTGGGGCTTTGTTTTATTTAATTAAATGTTATCCCTTAGAAATCGACTAAAAAAGAAAAAAGATTTTGAAACGGTTTTTAAGCAAGGAGAAACAATTAAAAGCGAAACATTTTTTTTAAAAGTACTAAACACGAATAATGATTATTCCAGAATAGGATTTGTGGTGAGTAAGAAAATATCCAATAAAGCAGTAATAAGAAATAAAATAAAGAGAAGATTAAGAGAGACCATCCGTCACAATCTCCCCTCTCTTAAAAATAATTTTGACATTATTGTTGTCGCTTTACCAAAAATTAAAGCAATTAGCTTTAAAGAAATTAAACAAGAGGTAGAAAAAGCATTAAAAAGGAAAAAATTAATTTAAAATAAAATGAATTTTATTGTTTGGTTTTTTACAATTATTCTTTATCAACCAATGCTAAGTTTGTTAATTTGGCTATATGGCCTAATTGGTAATTTTGGCATAGCTATTATAATCTTAACCCTAATCATTAAGATTTTATTGCACCCTTTAAATAAAAAAGCCATTGAGTCTCAAAAGAATATGGCCGAATTGCAGCCTAAAATTAATGAACTGCAAAATAAATATAAAGACAACAAAGAAAAACAAGCAGCAGAAATGATTAAGCTTTATAAAGAAGAAAAGTTTAATCCTTTTGCTGGAATTTTGCTATTATTTATTCAGCTGCCAATTTTAATTGCGCTTTATCAAGTTTTTCAAAATGGAATGGATTTAGTAAAAATCAAAGAAATGCTATATCCTTTTATTAATTTACCACAAGTCATTTATCCTTATTTTATTTCTTTTCAAAGTGGAACTAATTTAATAGAAATCTTAGACTTGAGTAAGGCAAATATTTATTTGGCTGCATTAGCTGGAGTAGCGCAATATTTTCAAATAAAAACAGCAACACCCCCAATACCTAAACAAGAAGGACCGATAGACACAATGGGAGAAGTTAGCAGTATGATGCAAAAGCAAATGGTGTATTTTGTTCCCCTATTAACATTTTTTATATTATTTAGACTTCCTTCTGCTCTAGGTCTTTATTGGATAGTGACCGCAATTATTTCTATCTTTGAGCAAAAAAGATTATTTAAGAAAAAATAAAATGATATTAGAAGAGAAAAGCGAAACAAAAACAATTGAAAAAATAATTAAAGATTTTTTTTCTGCAGCTGGATATTATGTTGAGATTAGAAACATAGACTTTAAACAAGAAAGAGATAATCAGGTTTTATGTGTGAACTTGGGAACAGATGAGGCGCAGATGTTAATTGGTAAACAAGGATTAGTTTTGTCTGATATACAATTGCTTTTAAGAAAAATTTTAAATAAGCAGTTAGATAAAGAAGTTTTTTTAAATTTGGACATAGATAATTATAAAAGAAAAAAAGAAGATTATTTAAGAGATTTAGCTGTAGATGTTGCCAATGAAGTTTGCGCTACAGGCAAAGAAAAAGAAATATCTCTACCGTCCCCTTTTGATAGAAGGGTTGTGCATATGGAGTTAGGAAAAAGAGACAATGTTATTGTGGAAAGCATTGGAGAAGGAGAAGAAAGGCATATAGTTGTTAGACCTGTTAAATAAAATATTAATTCAAAAACAGCCCTTTGTTGGGCTGTTTTTTATTTTATAATAATCCCCCGTCTATTGGTTCTCCTTTTAATTCGGACGTAAGTCGTTCTTTGGCTTTTGATACTTCTTCTGGGTTGGTGGTAATAATTTGGTCTTCTGTATAAGAGGCGCGAATACTAATGGCAACGTGTTTTTGTCCGGCAAAGAAAATACCCTCACCTACTGGAGTTTCTAAGAGTAAATATTTCTCTTGATCAGTTAAATTAAAAGTGCTTTGTACCAAATCAATTGAAGCCGGGCTTTGTTTTAATAATAATTGCAAAGAAGAGTTTGTAATAATTGGCTTACCATATTCAGAAGAAATAAAGTCCGAAACATCCTGAGTAATAGTGGTAACGCCTAGCCAATATTTTCTAGCTCTTTTACACATACCAAAAAGGAAAGATGCTCCATCTACTTCTTTCATCATCCACCAAGCCTCATCAATAACTAAAATACGTTTTTTGAGAACAGAACGAATAGTGTTCCAGATATAACGCATTACAATAAACATAGCAATTGGTCGCAACTCATCTTCCATATCTCTTATGCCAAAAACAACTAATTGATTTTCCATATTAATATTAGAGCGGGCATTAAAGAAAGATCCATAAGTTCCTTTGGTAAATTTTCTTAGTCTTTCTAATAATGATTCAGCGTCTTGCATTGTTTCTAAAACAGACTCTAAGTCAGACAATAAAGGAACATTGGCATCCCATTTTCCTGGATCTGAGTTAATAGTAATATCTTTGGCAGCATAGGTTTCCATAATAGCTCTATCCATAATAGCGTCTTCCTCTGGAGTTAATCCCCCAAGCATTATTCGCATTAAGCCAACCAAATTGATAACATTACTTCTTAAAATATCTTCTGGGCTTTCCCCTTCTCTGAGTGCTGGCAAATCAAAAGGGTTGATGTGGCTGTCTGAACTTAAAGAAATTTTAAAGAAAGAGCCGCCTACGGCTGTAGTTAAAGATTTGAATTCGTTTTCTGGATCAATAACAACACAATCTGTTCCCATCATCATAGATCTTAATAGCTCTAGTTTTACAGCATATGATTTTCCAGAACCTGATTTAGCAAAAATAACCATATTGGCATTTTCTAAGCTAAAGCGATCAAAAAGAACTAAAGAGCTATTGTGATTATTAATGCCAAACAAAATACCTTCATTACTACTTAAATCAAAAGAAATAAAAGGAAATAAGCTGGAAAGAGGTGCAGTGTTTAGAGTATTGTGAATAGCTAGAAGATCCGTACCATAAGGAAAACAAGAAATAAGCCCTTCTTTTTGTTGAAATAATGCGGGCTTAATATAAATTAGACGAGATTCTAAAATTGATCTTAAGGTTGTTTCTACTTGTTCTAAGTCTTTTTTGTCGTCCACATAAACCGTAATATAAAGGCCGAATTTAAACATTTTTTCTTGAGCGGTTTGTAGTCTGTCGCGTAATTCCTCTAAGTCTTGAAAAGCTGTTTCTAATGCGGGATCTCTAATTAATCCCTTGTCTTGTCTTTCAATTATTTCTGATTGAACTTCAGTAACGCTGTTTCGTAGCTGTTTTAAAATGTCTCTAGTTTCAATGGGATGAAAATAAAAAGAAATATCAAAAGGAATATCCATATTAATAATTGGAGAAAGCCAACCCATACTTAGGTATCGAGGATAAGAAAAAACAAAATAAGTTTTAGTGTATTTTTCTTCCAAGTGGACATAATTTTGTCCCACTTCTACTGATGCCGGAGCAATAATATCCTTAAAGTCCATTACTTCAGTTTCAAACATCTTCTTTTTAATTTCGCCTTTGTTTCCAAAAAGTCCCATAGTGTTATGAATTAATTATGTAATAATTTCCGGAGGTAGATCCGGGTAATAGCCCATTTCGGCTTGTTTTGGGTGATGGAGAGACCAAAGCAGTTCCATAATTTGTTGAGTGGTTAAAGCGCCTGATTTTAGTCCACATCGTCTTAGTCCTAGAGAAACATATTCCATTCTCTGCCAAAGTTGATATTTCCCTTTTTGAAAATGTTCTTCAGTTAGTTTTGCTTGAGCTGTGTTCATATTTTTTTTGTTGGCTCCTTGGATAGCGCCAGCTGCAATATCCAATAAAGGTAAATAAGGAACAATCACATAAAAACTTTTATTCATAATAGATCCGCTACCAACTAATTCTTCGATGTATTTTCGGTAATCCGTGGTTTGTATTTTTAGCAGTTCATTTTTCTGGTTTTTTTCCAATTCTTTTAATTTATCAATATAGCCAGTAATATTTACTTTTCGCGAGTTGATAATTATTTGGCAAGAAAAATCAAGAGAGTTTAAAAAGTTTTGAAAATTATAAATAATAGCCCCCTGTTCTTCGTCAGATTTTAAAGCAAAGTTAATAGAAGACACCAAAAGAATGCCTTTCATAGAATGATCGTCCATTAACATTACGCCTTCACGAATTTGCTTAATAGGTATAAATTGTTGAGCCGGAGTTGCCATAATTAATTTTCTTTTTCAAAGTCAATTTTTTTTATTAATTCTTCCATTTTTCCCTGTTGGGTCATTTTTAAATTAGATTTTTTTCCTAAAACATCCGTTTTTTCCATTGAATGGCCGTTTTTAATGGAAAGAAAAACAGGAGATTCTTTTCTTTTCCAAATAAACATTTTTGCGTTCACGCTAAAGTTGGCAAAGTTTTTTCCAACAACTGGAACATTTTGGCCTTCTATTTTTATAAAAGCCAAGGCAATGGCGATTCCAAACATTGCTGCGCATAATAATACATAAATAAAAAAATTATTTTTTGCTAAAAGAGGATAAAGAACAAGAGCTCCTCCAAAAGCAATGCCAACAAAAATACTTTGCTTTAAGGTAAGAGGTCCAAGCATTTTTGGGTCGTGCTCAATAAATTGTGGTACTCTAAATTCCATATTTATAAAGGTAATTCACGATAAGGATCTTTATATTCGCTGTTTGGCGTAGCAGAAGAAGCAGGCTTTGTAATTTCTTTTATTGGGGTTTTTTCAATAGATTTATTAATTTCAGAAAGAGCTTTTTCTATTGGGTTAGGCGGTGTAGGCATTGGAGGCTCTGGCTCTGTTTGAGTATTGGATGAATTAGATTTTTCTAAAGACTCTCCCCTATTTAAATTGGCTGGGTCGGAAGATTTTTTTAATTCTTTTTGAGAAGAAGATTTAACAAAAGATAAAGAATCTTTTTCTAAAAATATATTAGCTGTCGGCATATTTTTTGCTAATAAGGCTTCTAAAGTTTCTATCTCGGGAAAAATAATAGGTTCTTTTTTTTCTGGCTCTGTTATTTTTTTTGGTTCTAATTCTTTTTTTGTTTGGGATTCGGTTTTTTTGTTTTCTTTTTCTTCTGAAAAATTATCTTCGTAAAATTTTGGAATATGATGAGAATGAACACCTTTTTGTTCGTCTAGTTTTGTAAGAGATACCCGCAGATGTTTAAAAATACCAAGAGTGATTTCGTAATCTATTTTTTCGGCTAATCCTTCTGGAATATTAAGTTCTAATTCCAAAGTAACAGAAAATTCTTTAAGAGGCAAAAGACCCATTAATACTCTGCCGGTATATTTTGCAACAATAGCTGTTTGATCTTCGTCGAGTCCAAGCCCACTGCAAGTATTATAAATAATCTGATTATTTTTTTCAGAAAAAATAGCTTCTTTCAAATCTTCCGGCAGTGTTTTGTAAACATCCCAAAAAAATTCTTTTGTATACTCTTCCATATAAATTATTTTAACATAAAACAGAATTAACAATCAATGCCATTTTGCAATTATAAAGTATAAATTTTAAAAATAATATTTATTAAAAAGCTTGGCGTATGTTTTTTAAAAGAGATAGGCCTAGTAAGATAAAAAAATAAAATATAAATATATTTGTTGATGTTTTTGAGGCAATGTTTGAAATTTGGTATTGTTTAAAAATAACCATTGACATTAGAAAACTTTTATGGGATAAAATAGATACGCCCTTTGAACAATTTATTTTTGTTGGGTGAGGTGATTAAAATGGGATTAAGCCGGAATATTAAGATATTCATTACTTTGGGGATTGTCCTGTTTGCAGGATCTTCCCTTCTCGTAGGATTGCTATCAGGACAAAGCGAAGGACCAGATTTGGTTCAGCCAGCATCTGCTGAAATAGATGAAGCAGACTTGGGTATAACGAGTATATCCGCATCCCCTGCTACGAGTGTGGCTACGACATCAACTACTGTTATGTCCACGCCCACACCAACGACAACACCAACAACAGTAATGCCCACGCCAACAAAACCAGTGGCAAGCACAACGCCAAATGCTAAAAATTTTTTAAATACCGGAGGGTATACAATCGTAAGAGCAGATGGCTTAACTGAGCATTATGTAAAGATCATAAATAAAGAGGAGGATCCTTTTATCGGGACCGTAACTCTTTCGTGCGTTCTTAAGGGAGAAAAATTAATCAAAGAGTTTGAAGTAGAAATACCAGGCTACTGGTATGTAATCATTGATTGGCCCGGCACAAATGACCAGGCGGGAATGGTTGGAACGAAAATCGAAGCTTATACAAGAGCATAATTTAAAATAAATTAGCTCTTTTTTATTTTATAAACGCAGAGTATCGAAGTTGACATTATATGTCTTTTATGGGATAAAGCAGAAAGTACCCTAAACAATTTGCTTTTGGGTGAGGTATTTACAATGAATGAAGTGACTTCTAAAGTTAAAATAATGATAATTATAGGGGTCGTGTTATTAATAACATGCTCTTTTATAGTTGTATCGCTCACAAAACAAAACCAAGAATCAGATTTGATCCAGTTAACATCTACTGAAACAGACTCGGGAATATCGATTGTATCTGTATCCCCTACAGTAATTACAGCTACTGCAACATCAGAACAATTTATGGTCAAAGAATATACAAAGGAAAGGGCCGATGGGTATTATGACCACAATGTAATAATTATAAACCGAAAGGATAATCGCTGCGTCGGAACCATAACTCTTTCCTGTGTTCATAATGGTAAAAAGCAGATTGCAACTTTTGAAATAGATGTTTTGGCGTTTGGACATACAACTATTGATTTTCCCGGAGCAAGCAATCAGCCAGGCATGATGGGAACAAAAATTGAAGCCTTTATCTTTACAAGAGCGTAATTTAAAATAAATTACCTCTTTTTTTATTTTATAGCTATTGACGTATAAGAATAAGTAGTTTATAATTATATATATACCCTAGTATATCTAGAGGTGTACAATTTTGTTGATTGTGCGCTTCTATTATGCTAGAGGCGCACTTTTACAATTAGTTGATTGTATTTTGGAGATGTAAAAATGACTACGATTATTAAGGGGCACTTCCCTACTAAAAATTGTATCGTGATGGGAAAAACAGAAAAAAGGAGTGACTAAAAATGAAAGAAAGCATAGAAGAAGAGAAAGTAATTCAAAAAAATAAAAAAAGGCAATTATAAAATTTTTTATAATAAATACAGCCTTAGTGATAGTTAATATTTTTGGTATTTTTTATTTTGGACCCTGGGAAATTCTTTTTTTTGGTCTTTCAATAATAGCTGCTTTTGCAGTAATATATTTGATTACAGCTCCCCAAGACATTTTTGGCGCTTTTATTGACGAGGGCTACTTCGGCGTAGTAGTCGTCGGAAAGGGAAAATTTAAAAAAATAATTCTCAATTACGAAGGTTTTGGCCTGAGTAAGGATTGGGATATTGTTTCGGCAAAAGATAATTGTTGCAAGTATAAAGATAAAAGTTTTTGGGGAATGCATTGGATATGGTCCCCAGTTGAGAGAATCTACACCCACCGGTTAAGGTGGTTAAAGTATGATTCAATCAAAAAAATCTCAGTAGAGCGGACTGAAAGGCTGCGCCAAACAAGCGCAATGCCCTATCCATTTTCGGTTTGGGTCTCTGAGGCGGAGGACGCGAAAAGGGCTCCACTTAATTTATTCTCTGTAGTAACAATGAAAATAAAAAATCCCTATAAAGCGATTTTTAATGTTACGACAGAATGGATAGACGTGGTTACTCCACTTATTCAAGGGGCATATGTTGCTTTTTTGAAGGAACATACTTTTTCTGAGTTAATAAAAAAACAGAAAGCCTTAGGGAAAGATTTGTTGGATTTTATGAATCTTCCAAATACAAGCATATATGACGAACAAAAAAAGAGATTTCTCAGTATAATAGAGTTTATTGAAGAAAAATACGGCGTTGAAATAATTTCTTTGGACGTAATGGATATTACTGGAGCCGATAAAGATATTGACGCTGCTTTAAAGGCAAATGCCTTGGCTGTGCTGAAGAAAGAGGCAACCATTACAGATGCAGAAGCGCAAGCAAAAAAAATTGAAATTATTGCTAGTGCAGATGCAAAAAGAAGAGCAGCTGTGGCTACTGCTTTTATGGATATGCTTGTTCAGAGAACGGGCTTCTCCATAGAAGAGATAACTACAATGCAGGCAAACGAACCAAAAGAATTTCAAAAGCTTTTTGGTTCAATTATAAAGCAATGCAATGATAGCGTTGCTCAACAGGTGTCTGCTGACGCTGGATCACTGTTGCATATTTTATCTCCGGGAGGCAAAGGCAATAACTCTGGAGGAGTCAACTCAGATTTGATTGCTACAGTTGCGGGAATTGTCAAAGCAATGAATATGCAGGCTGTTTCCGAAAAGCCACAACAATCAACACAACAAAAAGATACCAAATCTTCTTCCAGCAAAAAGAAACAAACAGCTGTGGAGGAATATGAAGAGTATCGAAGATCAAAAACAAAAGAAAAAGAACTATAAAAAATAGTTCCTTTTTTATATTAATTCTTGTCCAATGCCCTTAGTGCTACCTTTGTTTTTGATGGGAATGGTTAAATCTACTGCGTTTTCTTCTTTTGATATTTCTTTGATAATATGTTCGTTTTGTAACAATTTATAAGATATTTGATTGGCTATTTCAAAAGGTATTTTTATTTTTTTTATAATAATTTCCGGAACTTGGTCTGGTTTTATTTTTTTGTATTTTAAATCCTGTATAATGTCGTATATAACAAAAGAAGGCAACAAATATTTTTCTGATGAATTGGAGCAATAAGTTGTTTTTAAAAATAATCTTTCTGCTGCGCTTTTGGCAGTAGATAATTCTTTGGTAATCTCATCGTTTAATTTTTCTAAATTATAAGTTGAGATAATTTCTTCTATAAAATTGTATATTTCGCTTGTCATTATAGATCGTCGCCTTTATTAGGTTGATTTTTTTTAATCATAAAGAGCATATTTTTAGCAAGTTGTTCTATCTGTCTATCCAATTTTTCAGTTTCTTCTAGCGATCGTAACTCGGACCTGTCTTCTCTAAGTTTTTCTTCTTTAAGTTTTTCGTAGTATGCATGATCTGTTGTTCCATTATAAAAATCATTAATGCCTTTAACTTGATTTATATTTCCGTCTTTAATGGCTTTATCTAGTTGAGCATTACTGGCATAACTAAGAAATTCAGGGCTTTTAAAAGATTCATCTCTTGTGTCTTCGTGGAATTGTTTATTAGATTTTCCTTTTACAATATCTTCTGTCGTTGCATTAGTAGTTACTCGTGATGCTAATTCTGGAGCATAATTAGCAACCTTATGAAGGTCAACTCCTCTTTTTTCCAGGCCATCTTTATTTTTTTCTATCCAGGCAATCTCATCTTCTCTAATTTCGTTTCCTCTTTTTATAGCCGTAATAATGGCAGCAATTTTTTCTTGAATATTTTTTTCTGTTACAGCATGTTGCTGCATTTCTTTTTCAAGCTCTTTATCGTCAAGATTTTCGTAGGTTTTTGATATTTTATCAATATCTTTTCCTTCATCACCAGCCGTAGTTCCAGCTGTCATTGTTCCAAGTCGCTCTTTTACTTTTCTTTGATACCATCTGTTGATTTGCTTTTTTTCTTGTTCTCCACCTGTTAAAATTCCTCGTCCTCCGCCTTTGAGTCCGCCAACTACTGCGCCCCCTACTCCGCCCTGGCTTGCTCCAGCTTTAACTCCAGAGGCAAACCCAAGACCACCACCAACAACACCACCAATTGCTGCGCTTTTACCAGCGCCAATTACTTTGCCGGCTATTCCTTTAAGCGCACTGCCAGCTGATCCTCCTTGATCAAGTGTAGCAAAAAATCCAACAACTAAAATAATAAAAGGAAGAGCATAAGAGAGCAGCATACCAAGCGCTCCAGATAAAAAATTTCCTCCAGGAACAGACATTATAGAGTTTGGATGCATAGCGATTTCAAACATTACTAAATTGGACAACCAAATAGCACCAGCTGCCGGAATACCGATAAAGGTCCATTGTAAAAAATTGTTCCACCACTCGTCCCATTGGCAGATGCTTGGGAAAATTCGCATAATGTATTTTGATTGTGGTAAGACTTTTGTTGCAAAAGCAATAGGAGATAAAATTATCAAAATCCAAAGCATTGCAATTCTGACTAAGAAAAGTAAGGCAAAAAGAAAATAAACTACAGCGGAAAAAAGACAAAAACCAGCCAAAACAACAAAAGTAGCAAAATCCGCTTCACTAGAGTCATTCATTTTGGTTGCCATAAGAGTGGCAAAGTCTGGAGGCACTCCCCCGCTTAGCAATAAATCCATTATTATTTTAGCTGCGTCAATAACTAGTCCACAGATTACTGGAGTAAAATTAATTAAAACAGCGATTAAAACAAAATCAACTAACATTTTTTTTGCTTTAGTTTCTTGATATCCGAGAATAATACTTAAAGCAATTAACACTAATCCAAAAATAAGAACAACATTGGCCAAATTTCTCACAAAAGTCCATCCAGTTGTTACAACAACGTTATCTACTCCAGTAAAAGAAACTACGAGAAAATCTCCACTAGCTACCCAATTAAGAACATCTAGAGCAACATTTAAAATATATAAAGGAACAGTCATTAGCATTCCAAAAATAGCTCCTAAAATAGCTTGCCCAAGATCTTTGGAAGCTGCGCCAAGAAAATCACCTAAGATATTTTCAAAGGCTGCAGAAGCAACAGAGGGTAAAAAAATCAAACCTAAAATAAGCAAACAAGAAAGAGATAAAACTAATTTGTTGCGAAATAATTTTTTTAAAAAATTCATATTTACTTACGTATTATCGAATGTTATAATCATTATAACATTAATTAAAATTTTGCAAAGTAAATGAACTTTTTAACTAGTATTGTTCCCACAAAATTAAATTTGAAATTAAGTCCAGAAGTATTAATTTTGCTTCCTTTGGCAATAATGGCAGATGTCTCCGGATTGATTTTGCTTTGTTTTGGTGTAGATGATTTTGGGGTGATAGATACGGTATGTGATCCGATTCTTTTAATCTGGATTTTAGTAAGAAAAAAAGATCCCGCGATTTTTAATAAGATATTACTTAGGTTTCTTGGCGTAGGAGCAGTAGAAGCTGTTCCTTATTTGGGAGGTATTATTCCTGGATATACGATTTTAGTGATTAAAACCATAATGGATACACAAGACGCTACGATACAAAAAACCGTAAAACTGCAAGAGCAAAATTCTTCCAGAAATATAGCAGCATAAATAAAAAGTATTTAATAGGGTAAAAATAAAAAAATGGAAAAAAATAAAATAATCAAAATAGGCTTTTTGTTAATAACGTTTTTCTTACCCTTTGTTGTTTCTGCTGTTACATTAGAAAATGAATACCCTACTCTGCCTGGCTCACCTTCTCCTGCAGGTAATGGTGCCGAGTTTTTTTTATACGCTTTTAACTTTTTAATTTATGCTGGTGGCGCGGTTGCGATTTTAGCTATTATCTATCAAGGAGTTACAATAATAATCTCTGCTGGCAATATGGCAAAAATAAGTGAAGCTAAGGATAGAATCAAAGCAGCGTTTTTGGGTCTGACTCTTTTGCTAGGATCTTACCTTATTCTATTAACCATTAATCCTGACCTAGTGAAGATTGATTTTTCAATTGATATTAAAAATGGAATAAGGTTTGGTACAAATTCAGAAAAAACCGAGAGAGGTATTAGCTATCAAGAAATTCCTTTGGGTTCAATTATTGAATCGATTTTAATTCCAGATTCTACAACACAGGGGCAATTATATAATTATTCGCAAATGATAAATAAGACAGAAGAGTTGTGTTATCTCTATGACAAAGACGGAAATACAATTGATAGAAACAAAGATGATGTGATTGATGAGAGTGATGCTGTAGAGGGATTAGATATGTCAATTTGTATGGATAATTTATTAAAAGCTACAGAAAGAAAGATAGCTTTGTTTAACGGCAATCAATCTATTTGTAATGGAGATGTTGCTAATACAGATGGACCGATTAATGCAATGAAAGCTTTTATTAGATCAGGCTGCAGTTGTCAGCAATGCTCTAAATGGCCGGAAATAACTTGGCCGGCTGTTTTGCCAAATGGTACAGAAGGATGGACAGATGGGTGCAAGACAGAAACAACATCTTTTACTTGTTATGATAGCGATGGAGCTAGTTTGCCACCAGAAGATGGAACTATTTGTGATGCAAAATGCAGTTGTTGTGGTGGACCAAGAGGAAGTACAGCTGGGACAGCTTCTTCTTGTCAGACCACTCCGGCAAGCCCTTTTTATACAGCCAGCGTTTACGCAGACAAGGATCCTTGTACAAATCGTCAAGCAATTGATTGCGCCAGACAAGAAATGAATTTTCGTATAAGTGGGACAGGACTAGGCTTAGGATTAAAATGTGCGGGGGTTTATGATTACAGTGCAGATATTGCACCTTTTATTGATGAAGATAATAACAGATTAAAAATAATAGAAATAATCGGTGAAGATAATCAAACATATAAAGCCGAGTTTTTAACTTTTAAAGATGTGGTAGATTTTGATAGCGGAATTAATTTAACAGGAAGAGGTAGATTGTATAGTTTTAAAAATTATTTTGATAATCGTATAGCGGATTTAAATGCAGCTAGAGACGCTATTAATAATGATAAAAATAAAAATATTTTATCTTTAGCCGAATTTCAATCTTTGCAAGATAAAAGCAAAGACAGCGTAGGTATAGATTTGTTTGCTACAGCTAATAATACTTATGACTCTATTGCATACAGATCTTTTAATTGTACTGGATATAATTACAATAACCCCAATAATCTTTGCAATAAAGGAGAGTTGGTTAATTTAAAAAATACTGGTTGGGCATTTTTGCCTGGAGAAAAAATTAGCAACGTTATTACGTCAGGAGAAGGAACAGCAATTATTCCCCCTCCGGAAGTTGATTTAACTGTTTATTCCAGCGATCATTATGCAGTAGGTTGGCCGTTTGAAGCTAAAAGAATTTGGAATAATAAATTAGCTTTTGTGTCGTCAATGAATAATGATTTGTATAATAGCGGAGATCCAGCGACTTTATATATATTATCAAATCCAGGAACAACAGATCCAACAAAATATCCAGAAGCAGCAAAAGCTGGAATTATAGATAATTCCCCTACTAAAAATGTTTGCACATTAATAGAAGGAAGTATTCAAACAAAAGAAAAAGATCAAATAGATAAAGAAACATTAATTTCAAGAATTCCAATTGGAGAATTAACAGATGGATTAAGTAATTATGTAAGTCAATTAGATGGCATAATTGAAAGCACAGCCAATGAAATTAAAAATGTAATATACTCAGCCAATGAAATAGCTAACACATTACCAGAACAGTGTGATTGCAGTTTGGGTTGTGGCAATACAGATAATTGCAGTCCTAAGCCTGATAATAATTGTCCAGGAACAGCGGTTTGCGGAGCCCCAGCATGTACTAATTGTGAAACAAGCGAACAAGATGTGTGTGATTTTGGATGTATTGATTGTGCAACAACAACCAACATAGATACAGCGTGGTATTCTTGTCTTACACAAGGAAGCTTGTCTGGCGATTGGAGTGCAGCTACTAATCGCAGTTTTTTTGCAGCAGGACAAATGAATCCATTAAATTATAGGCCTGGTGATTGTGCTATTGGACTGGATAGCGGTATTGTGGATAATACTAGATTTGTTGAGATTTACGCAAATCCTTTTGGGACGGTTTCGTCTGCTCATAATGAAGGAGTAAAGACAAAGTGCGTCTGTCCAAGTTCAGAAAATTATTATTGGTATGATATTAGCGCCAATGTAAGCTACAATGTTTCCTGTTCTTCCCTTTTAACATCATCTACGAGTGGGTATGGTTTATTTTGTACAGAATCTCAAATAACATATATTTTACAACATAGATATGATGAGCAACAAACCTTCAATGCTTTGACACAAGGATTAATTTGTAAATTTGTAAATGATGCTTCTGGGCAATGCAATAAACTTATTATTGAGTTTGATAATATTGGAGTAGCGCATGTAAGTTATGAGCCGTCGTCCGATTGTCCAGCCGTATGTTCCACTGAAGAGTTGACTAGAATAACCACAGGAGGATTTTTTAATCAAAGTAGTCCATGTTTTTATATTTTCAGTGGTTTGTCTAGCAATTGTCTTAAGAGAGTTTATCCTGTAGAAGGAGCGCAGGATAATTTTTGGAAAATTAGTTGTTTACCTGGACAGCCTAGTCGTTTTAAATTTACTCCTTTGCATACTGTGGCTTCCACAAGTTGTGAAGAAGACGAAACCAAACTTTCTGATGAAGAAAAAAATCAAATTAATGATCTTAATCCGACTAAAGTAATTACTTGGATAGATGAAAATAATTTAACCTGGATAAATAAAGCTACCGCAGAAAAATTAAATTGTTGCGATATGTTTAATGCAGAAAGCGTCGTTACGATTTATGATCCTTATGTTGCGGCAAAAACCCTTATCAATATACCAGCTGGCTATCAGGCGATTTGTGCGATTACAGATGGAGATTCGGTTATAAAAATTCAAAAAGAAACTGTTGAAATTGGATCTGAGACTAGGCCGGCAGCTAGAAAAGCTAATGCAGAATATTATGTTTGTCCATACAATAAAATAAAAACAGAGCAATCAAAAATATACAAAAGAGTAGCAAGCCCAACAATGACAGGATTGGCCAGCTTGGGAACTAATCAAGATTGTCTTGCTGATGTCCCCGGATTTTTGCAAAGAATAGAATTATGGAGAAAAAAATTATGGGACTTTCAATATGCCAATAATTTAGAAATCACAGAAGAAAATAGGTTTACATTATTAGACACACTTAATGTTTCGCGTTCACGATTTAATCAATGTGTTCAGGGATTTGGGCAGGCTTTCAAAGATGCTGCCACAACTACATATCTTTTTACTTGCGAAGAAGGTATTTCGGCTCAAAGACTAGGATCATTGTTGATTTTGCCCGAATTTCCGACACACAATTCCCTTTTGGATGCTAGTCTTATTAATCCTCAAGAGACTTGGAACTGTTATCCATTTAATAGTAGTAAATTAACTGAACAACAAAAAATAGATTGTTTTAATAATAAAGATAAAAATAGCCAGTGTCAGACATATATAAAAAATTATACAAATGATTTTTATTGTTGTCAGGGTGGATCACAATAATATTATGAAAAAAATAATTAAAAAAATAATCTGGTCGAGTTTACTTTTTGTGCCTAATTTGGCTATGGCGGCTATGGAAAATATTTATCCGCCTATTCCGGTTTCTTTTAATAAGACTTTGATAATTGATGCTGCGAGTAGTCCAGCAGATTATGTGATATATTTTTATGCTTTTTTTCTATCTATTGCTACTGTGATTGCAGTGGTAGTTATGATTTGGGCTGGCGTGGAAATGATAATGTCTTCAGGAAATCCGAGTAAAATTTCGTCAGCAAAAAATAAAGGCGTGGGCGCTTTAATAGGAGTGGGAGTGATATTGGGCTCATATATTATTTTGAATACAATTAGTTCAACTTTATCAAATCCTGTAGTTGACTCATTAAATTGTGAAAAAAGTAATGTGTGTATTAATTATGTGGATGTAAATGGTAAAATAACTTCTGCAACGTCAATTAGTGATAATTCTAATCTGGGATTAAAAAGTGGAGATAAAATAATAATTAAAAGATATAGTGGGCTTAAAGAAATTTGGGGATTTTCAGATATTGACTATAAAGGAAGCGCTCAACGTATTGGGGGTTATCACAATGAAGATACAATAAATTTAGAAAATGAATTGCCAATGGAATTAACCATTGATAGCAGCATTAAGTCCATAAAAATATATAGCAAGCAATTAGGTGCTTATCTTTATGATGCTTCTGGTTTTGGCGTAAATAGCCTTGCTCCCCTATTTGCAGGTAAAAGCTTGGAAGACTTGGGAGAATATAAAAATAAAATAAAATCAATACAATTTTTAAATGATGCAGATTCAAAATATTATGCAGTTACTTTTGCTCTGCCTAAATATAATCATAGCTATGATTATAATTTTTATCCGCAAGCTCCTAGACCAAGCTGTAGCGAAGTTATAAAAGAAAATGCAAATATTTCTTCTTTGATTGGATCAATTTTATTATTTAAAAGTAAAACATCTTTTTTAGCAGAGCCTGCTTCTGGTATATTTTTTTATGATATTTTGAGTTGCGACAATAGTAATCCAGCATATGCTTGCTTGGCTCCAACGGGAACATTGTTTGAGAAACAAACCATAGATTGCTCAGGGTTTGAGCCAGGAGATGTGTTGTCAGTTAGGGTAACTAAGCAGGCTGGCGTATTGATGTTTTCTGATGATAACAATTATTGCAGTTTTTTTGATATCTCCGACCCCAACAGGGTGTCTGGGGATTGTATTAGTAATGATATTTTGTTTTCAAAGAAAATTGTTAATAAATTTATAATAATTCCATACGAAAATAAACTTTAATTAAAATATATATTATGAAAAAAACATATTTACTAAGATTGGCGTTGGTTATTTTTATTGGATTGTTTTTTTGTTGCTTTGCTTTGCATGCTATGGAAATACAATATCCAGAAGTTAATGGGGTGAGTATCAATAACGAAACCACTCCCACGGTTTACATCGTATATTTTTTTAATTTGTTGGTGGGCTTGGGAGGGATAGTTGCTTTTATTGTATTAGTAAAAGCTGGTGTTCAATTTATGATGGCTGGTGGAGAGCCAGGCAAAGTAAGCGAAGCCAGAAATCAAATGGTGGGTGCTTTTATCGGCTTGATAGTACTTTATTCTTCTTATCTAATTTTAAGTAAAGTAAATAAAGATTTGATTGTTGTAAACGTAGAAGGGATTAATTGCGAAAGTGTGCCTATTTGCGTAGAAAAAACAACTTTGGTGAATGGGGTTGTTAAAAAGACTACGGAAATGTCTATCCCAACTGCTAACAAGAATTTGGATTTGCAAGAAGGAGAAAGTTTGATTATTAAAAAATACACAGGACTCAAAGAAATATGGGGTTTTACTGAGCCGGATTTTAAGGGCAGTGCAATACCTGTTTGGAGGTCTGTTACTAATGATCCCAATGAAGTAGCTGTAGATATTGACTTGGGTGCTTCTAATGCAAAATCATATAGGATAATTAATAAAATGATCGGAATTTATCTTTATGATAAGCCTAATTTTGAAGTTAATGATGGCGCAATATCTCCATTTATTTTAACCAGCAGTGTAGATGATTTTAACAGTACTGTTCCAAAATTTATAAAAACAGAATCCGCAGAAACTGTATCTAATATGGACAAGACATCAGTTCCTTACGCAATATTTTTTTCAGAACCAAAATTTAGAGGTTATTGCGCAAAATTTCCAGGAAATGACGCAGGAGCGAATCTTTATCATCTTGGCAATAATCTTGCAGATTTAAAAATATTACTTCCTAATGCTATTGGAGCAGTTCCTTCTTTTGGCAATGATAATCTAGCTTCAGCTATAGTTTATCATGTAAATGAAAACGTCAGAGGAGACTATAGTGTTACTTTTTATAGTGAAACAAATTGTAGCGGAGAATTTTTTCCACAGAGCTCTCCAGGTTCTTTGTTTGCTGCTATGTTTGCTAATGAATTTAAGCCAAAATCAATGCGACTTGATAGCGGAGTGGGAGTAGTTTTGATGCAGGCTGATAGGTGTCAATATTTTTCTGCAAAGGATTTTTGCAGTGGTAATTGCATTTGTTCTATTTTGGAAAGTGATGTGCCCGATGCAAATGCATATGGAATATTTGCGGTTGATAATTAATATTTATGAATAAAAAGATTTTAAATTTATTAATATGTGTAGGAATATTTATCCATAATAGTGTATTAGCTATGGAGATTGCCTACCCTCCCCTAGGCACAGTATCAATGCCAGCAAATCCGAGTTTTAATAATTATTTTGTTTATTTTTTTACAGCTGGATTATTAGTTGGAACAATCAGCGCTATTGTTGTATTGATTGCTGTTTCTGTAAAATATTTTCTTGCTAGAGGAAATTTGGCTCAAACACAAAAAGCCAGAGATGAAATTATTAGAGCTTTGTTTGGCTTGGTGATATTGTTTGGTTCTATTGTGATTATTAATACAATTAATTCTGGAATTAACAAAAACGCAATTGATAATATAGACACAAAAAGTTTTTCGGGTGGAGTGATGTTGCAGTTTGCAGATGGAACAGAGTCGCATTTATCAGGAGATTTAAGAGAAGTAACCAAACAGGTTACGGGATTAGAATGGCTTTCTGATGCCGAAGAATTGCCGAGGATATATACTTATCCAGCTAAAGATTTTGTCGGAGAAGCTACAGAAGTACAAAATGGCGGTTCTCCTATTATTAATATAGGACAATCAATTTCTTTTGATTGGAATATCCCCGGAGTTTATCTATATAATGATGTTGATTATGGATTAAAAAACAGAAAGTCGGCTTTAGCAATTTTAATGAGTCAACCCGCCCTAAGCAATGTTAATTTTGATAAGCAAACCGCTTCAATTAAAATAGTTCAACCTAAGCAGGTTGGATCTGAAGAAATTACTACTTATGGAGCCGTGCTTTTTAGTGGATCTAATTATATGGGAAAATGTTCGTGGGTGTTGAGTGATTTACCCAACATAAAAGACACTAATCAAGAAGAAAATAGTGTACGAGTTGGCACAACTGATACGTTTGTTGGTATTGGTGATGATTCTTTGGGGACTAAAGATTTTGTTGGAGTGTCGTCAATTTATCTTTTAAAATCAAGTTCAGAGGATGAGTTAAAAAGTGTAACTCTTTACAATGGAACGAATTGTATTTCTAGGGACGCGGTTTGGGATGGTATGGCTTTTAAGCCTAATACTTGTGTAGCAGGAGAATATAATAAAGAATTGGAGTTTTCTAAAAGTTGTCCTGATATGCCACAAGATGGAGATACTATATTGTCTGCTAATATTGATGATGGAACAGTTTTATTATTAAAAGACAAAGAAGGAAATTGCCAATTGTTTACCAAAAAAGGAGCAGATACTTGTGTTAGAACGATTCCATATGGAAGCACTTATGATGTTGACGATAGAAGAAAAAAGCCAATTTATTTTACTCTTTTACCTGGAAAATAAAGTTAAAAAAGCTCGGATTAATTCCGAGCTTTTTTGTTTGGTAAAATTATACTTGTTAATCTTTCCCAGTCCCCCACTGTCAGTGTTTCTGCGCGTTGAGTTGGTTTTAATTTTGATTCCAAAATATTTTCTTTAATTTTTTCTTTATTTTTATTTAGTCCGGTAGATAAATTGTTTAATAATTGTTTTCTGGGAGAAGAAAACCCAGCCTTAATTACTTTGAAAAATTTTATAGCATCTTTAGAGTGTTTTCTTTTTGGTTCAATTCTAATAACAGCACTGTCTATTTTTGGTTTTGGCCAAAAAGAGTTTTTGGATACATAAAATAATACTTTTGGATCAGAATAATATTGAACAGCGGTGGAAAGTAAACTCATTCTGGGTGGTTGTGAGCAGATACGTTGAGCAACCTCTTTTTGAATCATTAGTGTGATGCCTTCGGGCTGATTTGCGGATTCCAAGAGCTGTCGAATTAAGGGTGAGGTTAAATAATAAGGAATATTAGCTACGACTTGATAATGATTTCCTAATTTTTTTACAATTTGGCTGGTTTTGCCCTTGGCTAATTCTTTTAAGATATCAGCTTCAATAATTTCAACATTGTTAATAGAAAGTTTTTTTAATGAAGTCTTGAGCTCATCAGCCAATTGTTCGTCTTTTTCGACAGCAATGATTTTATGACAATGATATGCCAAGGGAATAGTCAAAGCCCCTAGCCCTGGACCGATTTCTAAAATAACATCATTTTGATTTGCCCACGTACTGGCGATGATTTTATTGACAATATTTTTGTCTTCCAAAAAGTTTTGACCCAGAGATTTTTTGGCAAAAACAGGCCTTTTTAAAGGCTCTTTTGATAGGTTTTTTTGTGGGGAAAGTTTGCTTGACATATGGTTTATAAGGGGTAAACTAGATACTATCTAGATAGTATTCGCTTAATTTCAGGTATTATTATTTACTTTCAAGGCTTATTTTAAAGAAACCCAAAATTTTATCTAATTTAACTAAAAAGCTTAAAGAGTCGAGCTTGCCAGATTATTGGAAAAGTCCAAAAGGTAAGCTTTTTTGCTTTATTCTAGCAATGGGCGCTACATGGGCAATCTTTACATTGCTTCCATTTAATAAAGCACAAAATAGTGTTTTTGCCAAATCATATACTAATTTTATCAATATTACAGCTGGACTTCAACCTGCACAAAGCTTAATTATAGGGGGAAATAGTGTTGTTAACGCTGTTTCATCCCCTATTTTTGTTTCTAGTAGAAATCTAGGAGCTATTTTAGCTGAGAGTCAAGATACGTCTTCTGGACAAGGAACTTCAATTATCAAACATACTGTAGAAAAAGGAGAAACCCTTTCGCAGATCGGAGAAAAATTTAATATTTCCGTAGAAACAATTTTATTAACCAATGAGTTAAGTAATAGTAAAATTGTGCCTGGGCAAGAATTGATGATTTTGCCAATTGATGGAGTAATGCATATGGTAGAAAAAGGAGACACAGTAAAAAGTCTTGCATTAAAATATAAAGTTGAATCAACAGATATTATTAAATTTAATAGCTTGTCAGAGTCAGGAGATATTTATACTGGAGACGTTTTGATTATTCCAGGAGGAAAAATGCCTAAAACTCAAAAAGTAACTATTAGTGATGTTGGTTCTGGGCAATCACAGGTATCTTTGCCTGGATCATATTTTATGATTCCAACTAAAGGAACAATAACTCAAGGAGCTCACTTTTCATATGTTTCTAGTGGAAAAAGTTATTATTATTCTATAGATATTGCTAATGATATTGGAACTCCAATAGTTGCTGCTGCGGGCGGAGAAGTACAAATCGTTAAAAATGCTTGGCCATATGGTAATTATATTACAATTTCTCATCCTAATGGTGTAATAACCCTTTATGCTCATTTAAATGGGTTTGCCAAAGGTATTACAGCCGGTGTATCTGTTTCTCAGGGTCAAATTATTGGGTATATGGGCAATTCTGGTCATGTAATTAGCTTGGGTAAGGGTGGGTCGCATCTTCATTTCGAAACTAGAGGAACATCAAATCCTTTTACTAAATATAGAGTGGGAACAAAGGTGTCGTATTAATTTTATAAATTATAAAAACGCATTTAGTTGGTGCGTTTTTTTGTTATGAAAGTTTAAATTTATGCAGATTTTTTTCTGTACATCAAAGCTTCCGATATATGTGGAAAAAGAATATTTTCTGAATTATCCAAATCAGCAATAGTTCGAGCAACTTTTAGAACTCGATGATAAGCGCGTGGCGAAAGCTTTCCAGAATCAACAGCTTGTTTTAATAAATCTTTTGAATTATTATCAAATTCGCAATATTGCTTTATTTCCGGGATTTGCATCTCGGAATTTTTAGATATTTTTAATTTTTTAAATCTTGTGGCTTGAATTGCTCGTGCGTTATTAATACGTTCTTTAATTTCTGATTCTAGAGATTTATTTTCAACAGCATTAAGTTTTTCAAATTTTATTCGGGGGACATTTATAAACATATCTATTCTGTCCATTAAGGGTCCGGACATCTTGCGGCGATACATTTGTATCTGTGAAGCCGAGCAAGTACATGTTTTTTCAGGATCATTATAGTATCCGCAAGGACAAGGATTAGCGGTGGCTAATAATATAAATTTAGCGGGAAAGCGGATGCGAGCCTTGGATCTCAGGATGGTTATATCCCCTTCTTCTAAGGGTTGTCTTAATGATTCTAAAACATCACGATGGAATTCTGGTAATTCATCTAAAAATAAAACACCTTTATGTGCTAAAGTTATTTCTCCTGGCGTTGGAGGGTTTCCTCCGCCTAATAAAGCGGTTTCAGAAGAAGTATGATGAGGAGAACGAAAAGGAGTGGTTTTAATTAAGGGAGAGTCTTTTTGCAAGAGACCGATAACGCTATATATTTTTGTTACTTCTAAAGAGTCATTAAAATTCAATGGAGGTAAAAGTCTGGCAAAGGATTTTGCTAGTAGGGTTTTTCCTGTTCCTGGAGGGCCTTCCATTAATAAATTATGTGCTCCAGCAGCAGCTATTTCTAGGGCTCTTTTGGCATATTCTTGCCCCTGAACCCATCCTATATTTGCACAACCTTCTTCGTGTTGCGTAATTTTATTTAGGGTTTCTTTTTCTGGTTGTATTGTTTTTTTGCCTTCTAGATGGCAGACAACTTGTTTTAAATTATCAAAACCAAAAACTTTAATTCCTTTAACTAAACAAGCCTCAGGAGAGTTTGCTTTGGGTAAGATTATTTCTTCAAATCCTTGATTTTTGGCTTCAATAGCAATAATAAGAGATCCTTTAATAGGTTTTAGTTTTCCATCAAGAGATAATTCACCAATAAATAGTTTTTTATCTGGTTCAAAGCGTATTTGTTTGGATGCCAAGAGATAGCCTAGTGCAATTGGTAAATCAAAAAGCGCCCCTTCCTTTTTTAAGTCAGCGGGCGCTAAGTTTACTATTATTTTTTTTGTTTGTTCTGTCGGGCTTTTCATAGCACTGTTTTTGATGGCTAGATCAACCCTTTCTTTTGATTCGTCTACTGATTTTCCAGCTAGGCCTACGATATTAAAAGAGCGGAGGCCGCCAGTACATTCTACCTCCACTTCAATTGTCTCTGCATTGATTCCCAGTATAGCTGACGAAAAAACTTTAGACATTTTTATGTATGTTGTGTTTATTTATCCGCGCTACAATCGTTGCAATTTTTAGCTTCTGGAAAAGCTAATAATCTTTCTTTGGATATTTCTTTTTTGCAGTTTTCACAAATTCCATAGGAACCGTTTGCTATTTTCTCCAAAGCCAAGTTTATGTTTTTTAGTTTTTCTTGAAAGACAAATTCAACTGGTAGGAGGTTTTCGTATTCTTCTACCTCTCCAGCTTCATCTTCTATATCTGTATTGTTTGGTTCGTTTGGAAAATCAGCTTCCCACTCCCCTTCTTTGTTTTTCTCACCCATTTTTTGGAGTTCTTTTTCGGTTTCTATTTTTTCGATTTCCAATATTTTTTGTTGTTGATCAATAAATTCTTTTTCCATTTTATTTGTTTGCTATTAAAAAGATAATTAGAAGTAAAATTAAAATAATAATTATTCTGACAAGTATTTTTTTAAGCGTTCTTTTTTCCATGTTCGTCCATTTTTTTGTTAACAATTTCCAATTTTCTTTTAATATTGGCAATATCTCCAGGCAATACGCCATACTCGGCTTTTATTTGAGAATAAACAGTTTCTATTTTTTGGAGTTGATCTTCGATTTCCCAACGTGTTTGTTCGATAAATCGCCTTTTCTCCTCAGCTAACTTTCTTTCTTTTTCCATTTTTCTTGTTTCTTCTTCTGGTAACCCTAGAGCAATTCTTTTTTCAATTGTTTTTATTTCTTCTTCTACTGATTTTTCTTCAGATAAGATTTCGGAAAGTTTTTTATTAATAACTTCTCTTTGTGAAGAAGTGTCGTGTAGTAAATTTTTAAGATCAGTGGCTCGAGTTTCTATTTTTTGTAAATCAATAAGTAGATTTTGTTTTTCTTCTTCCAGAACCACAGAATTTAGATCTTTTTCAAAGTTTGGATCCCATGTGCTTTTTTCAAAATAAAATCTATCCCATTCTTTAAGTTGTAATTGCATTAATTTTAACTCAGCTTCTTTTTTGTTTCGCTCCTCTTCTATCCTATTCCTCTCGTCTTCTACGATTCTTCTCTGTTGTTCTGCTTCACGCCTTTCTTCTGGTGTTTTAGCTTCCCTTTCTTGCTTTTCTATGTCTTCTTTCATTGAGTCTATTCTTTTTTTTCTTTCGCAAATTAACTCAATTCTTTTTTCGGTTTTTTGTATTTCGTTTTCTATTTCTTTGCGTTTTTCTTCAAAAGAGACTCCTTGTTTAATTAAGTTTGTTGGCTGGTCGTTGTTGCTTTTTGATTCTGTTCCAAAAGAATCTACGCCCTTTTCAAGTTCGTCTATCTTTAGTTTTATGGCCTGTAAATCTTTTTTGATATTGTCTATATTTTCATTAGCCATCTTAGTCTTTTTTGCTTAATTTTTCGTTGATTTCTGAGATTTTACTTTTGAGAGCATTTACTTTTGATGAAAAAGATTGATATTTTTCTCTTAACTCAGATCGTAATTGCTCAGCTTTTTCTAGGTCGTCTTCGGTTAGCCATCTTTTTTCTTCGATTTGTCTGCGTTTTTCTTCCGCAGTTTTTCTTAACTCTTCCATTCTTCTCAATTCTGCGTCAGGAACAGACATATCGCTTCTTTTTTCAATAACCTTTATTTCTTCTTCTACTGATTTTTCTTCAGTCATTATGTTGGCTAGTCTTTTTTCAATAGACTCTTTTTCAGCTGTATTGTCTGTCATAATATCCTTAATATTATTAGCTTCTATCTCTAGCTTTTCCAGTTCAGACAATATCCCCTGCTTTTCTTGTTCTAAAATAAGATGGCGATGATCTCTTTTTAATAAAGATAATTCCATATTTAATTCTTTTTCTCTAGAAAGAACTTTTTCAAAATTAAAATCACATTCTTTTAGCTGAAGTCGTAACGATTTTATTTCATCTTCTTTTTTATTTTTTTCTTCTTCTACTGCGTTTCTTTCGTCTTCTATTTTCCAGCGTTCTTTTTCTGTGCCTCTTTTTTCTTCTATTGATTGGTCGGATTTTTCTTTTTCTTCAGTGTTTCTTTTTAGTTCGTCTATTCTTTTTTTTCTTTCGGCAATAAGATCAAGTCGCTGTTTGGCTTTGTCCATCTCTCTTTCAATGTCTTTTTGTCTTTCTTCGAATGGTATTTTTTCTTCGCTGATTTGAAGTAAGTTTTGCTCTACTTCAAAAATTAAATCATTGATTTTTCTAAGTCTATCTTCTGGTGTCTCTATTTTTTTTGTTTCAAAAACACTGGTAATAAATTCCGGTTCTGTTGAGGAGGGTTCTTCTATCGGTAGATCCATTTGCTCGATAGGCAAATTATTCAAAGAAATAGATTCTTGAGATAGGTCGTCTTTATCAGCTTTTGCTTCTTTTTTAGTTTTTAATTCTGGTTCAAAAAATTCATTACCAGTAAGACTGTTTAAATCTAATCCAGCATCTTCTTCTTCGTCTTCTAGTAAAGATATTTCTTCTTCAGGATTTGTTTCAATATTTTGCTCTATTGTTTCTGGTAATTCTTTGGAAGATATTTCATTAGGTTCTAATTGTTCAATTTGTTCTGGTGATTGTAATTCAATTTCTCCAAGGTCTTCTAATAGCGGTTCTTTGACTTCTTCTTCGGATACAATGGGTTCGTTTTCTTCTAAATTTAATCCAGTTATTTCGCCAATATCAATTTGATTTTCGTCAACTGGAGAAATGTCTGTTTCTGCTGTTTCTTGTAGGTTATCTATATTGGTTATATTTTCATTGATTGTATCTTTTGGTGGTTCAGGAATTGGAACAATTTCTTCTTGTTCTTCTCTGATAACAGTTGGCAATAAGGCGATTTCTTTTTCGCTATCGCTGTCAGTTATAAGTATTTTTATTTGTTCTTCTGGCGGAGCAGGAAGAGAAAGTTCTTCGCTGGATATTGTTTGTTCTTCAACGGAATTATTTTTTTCAGGAACAGGCAAAATCGGCTCTATATCAGGAGCTTGTTTTTTTTCAAGTTCTTTTTGTTTTTTTGCCAATTCGGCAATAGTTGCTCTTTCTCTTTCAAGGTCAAGTTGGTTTTTGACATTTTCTTTTTGATTGTCTAAATTACCTTGAGCCATATTGAGCTCTTCTCTTTCAGCTAGGGCGATGTCTTTTTTCATCGTCCTAATTTTATCAACTTCTATTGTAAAAATATTTTCCATTATAGGGAAAAATTTATATGATTTTAAAAATTATTTCTTTGCTTCTTTTAATGATAGATTAATCCTACCTTGTTCGTCAATAGACATAACTTTTACAGGAATAACATCTCCTATTTTAACAACATCAGTAACTTTTTCTACGCGCTTATTATCTAGTTGAGAGATATGAACTAAGCCTTCTTGTCCGGGTAATATTTCTACAAAAGCTCCAAAATCCATTATTCTTTTAACAATGCCTTGGAATATTTCCCCCACCTCAACTTCTCGAGTTAAATTTTTAATCCATTCAATAGCTTTTTGGGTTAAAGCTTCGTCTTCTCCAGTAATAAATACTTCTCCAGAGTCTTCAATATCTATGGAAACCTTGCATTGGTCAATAATTTCGTTAATTATTTTTCCACCAGTACCGATAACGTCTCCGATTTTTTCTGGATTAATATGAATGATATAAATTCTTGGAGCAAAAGGTGAAAGTTGTTTTCTTGGTTCGGGTATTGCTGCAGTCATTTTTTCTAAAATTTCCATTCTGGCGATTTTAGATTGAGCTAGAGTATCTTTGATTATTTGAAGAGTGATGCCTCGAACTTTTATGTCCATTTGTAGTGCGGTTAATCCAGCAGCTGTGCCAGTAACTTTAAAATCCATATCACCATAATGATCTTCTTCTCCCTGAACATCAGTTAAGATAGCATAGGATTTTTCTTCTGTGCTTTTAGTGGAATCCATTTCCATTAATAATCCCATAGCAATACCAGAAATAGGTGCTTTAATTGGCACGCCAGCATCCATAAGAGCTAGGCAAGCAGCACAAGTCGAAGCCATAGAGCTAGAACCATTAGAACATAAAACTTCTGAAACAATACGAATAGTGTAAGGGAATTGTTCTACTTCAGGGATGATCGATTTTAAGGCTTTTTCTGCTAACATACCATGTCCGATTTCACGTCTGCCTGGTCCGCGCATTGGGCCAGTTTCTCCTACGCAGTAAGGTGGAAAATTATAGTGGTGCATAAATCTTTTTTTGCCCTGCAATTCCATCTCTTCATAAATTTTTTGATCTCCGGGAGCTCCAAGAGTTAAGATAGACATAACTTTTGTTTGTCCGCGACAAAATAGTCCCGTACCATGAGTTCTTTTGAATAAGCCAACATCACAAGAGATTTCACGAAGTGATGTTAGTCCCCTATTATCAATACGAATTTTATTTTTTATGCCTTGGGTGTGTAGAATTTTTTCCGCCTCGATTTCAAAAACAGCAAAAGCTTTTTTTGTTTTTTCTGCGTCATCGTATTTTTTACAATATTCAGATAGGGCTTCTCTTAATTCTGGAAGAGCTGGAGTTTTTCCGAACATTGATTGTTCTATTTTTCCAGATAAAAATTCAATAATTTCTTTTTCTAGTTCTTCGTCTTTGGCAGCTTGAGTTATTACAGCTTTTTCTTTTCCAATTTTTTTTCTGATGTCTTCTTGAAAATTAATTAAATCTTCTTGTAAAGATTTTGTTTCTTCGATAGCTCGAATAAAAAGACTATCTTCTATTTCCTTAAACCCAGCTTCCATCATATTGATAAGCATATCTTTGCCTGACTCTGTTTTTAGGGCAGAAATCATTAAGTCCATAGAGCTTTCTTCTCTTTCTGCTACGGTTGGGTTAGGGATAATGTTGTTGTTTTTTTCAGCGATTCTTATTGGTGCAATTGGTCCATTCCAAGGAATATCAGAGCAGTGCAATAGTGTGGACGCAGTGAAAAGTCCTAGGGCTGCTGGATCACATTGTTGATCCCAAGCTAAGCAAGTGATTATGATTTGTACTTCTCTTTTGAAGCCAAACGGAAAAAGAGGCCTAATAGCCCTATCGATTAATCGAGAAGTTAAAATAGATTGTTCGGATGGTCTGCCCTCTCTTTTCATAAAGCGAGAGCCCAATATTTTACCAACAGCGTAATATTTTTCTTCGTACAAAACCGTTAAAGGAAAATAATCCAATCCTTCAGTTTCTTTGTGAGACATGACGCAATTGCCCATTAGGACTGTGTCGCCATATTTTACAAAAATTGAGGCATTAGCTCTTTCTGCTAAATTATTAAATTCAACAGTTAATGGCTTGCCATTAAAATCTAAATTAAATGTTTCGATTTTTTGCATAAAAATATCTTCGAGCTATGACTTTAGTCCGATTTTTTTAGTGATTTCTTTGTATTTTTTTTCGTCTGTTTTTTGTAGGTACTTTAAAAGCTTTCTTCTTTTTGAAACCATTTTTAAAAGCCCTTTTTTTGAATGGAGATCTTTTTTATGTGTTTTTAGATGCTCCAAAAGTCTTTGAATTTCTTCACTTAATAAAGCCACTTGAACATCAGCTGAGCCAGTGTCTTTTTCATGAGTTTGGAATTTTTCTATAATTGTTGTTTTGTCTTCGATTGATAACATGTGTTCTTTTTATATTATTTTTATTATGCGCCTCATTTCAGTTTTATACCGAAATGGGTGTCTCTTCAATATTTAATTTTTAATTAACTTTTATTATTATTGGATTTTGATAACTTCATTTTTATCTCGTGTTAGTTTTGTGCCCCGTGAGGCACTGCCCTCTGCTGAGGCCAGCATTTCGTCGTCGTTACTCCTCAAGACTCGCCTTAAGGTTTTTATTTTCAATCGGCTCTTTCGTTCTTTTTTCGTGTTAGTTTTGTGCCCCGTGAGGGATTCGAACCCACGACCTTGAAGTTAAGAGCTTCCTGCTCTACCAACTGAGCTAACGGGGCAATGCTTTATTCTGTGGGATTACTGAAGAATTGAAGTAACCAATTAGTATCTCCGCCCAGCATTTGGATAAAGCTGTATATTATCCCCCAAGCTAAATAGGCAATAAGCAACCCAACAACTACATAAATTATCATATCTTTAGCTTTTTTTACTTTGCCTGGGTCTCCTGCGGAAGTTAAATATGTAAATCCTGCAAAAGAAAACCAGATAACCGCTAAAATTGGAGCTAACTGAAATAGAATAAAGTTTACAATATTGGTTATAAGGCAAAAAGCATCATCAATTGTGCATGGCGGATTGCCTGCGTTGCCACAGCAAACCAATGAACCATCGGGACAGGGTGTGCATGCAGCAAATACAATTGCTGGAAAAGCAATAGAAAACAAAAAAAGAAGCGACAGGATAAAGAATAAGTATTTGGATTTTAGGTTAAAAGCCATCTTTTTTTGGTTGCTAATCTGGTTTTGAGTATAGTTTATTTTAATTAAAAAATCAAGGGAAAACAGTGTTAATGTGCGTCTGATTTTGCTAAATCCGACGTCAATCAGTTCGCACTGATTGAGGAAGCCCCTGGCTTTAAGGTGCGTCAGAATCTACTGAATCCGACACCTCAGAGCTCTACGCTCTTCGGCTTGCTGAGGCCAGCACCTTCGCAGCCTTCGCTGCTCGGGATTCGAGTCTTTCCTGGTGGAATATAGGAATCCCCCGGCTTTGCACTACGCCCTGCTGGGCTTTAGTGTCTTCGTCGCTCGCGCTCCTCGAGACTCGCTTTCTTTCCTGTTGGAGAGAGTCTTGATGTAAAAACCCATATCTATAATATGGGTTTTTACATCAAGAAAGTGCCCCCGGCAGGATTCGAACCTGCACCACTGGTTCCGAAGACCAGCACTCTATCCATTGAGCTACGGAGGCTTAAAATAGGGTTATTTTTGTATATTGTCCTCTTTTTTGGTTTTTTTCAAGATGTTTATGCGAAAAGGAGGTACACTATCTTGATCGAAAAGTAAACGATTTTCAATAAGCTCTCTTTTTTTGTCACTTGTTGCTTTTGATATTTCTGTTAAAGGACTTAAGCGTTTTATAAATACTGGCAACAAAGAAGCAGCTAATAATAGTCCGCCCAATTGCCAGTTTTCAACTGTTAGTCCAAAAAATATGCCAACAATTAAAGATAGAATTGTTCCAATAGATGCAGTCCAAATAATAGCAAAAATAATCCAAGGAATTAAAACAATAATAAGTAATGTTGGAGAAAAAGCCAAAACGCCTCCTGCTAAAGTAGCAAGTCCTCTGCCGCCTTTGCCGCCTACAAAAATTGACCAATTGTGTCCAAAGATAGCCGATACCCCGCTTAATACTTGAATATATGGAGGCAGTCCTAATTGTTGAGCCAAATAAACTACTAAAAATCCTTTTGCTCCGTCTAAGAGAAAAGCCAAAATACCCGGAACCTTGCCTACATTTTTAGTTACATTAGAGGCTGAGCTTTTTTTCCAACCCACTTCAAAAACATTTTTTTTGGAAAAGATTTTTGTGATTAAATAACTAAAAGGAATTGATCCTAATAAATAAGAAAAAATAATAAACAATAAATAGAATATAGTTGGTAACATTTATTTAGTTTTTAAATAAGTATGATTTCTAATATTTTTTATTTGTTCTGCAAGGCGATCTTTGTGGGCAATTAAAACTAAGATAGTAGCAGCTGAAGCAGGATAAAAAACTTCAACACTGATTGTATAAATCCATAAAACAGCAACAACCTCTCCAATTAATCGCCCAATGATTTGATTTGAAATAGCGTTTTTAAAAAGATTATTTTTTATAGTTCCTCCAGCAATTATTTCAAAAAGTATCATAAAGCAAAGAACTATAATTAACCAAGCTCCAAAAATATACCAACTAAAAAAAGCTTGTTCACTTAAGTAAAATAAGATTCCTAAAAGACTAGCTGCTCCCCTACCACCTTTGAATTTTAAAAATATAGAATAATTATGTCCAAGTACAACAAAAAAAGAAGATAAGGTAATCGCTAAAGTAATATTATTTAAGCTTGCTTTAGCAATAATAGTAGATAATATGATTGCCAAAATGGCTTTTCCTGCATCCAAAAGAAAAACGCTTAAAAAAGAAACAAGACCAATCCATTTATTTTTTTCTTGAGAGGCTGTTCGAAAAGTATTAAGCGCCCCCATATTTTTTGAGCCGGTTTTACGTAAATCTGTTTTAAAAAACAGTTTATTAATCAATAAAGCAAAAGGAATGGAACCTAGCAAAAAAGAAAGCAAGATAATTAAAAGAATGCCAATGGAAGGCTGTATCATATTATTTTATTTAGATTAATCTTCTATAGAGCAAGAAATTAAAGCTCCGGGACCAATGTGAGCTCCAATCACATTTCCGGTAGCAGTGACAAATTCTATTTTTATTTGTGGATATTTTTCTATGATATATTTTTTTAGATTTTCCGCTTCAATGGAATTGTCAGAATGACTGATACCTACGCTTATTTTTTTATTTTGTTCAATTGATTGTTTAATGGTGGTTTCTAGTTGTTGGAATAAAGCGTTTGCTGTGTCAGCAGCTTTCATTTTTAAATTAGCTGGTTTTATTAATCCATCTACCATAGACAAAAGTGGACGCATTCCGATTTTTTGCATTTGTTCCAAAAGAATCGAAATAGCGTGACTTATTCTCCCACCTGCTTCCAGCCAATAAGGGCTTTCAAGCATACCATAGAGCTTGGTAAAAGGTTTTAGTTCTTCTAGTTTTTTTATTATCTCTTCAATATTTTTTTCATTTTCGCTCATTTCAGCAGCTTTAATAGCGAATAATCCTTCAGCAGCATCAGCGTTTAAAGAATCGAAAATAAAGATTCTTTTTTGATCATCTTCTGTGAACATTTTTTTGGCTTGCATGGCGGAGTTATAGGCTCCGGATATGCCCGAGCTAATGGTGATACATAAAACATTTTGGGTTTTTGCCAAAGCTTCTTTAAAAGCTTTTTTATAGATACCAATTGATGGTTGAGATGTTTTTGGAGTAGTTCGGATATTTTGTTTTTTTGCTTCACGCATTTTAGTAAACAAATCTCCGCTTAGTTGTTCTCCTTCTGGCCAGTCCATTTTAAAATTAACAACAACCAAATCAAATTTTTTAATTAAGTCTTGTGTGATGGCAGCGCTGTTACCGATAATAATAGTTGTATTTTTCATATATGTATTATATCAAGATTAAATAGAAATAAGAAATTTATTGTTCCCATCCTAAAAGTAAAGTTCCCGGACCAACGTGTCCACCAATTGTAAAGCAAATTAAATTTGTATAAACCAATTCAAGATTGTCTTGGGAGTTTTTAATTAAAGTTTCTAGTTTTTGAGCTTCAGTGGAATTATCAGCATGCGTAATAGCTATTCGTATTTTGTTGCCAGATTTTCTTATGGAAGCTGTTTGTTTTTCAAATTCTTCAAAAACAGTTTGAGCTAATCCATTTAATGTTTTTTTAAAGCTAACAAAAGCTAAACGTCCTTCTTTTAGAGTTAGGACAGCCTTAATGTTTCGCGTATTGGCTTGATTGAGAGCGAATGGAATAAATCTGGGCAATCGACCACTTGCTTCCAGCCATTTAGGATTATCATAAGTGGCTACTAGCTTAAAATTATTTAGATTTTTTTTAAGATTTTCAATAATTTCTTCAAATTTTAACTTGGAATCCTTTATCATTTGAGCAGCTCTTAGGGTAATTAATCCTTCGCTAGAGCTACCTTGTAGTGTGTCTAAAACATAAACTCGAGACTGTTGTTCTGCGGGTAAAAATTTTATAGCCTGCATGGCGGAGTTATAGGCTCCAGAAACATTTGAAGTAAAAGCTAAACACAAAACATTTTCAAATTTTTCAAGTTTTTCTTTAAAAGCTTTTAAAAAATCATTAATAGATGGCTGAGAAGTTTTAACCAAAGAATTTAATCCTTTTTTCTCTCCTTCTCGTATTTTTTGATAAATATTTCCTGGGAATTCTGATAATTCACCATAGTCAATTTTAAAATTAACAACGGAAATTTCGTTTTCTTTAACTAGTTCTTCGGGTAAATCCCCCATTTCATCTGTAACCAAACCAATACGTTTTTTGTTATCAATTTCCATATTATTATATAAATTTATTTTACAATCCAGCCCACGATTAAGCTTTGTGGACAGGCATTAATACTAGTAACTGGATCGGTAATGCTAATAAAACTTATGTCTGCTCTTTTGGTTGTTTTTAATTTATCTTTTAATCTTTGTGCTTCTTCGAGATTGTCTCCATGAGCTATGACGATACGAATTCTTTTGCCCATATTTAAATCTCGATGAGTGGCACGTTCTATTTTTCTAAATAAAACTTCGGCAAAATCTTTAGATCGTACTTTTTCTGTAGGTACAATTTGACCGTCTTTTGTCTCTACGAGAAAATGAGAATCTTTTGGTTCTCCTTTGTGAAACCAAAACTTAGTGCTTGGTTTTTCTTTTTTCCACCAATTGGAATTTTCCAAAACACCATAAAGACCAATGCGGGGAATTAATGTTTCTAGTTTATTTTGTATTTCTTTGATTTGTCTTTGCTCTCTAATTAATTCAATGGCTTCTAAAACTACTAAGGATTGACCAGCACTAATATGCTTTGAATCAATGATATGTATTTTTTCTCGTTGGTTCCAATTTAACATATCTCTTCCTGTAAGCGCGGAAGCAAAATTGTCAGATAATTTTGAACTGGAAACAATACATAAAACAGATTCAAATTTCTCTAATTGTTTTTTAAATGATTCCATAAAAAATTCAGGAGAAATTGGATTTATCGTTGGTTTTGTGTTTAATCCTTGCTTCTTTGCTTCTTTGATTTTTTCACAAACATTTTCTCCTGGTAGATTTTCTTCTTCAGGCCAATTAATTCGAAAAGGAATAACATCAATGTCATAATGTTGGATTATTTTTTGACTAAGTCCAGCTCTTTCATCAATAACAATACCAATAGATACGTTTTCTAGTGATTGCTCCCCTACTACTTCGCGAGCCATATCTTGAATTCTTAAATTTTCAACTCGTCCCATTTCAGAAATAATGTCTCTGGTTTCATAGGGGCTGTCTGTGTGAATATGGATTTTTGTTCTAGCCCCTACTTGAATTACGTCCAAGCAATTACCCAAGTGTTTTAATTTGTCGCGAATATCTTTTTCTTTTATGTAAGTGTTGGCCATTAGAGCAACCACTTCATAACGATTAGATAAAATTTGAACAAATCTTTTAGTGGCTGATTCTCCTTCTCTAATGATAGCGGTTTTAACTGAAAAATCTTCATTTTGTTCGGATAGAGTATCAAGATAGGTTTCTAAAATCATTAAAAATCCAAGTCCGCCAGCATCTACTACGCCAGCTTTTTTAAGAAGCTCCATTTTATTGGGCGTATCCAATAAAGCATCGTTAGCAGCCTTAAAAGATTGTGCAAATATTTTTATAAGATCATTTTCTTTTTCTGAAAGAATAGTAAAGCTGTCTGCGAAAGCCTTAATAACATCAAGCATGGTTCCTTCTTTTGGGTTTTGAATAGAGTCTCTAGCTCTTTTGTAGCCTTCGCTAAAAGCTGCTGCTAGTTGTTTGGCATTTGGCTCGGCAGTATTGCTAAGTGAAGGAATAAAACCAGCTAAAAATCCAGTATAAATAATTCCCGTGTTTCCTTGAGCAGCAGTTAGCGCAGCATCTAAAACAGTATCACCTAATTCTTCGATACTGTTAAAATCTTTTTCAGCAATAGCTTCTCTTATTCCGTTTAGTGTAGCTGATAAATTAGTTCCCGTGTCTTGATCGGGGACTGGGAAAACATTGATTTTGTTTATTTGTTCTTTGTCTCTTTCCACTCTTTCGGAAGAAAAGAGAATCATTTTCTTAAGCTCTGTATGCGTTAATGTTTCCATAATTCAGTGTCCTAATTGGTGTTTTATTTAAGTTTTTCTTCCAAATCTTCTAATACTTTTTTTGCTAAGTCTTTTCCTCCTAGGCCAAAAGCTAGCCCGAAGGTGATAACTATTAGAGCTACAAAGCCAATAAAAATAGTTAAGA
The DNA here is from genome assembly GCA_002421745.1 of Patescibacteria group bacterium UBA6220. Classification (GTDB taxonomy): domain Bacteria; phylum Patescibacteriota; class Minisyncoccia; order Minisyncoccales; family Minisyncoccaceae; genus UBA6220. Next base: position 17,113 of record DISC01000003.1, on the reverse strand, counting down.
TTAAAGTAGGAACTACTTGTAATTGATAAAGAATAGCAAGAATTGCTAATATCCAAGCACTATAAGAAATAATATTGCCCAAGATCCCAGAATAAGTTATTTTTTCTTTTTCTAGACTGACCAAAACTACCTTTTTGCTAAAGTCTGATAGAAATACGGCAAAGATAAAAATTAAAATAGAAATTAAAATATTAGGAAAATAATTAATGATAGACATTAAAAACCCATTAAGCTGGGTGATATTAATAGTATCTAAAAACACGGTAAAAAATAATAGTACAAAAAATATTTCAATAATTGTACCGAAAAATTTTGGAATATTAAGATTAGTATGATAGCGGTCAAAAAATTCTTGCCAACCCAAAGTTTTTGTCATTTGGTTAAAATGAATTTTATTGAGAATTTCAATTGTAATATTTTTTATTTTTATGGCAATAAGCCAACCAATAAAAAAAATAATACCAGCTAAAAGTAAATTCGAAGTGTTAGCGATTAAGCTTTGTGAAATTGTATTTAATATGTCTTGCATAATTTTTCATAAGGCGCGGAATTACCGCGGATTATGGTTTATTGGTGCTTTTTTATACTATATTACCATTTTGCTTTGTGCAAGCCTAAATTGTACCCAAGTCGGTTGGCGAGAATGTGAACAAAAAAAGTGAGGATAAATAAATTAAACCAAAAAATAAGGCCTAAGTGGGCAAATGGTTCAATAAAAATAAAGGCACCGATCACATAATTAGTTTGGTCAAAAGGAATAAAAGGAAAGCCTGGTCTAAGTTTTAAGCGACGCTTGATAAAAGCAAAAGAAATGTCTCCAAAAACTATACCTGTTCCTAAAATCAATCCAAAGAGTAGTCCTCCAAATTGATAATAAGAATTAAATCCAAGAGATTCATAGATGCCGAGATGATAATAATTGTTGATTGTAAAGAAAATTTGCGTAAAAACACTACAAGTAATTAGTTCTGCTACTAAGCCACGCCAAGTTTTATGGTTACCCAAAATAGGTGCACCCCATAGGTTTTTATTATTATCAATTGGATGATTTAAGATATTAATTTTACTTAATAGGGGTGGCACAGCATTGGCAATGTAGGCTGGCCAAAAGAAAAAGAATATAGTCCAAAGATAATAAAGATATGAATTCATTGCTATGGATATTATTAATTAATCTTAATGTGTTATTTTTTAATCAATTTTGGTTCAGTTCCGGCAATAAGACGTTTGATGTTTTCACGATGCGCCCACCAAATAATCAAAACATAAAAAATACCAAGAGCTACATATATATAGGAGTGAGTTTGATGCCAAAAAATAAAAGGAACAATAATGAAAATAATAATATTAGTTAAACTCATTATTTTTATTAAAAACAAAGAAATTATCCAAATTCCCAACAAAATAAGCGAATATTGCCAACCCATTACCATTATAATTGAAGCAAAAATAACAGAGACAGCTTTACCTCCCTTAAATTTTAACCAAACAGGAAAAAGATGTCCCATAACTGGTGCGATTGAGATTAAGGCCAATTCCCAACCAGGTTGAAAAAACAGACTTCCTATATATATAGGTAAGACCGCCTTAGCAATATCTAGTATTCCTACTAATATGGCGTATTTTAAACCCAAAAATCTAGAGACATTGGTGGCTCCGATATTACCACTCCCCTGTTTTCTTATGTCTATGTTTTTAGTTTTTGAGATTAAATATCCAAAAGGAATAGATCCAGACAAATAACCAAGAAGAATGAGAATTAATAAGATAAGTAGATTTTGCATTGTGTTAATTAATATTTTTTATTTTCAATAGCGTTTTCGTAATGTCTAAGTTTGGCGCTTTTTCTTTCTAGGTTTAATTCAATTGCAATTATATCAATTTGATGGTCTGTGGTCAAAGGTAATTTGTTTTTTTGCAACCATTTGGTGGCTGTTATTATAAGTTTTCTTTTTTTGGATTTATTTACTTTGTCTTCCGGCCGGAAGCCAATCCCCCTTTCTTTGTTTATGGCCTTTACTTCTACAAAGACAATAGTGTTATTTTTTTTGGCAACAATATCTATCTCCCCTAATTTAATATTAGTTTTAGTTTTTAAAAAATAGTTTTTTTCTAGGATTTTGTATTTTTTGGATTTTAAGTATTTTTCTGCGGTTAATTCCCCTATTTTTCCTATGTTATATTTTGGGTAATTATCTTCCATTAATATAATTATAATTATTATTGGACAAAAACACAAATATATTTTATGTCCAGCAAATGTCCGATAAGTTATGTGGACATATTTAGGTCAATATTCGTGTCCGGCAAATGTCCACATTTGTCCACATAAACGAACAGTTGTCCACATGTTTGTCCACATAACCAAAATCGTGTCCGGCAAATGTCCAGAAAACAATAAAAATAACATTATTTAACATTTTTGACTAATACTTTAGTAAAAATAATGAATTTTATACTATAAATTAATATATAACAATAAAAAGTATGATTGAAAAATCATAAATAACTGATTTAATTTAAGAAAAACATAAAAAGACATTTAAATGAAAAAAACAATAAAATACAATATTTGCATTAAATTTATAGTCTTTATCCCAAATATATTGCATTTTAAGGTTAAATTAATAGCTTCATCCCAAAATAGACAATAGTGTTCCACGTGGAACATCTTATATATTATAAAAAATATAACAATTTAGCAGATCTTAAGAATATTTATTTAGCGGACATAATTATATTTATCCGGACATTTGCCGGACATTAGCGGACACGATTATGTGAGTAAAAAACATCATTAATAGTCTTATTTTTTCATATATATTAGTTTTTTGATAATATAATATGTATAGGTAGTAAAATGATTAATGTTTTTTGGGAAAAATATAAATTTAAAATATGTCATTTGGTCAAAAAAGTCACATCATTCATTATTTGGTAAAATAGAGGTGATTATTGTTGTAGTGTTCCACGTGGAACATTGAATTATTATTCATAGTAATTCAAATGATTAATGTTTTTTGGGAAAAACAGAAATTTAAAATAAGTCATTTGGTCAAAAAAGTAAGATTATCTATATATTAATAAAAATAGGTTATGTTTTTTTAAGGGTAATTATTGATAATGTTGTTTTTTAAGATAAAGCATTGTTTTTTAAAAATTAAAATGCTTTAAAATATCATATTACTTATAATTTGATGTTTTTTAGTGATTTTTTATAATGTTCCACGTGGAACATTATAAAATTATTGTTTAATCGTATATATTAAATTATTGATAATGTGCTTTTTTGAGGGAAGTGATTGTTTTTAAAAAAGTATTTTTCCTAAAAATGACTAATCATTCGTCGCATAAATACGTAAATTGATAATATTGTGCGACATTTCTCTCTTAAAAAACCACCTTTTTGGTGGTTTTAAAAAAGAAACTAATGTTTTGAGATGTTTTTTTGGAAATAAAGCTTTAATCGTGGATCTGACTAGAATCGAACCCATATTACTGCTGCTTGAAAGTAGTATTTTAGCAATTAAATTAAGGATTTTAGCTTAAAATACGGCAGAATGACGTTCCACGTGGAACAATTAAACAGGAAATTGTAGAATTTCATTGTGATTGTTGGTCGTAGACCATGAGCGAAGTGCTCTAATGGAGCACGAAGTCGAACGGTCGGGATGCTGGGAATTCCTTCGTGTTAACCTCTGGTGAGGTTGCACTTAGGCCTGGCTCGCGCTCGTCAGCGCTCCGCCTTCAATTCCCAGCAAGAAAAATGACATATAAATGTCGGGATGCTGGGAATTCCTTCGTGTCAACCTCTGGTGAGGTTGCACTTAGGCCTGGCTCGCGCTCGTCAGCGCTCCGCCTTCAATTCCCAGCAAGAAAATTGACATATAAATGTCGGGATGCTGGGAATTGAACCCAGATTACAGACTCCCGAAGCCTGCATAATGCCTTTATATTACATCCCGGTTTTTTAGATATTTATGTCCGCTAAATGTCCACATAAATTTGCCGGACATTTAGTGGACATAAAATAAATTAATAGTTTTGTCTATACTTTAAAAATAATAATCAGTTTTTTAGGCTATCAGTTACTAATAATTTTAAGGCACGTCTTCCTTGATTAGTTTTAAAGTATTTTTCTCGTCTTTTGGCATCTACTCTTGATTTATACGCTTCGTAAAATATTAAGTTAAATGGTCTATACGGTTTTGTTGCGGAAGATAATCCTTTTTGATGCGTCTTGAGACGTTTCTTTAAGTCGGTTGAGTAACCGACATATTGCCAGTTTTTATTTATACTTTTTATAAGATAAACGTAGTACATATAGTCGTTTTATTGGTCAATTTTAAACCATAAATTGAATTTAATCAATACAAAATTTTGATTTTATGTAAAAGATTTTAGCGAAGAAGTGTCCGAAACCAGAGTTGCTCCGCAACACGGTTCCGGACTACCCCGAACTGTGTTTTACAAAACCGCACTTTTGGTGCGGTTTTAAAACTCTAGTTCGGGGTGGACCCGAGGAGAATTGAACTCCTATCTCTACTATGCGAAAGTAGTATTATACCGTTTAACTACGGGCCCAATCTATTTTTTAATAGGGTAGAGATTAAAGATTGTTATTTTAACAAACCCAGTATTTTCCTTTAATTTTTTTAGTTTCTTGGGTCTGAATTATGTTTTTTTGTTCTTTAGCTTCGTTAGATAGTTCTTTTAATTGGGTTTCATCTAAAATACTGAGTTCTTTTAGTTTGTTTTTTAGGTATTTTTTTGTGTTATTTTTTGGATCTTTTAGTACTTCTTCTAATAAAACATCCAATATTTGGCCAATTTTTGGGGAAGGCTGTATTTTTAAAATATCCATAATATCTTGACCGTTTATTTTCAGCATTTTTACGGAAATAGGGTCAGTTGAAACCTTATCAATCATATATTTCAAATGTCTTAATTTATAAGGTTCAGCCTTTGGACACCCAGAACCAATGCGATCTGCCATTCTTAATTTAAGCAAATCTTCCATATTTTCTATACCCACGTTTTTGATTAATCTTCTAATAGAAGCTTCTTTTACTTCGTCTACATTATAATAAAACAAATGATATCGTACTAAAATAGTAATTTTTTCTGCGTCTTTATTAGTAAAATGTAAGCGTTTTAGAATAGAAGTAGTCATTTTAGCTCCAACTATTTCATGATTATAAAAAGTAGCATTTATTCCTGTGCCTCTTTTGGTTCGAGGTTTTCCAATATCATGCAATAAGGCAGCTGTTTTAATTTGAAAATTAAAACCTTTTTTAGCAGCAAAATCCAAGGATTCTAGGTTATGTTTATAGCAATCATAAACATGATGTTTGTTTTGGGAGATATCGCATCCCTCCAGTAGTTCTGGAATAATATAAGCTAAAAGTCCTGATATTCTTAGTAATTCAATGCCTTTAGCTGCATTTTTATGGTTAATTATTTTAATAAGTTCATCTCTAATACGTTCTTGTGAGATATTTTTTAATAGGGAAGCGCACGCAACAATAGCTTTCCATGTTTTTTCTTCAATTTCCCAATTTTCACCTAGAGTAGTTTGAAACCTTATAGCGCGCATCATTCTTAATGCGTCTTCTTTAAATCTTTCTTCGGGAATTCCTACAGCCCTAATGAGATGTTTTTTTAAGTCTTCTTGTCCAGAAAACAAATCAATAGTTTCAAATTTTTGGGTATTATTAATAGGGGATAAGGCAATAGCATTAATAGTAAAATCTCTTCTTAAAAGATCTTCTTCAATAGATTTTGACCATTCTACCTTGTCAGGATGACGATTGTCTGAATAAGCTGATTCTGATCGATAAGTAGTTATTTCCACTATTTCATACTCAGGTTCTTTTTTCTTTGTTTTAAAAGCTACGCCTACGGTACCAAAAGTGTTTTCATAAAAAGTTTTAATCTGGAGGTTGTTAAAAATAGATTGAGTTTGTTCTGGTGTGGCGGCAGTAGTAACATCCCAATCTGAGGGCTCTATTCCACGTAAATAATCACGAGTACATCCGCCAACAATATAAGCTGCGAAGCCTTTTTCTTTTAGGGTGTTGATGCAAAACAATACGTTTTTTGGTATTTTTATTTGTTTGTTTTCGCTCTTCATAATATGTATTTTATATTAAAATAAGGCACTTGACAACTAGCAATCTTCTGTTAAAATGATAAACAAAGAAATGAATTATCGACTGTCGGAATGGATTTCCGATTTTTTTTATAAAAAGACGATAATATAAAAATATGAACTACATATATATATGTAGTTCATATTACAATGTTTTGCGTTAGCGAGAAACAATAATTAATTAAATAAGAAAGAAATACAAATATGGACTTTCAATCATTTTTATCAGCTATAACACAGATAACCGAAGAAAAAGGATTATCACAAGAAAGAGTTTTGGAAACAGTGGAGCATGCTTTAGCTTCGGCATATAAAAAAGAATATGGTAAAAAGGGTCAATTAATCAAAGCCAAAATTGATGCAAAAAGCGGAAAGGTTAATTTTTGGAGAACAAAAACAGTGGTTGATGATACAGTTGTTTATATTCCCGAACCAACAGAGCCGACAGAAGGAGAGGAGCAGCCAGAAGAAGAAAAACATATTTTTAATTTTAAAATAAAAGATAGCTATAGACCAACTGAAGCAGAAATGCACGAAGAGGAAGCAACTCATATTAATGAAAATATTCAAAAAAGAGTGCGATATAATCCAGAAAGGCATATTTTAATTGAAGAGGTTGAAGAGCAAAAATTAAAATTAGAATTAGGAGAAGAGCAGATTATTCCCGTGGAACAAAAAGAAGATTTTGGTCGTATTGCTGCTCAAACTGCCAAGCAAGTTATTTTGCAAAAAATCAGAGAAGCAGAAAAAGAAGCGGTTTTGGAAGAATACAAATCAAAAGAAGGGGAGATTGTAAGCGGAATTGTTCAAAGAATTGAAGGTCCAAATGTATATTTTGATATTGGAAAAAGTCTGGGAGTTTTGCCAAAAGAAGAACAAATCAGAGGAGAATTTTATAAAGAAGGTCAACGTTTAAAATTGTTTGTTTTAAGAGTAGACACCACTCCGAAAGGACCAATTATTTTATTGTCACGTATTTATCCTAAATTGATTTCCAAATTATTTGAATTGGAAGTTCCGGAAATTTCTGGAAATCAAATTGAAATAAAGTCACTTGCTAGAGAGCCAGGAAGTAGAACTAAAATTGCTGTAGCTTCTATGGCAGAAGGAGTTGATCCAATCGGAGCTATGGTTGGTCAGCGAGGAGTAAGAGTTTCGGCTGTTATTTCTGAATTGGGTGGTGAAAAAATAGATATTATTGAGTATTCAGACAACACAGCCAAATTTATAACTAATGCCTTATCTCCGGCTAAAGTTATTGATGTAAAAATATTGCCTAAAAATATGGCTTTAGTAATTGTTCCAACTGATCAGCTATCTTTAGCTATTGGAAAAGATGGTCAGAATGTAAGATTGGCTGCAAAATTAACAGGATGGAAAATAGATGTTAAAAGCGATCAAGAGGCAGAACAGCCATTGGAAATTGAAGAAGCTGAAGATGAGGAAATTAAAGATGATAATGAGGCGGCTGAATAATAAATAAGATTATTATACAAATATGAAATACGAAATTAAAGACTTGGGAAATGCTAAACTTAAAATAGAAGCTGAAATAGAAGCTAAAGAATTCGACATTTTTTTTGAATCAGCTTTAAAAGATTTAACCAAAGAAGCTGAAATGCCTGGTTTTAGAAAAGGAAAGGTTCCAGAAAAAATAGTAGAGGAAAAAATAAATCCGGCAGGCTTATTGTCTGAAGCAGCAGAAATGGCTATTCGAGATACTTGGTTAAAAATATTAAAGGAATCAAAAATAGATGCTATTTCTCAGCCCGAAGTAGAGATTATTAAAATTGCTAAAGGCAATCCATTGGTTTTTAATTTAAATGTAGAGGTTTTGCCAAAAGTTGAATTGCCTGATATTCGTGCAATCGCAACAAAAGAGCCGGAAAAAAAAGTGGAGATTACAGATAAAGAAGTAGAAGAAAGTATTGCTTGGTTGCAACAATCTAGGGCTAAATTATCTAACAAAGAAGGAGCTTTGGAAAAAGGAGACTTAGCAGAAATAGCTTATATATTTATTTCTGGCCCATCGGATTTGCCTCAGGGAGAACAAAAAGATGGATTTATTATTGGCAAGGGACACTTTATTATTGGAATGGAGGATGCATTAATCGGAATGAAACTAGGAGAGGAAAAAAACTTTAAAGGTGAAATAGTTTTTGGTGCTGATGGTAAAAAGAAAGAACCAGTAGAAGTGCACGTAAAAATAGACTTAGTTAATAGAGTGGAATTGCCGGAAATAAACGATGAATTTGCCAAAGCTTTGGGTAAGTTTGAAAATTTAGAAGCTTTAAAGGCTGATATTAAAAAAGGAGTAACAGAAGAAAAACAAAACGTAGAAAAAGAAAATAGACGAGCTACGATTTTAGAAAAAATTGCAGAAAAAACAAAAGTAACAGTGCCCGAGATTTTGATTAATAGGGAAGAGGAGGCATTGTTTAAAAATTTACAAAACAGAATAGCATCGGAAATAAAAATACCTTTTGATCAATATTTAGCTCAAGTAAAAAAGACAGAAGAAGACATAAAAAAAGAGTTTAAAAAGATTGCCGAGCAAAGGGTAAAAATATTTTTAATCTTGAATCAAATAGAAAAAGATGAGAAAATAGAAGCAGAGGAAAGTGAGATTAATGAGAGGATTGCGGAAATTTTAAAACAATATCCTAATCCTGAGCAAGCCAAAAAAGAAATAGAATCAAGCCAAACCAGATTATATATTTCTGATGAAATCAGAAGAGGAAAAATATTCAAATTGCTCGGTTGTTAAAAATAATATTAACTTAAAACATATGAACTTAATTCCTACAGTAATAGAAAAATCTCAACACGGAGAGAGGGCGTATGATATTTATTCTAGATTATTAAAAGAAAGAATAATTATGGTGGGCGGTCCAGTTGACGATTATATGGCCAATTCCATTGTGTCTCAATTGCTTTTTTTAGCTAGCAAAGATTCGGATAAAGATATTCAAATGTATATTAATAGTCCTGGAGGATCAGTAACGGCTGGGCTCGCTATTTATGATACAATGCAATATATCAAGCCGGATGTATCGACAGTATCTATCGGTTTATCTGCTTCTATGGGGGCTTTGATTTTGGCGGCTGGAGCCAAAGGAAAAAGATATGCTTTGCCTAATTCCGAAATATTATTACATCAAGTAATGGGAGGAGCTAAAGGCCAAGCTTCTGAAATCGAAATAACCGCTAAGCAAATTTTAAAGATTAAAGAAAGTATGAATAAAATCTTAGCTAAGCACACCGGACAGTCTTTAGCAAAAATTGCCAAAGATACAGATAGAGATTTTTATTTGACCGCCGAAGAGGCTAAAGAATATGGAGTGATTGACGATGTGATTGCCAAACAAAAATAAGCAAAAAAACAAAAACAGGGGATTAGCCTCTGTTTTTTGTTGCGCTATTTTTTGTTAAAAGATATAATGCATTTAACAAGCAAAATAAATAAAAAAATTACTTAATAAAAACATGTGGTTTAATAATAAATTTACAAAAATATTTTTAATTATTTTTTCTTTTGGATTTTTATTTTTTTTAAATGGATTAGTTTATGCAGTACCAATTCCAATCAATGGTGTTTGTGGAACAACTCTTAATACTTGTGTTTCCGGAACTTTTTCCGACCTAGCTGATACAAGTACAAATTATGTATGGGCTTGTCTAGGAGCTGGCACTGGAACAACTTCTCCTACGTGTACAATTCCAAAAGCTTATTGTACTTCTGCTGGTCCTGACGATGCTGATGTTTATACAGATACGCACGATATTTATATTTACGGAGTAGGCAATGCTTCATCTGTTAGTGTTCCTACTTGGTCAACTGCTGATGGTCAAGATGATCTTGTGTGGCATGCTGCAACAAATCTTGGTAGCGGAACATGGAAAACAACAATTGATTTTACAACAACTCATAATAACGAAATCGGACATTACGATGCTCAAGCTTATGTTTATGATAGTGTCGGAGCAGTGTTTTGCGATACCGCAAATTTTACTAAATATAATCCAATTGATGGTGTTTGTGGGGCAACTGTTGATACTTGTGTTACTGGAACTTTTTCTGATACGCCAGCTGATACAAGCATAGATTATCAATGGACTTGTCTCGGGATTAATGGCGGATCCGATTCGTCTACATGTATGTTTGCTATGCCTACTTCCGCTTCAATTGTTGACGACAACGGAAGTTCTTGGATCCAAGTGCCCGCATCTTCTTACACCAACAATCAATCTTTTTACATAATGCAATACAATCCTAAAAAAGTATTGCAAGGAGCTTCATATATTCCCGTTTCTACAGCCACAGGAACTATCTATAATAATGTCACCAGACAAGAAGCCATTAATGCTTGTCAAGCTGTTGGCGCTCACTTAATGACTAATAACGAATGGATGGCTGTAGCGAGGAACCTTGAAAACGTAGACTCTAACTGGACAGGTGGAGTAGTTGGGAGTGGTGCAATAAAACAAGGTAATGCTGGATGGGATAGTACAGGAACATACAACTTAGGTGGAATTGATTCCACAGCTTCTAACAGTAAAGCAAGATTAACACTTTCTAATGGTGAAAGCATTTGGCACTTTAGTGGAAACATTGAGCAATTTGTTGACCAAACTATTTCTAAAGATACCGTGCCTTTGCCAATGGGAGGAAAAGAATTCCAAGAAGTTACAGACTGGGGATCTACAACTTATTCTGAAGCTGGTCCGGCCAATACTTCTTTTACCACAACACAAGGTGTTGGTAATGTAGCTAATTTATCCAGAGGAGAATCTCCATGGGATGATCCAACCTCTGATACTTTTACTTTAGCTAGAGGAGGATGGTGGGGTTATGGACCAGGAACAGGAATATTTAATTGGTGGCTTTATGCTTCCGGAAATGTTGGTAATAATAACATTGGTTTTCGATGCGTGAGTGATGTTTTTGCTGATGCAACTTGTGGTTCTGCTGATGGAGAAACATTTTCAACAGAGCCAACTACAAATTTATGCAGCGTTGGTGACTCTTCTTCTGTAATAGAAACAGATACTTGGGATTGGACTTGTTCAAGTCAAAGTATTGATTCTTGGTATAACAATTCTTGGCTAAAAAGAAAAGCAATAACTATTTCTAATTCAGGATCAACTTTAACCGACTACCAAGTAAAAATAGACTCAGATATATATAATGAAGCGGAGTTAGCTGGTAGTTGGCATATGAATGAGGCTAGTGGGGCAGTAGCCGCTGATTCATCTGGGAATTCAAAAAATGCCGCGACAACAGGCACAACAATAGTTGCTGGAAAATTTGGAAATGCCAGAAGCTTTACCGCTTCAACAGATACAATGTTGATATCACCAACAATTTCATTGGATAGTACAGATTATACTATTGAGACGTGGTTTCAATATCCTTTGGCATCAACAGCAAGCTGGAATACTCTTGTTAGAGGAGCAATCGGAGATCATCAGGTAATAGTCCAAAGATCAACTATGGAGATTGGTTCATATTCTACTGTGTCTGCTGGATTTTTTGGGTCAGGATTTATTATGAGTACGTTGAGTAATGGCTGGCATCATCTTGCTGCTGTTGGCTCTGGGTCAACTACTGCTTTTTATATTGATGGAGAATACAAAGGATCGGCTGCTTTCAAATCTGTTAAAGATATTTATTCTATTGGAAATTATCAAGGTGGCTCTCAACAATTTGGCACCATTGATGAGACGCGTGTTTATACGAGAGCTCTTAGTTCTACTGAAATTGCTAATCGTTATAACGCTAAAGCAAGATCAGACTATGGTGATATTAGATTTATTTCATCTGATGGAATCATGGAATTAAATCATTGGATGGAAAAGGATGGCACTTTTTGGGTAAAAATGCCAACTCTTGTTAATGGAGATAATACAATTTATATGTATTATGAAAATGCGACTGCTGCTTCAACGAGCAACGGGGACAATACTTTTGATTTTTTCGATCATTTTGATATGGCTAGTTTTGATACAAATAAATGGACAATAAGCGGATCGCCAACTATTTCTAGTGGAATTGCTTATATTAATAATGGGCAATCTATGACTCAAAAAATAACAGTATCAATACCAACCATTTTAGAGGTTAAATATCAAAGACCGTCATATTATCGCAATAGAACTAAATCGGTTCCCGATCCCTCAGTAACAGATTGGAGCGATTTTTCTCCTTCATTGTATTGGGGAGGATGGACGGGATCTACATTATCCAATAATACTTGGTATCTTTTTAGATATGTTTATGATGGAGCCGGAACATTTTATTGGAAGATTAATGATTACGGTGGAGCTGAGATATTTTCAAGAAATGCTAGTTACTCTGGAACTTCTGCTTATTTAAGTTATGCTTCTACTGAATCAGAAAGTTCGCAAATGAGAATAGATTTTGCTCTTGCTCGTAAATATACTACTACGGAACCAACAAGTGAACTTTCTTCAGAAGAAACAAATGTAATAAGTTCGACATCTTGTTCAGCAATTAAACAAACCGCAACAAACGGCGTCTGCGGCTCAGCCAACACAACTACGGTTTCAAGTATTCCAGTTAACCCTAACTTGTGTGCTGTCGACGGAGGAACAGCAACAGATGTTACAACTAATCCAACAACCTATACTTGGACTTGTGAGGGTGAAGGTGAAGGACATACAGATGCAAGTTGTTATGCTAATAAATCTGGAGTGAGAATTAACGGAGCCTGTGGTTCTTCTAACTACACAATTGCATCAACAGCACCTGATGAAAATCTTTGTATTGCTGGAACAGAATCATCAGTTACAACCAATTCCACCACTTACACTTGGACGTGTAGTGGAATTAATGGGGGAACAAGCGATGCTTGTGTTACCAATATAACAGGAGAAGTTACTAACGGTGTTTGTGGTTCATCAGATGGACAAAGTTTTACTTCTGCCCCAACTACCAATTTATGTCTTGGTGGAATTCCGACTACAGTTTCTGGAACCGGACCCTGGACTTGGACCTGTAATGGTGTAGGAACCGGAGCCACCAATCAATCCTGTTCTTCAAGTAAAGCTTTACCAATTTGGCGAGAAGCTGCTCCTTATTAAAATTACTAGAAACAAATTAATCAAAAAAACAGGAGGCTGATCTCCTGTTTTTAGTTGATATTTTATATAGACAACAATTAGACACATGATATAATAAAGTTAATAATAAAATAAAAATATGAAAAATAAAATTTTAAAAATAATTTGTTTTTTTTCAATATTATTAACAATTTTTATTGGAGAAAATGTTTTTGCCATAACTGATTCTTATGGAGAATGGGCAAGGGTTGATAAAAATTTAAATAATGCAATTTATTTTGATGATCCAAATAGTGTTTTATATGGGAAGGATCATTTTTACGTTATGAAATATGAAGCTAGAAAGGTGGATGTTGGCGGTACTTATATTCCAAAATCAATAACTGGTGGAACGCTTTGGACACAGATTTCATTAACTCAAGCGAATCAAGCATGTCAATTGGTTGGAGGTAATTTAATTACCAATGATGAATGGATGGCGATTGCGAGAGATGTTGAAACCATTTCTTCTAATTGGGCTAGCGGAGTAGTTGGATCGGGAAATTTAAAACAAGGAAATATAGGAATAGAAAGTGATGGTTCTTATGCTGGACCAGATCCTGATTTAACCAATTTTAATTCAAAAGCAATGTTTTTATTATCAAACGGAGATCAAGTTTGGCATATGTCTGGAAATATGGACGAGATTGTTAATATGACAATTTTAAATTCTGAGATGCCTTTGCCTTATGCTGGATGCCTTGAATTTAATCAAATAACAGATTGGGGATCAAAGCTAAATTATGATAGTGTTTCTCCGAGCGATAATTCTTATACTAGTTCTAATGGTATGGGTAGAATCGGAACTGATTCAAATGATGCTTGGCCGACATCAAACGTTCATATGTTTATAAGGGGAGGAGATAGGTCAGGCTATTCTTGTGGTTCGTCTATGCTTAATTCAGAAAATGGTTTATTCGGATTAAACTTAGCTAACTCGCCAAGTATTGATACTGGAACTTCTTTGACTTTTCGTTGCACTAAAGCAGATATGCCAGATGTTGGAGTTTGCGGATCTGCTGCAAATGGAGAGTCCTTTTTAAGTACTGATACTGGATATGTACAAGCTAATCGACCACAATGTAGTTTAGGGACAGCATCTCCATTAAATGTTTTTCCAGAAGGAGGTACGCCATCTAATTGGTATTGTATTAATTCAGGTGTAAGCAGTTCTCAATGTAGCGCAACAAAAAATCGAAAGGCAATAATTACTGATGGAGTTCTTAGTTATTCGGCATATACAAATGGAAAAATTTCTTTCAATGGTTTTAATGTTTCTGATTTAGACGGGGATGAGTTAGATTATGGTTGGTGGTGCAATGAGGGAGAGGGGTCTTTTACTAATAGCAGTCTTTTGAATCCAGAATATATTGCTCCATCAATTCCGGGAACTTATACTTGCGGATTGGTAGTTAGCGATCAACATGAAATAACGTTGTCTTCTAATGTTACAATTACGGTTAGTGCTGCTTCAGATGATCAGTGCGGTAATCCGATTATTGATGTTCGTGATGGAAAAACTTACAACACAGTTCAAATTGGAAATCAGTGCTGGCTTAAAGAGAATTTAAATATTGGAACCAGGATTAATACGCCGACACTTCAAGGAACAAGCTGTAGCTCTATTCAAAAATATTGCTATGGAAACAATGAAGATAATTGCGATACATATGGGGGTCTTTATACTTGGACACAAGCTATGTGCGGATCTGTTGAAGAAAGCACTCAAGGTATTTGTCCTGCTGGATGGCATCTTCCTAGCGATAATGAAATTAAAGAATTAGAAATGTTTTTAGGAATGATTCAAGAGCAAGCTGATTTGCAGGCTGCTTGGCGCGGCACAGATCAAGGAACTCAATTAAAAATAGGAGGTTCATCTGGATTTAATGCTCAACTAGGAGGACTTTATAATTACTGGACTACATACGGATTTTTAAATGGAGATGCTTTGCTTTGGGCTTCAACTACATATGGTAGCGGAAACGCTTGGCATCGATTAATTAGATCGAGCGAGCCTACGATTTATCGTTATGTTACAATTAAAAAAGACGGAATGTCAGTGCGTTGCGTTAAGCCGGCTGGCGGAATTTGTGGTGCGGCCAATCAATATATATTTCACAGTGACGATATTGGATATACAGAAGCTGGTAAAAATCAATGTCAATTAGGCGACTCAACATATACTGGTTTTCCTGTTGGTGGTGTTTCGGCAAATTGGTATTGTAATGACGCTGGACTAAATAGTCCGCAATGTAGCGCAACAAAAAATCGAAAAGCAATAATTAATAATGGTACACTTAATTATTCAGTAAATACCTTATCGCAAGTTTCTTTTATTGGATTTTCTGCCTCTGATTTAGATGGAGATAATTTAAATTATGCTTGGTCTTGTAATAATGGCGGAACTTTTGTCGATAACTCTGTTGTTAATCCAATATATGATGCTCCAGATAGTGCTCGAACAGATACTTGTAGCTTGTTGGTTAGTGATGGAATAGAATTAACATTATCAGCAGTTGTTACGATTACGGTTAGCACGTCTTTGCCGATTTGTACTTGGACGTGTAGTGAATGGGGAAATTGTCAATCAGACAATACCCAAACTAGAATATGTTCAACGACACAACCTTGTTTGGGTGATAGTCCTTTTACTACGCAATTTTGTGATAGTCGTCCACCACTTCCGATTTATCACGAGTGGTAATATTTAAAAGAATTTTATAAAAACAGGGGATTGCCCCTGTTTTTTTTGTTGACAGGACTTTTAAAAGTTGCGAAAATATACTTAATAATAAGTCTAATAATTTTTAATAGGTAAATCTATTAAAAAATAATAAATATAAATATAATTTTTATGCAGATTAAAAATTTAACAGCTTTTTTTGCAATATTTTTTTCTGTTTTATTTTTTTCAAATGGATTAGTTTATGCTGCGCCAGCCTGTGGAACTGCTCATACTTGTTCTTGGAAAAATACAACAGATATAACAACTTCAGATGCTGGACTGTCTCCTTTTCCTGGATTTAAAATGTGTACTACGGGAATAGGTACTAACTTAACAACATTAAGAAGTGGTCTTACGGTTCTCGGATTTAGTTGGAATTGTACAGACGGAACAACTATTAGTTGTAGTGCTGGATATGCAGCCACATCAACTTGTCCAGTTGCAACCAATGGTGTTTGTGGTTCTTCTAATAATACTGCTGCTAGCAGTAAGCCAACATCTAATTTGTGTGGGGATGGTTCTTTGCCTGCGGTTTCTGGAACTGGTCCATGGACTTGGACTTGTGCTGGAACAGGCGGAGGAACTTCTGCCAACTGTTCTGCATATGTAGCTTGTGGCTCGGTTAATGAAACAATTGTAGATATCACTCTTCAATCTAGCGCTCCTAATCTTTGTGCTGCTGGCACAGTAAGCAATTGGACTCTTGGAGGGGACAATGGTGCTTATTGGTGGACTTGTCCTGGAAATCCAAATTGGTGCATAGCTCACATCAGGGGTGTGTGTGGAGCAGCCAATGGACATACTTTTTTAAATACTGAAACTGCATATACCACAACTTGGAATCAATGTAGTCTAGGTGTTCCGGGAGATGCTTCAAGAAATTCAATGACTACTTTTCCAAACAAGGGATCTTCTATTTCTTGGTATTGTTACAATCCTAGTCTTAGTTATAATTACCCAAGTTCTTTATGTACTGCTTATCGAGCCGCAGATCCAACTTGTACTTCGTGGACATATTCTACTTGGAGTGCTTGTCAGCCAAGCAATACACAAACCAGGACAATCTTAACTTCTTCTCCTTCTGGATGTATAGGCGGCAGCCCAATTCTTAGCCA
>DISC01000005.1 GCA_002421745.1 Patescibacteria group bacterium UBA6220 | reverse complement strand
CTTCTTCTTATAAAAAAGATAGAATGTTAGTGGGTTTTTATTTATATGAATTATCCAACTATAAAATTACAATTTGATCAAAAATTAGACCAGGACTTAGCTTGGGATTTTTACAATAATCAAAATTTTGGTGGTTGTGATTTTTGGAAAGAAAGAGCATTGAAACATCATCCAATACTTATTAATATCGAATTATCCGAAGACAAAAGAAAATATCTAGATAATTACATTTCAGAATACTATCTTTCTCATAAAGACGAAATTGAATCTCTAAGCAATAAAACCACTGAATATTTAAAACAAGAACAAGAAAAATATTTTCTTTTAGTTGATAAAATATTCAAAAACTATCCGTGGCCCAAGAAAGAACTTGTGGGCAATTTTTCTATTTTTGATTTTTGTCCTCGCTTTCTTGAAGACAATGAATTTCAAGTTTTCATTTATGATAATCGCAATCTTCAGCTTTTTACTGTTTTTCATGAGTGCCTGCATTTTATATTCTATGATTTCGCTCAAAAAAAGTTTCCCAAAACTCTTGGCAAGATGAATACAGATGAAGGAAGATTTTGGGACATAGCAGAAGTATTTAATGCTGTAATACAAAATACTGACGATTTTATAGATTTACACGGTAAAATAGAGAACATCGGCTATCCGGATCACAAAGACTTAATAGTCAAGGGAGCTCTTTTATGGGAAAAAGATCATGATGTTTATGCTTGGATTAGTGAAATGCTAAAATAATTTAGCATTTAGTGTCTCATTTGTCTCGTTTTACCCAGACCCTGACACCTCAAATTGACTATCATCAAGACCTCCAAAGAACCCTTACACTGCTTAAAGGGTAGGGATTCTAGACATTCTTTGCATGTAAATTAGGTTTCAATCGCAAAAGTGTTGATTTTTTGATATACTCAAAATATGGAAAAAATATATTCTCCAAAACTAAAAAGGGGCGATGTGATTGGTGTTATTGCTCCATCAAGACCAATTATTAATATTAAAAAAGATATCAATGAGGGGATAAAAATCTTAGAAGGTTTTGGATTTAAAATAAGACTAGGGAATAACTTGTATAAAAAGTTTTATTATTCTGCTGGAAGCACAAAAGAAAGGGCTGCTGATTTGAATTCAATGTTTAAAGATAAAGATGTTAAAGCTATTATATGTGCAGCTGGGGGTATAACATCAAATCAAATCCTAGATTTTGTTGATTATGATTTAATCAAAAAGAATCCTAAAATATTTATAGGATATAGCGATATAACTACTCTTCTTTTGGCGATAAACAAAAAAACTGGATTAATTACTTTTCACGGACCCAATCTTTGTGATTTAAAAAAATTAAATAAAAAAGCTCAAAATTTTTTGTTTGATATGCTGATGAAAAAGAGCAGGGAATATATCCTGCCCGACAAAATGGAGATTATAAAAAAGGGAAAAGCAAAAGGCACGCTAATCGGCGGAAATATTCACTTAGGTAACTCTCTTCTTGGAACAAAATACGCCCCGACATATAATAAGAAAATTTGGTTTTGGGAAGAAGTAGGGGAATCTCCCGCCTCTTTAGATCAAAAACTTAATCAATTTAAATTATCTGGAAATCTAAAAAATATTTCCGCTATGATTATCGGAAACCTATCAAATTGCATAGATAAAAAATACAAAGAAGATAATAGACCCATAAATGAAATTATTTTAGAATTAACAAAAGAATATAGTTTTCCCATCATTAAGGTTCCGTACTTTGGACATGGTATTTCTGATTTTTATACCATTCCAATAGGAATCAACTCTGAAGTAGACACCAAAACTAACAAATTTATAATAGAAAATCCTGTTTTATAAATAATTACTAGAGCATGTCGCCAATCCGTCAGCTAACAGAAACGAATTGGCGCTTTTCGTATTTAGAGATATAATAAAAATTAATGAGAACAAATAAACAAGCCGAAATCATTGTATTTAAGAAAGAAGGAAAAGAATTAATCTTTCTGATTTTAAAAAGAAACCCTCAAAAAGGTGGTTTTTGGCAACCCATAACTGGCGGCGTTGAAGAAAACGAAACTTTTGAAGAAACAGCTATCAGAGAGGTGAACGAAGAAATCGGAGTTACTCATAATATTGAATTAATTGATATAGGCTATTCGTTTGAATTTATTGATCATAATAAAAATCATATTGAAAAGGTTTTTGGACTGGAAATATCTCCAGAGACAGATATTGTCCTCTCCGAAGAACATACGGAATTTAAATGGGTTAATGGACAAGTTGCGATTGATCAATTCTTGAAATACCCAAAAAACAAAGAAGGCTTTATGAAAGTAATGGAATATATAAACAATCTATGAAAACAATAAATTATATTACCAGAAATAAATCCAAATTTAAAATTGTTAAAACTTTTTAAAAAATATGCAAAACTTAAATAAAAAATTAAAAATAGAAATGAGACCGCCTAGGATGTCGGATCTTAATTCATGTCTCGAAATGATAAATTCCTTAGTTGAAGAGAGGGCAATGATAACCGTTCAAAAAAAATTAACACTCAAAGAAGAGCGAGAATATCTCAAAAAAATAATAAAAGACAAAAACTCTATTCATGTGTTTTTGCTTGTTGATGGAAAGGTGATGGGTAACGCAAGAATTGCCAGACTTGAAAACGTAAGAAGCCATATCGGGGAATTGGGAATTTCAATTAAAAAGGATATCCGAGGAATGGGGTTTGGTGAAAAAATACTTAAGGAAATATTAAAACAAGGCATTAAAAAATTCAAACTTAAGATAATTACCTTAGATGTCAATAAGTCAAACAAAATAGCCCAAAGCCTGTATAAAAAAGCTGGTTTCAAAATAATCGGAACAATCAAGGGTGGGGTTCTGCATTATGGAAAATACGAAGATAGCGCAACAATGGTAAAATACGTCGACTGAAATTTTAAAAATATGAAATATATACAAGATATATCTTGGTATAAGGATGGTTATCTAAATAGTGGACTTACCAAAAAGGAGACGCCTCATTATTCTTTTTACTTTCAAAAGGGATCTTTAACTGAACAAGATATCAAAAATATTATTGATATAAAAGAAGCACATTATAAAAAAATACTCAACTGGCTAGACTTGAACAACAGTCGAAAAATTAATTACTATTTATACCAATCCCTAAAAGAAAAAATGGATCTTATGGGTGACGATAGTCTGGGTAATACAATCTGGGAAGAACTTGAAATTGAAAATGAAAAAACTGACTCCAAAAAATTTGAAATCCATGTAGTTTATAACGAAAAGTGTAAATTCATAGGGGAGCATGAAGATACACATTTACTATCGCTGCCATGGGGAGTATCCATTTACTTGTTTTGCGAAGGACTAGCTCAATCTATGGAAGATAATTTTATGGGCGAAGATCTTCATGTGGTTGCTAAAAAATTACTTCAAGAAAACAAGCTCTATCCACTTGAATGGCTTTGCTCAAATAATAATTGGGGAAACGTCGAACCAATAATAATATATCCTCAAGTCGGATCATTTTCCAAGTTTATTATTGAAGAATACGGCAAGGATAAATTCAAACAAATTTATCAAAATACATCAAGATATTTTGACACAATAAAAAACCTATCTGAAATTGAAAGAACCTACTATAGAACAATCAACCAATTAGAATTCGAATGGCTAAGTTTTTTAAAGAAGGCGAATACGATCGAAAAGATTTCGACATAAAAGAAATAAGAAATGATATAATGGGAATAATCGGAAGTAGTAAGCCATGGGAAGTTGCTATAGGTCAAGTAATAGGGAATATGCACTGGAACAACGCTACTGATTTTAATAAAGACGAAAGCATTTTTTTATATAGAAAAATCTAGCTTCAAAAAGGTTCCGATAACGTCCCACCTCCCCTGCCATTGACAAAAAACTAATTATAGTTTATCATACAAATAGTTACTAAATCGGCCCGGATAGAAAGACAATCAAAAGGGCAGACTTCCTTATTTTTCCATTATTAATTATGGGAGGAAGGACAAGGGGACACGACCTTGTTTAAATTTGTAAATTTATAAATTTTCTAAAAAGATTATTTAGTCAAAGACCTCAAGGCGTGCCACAGGGTCTTTTTCATTTTTAAAAAAAGTTCTAAGTTCGTCCCATCGCCCTGCACGCTAGTGACAAGTCAGGTGACCCTGATACCTCAAATTGATTATCGCCAAGACCCCCCAAAGAACCCTTACACTGCTTGGAGGGTAGGGGTTCTAGACCTTCCTTGCCTGCCATTGACAAATATTATATTTGTTATATAATACAAAAAGCTCTCAAAGCTGAAGAGCAGGAAATCGATCGTGTTGGACGAAATCGCTCAAAAAATCATAGAAAAGAAAGGACTAAAGAATAATCAGGTATATTATTACCAGATTGTTCATTTTGTCGCCACTGAATTCTTTTGCTTCGAAAGAAAGTGGTGGTGGATTATCACGAGCAATATCTTGTGGATAGATATCGACAAGATAGACAAGAATATCCTGGTATTCTACACCAGCGACAAACAAGTCGCAGAAGTAGTAAGGGAGGTGGCAGCTACCTATGCACTCAAATGTGAAGAAACATATCGAGATCATTTCCCTCCCACAGGAGCATATTAATCACACTTTTTTAAGTGTGATTTACTTATTTAAGTTATTAAAATGATTTAACTTCAAAAAAGTTCCAAGTTCGTCCCAGCGCCCCTGCCAACTTGAGCGTAGTTAGAACGCACGAGTCACATAGTTTTTAAAAGCGCAATATGTTTGTACACATTACCGCTTGCCATTGACAAGATACAATAACTATTTTACCATATTAGCATCTCAAAAGAGATGCTTTATCTTGAACATTGAACAATTTAAAAGGTGATGACCCATGAAAGACAAAACAAACGATCTTATGAAAAAAAACACAGAAAATGTACCGAATATTGAAGAAACAATTGCAATTGGAGCGGTTGTAAGTGCAGACGGTTTTCGAAAAATGTTTTACAAGAGGGGAATGACCATAGATGGTTACGCCCAAGAGATTCTTGATAAAATTCCTTTAACAAAAGAACGAAAAGAAATCAAGATTATAATCATCTCTCTTGCGAATCTCGGTTTCGGATTCAACGAAAATGTTGAATACCCGACTATCTGTCTCAAGGCAAAGGAGATGGGCTTAAAATTATGTCCAGCAGAAGTTGGGCCACAAGTATGCCTACAAATATTCAAAGGGTTCCAAGAGGGAGACTGGTTTGGGGTGGCAAGCGAGCCAATCATCGTAGATGGTATATCCAGGCTATTTTCCCCAAAATGGAGTGATAAAAAACTTTCTTTATCATCTCATTTTATTGGTCCCGGAGTTACATATTCTGCGCACCATCGATTTGCATTCATTAAGCCAACATGAAGATTATAATATCTTCATTTTTTTATATAGAAAAATCTAGCTTCAAAAAGGTTCCGATAACGTCCCAGCGCCCCTGCATTTAAAGCTTGATAAGTTTTTAATACAACTATTGTTTTGACTATTGTTTTTATGATAAAATAATTAAATATAATAAATTCATCATCATCATGAATCAAAAAGGAATTGCTCCTATCGCAATTATAGAAATAGTTATTCTAGCTTTAATTTTTATCGGGGGATTTTTATTTTTATCAAACAAAAAAGAAAAAGCTCCTGTTATCAATAATCCTAATAATGGCGTAGTTACACCAAAACCGATAGACACTTCAAGTTGGACAAACTACACTAATACCCAGCTAGGATTTTCAATAATGATTCCTCTGGAAATTAATGGAAAAGTAAGATGCTCCGATGCGCAAGCAACTAATGTTCCAGTAAAAATTTTTGAAGACAATTCAAATGGAATAGTTTATATATCGCAATCATATTACTATGACGCTTGGGATCAGGCTCAACAAAAAATAACCAACCAATGTAAAAAAATAACATCTACTCTAGACTCCTTGAGAGGAGGGGATATTTTGGGATGGAAAATTACAATAAATAATAT
Organism: Patescibacteria group bacterium UBA6220; assembly: GCA_002421745.1. Lineage (GTDB taxonomy): Bacteria > Patescibacteriota > Minisyncoccia > Minisyncoccales > Minisyncoccaceae > UBA6220. The sequence continues at coordinate 16,912 of DISC01000005.1, read as the reverse complement.
TAAGGATAATGAAGATATCCTAAAATATATTAAAGCAAATTTTGGCTCAACATGTTCAATAGTTGATAAGTTCCTGCAAAACGACGGGAATTATCAAATTACTATTAAGGGAAGGGATTTAACCGAAAATGGAGAAGTGACCATGGATTCAACCTGCCTTACGAATTTTGTATATAAAATCTTATATTCTCAGGAAAAACATAAATTAATGTCTGTTGTTCTTGGGCAGGAATGTAAGTTTGGCACAGATCCTTCTGTGCAATCGTCATACCAATGCTATGACGATACTATGATCCAAAGCTTTAAGTTTCGCTAACTGAAACACGAAATTCACCCTTTTATACTGTCTTATTTGTCTCATATTACCCGGACCCCGATACCTCAAATTGACTATCGCCAAGACCTCCAAAGAACCCTTACACTGCTTGAAGGGTAGGGGTTCTAGAACTTCTTTGCCTGCAAAGTAGACTGAAACACTTAGCACGCTACATTTTTTATCGAGAGACCTATATTTATAAAAAAATAGAATATTCTCATATTCTATCTGAAGCACATTGGATCTGGCCCTTGTTCAATATATCCATAGGCATGCAATCTTTGTGCTATGCAACCACCACGACATTTTTTAACGATGGGGCAGTTATGGCATTTACCCTTTAAAAATGTTGGAAATTTATCTTCATGAAAAAGCTTAAAATTTCCAGCATCCCAACTATCTTTCCAGTAATAGCTCAGACTAACCCTTCGTATGTTTTCATAAGCTATCCTTTTTATGGCGGCGCAATAGCTAATATCACCATTCGCCCTAATCAATATTTTGTCTTTACCTATCGGGCAGCTTTGAATCGGCATTGATTCATCAAGCCAATATCTTTTGTCGATATTATGGCCAAAATGAATTTCAACCTTTTCACTGTGCATGGTTAATAATGTTTGCTGTAGCTCTCGGAATTGTTCTTTATTTAGATTAATGTCCATATTCTCAAGGCAACGACCCTGGGGAACTAATCTTAAAAGATGCCAACTGTTTACTTTTTTTTCTTCAAGAACTTTTAATATAGAATTAAGTTCTCTGAAGTTAAGACTAGTTACAACCGTATGCACTTCTGTGAATATATTGTATTCTAAGGTTCTTTTAATGCTTTCAAAAAGAACATCAAAAGATCCTTTTATTGTTGTCATATACTCATGGGTTTTTTTCAATCCAAGCAGGCTATACACTATTTTATCTCTCGGACCGATATTTTTTTTGAATTTTTCAAGAAATTCGGTAGGAATAGAAATAATGTTTGTGCCGTAGAAAGAATAAACCCCCGAAGTCTGTAACCTTATCTCGAAAGATTTACTCCTTGCGTAAGCTATAATTTCGAAAAGATCGCTTCTTAAGCAAGGATCTCCGCCAGACAAAGTTAAAATATACGCGCCCAGTTCTTGAGCTTCGTCAATCAACCTCTGTACCTCTTCCAGGGTGAGCTCATTCTCAAATGAATCACCTCCGCTAGAAGAACAATGCCTGCATTTCTGCGTGCATTTGTTTGTAATCTCAATAGAGATTTCCTTAAGTTTTTTCAACTAAATCACCTTTTTCAATTATCTTGTTTAAAAATACAATAATTAATGCTATTTGTCAATGAATGGTCTTTTACTGATTTTTATGAGATACTTAAATAAAATTAATAAATAATATGAAAATATATTTTGCAGGTTCAATCCGTGGAGGCAGAAATGATTCGGAAAAGTATTTTAAGATAATAAACCATCTTAAAAAACATGGAGATGTTCTGACCGAGCATATTGGATCAAAAAATATTAATGAGTTAGGAGAGCAGCATTTAAGTTCTGAAGAAATCTATAATAGGGATTTAAATTGGCTAGAAGAAGCTGATATCGTAATTGGAGAAGTTTCGGTTCCTTCCTTGGGCGTTGGATATGAAATAGCTAAAGCAGAAAAACTAGAAAAGAAAATTTTGTGTATAGTTCAAAAATTAGAAGAGGGAAAAGAGATTTCAGCAATGATAGGAGGAAATAAAAAAATTTTACTCAAAGAATATAGCGATTTAGCAGAATTATTTAAAATAATTGATGATTTCTTAATAAATCTCTAATTTATTATTTTTCTGTTCAGACCTAGGCACCTCAAATCATGAACTACAAAATGCTCAAAGAATCCTTACAATGCTTGGATGGTAGAGGCTCTAGACCTTCCTTGCCTGCCATTGACAAAAATAATAAAAGTTATATAATATTTTAAGGTGATCGCTATTACCAAAAACAAAAATCTTAGAGGCAACTTATTCGTGAAGACAGAAGACGGCGAGTACTTCTTTGGGCCAGAAAACAACAAAGGCGTAAGAGAATTCTCAACCACTAGCAAGATTCCTCTTCTTAGCCAAAAATGCAGAATAATAGCCCTTGAAGTCGGTAAAAAAATGGAGATTCAGTATTACCCATTGAAATCTCGTGACCGGGCAGAGCAAAAAGAACAAATTTATCAACGAGGAGTTGTTAATCTGATCGAATTATAGATGATTCGACAAAAACACTTAGCCTCTAATTTTATAAATAGAAATTGGGGCTTATTTTTTTACAAAAACAAACAAAAATCTTTTTATGCTGTCTCATTTGTCTCATTTTACCCAGACCCCGACACCTTAAATCAACTATCATTAAGGCCCCCAAAGAACCCTTACACTGCTTGAAGGGTAGAACCTCTTTGCCTGCAAATTTAACCGACGTTTTTTTCTTTATATAATGTGATATTTTTATGATATACTAAAACTATAATAATTAATTTTAACAATATGATCAAAGGTATAATATTTGATATGGACGGAGTATTAACCGACAACAAGGAACAAGATTTTACAGCTTGGAAAAGAGTTTTTGCTGATTTTAATATAGATCTAACTTTTAAAGGATACAAATCATTTACTGGAATGAAAGGGGAGGCAATTGTGCTCAAATATATTAAGCCCGAAGCAAGAGGAGAAGAAGCCACTATGCTCACACGTCGAAAAGAAGAATATTTCATTGAAGAAATTAAAAAAACTAAAATAGAACCAACAGAAGGAATAGAAAAACTTTTAAATGATTTAAAGAAAAATAATATTAAAATGGGCATAGGAACAGCTGCCATGGAATTCAAAGCCAACGCTATCCTTGAGGAACTTGGCATTAAAGATTTTTTTGAAATATTAGTTTCTGCCGAAAAAGTAAAAAAAGGAAAACCTGACCCCGAAACATACTTAAAAGCGGTAAAACATCTTAACTTGAAGCCAGAGGAATGTATCGTTATAGAAGATGCTCCTAATGGCGTCGAAGCCGCTAAAAATGGCGGCATAAAATGTATTGCCATTACAACCACCCACAAAGAATCAGAATTAAAACAGGCCGAGAAAATCATAGATTCTTTTGATGAGCTTAACATTAACGAATTAAATCACTTATAGCTAAAAAGCTATATACTAATTAACGATTTTTGGTTCCAATCCTATCTAGATTATCTCACTTGACAATTATAAACAACTATATTATTAATAGTTCAGAAACTTCCAAAGCCCCTTTAACAAGTTTCGACCTGTAAAAATACAGAGATAGAAATGTTCTTATATGAACAGGGGGTGATCAGGATGACACGATCTTGGTTGTGTGGAGATAAGAATTTTAAAAATACTAGGCAGGGGAGAAAATTCTGCCGTAATTAATAGAAAAAATAAAGCGCTTATATATCACGTGTCGATATTGTTGAAAAAGCGCTTTTTTTATTTCACATATAATTTAGATTCAAAAGTTTCCGAATTTATCTATTATTCTATCTAATTGTGTTTTAAAAAATCTCGAAATATTTTTTCGAGATTTTTAAATTTTCTTTAAAATTTTTTTTGCGTTCTGTTTGATAAATTTTGCTTTATCAGGCAAACCCTCTTGATGAGCTTTATTTGCTAATTCTTCTATCATTCTTTCGTCAACTTTATTTAAAGAATAATGATGAACGATTAAAGCAATAGCACTCAACGAAATAACCACCAGTGTTGTTATTTCTAACAAAACTATACCCGACAATCCAAAAAAATCTAAAACGTAGGGCAAGGTTAATCCCAAAAGAACGAGAAAAACAAGATAGCCTAACATTATTTTAATAGAGGTTTCTTTGTAGTAACTAACCATAAACACAACCTCCTTAAAAGTTGCTAAATTATTAATACCACATTTTTTTGTTTTTTCAAAAATATGAGGCTTCGACTACAACGTAAAAAATAAAATTTGACAAAACCATATTATATTATATACTCAACACGGTTTAAGTTAATAGCTTAAACTGTATTTCTCTTAATGAGGTGAAAAATGAAACACATAGGATTTTCCTGTGGAGGACTAATACCCTCAAATGCAAAGCTGCTTCCTAAAGCAGAGGGAATAGAAGAAATATTGAAAATGGCTGCGAATCAGTATGATACCCTTAAACGACCAATCGTCATCGGCATAGCCGGAGGCTCTGGATCGGGTAAAAGTACTTTTGCCAAGGAATTGGCCGAAAGGTTCATTGCCGCGAGAACGATAAATATCGATGATTATTATCGTTCTCGCTCGACTCACGATTTCAGCTTTGATCAGCCGGAAGCACTGAGTCTTGATCTCCTTGCTCTGCACCTTCGAGACCTTAAAATTCTTAAAAGCGTCAGAAAACCCATCTACAGCTTCAAGGATAACGGCGGAGAAAGAATTGGTTGCGAACGCTTATCAATTGCTCCATATATTATCATTGATGGACTATTCGCTTTGAGCGAACACATAATCCAACAATGCGACATCAAGGTATTTATCGAGACCGACCTACAAGGTCGCTTCGTAAGACGAATCACGCGAGACGTCAATCGAACCGGACAAGATCCAGCAGATATTCTCGCATACTTCCTAAATGTCGTGGAGCCGATGCACCGAAAGTACATTGACTCCCAAAAAGCTTTTGCGGATATCGTCATTCAAAATCCGTACAATCGTTTGGCTGAACCCAAAAAAACCGGCTGCATTGAAGACTGCCAATTCAAGATAGAACTTATCAACCCTCTGTCAAATGAAACGCTAAGAAAAGCAGGAGCAGAAATACTGGCACGAACCAGCCAGGAAGATGTATACTTTTCTGTCAGCGATGGACACAATGACGAACTGGTGCGAGTAAGAAGAGAGCCAGGAGACAAACTCATCTTCACATATAAAGCACCAAGGAACAATGGAGTAAGAGATAAATTTGAATTCCCTATATCTCTGGACGGAAAAAACGCTATTGAGGATATGTTCACTGAACGGCTACGCATAAACAAGCTAAGGGACATCTTCATTCTCAACGGCATAATTTTCTCGCAAGATGAAGTCCGCTTCTGTGGAAAGAAAAAACGGTACTTTATTGAAGTCCGAGGAATACAAGAGATTGTAAAAGCAACATCATTCTTGCGTCTCATCGGAGTAGAAGGACCTCTTTCAATCCAAAAAATTTCATATGCTGAAATAGCAATATAAAGTTCTTTTTTTCATGTCGCACATAATGTTGCGACTTTTATTTTCTAAAGCATATTCTTTAATTATTGACAAATGTATTATTGTGTTTCATAATATATCTAGCAGATTATGACAACTGAAAACCCTTTAGTTAAACCTTGGGATATGGAACCCAAGGCAAGGGAACGTTTTATGAACATGTGGAAAATTGACCCCACAGATACGCCTCGTCAAGAAGTACAAAAAAAGTACACTACTGGCAAGATAAGTCTATTTATTATCAGTGCAATTCTCATCTTTGTCGGAATCATTTTTTTGACCACTACATCATTCATCGCAATTGTTGTGGCCATATTAGTCATTATTCCTCTAGTCCTATTCAAAGGAAGATTAATGATTAGTGTATTAAAAATCACATACTACCAATTTAATAACCCTCAACTTGCCTATAGATCTAACGCGATCTTTGAGGTAACCGCATGTTACCTCAAAAAAGATTATGACGTATGGATTCCGAGCTTTTGAGTCAATTAAGACACACTTCTTACATTGACTCTTTTTTTTATACATAATTTAACATTAAAAAGCTCTAGCGTCTTTGCGAACTAGCACTAAGCTAGATAACTAAAAACATATCGTTTATCTATATACTAAACAGCTAGCAATTCTGATTGATTTATTTCAAAAAATATGTATTATGTACTCAGCTCATAAGAGGGCGTCGAGCAGGAGATTTCATGAAGCGTCTTGGAATGATTGCGGGAATGAGTCCTGAAAGCACAACACACTATTACGAAGTCATCAATAAAACTGTCTGCAGTAAGTTAGGTGGTAACCATTCGGCAGAAATACTGATGTCGTCAGTAAACTTTCAGGAAATCGTTGATCTTATGGATCGCAACGATTGGAACAGAATTAAGAAAACAATGATAAAAAAGGCCATTTTGTTAGAGCCTTACGTTGACGGAATTATCATTTGCACCAACACCATTCACAAAATCGCGGGTGATGTCCAAAAAGCGATTGATATTCCTCTAATCCATATCGGAAAGGTATCTGCCGAACATGTTCGATGCCGACAACCAGATCAGAAAGTCGGACTCCTTGGGACGTCCTTTACAATGAAGGAAGATTTTATAAAGGATCCTTTCTTCATGGCTGGCATAGACACGATTACTCCAGATGAAGAAGAAATGGAAGCCATTGATACGATCATTTTTCAAGAATTATGCAGGGGGATTATCCTTGATGATTCAAGGAAAAAGATGGCGCATATAATCGATGACCTACAAAAACAGGGAGCAAGAGGAATTGTTCTTGCCTGCACCGAACTCCAAATGATTGTCAAAGAGCAAGATTTACAAATTCCCGTCTTTGATACTATGAAAATACACGCTGAGGCAGCCGCTGAATTTGTTCTCAGCAACGAGAAGTAATCGTAATACGATGTAAATCTTCTCTTTTTTTATTTACAAAAAAACGCTTACACTGTCTCGTTTGTCTCATTTTATCCAAACCCTGACACCTCAAATTAACTATCGCCAAAACCACCAAAGAACCCTTACACTGCTTAGAGAGTAAGGTGTCTGTAAATTTTAGGAAGCCTTATTCTATGAGGCTTTTTTTGGTAACTACGATAGAACTTTAAAACTTTTTCTAATTGACGGTTTTTCATTAAAATGCTACTTTCTAAAAAAGTTCTTTGGAGGAAGAAAATGCCCGGAGTTGGTGCTTTAATAGCCCTTTTAGGATTAGGAGCAGTGGCTTTTATAGTAGTAAAGCCAAGAATCGAAATGGACCCCTTGGTTATCTGGCTAAAATCTCTATTAAAACCTCAGAAAAGAGGGTAAAATTCAGAATCAATGATTCTGTTTTTTTATACATAATTTAACCTCAAGAAGGTTCCGAATTTGTCACATCGCCCTATATTGACAATATAAAACTATTGTCTTATAATATATTTGGTGAAATTAATGTTACTTGTAAGTCAAACAGGAACGGCGCCAACTGTCATGGGGATGGAGAACGGACAATATATTTTTTCTCTTGGTGGGAAAAAGTATTTATCCAAATCAAAGAAAATTTTTTCAAATGATTTCCAAATATTAGAAAATCAAATTGTCCCTTTGAATTACGACGATGGTAAACGCTTAATTCTCACAAAGTTTTGTGATGGCGTATGTGGAGATGTTGAAATTGTTGATGCACATAACGCATCATTATTTAATGAACCTTTCCTGCACCGCTTCTCTTGGATTAGCGGAGAAGAAATAACCACTTGCTTTTACTTATTGTTTGATGGACCCAAAGCCCACATAACAATTAGGCTTAAAGAAGATAGTTTCTTTGGAACATGGTATTCAAAACCCATGCAAGTATATTTGTGAATCAGTTCTTTAAAAAATCAAATTATTTATTTTTTGCTTACTCTTCGAGTAAGCATTTTATTATAAAATATTATTTCCAATTTTGCTAAAGATAAAATCAAAGACTCTAAAATCTGATGAACTTAAAATTTCAATGGTTTTATTGGAAATTTTTGTTTTTGGGGATATAATAAAAATTAATGGAAATTAAAAAAGCAAAAATTAAAAATCTTGATGAAATTACCAACCTTTCTTCTGCGTCTGCAATGTTTCATGAAAAATTAACCCCATATTATATATTGAATAAAAATTTTAAAGCGATCTTAAAAAAATCTCTAAAGAAAAATATATATTCTTCCAATAGCTTGATTTTAGTTGCCGAAGAAAACAATGAAATAGTGGGTTATTTATTAGCTTTTAAAATTAACCGCCCCGAAATGTTTAGTATTAAAAAGACTGGATTAATCAGTGATATTTTTATAAAAGAAAATTATATAAAAAGGGGTATAGGTGAGTTATTGGCAAAAGAATCATTTAATTGGTTTAAAAAATCAAAAATCAAAACAATAGAAATAAACATTGAATCAAAAAACAAACCCGCTTTGAATTTTTGGAACGCCCTTGATTTTGAAGATGTTTCAATAGAAAAATACAAAAAATTAAATTAATCTTACCTAAGCTTGACATTTATAATTTTTTATTTTATTATTTAAAAGCAAATATTGCTCTTTAAAGAGGTTGCATGAAAGAAGAACGTATTAGTTTTGGAGTTTTTGGAAAGCCCCCAACTCTTGTTGGACTTAAAAGAGTTCAAAAATTTATGAAAGAGAGTGGATTCCAAGAGCCGTTCGTAAGAACTCGCATCTGTATATTCTATTCATTTAAAGGATACGATCATTTCCATGAAGACGGAGGAAGGCTAGAAAAAGCAATCAAAGTCAATGGGCCAAACGAAAGAATCTGGTCATCAATGCACCTATCTCCAAAAGATCAGAGCTATTTCATTGATTTCCGATCAGATATGTTCGGAGAACGCGAAATGCTGGAGATAGTATGTGGCGGTAATGACGAAACGCTGACATTTATGAAAAAAAATGTCGAAAAAATCTATCGTCTAAGTTTCTCCATGGCCATATTTTATCGGGGAAAAACGTTGCGCAACATCAAAAAAATAATTGTTGCGATTATTTTAGATTCCCTAGATGGATTATCATGGTCTTTGCCAAGATTTAGTCGCTGGGAGGAAAACGTAGAGAAGCAAATCTAAGATTTCGTAAAGCTTCTTTTTTTATACAAAAAATCTCAAAAACTTTTCTAGTCCATCTAGTTCAATGTACATCACATTTTACTGCGACATCAATTTTGCTCTCGCTCATCGACCACGTAAATCCTGTTGCTGATCAATGCTTTTTTATTCTAATAGTTCAATTAGATATTGACTAAATATATTTATTATTGTATTATATTAACAGCACAAAATTATTGAGGTGAAAAAGTGAAAAAAATTAAAAATTTGATCACGTTAAAACAGAGTGTTACATTTCCCTTAGAAGAGATGAGAAACCACACAATCGAAGTTTTGATCTTCGTGGTCAAGAGATAACGAAAGGAACTTCTGAGGAAGACCTAGAGAGAATGCTGAAAGCTACAGTTTTCAACTGTATTCCTGACGTTATGGCCACTTACATTGCTATAGCAATGGCAATCGGCGATAGAAAAGGAGAGGTCGCGTGCGACCTGGAAAAAAAGCTTTACGAACATTTAAAAGAACTAAAAAAAATTTCCGAATTCGCACTAGAAAAGGAGATGAAAAATCAAGAAGATGCAAAAAATCCCAAATCAAAAATTAATTAGGGTGAATCTTCTTTTTTTATTTCTTTAAAATTTTATATTATTGACAAGATTAATTTTTTTTATTATAAAATATTAAGACCTAGGAGGGTTATTTGTGAAAAAGCACCTTTTAATCGCAGCGGGAATTATTCTTGTTGTCATGTTTGTCTCTACTGGTTGCATTAATTCAGCAGCTGATCCAAAAAATGTTCAACCCAGCCGTATCAACGATGTTACATTTTATGGAAACAATGTTTATTACTTTGATTGCATACAAGCAAGTTTTGGTAATAGTCTGTCTACATTTATAAGTCAGCACCCTGAATTAGAAATTGTGAGTATTGCGTCGGATAACACCGGTGGATATGGCATTACTATGGGATATTTCGTGGTATTCAAAAATCACTCAACATGAAGATTATTAAATCTTCATTTTTTTATAGACCAAAATCTAACTTTAAAAGATTCGCGTTCGTTCCATCGCGCCTATCTATAAAACATTTTTAACGCAAAAAAACACACCAATTAGCAATTTTTAGTTACAATCCCATCTAGAAACAACTATAGACACAACTCTTTAAAAGGTATGCTATTTTTCTGGAAGAACAAAAGTTCTTTATCAATTTTATGGTGATTTGCCATGGAAGCAAGAAAAAAAATTATTGGCTGCATTGAAAAAAGCACTGATGAAAAACTGACATATCTTGATAAAAAACTAATCAAGATCATTAATTATGAAGATGTAATGGATGTAATTCTTCTCTATATCAGTTTTTCTCTTAAAAACAAACCTATTGACCGAATGAGTGGATCCGATTTTTATACATTATCGGAAGTAATTTTCAACAAATGGAGCAGAGAAGAAGAAAATAAAGAGTTTTCTCATCTCTGTGGGTCATACTGTAATGGACCAGGACCAATGGGAGGGACTGCCAGCTCCGCGGAGATGTATTTTCTCTATCGTATGAAAATAACCTGCTTTGAAGATATTCAAAAATTCTTCATCCACCCAAAAAACACCCGTTACGGATGGAAATATTACCGAGACATAAAGGTACTTCCTCGAACACTACCCAAATGGAGAAGACCTAGCAACTTCGAAAAAATTAACCAAGTATTTACTCTTGCGGAAATATTCTGCAAAGAAATACAAAATCATAAAGCGGAGAAATAATCTCCTCTTTTTTTATAATATGATGTAATAATTTTATGTTAAAGAATGTTTGGAGGTCAAAACTCTAGAAATTCAAATGTTAAGGTATCGAATACCTTAACATTGCCTTAACATTTTTTTGATTAAACTTTTCTTTAATTTGTTATTTTGTATTTTGATATTTTGACAATTATTATTAAAAATGTTAAAAATTATAAGTCATTCCAAAAAAGGGGTGTATTAAATGGAAAAGAAAACTATTCTTATTGCCATAATTGTTGTTGCAATATTCGCAACAACTGCCTGTTGTGTATCAACAAAATACACAATTGTCGCTTCTGGTCACCCAGCTTGGTCACCAGTTATGTATCAATCAGGCGAACATATTTCAGGAATCGGACCTGAAGTAGCTTCTAAAGTTGCCGAAGATATTGGATTTGATTTCAAATCTATATACGTGGGCTCTTGGGACATGGTTCAACAAAGAGGAAAAGCAGGAGAAATTGACCTAATTGTTGCTATGTACAAAACAACGGAACGAGAAAAATATTTTTACTTCTCAATCCCTTACACAGTTGACCCGATAACTCCATTTATCGCTAAAGATAAAACATTTTCCCTAAACAAAAAAGAAGATTTGCTTGGGAAAAAAGGTGTTGTAACCAAGGGCGATAGTTACGGCCAAGAACTTGATGACTATATTGTCAAGGCTAACCTAGACATAACAGTAGTAGAAACACCAGACCAAGGTTTCTCTATGATAAAAGAGGGGAAGGCTGACTATTTCCTTTACTCTACATATGCAGGCAAAGCAATAATCGCTGAAAAAAATATTTCTGGAATAAAAGAATCCGGAACTATTTCGGAACAGCCCTTCTATATGGCTATCAGCAAAAAGTCTCCCATTGCGAAGTATATGAATCAAATCAATGCTTCGATAGAGAGACAAATATCCGATCCAAACAGCTCTTTAAATAAACCTCATTAATAATAATGAGGCTATTTTTTTATAATAATCCAAATAAATAGGGCGGTCGCACATTCACATTTTCATCTTAAAGATTTCCGCATTTCTTATTATTATTGACAAAACATAATAAGTATTTTATTATATTATTAGTTCCAAAAAAACTATGGGATATCATGACTGAAATTGATATTAACAAGGGGATGATCCTTGAGATCGTCTACCAGAACGGAAAAAAAGAAGCCTTTCCACTGGCATCGATTGCTTTTTCAAAAAAAGTAGTAAGAAAAGTAAACCCAGGAGAAATCTTGTGGGGAATTTTCCCCGAAAAAGAATCTCGCGATATCTACGGAAAAGAATATAAAAACGTAGAATCAGCAGTATTCGTTGATGTCAAAGAGCCTATTGATCGAGGGTGGTGGCATCACGTTAATGAAAATGAATGCGAAAGATTCTGGATAGAAACTGGCATCGATAGCACAACCTGGCGGTTTGTGTTCAGAATCGAAAGAGATAAAAACAATATTATTGTTTATGGGTTTTTTCCATAACCAACAATAATTTATCTCTTTTTTTATATTAAAAATTTAAACACCAGGTATTATTTTTTTAAAAAATACAAAAAAACAACGCTAATTATTATTACAAAAAAAGAACCCTTCTTGTGGTTCTATGTTTTTAAATTAAATCTGTATTAATTTAAAAAAATAATAATTATAATTTTGGCTTATTGGAAAAGTCTTTTAAGATTTTAACTATTTTTTTTGAAATATTTTCACAACTTACCAAATCTTTAAGATTTTTTACTTTCGATGATTCAATTATTTTTCCACAAAAATTAATAGTTTTATTGGCTACTGATTCCAAATCATCAAAATCCACAACCATTTCCTCTAATCCTGCCTGATAAAAAACTTCTGAACAACCCATATTTTTATTTACCAATACGGGAATTCCCGTACAGGCCGTTTCAACTGGAACATTACCAAATGTCTCAAAATGAGATGGGCTAATCACTAAACTTTGTTTTTGATAAAAAGATTTCATTTCCTCGCTAGGCATCATTGAAATTATTTTAATATCATCGGGAATATTTTTAATAAACTTGTGTTCCTTTCCATTTACTATTGTAGCTTCGTGCTTCCAGCCTTTTTCTTTTAATAATAGATGGAGAGAAATAAAAGCTTCTATATTTTTAATCGGAGCGTATCTACCAATAAAAGCTATTTTGTTTTTCAATATTTTTTTCTGTTTTTTTTCTTTAGTGAAAATGGGGGATATTGGATTGGGAACAACAGTCCCTTCTTCAACTTTTTTTGCATTCGATACCTCATCCAAAACAGCGTCTTTGCATATTTGAGAAGGAAAAATTATTGTTGAAGAATTTTTAATAATATTTTTTTCCATCTCCAAAAATATATCTCTTTGTTTTTGTTTGAAGTGAGCTGTCTCTTTTGCGAGAACACCTGCATACCACAAAACAATTGGAATCCCTTCTTTACGAGCTGCTATTGATAATATCCAAGGAACATAATATGTTCCATTTATCAAAAAGACATCTGGTTTTTCTTTTCTTAAAATCTCCCTTACTATTTCTATAATTGGATTAAATATTTTCTCAATCTCTTTGAGATTATCAACGTTTTTTATTATTTCATTTATTGAAAAATCGCAAATACTAATAATTTGATGATTAAACCAATTTGGGGATAAATGTCTATATGCCACCGAGGATTTAAACTTTCTAAAAGCATTTAATTCTATGCCCAAAAAAGATATATTCGATCCATGCAAATGATTTAATAGATTTAAATTAACGGAAGTTATTCCGCCTAATGGTTCTCTAGTTATGTTTATTGCTACTTTCATTATATTATAAAAAGACCTTGTGGGTCATTATTTTTATATATTTTAACATAAAATGATTATTATGACAATGCTTTATTTAAATCAGATACCCAAAATTAATCACACGCGATAATCTCTGATTAATCTATTCTAACATTGACAAAATAAGTTATCCATTTTATTGTATTATTATCTCGAAAGAGATGCTTGTTATCATAGAACATTGAACAATTGAGGTGTCAAATGGAAGAATTAGTAATGAATTGTGCATCAATACTGCTTGAAAAAATACCCAGTATAAACAAAGCCCTCGACGAAGCTGAGAAAAAATTTCCTAAAATTTCTGAAACCATTAAAAAGCAAAAGGAATTGCTGAATGAATTCTCGTCCTATATGACAATGATTGAAAAAGCTCAAAATCCCAAAGAAAAACAAATCATTGACAGAATTCAGTTTCTCTTGTGCAGAATTGATGGTCAACTTCAGATTACTATCACGATGATAAGACGAGAAGAATTGGCCCAAAAAATAGGCTTGCGAAAACTATAGATAGCTATTTAAACAAAACAAAAAGGAGGTTTAAAAAATGCTGAATCCTTTTCAATTACTAGAAAACTTACCAAAAAGAACTATTAAACATTCATTGAACATTACACACGGAAGAGAGCTTCCGGGCGGAATGAGCTACGACCTAATCAGCTACATTTGTATGTATGAAACCGCTGAATTTGGTAAAATTGACATTAATTTTACCTCTCAGGATTTCTATATCCGGAATAAAATAGAACAGCTGCGTTCTGGTCCATCTAAATCCGAAAATTCGGATTCAGAAAATACGTGCAAATTTAATGCACTCAATGAAAATCCCGAAACAAACCTTGCTGAATTTAGTGGATATCTCACACAGAAAGAATTAAGTGAAACTTTTGACGCAATGTTTGCAGAGAGATATTTAAGCTCCAAGTGGACACTCTCAACAGATAAAATCTATTTGGAAATGACGGATAAAAACAAAAATGTCTTTGTCTTTCCAGAAGACTTTGAATATATGAAAAGTTTCTTTTCATTCCTCGGATTCCAATTGAGAGACTGGTCCGTAAATTTTAAATAAAATATAGCAGATCGTACATCGTACTTTCTGCTTTTTTTATAAAATACGCTTTTCTTTTTTGTATTAATAATATAAAATATTCTTAATGCAAAAGGAGATTAAAGCTTTTACCTTAATTGAACTTTTAGTTGCAATTGCAATTGTCGGCATTCTTTCCGGCGTAATTTTTGTTTCTATGAGCGGAGCAATCAGCTCTGCTAAAGACGCTCAAACCAAAGTTGATATGGCAACAATTGAAAAAGCCATACTAGAATACACTGTATTAAATAGCGAAACCTATCCAGCGCTATTATCAGACTTGGTTCCAGTCTACTTGGGGGATATTCCAGACAATCCCAATGGTGGCTCTTATACTTATACTAATTTAGGAGACAGCTTTACTTTGCAGGGAGTTCTCTCGAGTGGCACCAGCTATATTTATGATAGCTCAAGTAACACCTGGACAACCGGCCTAATCGGAGAGTCAGCTGATTATCCAGGACAATCCTGCTTAGCAATATTAAATGGCGGTGGATCTACTGGAAATGGAACATATTGGATTAATCCAGGAGGTATGGAATCTTTCCAGGCTTATTGCGATATGACTACAGATGGAGGAGGATGGACAAATCTTAATTATAATATGGGAAGCCTTTCTAGTTGCATTACTGGAAATGGGATATCTTCAAGTGGGACAGCAACCGCTCTTATAAATTCATCAACCCAATCTATTAATGCCGGAAACGGTTGCTCATTATCTTATCATTTTTCATACTTTTATGTGTCTCAGGGGTTTTTAGATTCTTTTAATCCAACTGAATTTTTAATTTCTGCTGATAATCAAGTTTCTCATTCATATATTCCTTGTTATTATTACACGCTTGAAAATCCTCTTCAGCTTTCTGGAACTACTTGTCGATATTCTTCATGTGGGTGGAATGGAATGACTGGGGTTGCTTATACTTGCAGCAGTGCTTGGGGTAATGTGGTGTTTAAAGGAGAAAACAATGGAACTTCTTTATTTACTATTGTTTCCACTTGCGGACAAAACGGAACATATTACTCTTATTATAGTTTAAAATATGTAATGTTTCGTTAAGTTTTTATTAAAATATTTTTTAAATTTGTTGCTTTTGATTTTAAGAGATATAATACTATCAATATAATTATCATATAAAAAACATGGAAGAAGAACATAACAAAAACTGGCACTCTCGACATAGAGAAAAATTAACTTTCGGACAAAAACTAGCTGATAAAGTTGCTAAAGGAATGGGATCTTGGGCTTTTATAATAGGGCAGTCAATTTTTGTACTTCTTTGGATAATTTTAAATTTTTTGGCTTATCTCTATAGATGGGATCCTTATCCGTTTATTCTTCTTAATCTTTTGTTTTCTGTTCAAGCAGCATATTCCGCTCCAATAATTATGATGTCTCAAAATAGACAAAACGAAAGAGATAGACATCATGCTGAACAAGACTTTGTTACAAACCTTACAGCAAAAGAAAAAATTGAAGCTGTTCAATTAACAATCAATCAAATAGAAAAAAACCAACTGGCTGAAATTATTAAATTATTGAAAAAAAACAAATAATTTAAATTATTAAACCTCAATGTTATTTTTCTTATCAAAAACTAAAAACGCTTTCATCTTGTTGTTTAACAAATAATGTATTAGCGTTTTTTTGTTGGCTTAAAAAATATTTAATGATACACTTTATGTAATATGAGAAACGAAAATAAAAACGAAAGAAAAAAAATTAACGAGACTGGCGAATTGATGAAAAGTGCTCGTAGATTTTTTATTAAAAAATACCATCCCGATAACACAGAGACTGGTGATGCGGAAAAATTTAAAGAAATTTATAAAATGTTTGAAGAAAATAATTTGGGTAAAATTTTACTTGAATTAAATAATGAGCTTCCTCGCGGAGAAACAGATGTTAAAACCCTTTTCAAAAAAAAGGGGGAATCGATCAAATCACCAGAACTTGATTTGAATGGATTTTCCGTTAATTTAGATTTGCCTCCATTAGAAAGAGAAATACCACCCACCAACCCACCAACAGGTGGTATTCATAGAGTTGATCCATCCGAAGACTTAAATCCTCCGGAAATGTCTTATAATAAAAAACCGACAAGCAAACCAGAAGAAAA
>DISC01000006.1:56354-163923 GCA_002421745.1 Patescibacteria group bacterium UBA6220 | reverse complement strand
ATCAAAAAGGTGGAGTAGGTAAAACCGCAGTTGCGGTTAATTTACCCGTTTTTCTTACGGCTTTTGGCAAAAAAGTTCTCTTAATTGACACTGATCCGCAAGCTAATGCAACTTTTTCTCTTGGAATAAAACCAAGAGACTTAACTGATTCTCTATACGAAGCGCTAATGGGGCAGATTTCTCCTCGAGAAATTATCAGACGGACACCCTTTTTAGCTTTTGACATTATGCCCACTTCTCATAATTTATCAGGTGCAAATATTGAATTGGTTAATATGGATAATCGAGAGTTTAAATTAAAA
The DNA here is from genome assembly GCA_002421745.1 of Patescibacteria group bacterium UBA6220. Taxonomy (GTDB): domain Bacteria; phylum Patescibacteriota; class Minisyncoccia; order Minisyncoccales; family Minisyncoccaceae; genus UBA6220. The sequence goes on along the minus strand of DISC01000006.1, from coordinate 163,621 downwards.
GAAGTAATAGATATGGTAAAAGATGATTATGATTTTGTAATTATTGATTGTCCTCCGTCTTTGGGTATTTTGACTTTAAATGCTTTGGTAGCATCTGATGAAGTTATTATTCCTGTCCAAGCAGAATATTTAGCTATGGAGGGTTTGAGTCAGCTTATTTATAATGTTAAAATGATAAACGAAAACTTGGAAAGAAATATAAAAATATTAGGGGCTCTTTTAACTATGTATGCTCGCAAGAATACTTTGTCGCAAAAAATTGCTAAAGATTTACGGCGCACTTTTCCGGGGTATGTTTTTGATACCGTGATACCTAGGACGGTCGCTTTGTCAGAATCGCCAGTTCACGGAAAAACAATTTTAAGACATTCACCAAATTCCAGCGCAGTACACGCCTTTCGTGAATTAGCCAGAGAAATTGTACATAAGCCCGATCGAGAACATCTTAATAAATAAATATTAAATTAATAAAAGCAATGGTCGCAAAAGGTTTGGAATCATTAATTCCTAAAAAAGAAAAAAATCAACCAGCTCAAGAAACATCTCAAAAAGATTTTATTTTTTGGATTGATATTGATAAAATAAAAGCCAATCCCTATCAGCCAAGAAAGGAGTTTGATGAAGAAGCGCTTAATTCTTTGGCAGAGTCTATCAAAAAATACGGAATCTTGCAGCCCATAATTGTGCACAAGATGGAGAAAAGGACAAATAGTGGAATTGCTACAGAATATCAAATAATTGCTGGAGAAAGAAGGTGGAGGGCTTCTACAAGGGCTGGCTTAAAACAAATTCCGGTTATTATCAAAAGTCCGTCTAATCGAGAAAAGTTGGAAATAGCTTTGATAGAAAACGTACAACGTCGAAATCTTAATCCAATTGATAAGGCCGAGGCTTACGATCAATTAAGGATAGAGTTTAATCTTTTGGAAAAAGAAATTGCTCAAGTTGCCGGAGTTAGTCGCGAAGCGGTATCTAATGCTTTGAGAATGCTAGCTTTACCTAAAGAAGTTAGAGAAGCTTTGAAAGCGGAAAAGATTACCGAAGGTCATGCGAAGGCCTTGTTAGCTGTAAAAGAAGAAGGATTGATAAAGCAGCTTTTTAAAGAAATATTGGAAAATAATTATTCTGTTAGAGATGTAGAAAAAGCAGCCAAAGGAGTAAAGGTTACAAAAAAAGTTAAAACAATTGGTGGGTATGAAATTCCCAATAAAGATTTTTTTGAAAAAAAACTTAAAGATTATTTTGATTACGAAAGAATAAAACTAGAATCAAAAAAAGGAAAAATACAATTTATAGCCGAGTTTGATACGGAAAATGATTTAAAGAATTGGATAAAGAAGGCGATGCACAAATAGAAGCATTCGGGGCTAATAGCCAAAAACAAAAACAAGGGCCTTTGTCCTTGTTTTTGTTTTTTTATTCTTTGCCGCAATTTTTATTTGAGCACTTTATTTTTTTGTTTTTTTCAGTCATTAGAGATCCGCATTTTTCGCATTTTTCTCCAGTGGGTTTATCCCACAAAGCATAATCGCAATCCGGCCATTTGGAGCAAGCGTAAAATAATTTTCCTTTTTTCGTTTTTTTTCCGATTATTTCTCCTTGTTCGCATTTGGGACAAGTGATGCCGGTTTTTGTATTTTTGTTTTCCAAAGGTTCGGTATGTTTACAATCTGGAAATCCGGAACAAGCCATAAATTTTCCAAATCGCCCAAATTTTATTACCAATGGTTTTCCGCATTTTGGACAAATTTTATCTGTTTTTTCCGGTTCAACTTTTTTAGTTTCCACTAATTCGTATTTACTTTCCAGGTTTTTATTAAATGGAGTGTAAAATTTTTGGAGTAGGGTTGTCCAAGCTTCTTCTCCTTTGGCTACCTTGTCTAATTCTTTTTCCATCTTAGCTGTAAATTTTACATCAACTATATCTGGAAAATGTTGCACCAAAATATCATCTACCATAACGCCGATTTCCGTAGGAGCAAAGCGCTTGTCTTCATTTTTTTGTACGTAGTTTCTATCTTGAATAGTGGAAATAATCGGTGCATAAGTAGATGGTCTGCCGATTTCATGAGCTTCCAATTCTTTAATTAGTCCTGCTTCCGTGTATCTAGCCGGAGGCTGAGTAAAATGTTGTTCGGGTTTTAATTCCACTAAATCCAAATATTCTTCTGTTAATAGTTCGGGCAATTCCTTTTCTTCATATTTCATTGGATAAACTTTTAAGAACCCGTCAAATTTTAAAGTAGAGCCATTAGCTTGAAAAGTATAATCTATATTGGCTTCGACTTCTGTTTTAATGGAATCAAAAATAGCTTCTTTCATTTGACAGGCTACAAATCTTGACCAAATTAATTTATAAAGTTTGGCTTGGCGAGGGTCCAGTTTTAAGCTGTCCGGAGTTTTGGTAACATCAGTTACTCTGATAGCTTCATGGGCTTCTTGTGTGCGACCCTTGGCTTTAAATTTTCTTGGGAGAGGTAAGCTATAATTATCGCCATATTCTTTGGTTATAAATTCTTTGGCAGCAGACAAAGATTGACTACTTAAATTAAGAGAGTCTGTTCGATGATAAGTAATAAAACCTTTTTCGTACAATTCTTGCGCTGTTCGCATAGTCATTTTAGCGGGAAATCGCAATTTTTTAGATGCCTCTTGTTGGAGCGTAGAAGTGGTAAACGGTGGCAAAGGGTTTCGTAGGGTTTCTTTTCTCTCAATATTTACAACTTTATAATTGGCATCTTGTAATTTTTTTACAATGTTTTCGCTTTCATCTTTATTTTTGATGCCAAGTTTGGGTATGGGTTGTCCTTTTATTTTTGACAATACGGCTTCAAAATTTATTGCATCTGAACTTTGTTTTTTTAAAGTAGCCGTAATAGACCAATATTCTTCGGGTTTAAAATTTTTGATTTCTTTTTCTCTAGCGACCACCAATCTCACAGCTACAGACTGAACACGACCGGCAGACAAATGCCTGGCAACTTTTTTCCATAAAAATGGAGAAAGCTTATATCCTACGATTCTATCCAAAGCTCTTCTAGCTTGTTGAGCATCTGCCAAGTCTTGATTTAATTCCATCGGACTTTTTAGGGATTCTTGAATTGCGGATTTTGTAATTTCATGAAAGGTTATTCTTTTGTAGTTTTTCTTTTCGTTTAATCCCAAAGCCTCAATCAAATGCCAAGAAATAGCTTCTCCTTCTCGATCCGGATCGGTTGCTAGATAAATATAATCACTTTTGGCTACTTCTTTTTTTAACAAGGTTACGTTTTTTCTGGCTTTGGTTGGAATTACGTATTTGATTTTAAAATTATCATCAATATCAATTCCCAATGTGCTTTTTGGCAAGTCGCGAATATGACCATAAGAAGATAGTACCGTGTAATTGGCACCCAAAAAATTTTTTAATGTTTTTGCCTTGGTTGGGCTTTCTACAATTATTAAATCCATAATTATTTTTTGTTTAGGCAATATGTGCTATCACCCAGGTCAATTATTTTATTTTTTATTTCCAAAAGAGATATCGTGCTCATTACTGTGCTTGCCGAAAGCTTCGTGTTTTTAATCAGAGTTTCAATATGTAGCGGTTCTCCAGAGAGGCAAGAGAGGATAGACTTTTCTTCGGGAGTGCTTTCTGTTGGTGTATCATTTTTAAAAACTAAAGGCAAATGTTCTATTTCCAAGGCTTTTAAAATATCATATTTATTTTCAATTAAAATAGCCCCTTTTTTAATTAATTCATGGCATCCGTGGGAGTTGGCAGAATAAATGCTTCCAGGTAGAGCGAAAACTTTTTTATTTTGTTTTTTGGCTATCTCAGCGGTAATTAAGGATCCGGATTTTTGTTTGGCCTCTATTACTAATACGCCCAAAGATAAGCCGGAGATAATTCGATTTCTTTCTGCAAAAGCATAAGGTAGTGTTTTTTTACCAGGCTCATATTCAGAAATAATCAATCCATTGTTTTGTAATATTTCTTCTGCTAGTTTTAGGTTTTCTTTGGGATAAAAATTTTTGGCATCAATTGCAGTCCCCAAAACAGCAATGGTGCGTTGTTTTGCTTTGAGTGCAGCTTGATGTGCAAAAGAATCGATTCCATGAGCCAAACCTGAAACAATCGTTAATCCTGACTCAGCCAGGTCGTAGCCTATTTTAAGGCAGCATTCTTGTCCGTATTTGGAATAATTTCGAGAACCAACAATTGCCAAACAGTTTTCTTTTGGTAAGAGTTTTCCTGAATAATAAAGGGTTTGAGGTGGATTTTTTATTTTTTTAAGAATTTCCGGATATAGTTCGTCGTTGATTGAAATTGATTGAACGCTAAATAGCATCATCTTTTATAGTTGAGATTATTAAATCAACTGATTCTTTTGCAGCTTTTTCAAAAATAGGCTGTTCTTCTTCGCTAAAATTTTTTAAAACCACACTCTCTAAGCCGTCTTTTTTAACCGTTTGTTCGTAGGCTTTATCTGTAGAGTTGATGCCAACGCGAAAACGAGTAAATTCTTTAGTTCCTATTTTTTCAATAATAGATTGTATGCCTTTATGCCCGGCCGAATTAGCCTCATTGCTTATTTTAATTTTTCCCAAATCTACGTCTGCTTCATCTTGAATTACATATAGATTTTCGGGTTTTATTTTAAAGTAACTGGCAATGGCCTCAACCGCTTTGCCGGATTCATTCATAAAGGTTAAGGGTTTTAAGAGAATAACTTCTTTTTCAAAGATTATTCCTTGAGAGATCAAGCTGTTGTATTTTTTTGATAATTCAAAATCCGGAAAATCAATGGATTCTTTTAATTTGTCTAAAATCATAAAGCCGACATTGTGTCTGGTTTTTTTGTATTGGTCGCCCGGATTACCCAAGCCTACGATTAAAATCATATTAAATTGATTATACTTTTTTTAATTAAATTTGGCAAAAGGGGTATGTTTGCTTTATTGATACAAAAGGAATAAAGACTAATATTTTTAAAATATTAAAGGCGATTTTTGCATATTAAAATTATTGCCAAAAAAGCAATTTTAATGTATATTATAGCAAATGGAAGTTAAAGATATAGTAAAATATATATTAGATACCGTTAAGTTGGTAGCCATTGCTTTACTCATAGTTATACCTGTGAGATTTTTTGTTTTTCAGCCTTTTGTGGTTAATGGACAATCAATGGAGCCAAACTATCATTCAGCTGATTATCTAATTGTAGATGAGGTTTCTTATAGATTACAGGCGCCCAAAAGAGGGGATGTGATTGTGTTTAAATATCCCAGAGATCCGGCCTACAAATACATTAAAAGAATAATTGGATTACCCGGAGAGACTATTGAGATTGTAGACGCCCAAATTTTTATAACTACAGCCGGTGTTACTCAAAAATTAGTTGAAAGCGCTTATCTTTCAGAAGATCTTATAAATGAGTGGTTTAAAAATAATACTATGGATGCGATTACCTTAGGGCAAAATGAATATTTTGTTTTGGGAGATAATCGTAATAATTCTTCTGATTCTAGAATTTGGGGAGTATTGCCGATTTCTAATATAGTTGGTAAAACATTTGTGCGTCTTTCTCCTTTTGAAGCTTTGATTCAAGACGAGGGTGATCCAAATTCAATCTATTAAATATATGAGTAAGCCAAAATTTCAAAATCCAACCGGAGTACACGATATTTTGCCCGAAGATCAGCCTTATTATGAGGCGGTTGCCGAGGCGGCTAAAAGTGTGTTAAATTTTTATCAATTTAAAAAAATAGATACTCCTATTTTGGAGGATGCGGAATTGTTTTCTAGGGGAATAGGGCAATTGACAGATATTGTTGAAAAAGAAATGTATACCTTTAAAACAAAAGGAGGTAAAGATATTTTAGCTTTGCGTCCCGAAGGTACGGCTCCGATAGTCAGAGCATATATTCAACATGGATTTCAATCAATGCCGCAACCGATTAAGCTTTGGTATTTTGGGCCTTTTTTTAGACATGAGCGACCGCAAGCTGGACGATTTAGACAGTTTTATCAATTTGGCGCCGAGATTTTGGGAGAAAAAGATGCTCTTGCTGATGCGCAATTAATTTCAATTTTATACGCTATTTTACAAGAATTAAAGCTGGGAGATTTGATAGTAAAAATAAATTCTATTGGTGATGAAAATTGTCGTCCGGTTTACCGTAAGGCTTTAATCAAATTTTTGAAATCAAACAAAAAATCCTTGTGTTCTGATTGTCAAAAAAGACTAAAAGGTAACCCTTTAAGGGTTTTGGATTGTAAAAATGAAAAATGTCGCGAAGTATTGGCTGGGGCTCCACAAACCATAGATTTTCTCTGCGAAGAATGTCATACGCACTTTAAAGAAGTTTTGGAGTATCTAGATGAGTTAAAAATTCCCTATATTTTGGATGCCAACTTGGTAAGAGGCTTAGATTATTACACAAAAACAGTTTTTGAGGTTGAATCCGCTCCTGTTCCAAATGTTGAGGGTTTGTCTCAGGGAGCCTTGTCAGGAGGCGGAAGATATGATAATTTAGCAAAGATGTTGGGTGGTCCCGAAGTTCCTTCTTGTGGAATGGCCGGGGGCGTCGAAAGAATAGTTGCTTTAATGAAAGAAAGGGGATATAAACCGAAATCTTTGCCAAAATCAGAAGTATTTTTAGCTCAAATCGGTCCTCTGGCAAAAAAAAGAAGTTTGGCTATTATGGAAGATTTGCGCAAGGCTAATATCAAGGTTGCAGAATCATTTAGTCGGGACTCGTTAAAATCTCAAATGGGGATGGCAAGCAAGATGGGAATTGAAAGTGTTTTGATAATCGGACAAAAAGAAGCTTTGCAGGGAACCGTAATGATGCGTAATATGGAAACAGGCAAGCAATCCGAAGTTAAGCAAGAGGAAATAATAAAAGAAATTAAAACAAGATTAAAAGAAGATTAATTAAAAGATTATGAAAATTCAAAAACAACAAAGAGAAACATCACAATCTTTGGTTTATCGATTTACCAAAGCTGTGCAAAAGAGTGGTATTCTTATTGAAGCCAGAAAAAGAAAGTTTGTTAAAAGAGAAAAAAGTGAAAATTTAAAACAAAGAGCAGCTTTAGTGAGGGAAGAAAAGAAAAAAGAATTTCAAAAATTAAAAAAATTAGGTAAAACTAAATAAAATATGTTAATTGAAGAAATTAAAAAAGATTTAATTTCAGCTTTAAAAGAAAAAAACGAAACAGCTGTTTCTACTTTAAGAATGGTTACTTCATCTATTTTTAATAAAGAAATGGATAAAAGGGTGAAAGTTTTGGAACTTGAGCCAAATCTAGATGAAGAGCAACTTAAAAATAAGGTTAAACTTTCTGACGAAGAGATAATAGAAGTTATTTCTTCGGAAGTAAAAAAAAGAAGAGATAGTATTGCTGGATTTGAACAAGGAGGTAGAGATGATTTGGTAAAAAAAGAAAAAATTGAATTAGCGATCTTGATGAAATATCTTCCCAAAGAATTAACCGAAGAAGAAATTAGTAAAATAGTTGAAAATGCGATTTTAAAAATCGAAGCCAAGGGAATGAAAGATATCGGACCAATAATGAAAGAGGTTTCTCCTCAAACAAAAGGAAAGGCTGATGGAAACTTAGTTGCAAAAATTGTAAAAGAAAAACTGGAAAACATTTGATTGAAAGCTAAACCGCCTAATGGGGCGGTTTTTTAAAATCCGCAAAAAATGTAGTATAATATATTTTAGTGGATTTTTTATCCACAAGTGAAATCGTTTTTTTTTTTTTTGATATATGGTACAATAATGACAAAAGAAAAACAGCTAGAATCGTGTGAGTATTTCTTTAATTTACTTTTCTTTTTTAATAAAATTTAGTATAATTATTTTAATGAAAAATAGTAAGAAAAGTTTAAGTCGTCTCTCTCTCTCTCTCTTGTAGGGCTGGGAATAGAAAAATATCAGCATTTACTTTGATTGAGCTCTTGGTTGTAATTGCGATAATTGGGATCCTTTCCGGTTTAGTTTTTGTTTCTATGAGCGGGGCTATTAATTCGGCTAATGACGCTAAAAGAAAAGCGAATATTGATTCTATTCGAAAGGCTGTAATGATGTATAGTGCTAATAGCGGAGCTTATCCCATTCAGGCAACGCTTTGTACTATTGGTGGAGGCGCTACTCCTTGTTCGGTTTTGGCTACGGCCTTAATTCCTAACTATTTTACTGCTTTTCCTCAGGATCCGGTTTCCGGATATTATACATATATTTCTGATGGAACTAATTTTACGATTGCAGCCACGCTTTCCGATACTAGGGCATACGCTCTTAATTCTTCTGCTGGAACTTGCGAAGCGGTCAGTTACGGAGGAAAAATATATAATACGGTTGTCATTGGAACTCAATGCTGGCTTCGAGAAAATTTGGACATAGGAACAATGATTGCTTCACCTGCCACAATGCCAACTAATAATGGGATTATTGAAAAATGGTGCAATGGCGCTAATGAAAACGGACACACCACCAGTGGCAGCTGTTCCACTTACGGCGGGCTCTATTCTTGGGATGAGGCTATGGGTTACGTGACTACTCCCGGAGTACAGGGTATTTGCCCTCCAGGTTGGCATATACCGACACACGACGAATGGACTACGTTAGAGCGAGCAATTAATGGTTCTACGGCTTTTCCTTATGATGCGACCACCACTGGCTGGTTGGGAACCAACGAAGGTTCCAAGCTTTCTCTTCTTACTTCGGGCGGAACCAATTCCACGGGATTTACAGCTCTCTTGCCTGGCTACCGGAATACGGACGGGACTTTCAACCGCCGTTCCGTGTACACGTACTTATGGTCCTCCACGGATTCCGGTGGTTCGGCCTGGGATCGGGCCCTGTATTCGAGCGAGGCTAGGGTGTACCGGTACACGCACGCCAAGGCTTACGGGTTTTCCGTGCGTTGCCTCAAGAACTAATTTCTTCCAGTCTACCCAAGCCACAATTTTGCAAAGCAAAATTAATGGCTTGGGCTTACACAGTAGCAATTTTGATTTCAAAATTGCGTAACTGTGCAAGTTTGTCTATTAATGTTTGGGTCTATCCGACATCCGTAAAGCGGGGGCGGATACAAACCCAAACATTAAATATTATCAGTAAACAGAATAAACAATGAGCAATTATAGTTCTCTGTCTGTGTATAAAGCTGGTTATGATCTTTTGGTGCAGTTGATAATATCCACGAGAAATTTTAACAGGGAGTATAAGTTTACGCTTGGGGAAGATATTAAAAAAGAAGGCATAGAAATGATGAAAAATATCTATCGCGCCAATAGTAGTGTTTCAAAAAAGCAGATCATCCAATCGGCCAGGGAAAACATAGAAATGATCCGTTTGAGTCTGAGAATTTTACAAGATTTGAGACAAATAAATTTAAGAAAATTTGTTTATCTTAATGAAAGGATCGAAATAGTTTCCAAACAGCTTGCTGCTTGGCAGAGTTCACAAAAATAATATCGGGCCGGAGTTGTTTTTTTGCTACGGCGAGAACAAGCGAGCCTTTATCAGTTCAATAATCTTCTCGCGATTGCGAGGTATGTAATTTTTGCTTTTTACTAGGAAAGCAAAAAGAATTAAGTGATTATTTTTGCGGCGTTTGGCTCCTTTCAGTCTTGCCTGGCAACCGGAATACGGACGGTACTTTCAACAACCGTTCCGTGAACACGAACTTATGGTCCTCCACGGATTCCGGTGGTTCGGCCTGGAAACGGAACCTGAATTCAAGCGAGGCTAGGGTGAACCGGAACACGAACGCCAAGGCTTACGGGTTTTCCGTGCGTTGCCTTAGCACTGATAATAGTTTCCGGGCAATCAATAGGTTGCCCGGTAATTTATATTATTATGACAAATATTGTTGTTAACAAAACTTTATGTGATTTGTTCCGAGCTTATTACGATGCGCGCAAAAACAAAAGATTTACTTTCAATGCCTTATCTTTTGAAGAAAACTACGAGACAAAGCTTTTTAAATTATACAAAGAAATTATAAGCGAAAAATACGTAATTCGTCCAAGTGTTTGTTTTATTTCGTTCAAACCCTTGCAAAGAGAAATTTTTGCGGCTGATTTCAGAGATCGAATTGTTCATCATTTTGTTTATAATTACATTGGCCCCATCTTTGAACGTTTATTTATTAATGACACGTACAGTTGTAGAGCTGGCAAAGGAACATCGTATGGCATTAAGCGATTAAATCATTTTATCCGCTCTTGTTCGGAAAATTACAAAAAAGATTGTTATGTTTTGAAGTTGGATATTAAGGGATACTTTATGGGTATTGATCGCGACATTCTGTATCAAAAAGTGAAAAAGGTTTTGATTCGTTATCGCGCAATAGAAAATTTTGATGTCGATCTGATTTTGAGCCTTGTCCATCAAATCATATTTCATGATTCAAAAAAAAGATGCAGGATAACAGGCAACAAGGAAGACTGGCAAGGATTGCCCAAAAATAAAAGCTTATTTTTTGCGGAAGAGGATAGGGGCTTGCCTATTGGCAATCTTACGTCGCAATTATTTGGCAATGTTTATCTTAATGATTTTGATCATTTTGTTATGTATACGCTAGGTTGTAAATATTACGGACGTTATGTGGATGATATCGTAATAGTTCACCCAGACAAGGAATATCTTAAATCCATTATTCCGTTTATAGATAATTATTTGGAAAGCGAACTTTATTTGAAAATTCATCCAAAAAAGATATATTTGCAATATTTTGGAAAAGGGGTGCGATTTCTCGGTGCGTGTATCAAGCCGTATCGCACTTATGTCGGCAGTCGAACAAAAGGAAATTTTTATGACAGAATTCAACAATGGAATGTTTTTTTAATGGAAAGAAATTTTGAACTTAGCGAAAAAGATTTAAATCTATTTTTAGCAAGCGTAAATTCGTATTTAGGGATTATGGGGCAATATAATACTTGTCAGCTTCGTAAAAAAATATTAACGCAAAGGTTGTTGTCGGATTTTTACAATTTTATTTGTTATTCTGATGATTATAAGAAGATTTTAGTAACGGACGACAAATAAGCTTAATAAGTAATTAAAATCTAAACCGCCCAATGGGGCGGTTTTTGTTTTTTTTAGATAAAAAACAGAGAAAAACAACAATAAAGCTTTTATTTGATGGGTTTAAAATTAGAAATTTTTTAGGGCATCTTGTAAACTTGCGTTAATTTTTTATATTTAGTAAAATGAGAGTACAAAAATGTTGGCAATAAATAATCTTACCCATGAAGGTATTAAAATAGACGAAAAATTTTTAAAAAATATTGCAAAAAAAATTTTAGTCAAAGAAAAAATCAGCACAAATGCAGATTTATCAATTGCCTTAGTTGATTCCGAAGAAATTAAAAAACTTAACAAGCAATATAGGGGAATAAATAAGGCAACCGATGTGCTTTCTTTCGGAAAATTTGAAAAAAAATTAAAATTAAAAGATTTTTCCGAACCGGAAATAATTATTTGCCTGAAAGAGGTTCAAAAAAACGCTAAGAGCGCAAAAGAGCCGTTTGAAAAAGAATTAGCCAGAGTTCTTATACATGCCTTGCTTCACCTTAAAGGGTTTGAGCACGAGCAGGGAGGTGTTGCTGCCCAAAAAATGTTTACAAAACAAGAGAAATATCTTACCTTGTTTAGATTTAATTTTGAAAATAAATAAAGTTTAAAAAACAATTCCATAAGTTAGTCTTGCGTGGAAAAAATTAAAAATTATGTCCAAAATACAAATTACTACCGGAATAGATATCGGAACCGATACTATTAAAATTTTGGCGGTAAAAAAAGATTTTGAAACCGGCAAAATTTTGGATGTGGTTTTTTTGGATAAGATAAAATCTTTTGGAATACAAAAAGGAAGAATAAAAAACGTATCCGAGGTTTCTAAAAAAATTCAGGAATTAATAGAAAAATCTGACCAAATGCAGGGAAATAAAAGATCGCATGATTCAGAGGTGTTTGTTAATATTAATGGCAATAAATTGCAATTAATTTCCAGTCGAGGTTTGATTTTGGTGGGACGAGCCGATCAAAAAGTTTCTCAAGAAGATAAAGATAGGATTTTTCAAAATACCAAAGCTGTAAATTTGCAAGCAACCAATAAAGATATTTTGGATATTTTTCCCAAAGAATGGATTTTGGATGGAGAAAAAGAAATAAAAGATCCATTGGGATTGCACGGGACTCGTCTCGAATTGGAAGCCTTTTTGTTATCTGCTTTTTCTTCAGACTTAGATAATATTTTAGAGGCTGGAATCGGGGCTGGTGTGGAATTGGATGTTGAAAATATTGTTCCTTCTCCTATCGCTGATGCTCGTTCGGTTTTAACACCGGAACAGCGCGAATTGGGAGTAGTAATGGTTAATATTGGAGCTTCTACTACGAGTGTTATTATTTTTGAAGAGGGTAAGTTGTTGGATTTAGCTGTTTTTCCAGTAGGTTCGGCTAATATTACCAATGATATTGCCATTGGCTTTAAAACAGAAATAGAAATAGCCGAAAAAATCAAAAAAGAGCACGGAGCGTGTTCTTTGCCTGGGAGTCAATCAAATAAGAGAATAGAAATGGATATTTCTTTGTTTGACAATGAAAAAGAACCAGAGGATATTTCTGAAAATAAAATTATAGAATTGATTGATGATTCAAAAAAATCAAGATTAAATAAAGTTAAAACAAAAAAAGATAAAAAAAATACACTTACTTTTAGCGAAAAAGATTTAAGAAAAATAATTGATGCAAGGGTAGGTGAAATATATGAATTGGTAGCGGCAGAAATTAAAAAAGTTTCAAGACATGGAATGTTGCCGGGTGGAGTGGTTTTAACTGGTGGCGGATCAAAAATGCCAGGAATGATAGATTTGGCTAAAAAAGAATTTAATTTGCCTTGTCGAGTTGGATATCCCAAGGGTTTTAATGAGCAAATAAAAGATCCGTGTTTTGCTACGGTTTGTGGATTAGTCATAGATGATTTTGACGAAGATGGTTTGGAAAATGGTAAAGGGGGTGAAGATGGCTTGTCTGGAAAATTGTTTGGAAAGATCGGGAATTTTATTAAAAATCTAATGCCATAAAAAATGAATTTAACAAAAATAAAAGTTATTGGCATAGGAGGAGCGGGCTGTAATACGATTTCTCGGTTATCGCAAGCGGAAATTAAAAACGTTGAGCTGATTAGCGTTAATACGGATGCGCAGGATTTAAAAAGAAAAAATGCTCATTTTAAATTAAGAATAGGAGAAAAAATTACAAAGGGATTGGGCGCGGGAATGAATCCGGAAATAGGAACTATTTCCGCCAAAGAAAGCGCCAAAGAATTGGAAGAAGTAATAAAAGGTTCGGATATTATTTTTTTAACAGCTGGACTGGGAGGTGGGACTGGATCAGGAGCTATGCCGGTAATTGCCGAACTGGCAAAAAAGAACGGAATATTGACTATAGGAGTTATTACTTTGCCGTTTTCTTTTGAAGGAAGAAAAAGAAAAAAAATTGCTTTAAATAGCTTGGAGGAAATTCAAAAACATATAGACACTATTGTAATAATTCCAAATGATAAGCTGATTGATTTGGTTCCGCCAAAGTCATCAATCGATCAGGCTTTTGAAAAGTGTGACGAATTGCTCAAAGAGGCGGTAGAGAGCATTAGTAATGTAATTTTAAATCCTGGTATTCTGAACGTAGATTTTGCAGACATAAAAGAAGTTTTAAAAAATGGTGGTACGGCATATTTTGGAATCGGCCGAGCCGAAGGAAAGGATAGAATTTTAAAAGCCATAGACAAGGCAATCTATTCTTCAATTAATAATTTTTCTTTGGAAAAAACAAATGGTATACTGTTTAATGTTTCTTCCGGAACCAATAATTTGTATTTATCCGAAGTTAAAAAAATAGCCGAGACTATTAGGAAAAAAGTTTCTCCGGCGGCTAAGATAGTTTTTGGTGCTTGCTTTGATCAAACACTCAAAAAAGACGAGATTCGAATTACAATTATAGCCACCAGTAACGATAAATAAAAAAAAATAAATAATTCATCCGGTTAATATCTTCCTTGATTACGTCAATAGACAAGGTCCACGAGGATTAGAATGATAATACTATGACCAATAAAATTCTAAAAGTTAAAAAGAGAAACAATGATATCGTTGAATTTAATCCCGATAAGATTCTTAATGCTGTTTTTAAGGCTATTACTGCCACCAAGGCTGGTAATGGAGAGAAAACCAAAATGATTTCTGAAAAAGTGATTGATATTTTGGGAAGAAGATTTAGACAAGGAGAAGTTCCGAACGTGGAACAAATACAGGATATCATTGAAGAGGTTTTAATTTTAGAAGGTGAGGTTGATCCAGCCAAAGCGTTTATTCTTTATCGTGAACAAAGAAGAAAAATCAGAGAAGCTAATGCAATCAGCGAAGAAGCCGTAGATAGAGTTGATGATTATTTGGATAAAATGGATTGGGAGGTGCAAGAAAACTCCAACATGACTTTTTCACTTCAAGGTTTAAATCACTATGGAGTTAGTTATATTGTAAAAAAATATTGGTTAAATAAGGTTTACCCCAAAGAAGTTAGAGAAGCCAATCAATCTGGAGATATTCATTTGCACAATTTGGATACTTTGGCTTGTTATTGTGTAGGCTGGGATTTGTATGACTTATTAATGAGAGGTTTTGGGGGGGTGATGGGTAAGGTTGAATCTTCGGCTCCAAAGCATTTTAGATCAGCTTTGGGTCAAATTGTTAATTTTATGTATACTTTGCAGGGTGAAGCAGCCGGAGCTGTGGCTTTTTCCAATTTTGATACATTGTTAGCTCCTTTTATTCGATACGACAACTTAAGTTATGCTCAAGTTGAACAGGCTATTCAAGAATTTTTATACAATATGTCTGTGCCTACCAGGGTTGGATTTCAATGCCCATTTACCAATATTACATTAGACTTAAAACCATCAGCGGTTTTTGCTAATCAGCCCGTTATTATTGGTGGTGTTCCACAAAAAGAAAATTATGGTGAATTCGCAGAAGAAATGAAAATGTTGGTTAAGGCTTTTTATACAGGTATGATTAAAGGAGATAGAAGTGGTAGACCATTTTCTTTCCCAATTCCAACTATTAATATTACCAAAGATTTTCCTTGGGAAGACCCAGCTCTGGATCCATTATTTGAAGCTTCGGCTAAATATGGTATTAATTATTTTGCTAATTATATAAATTCGGAAATGAAACCCGAAGACGCTCGTTCAATGTGTTGTCGCTTGAGACTCGACTTAAATGAATTAAGTAATCGTGGTGGTGGTGCTTTGTTTGGTTCTGGATCTTTAACTGGTAGTATCGGCGTGGTAACAATCAATTTGCCGAGAATTGGTTATTTATCTAAAACCAAAAAAGAATTCTTAGAAAGATTAACCAAGATTATGGATATAGCTAAAGAAAGTTTGGAAATAAAAAGAAAAACCATTGAAGATTTTACTGCCAAAGGATTGTATCCTTATTCAAGGTATTATTTGGAGAGTGTTAAAAAATCTAAAGGTCAATATTTTGCCAATCATTTTTCTACAATTGGTTTATCTGGAATGAACGAGGCTTTGCTTAATTTTATCGGAGAAGATATTGGATCTAAAAAAGGAAGAACGCTAGCTTTAGAATTAATGGATTTTATGAGAGAAAGATTGGTTGCATATCAAAAAGAGACAGGTAGTTTATATAATCTAGAAGCTACGCCAGCAGAATCAACTTCTTATCGTTTGGCACAAAAAGATCGCAAGCTTTATCCAGAAATTATTACTTCAGGAACAAAAAAAATACCTTATTATACTAACTCAACTCAATTGCCGGTAAATTATACAGATGATATTTTTGAGGAGGTAAAACTGCAAGATGATTTACAGTGTAAATATACAGGAGGTACGGTAGAACATATTTTTGTTGGTGAAGAAATCTCAGATATCGAAACCGTTAAAAGTTTAGTTAAAAAAGTTTTTGAAAATAATCGTTTACCATATATTACCTTAACTCCAACTTTTTCAATTTGTCCGACTCATGGTTATATTGCTGGTAAACACTTTACTTGTCCTAAATGTACCATTGAACAGCCTTGTGAGGTTTATTCTCGAGTAGTTGGCTATTTAAGACCTGTCTCTCAGTGGAATGAAGGCAAACAACAAGAGTTTAAAGAAAGAAAAGAATTTAAAATTAAAGCAGCTTTAGCTAAAACACCTAAAAATTAGTTTTAATAAAAATATGAATCCAAAATTTTTTTGCCACGATTGTGGCTGCGAAATAAAAATTAATGAGCTTAATGAAATAGTGAATGGTCAATTATTGAAATACGATTTGCCTGGAGGAGAAGATACATCTATTTTTAAATGTAACGAGTGTTATGAAAAAGATAAAAGCTTAAAAAATTATCAGAATACAGAGGTTTATTCTCGAGTAGTTGGCTATTTAAGGCCTGTCTCTCAGTGGAATGAGGGTAAGCAAGAAGAGTTTAAGAATAGAAAAGATTTCGATATTAAAGATATATAAAAAGATTTATGCGGAAGCAATTCTTTCGCCGGTACCCGCTTAAGCGAATCGCGAAAGCGGGACTTTTTATCTAATATATGGCAATTATAATTGGCGGTTTACAAAAAGTTACTTTAGTAGATTATCCGGCAAAGGTGGCTTGTACGGTTTTTTTGTCTGGGTGTAATTTTAGATGTCCTTTTTGTTATTCTCAAGAATTAGTTTTGCCAGAATTTATCAAAAATCATCCGCAAATAAACGAAGAACAATTTTTTTCTTTTTTAAAAAAAAGAAAGGGCTTAATCGATGGATGTGTTGTTTGTGGGGGAGAGCCAACCATTAATCCCGAATTACCAAAATTTTTGAAAAAAATAAAAGAATTAGGCTTTGCGGTAAAGTTGGATACTAATGGAAGTAATCCAGAAATGTTAAAAAAAATAATCAATGAAAAATTAGTTGATTATATTGCTATGGATATCAAAGCTCCTTTAAGAGAAGATAAGTATAGTCAAGTTAATGGAGTAAGTCTTTCGATAAAAAAAATAAAAGATTCAATTGATTTAATCAAGAACTCTGGAATTGATTACGAATTTAGATCAACGATTGTGCCAGGTTTGCATTCTAAAGAGGATATCATAGAAATGGCTAACGATATTACTCCGGCTGAAAAATATTTTTTACAGCAATTTAGAAACGAAAAAGAAACTATTGATTTGGCGCTAAATAAAATTAATCCTAACTATCCAGATGATTTTTTATCACAAGTTGAAAAAGAAATAGCTCCATTATTTAAAATATTTAAAATACGTTAATCAAAAAGCAATGTTTCCTTTGTATGACGAAAACAAGAGAAGAAAAGGTAGAATTCCGTTCGTAACGGCTGGTTTGGTTTTGTTTAATATCATAGTATTTTTTTATACTTTTCAAAATATAGATAGCTATGCTAGTGTGTTTGGTTTTTATCCAATTAATCTTTTTGACGGAAGATTTTTTACTATTTTTACTGCTATGTTTTTGCATGCTAATTTATGGCACTTGTTAGGTAATATGCTTTTTTTATGGGTGTTTGGCGATAACTTGGAAGCAAAAATAGGGCATATGCGTTTTTTTCTATTTTATATTTTTTGTGGAATTATTGCTTCAATTGCGTATGCTTTTATTGGTCATTCTAATAGTTTAGTGATTGGAGCTTCTGGAGCGATCTCTGGAATTTTGGGAGGGTATTTTATTTTATTTCCAGGAAATAAAATAAAATCTATTATTCCGATAATATTTTTTTGGACTCTAGCCTCAATTCCGGTATTTGTCTTTATTATTATTTGGTTTTTGTATCAATTTTTGTCTCTTAGTTCTGAAAATATGGAAATGGTGGCTTATTCTGCTCATTTGGGTGGTTTTATTGCTGGATTAGTTTTTATTAAAATGTTTGCCAAAAGAAAAAAATTCTTGTGATGGGGAAATCGGATATATTTTTAATAGTATGTTTGTCGTTTATTGGAGGAATTTTTATCGCCTCTTTTTTTATAACTTTTTCAGATATTTCTATTTCACTAATCTTATTGTTAATAATAATTGGATTAATTTTGATTGGTGTTTTTTGGAAAAATTTAATAATAACTTTGATAGGATTTTGTTTGATTTTTGCAGCTTTTGGAATATATTTTTTTGAAGCAAATTTTTTAAATATTAAGAACAATGTCTTGGTTTTTAGCGATGGACAAAATATTGAAATTCAGGGCAGGATTATTAAAGAGCCGCAATCTGGATACAAAAATTTAAAATTAATAATTATGGTTGAAAAATTAATTTTAGAATCAAGAGAAGTCATTGAAAATAAAGAAATCGGAAAGATAATTGTTTATACAGATAATTATGCTAATTATCAATACGGAGATTATGTATTCGTGACAGGTAAAAGTTCTACGCCCAAACAACTTGATGGGTTTGATTATCAAGGGTATTTGGCTAAAGATGGCATAGCAACCACAATGGTATATCCAAAAATAATTTTAATGGATAACAGCAAGGGATTAAGCTTATGGCAAACAATTTATTCAAAAATATTATTTTTTAAAGATAAATTGCGTCAACAAATGCAAAATAATTTACCACCAAAAGAAGAAGCAATAGTGCAGGCTATGATTTTGGGAGACAATGGGGTTATGTCAGATAGTCTTAAAAAAAATTTATCTTTGAGTGGTCTAAGTCATGCAATTGCTATTTCCGGATCACATATTGTATTGTTTAGCTTTTTTGCTTTGGAGATATTTTTATTGCTTGGTTTTTGGAAAAAATCAGCTGCTTTGGCTGCTGTTATTTTAATAATTATTTATGTTGTTTTGTCTGGTGGGGCAGCTTCAGCGGTGCGCTCTGGAATTATGGGATGTTTGATATTGTTCGCACAAATATTTGATAGAGCTGCCATTAATGAGCGAACATTAGTTTTAGCTGGCGGATTAATATTGCTGCAAAATCCTTTGGTTTTAAAATTTGATCTGGGTTTTCAGCTATCTTTTTTAGCGGTTGTTGGGTTGATTTTTTTAAGTCCAGCTCTAAATTATTGGATTAATGATAAAATTTTTAAAGATAGGCTAAATGTAGTACGAGAAGCTTTAGTTGCCACTGTTTGTGCGCAAATTTTAACTTTGCCAATCTTAATTTTTAATTTTGGATATTTTTCAGTAATATCTTTAGCGGCTAATCTATTGGTTATACCAATTTTACCGGCTTTAATGGCTTTAGGATTAATCTTTCCTTTGATTGGTTTGTTTTTGCCATTTTTAGGTTGGCTTGTCTCTTTCTTTTGTTCGTTGCTTTTAAAATATTTAATATTTATTATTGATTGGTCAGCGCAAATACCTTATGCCACAATTAATCTAAAAATTAGCTTCATTGTGGTCGGGATTTTTTATTTGTTGATATTGTTTTTATTGATAAAAATTAATAAGAAAAAAGATTTTGATTTTTTGCGCCAATAATTTATTAAAATGATTTGGTTTTTTTTGTTTAATGGATTATAATAAAATTATCATGGAACAAAAAGCGTGGGTTATCTCAATTAATATGGGGTATGGTCATCAGCGAACCGCGTATGCTTTAAGAGAATTGGCGGTTGATGGAAAAATAATTAATGCTAATGATTATGAAGGAATTCCTCAAAAAGATAGATTGCTCTGGGAAAACTCCAGAACGTTTTATGAATTTATTTCTAGATTTAAAAGAGTGCCTTTGATAGGCAATTGGGCTTTTAATCTTTATGATAAGGTTCAAAAAATTGGTCAATTTTATCCTAGACGAGATTTATCTAAAAGTAATTTTGTAGAAAAAAATACTTATAATCTAATTGCTAATAATTGGGGTAGGCATTTAATTAACAAGCTTTGGCCAAAATCGGGAGAACCAGCCAAGCCGATTATTTCCACTTTTTTTATCCCAGCTTTTATGGCTGAGTATTTTAGATATCCTGGAGATATTTATTGTGTAGTTTGTGATGCGGATATTAGTCGTAGCTGGGCTCCATTAATGCCACATAAAACCAAAATAAAATATTTAGTACCAAATATGAGAACTTTGGAAAGATTAAAGCTGTATGGTGTTTCAGAAAAGAATATTTTTTTAACTGGTTATCCATTGCCCATGCAATGCATTGGGGGAGAAACAAGGAATATTTTAAAATATGATATGAGGAATAGATTGTCTAATCTTGATCCGCAAAGAAATTATGAAAAAAATTATACCCACTTAATAAAACAAGAACTGGGAGGATTGTTATCTGCTTCGGATCATCCTTTTACGATAATTTTTGCTGTTGGGGGAGCTGGAGCACAAAAAGAAATTGGAGCAAGATTGTTGTGTGAATTTAAAGAAAAAATAGCTTCGCGACAGATGAAGATAGTTTTAGTTGCTGGAACCAAAATACATATTAAGCGTTATTTTGAGGAAGAAGCAAAAAAATTAGGAATGGAAAAGTTTAAAAATGTAGAGATTATTTATGCGGATAATTTTGAAGAATATTTTGATAAATTTAATGATTCTATTAGTAAGTCCGATATTTTATGGAGCAAGCCCTCGGAATTGTCTTTTTATACTGCTTTAGGAATACCGATGATTATCGCCCCAACAATTGGATCACAAGAAGATTTTAATAAAGAGTGGTTACTAAAGTCGGGATTTGGTGCAGAACAAAAAGATACAAACTTTGGTTATGAATGGGTTTTTGATTGGTTGCGTGAAGGTCATTTTGCTGAAATGGCAATGGAGGGTTTTGTTGAAGGAAAACAATTGGGAGTTTTAAATATTAAAAAAATAATTTCAGAATAATGGAATATACTTGGCTTATTGTTGCGATTTTAGGTTATTTTGCTTTTGCTTTGGCATCTTTGGGAGATAAAATTATTTTAGGTCAATCTCCAAGGCCTAGGGCTTTTACTTTTTTTGTTGGAATTTTTAATGTTATGGCCATATTTGCGATTCCATTCGTAGAATTTGGTATGCCAACCGGAACAACTATAGCTTGGATTATATTGGATGCTGTTATTTATATTTTTGGTTTATATGGAATGTTTAGTGCTTTGGAAAAGTTTGACGTGTCTCGAGTAATACCTGCAATTGGAGCAACTCAACCTATTTTTATTTTTGCTTTAACGTGTCTTTTTTGGGGATCGCAAGTTTTAGGCATAAGAGAGCTATCAGCTTTTTCTCTTTTGCTGGTGGGAACTGTGTTAATTAGTTTAAATAGAAAAGGAGATCTTTTTACAAAAGAAAGCCTAACCATATCTTTAGTTACCGCAGTTTTATTTTCTCTTGATTTTGTTTTTTCAAAATTTGTTTATTTGGATATGCCTTTTTGGCAAGGATTTATTTGGATTAGAGTGGCTAGTTTTGTTTTTGCTTTATGTTTATTGCTTAATAGAAATTTTTACAAAGATGTTTTTAAAAATACAAAAAAAACAGCTACTAATGTCGGAGTTTTGTTTGTGCTGTTTCAGGGCGTAGGGGGGATTGCTACTGTTTTACAAAGCCTTGCAATTGCTTTAGCGCCTATTGCTTATTTGGCAATTATTAATGCTTTGCGAGGAGTTCAATATGTTTTCCTTTTTGTTTTTAGTATTGCTTGTACAGTATGTATTCCAAAAATATTAAAAGAAGATATTTCTAAAGGCACAATAATTCAAAAAATCTTAGCAATTCTTGTTATTGGCTTTGGTTTGGCTATTTTGTTTTATTAGTTAATGTATGTTTTATTCACTTTATTGTAATTGCTAAATAGGGTTTTTTTGGTTATAATAGAGCCATGCAAACAATAGTTAGATATGTTTTTTTGGTGCTAAGTATCCTTTTATTAGTAGTATTTATTTGGTTTTTTGTTGGTACGCCCAAAAAAGCTGAAAAAATTAATTGGGGTGTGAATTTTTCACAAAAACAAGCCATCTTTTTGGAAATTGATCCAAAAGAGGCTTATTTAGCTTTGTTGCAAGATTTAAATATAAAGAATATTAAAATAGCAGTTCATTGGGACTTATTAGAAACAGAAAAAGATAAATATGATTTTAGTGATTTAGATTGGCAGATGAGTGAAGCGCAAAAAAATAACGCTAAAATTGTTTTAGCTATAGGAATGAAAACTCCGCGTTGGCCAGAATGTCATATTCCTCAGTGGGCAATAAATTTAAATAAAAAACAACAACAAGAACAGATTTTAAAATATCTGACAGCTGTAATTAATAGATACAAAGACTCGTCGGCAATTTTGGCTTGGCAGGTAGAAAATGAGCCATTTTTGGCTTTTGGTTCTTGTCCTTGGTCGGACGAAAACTTTTTAAAGCAAGAAATATTATTAGTTAAGCAAATTGATCAAAATAAGCATCCCATTATTATTACTGATAGTGGAGAGATGTCTACCTGGACTAGGGCTTCTAATATGGGAGGAGACATGGTTGGTTTTACTACCTATAGAATGGTTTGGCAGGAAACTTTAAAACAATATGTTTCGTATAGTCCATGGTATACACCAATGTTTTATTATAGGCGCGCACAAGTAATAAATATGCTTTATGGTAAAAAGGCGATTGGAGTAGAGCTGCAAGCTGAACCATGGTGTCAGGCTTCTGTGATGCTTGCACCCATCGAAGAACAGCAAAAAACAATGAGCTTGGATCAATTAAAGAAAAACATACAATTTGCCAAAGATACTGGAATTGATACATATTATCTTTGGGGAGGAGAATGGTGGTATTGGATGAAAGAAAAACAAAATCATCCAGAATATTGGCAAGAAATTAAAAAATTATTTGCAGAATAAAATAAAAATATGTTAAGCGTAATTATACCTACTTATAACGAAGAAAAAAATTTACCAGGACTCTTGGATGCATTGACTAAAGAAAAAAATATTGAAATAGAAATTATTATTGCGGACAAACCGGGAAAAGATAAAACTAGGGAAGTTGCGAAAAAATATGGTTGTCGAATAACCGATGGGGGAACTCCGGCTGAAGGCAGAAATAAAGGAGCGAAAATTGCTAAAGGTGATATTATTTTGTTTTTGGATGGAGATATAAGATTGCCTCCAAATTTTTTAATTCAATCAATCGCTGATTTTGAAACTCGAAATCTTGATATAGCTTCTTATCACTTATATCCGATTAAAGGTAACATCAAATTAAATCGTTTTTCTATTGATTTATTGTATAATCGCCCACAAACAATCTTGAAAAGAAAATTTCCTATGGGGGCTATGGGTATTATGGTTAGAAAAAATATTTTTGATAAAATTGGAGGATTTGATAGTAGTATTAAATTGGCTGAAGATATGTATTTTGTACAGCAAGCTGCAGAAATGGGAAGATTTGGTATTATAAAAAATGTTCCAATTTTTATGCCTACTCGAAGATTTGATAAAGACGGATATTTTAGAACTGGATTAAAATATTTAATATGCGGAGTGCATATGCTTTTTAAGGGGCCAGTTCGGAGCGGTAGAGTTTTTGAATACAAATTTAATCATTATGATGATGATAAAAATAACAAGTGTTAATTTATTAATGCAATATGTCTATGTATCAATTACCCGAATTTAATTTAAAACAATCAAATACATCAGAAAGCAATACACAAAGTAAAAAGATAAAACAACCGTTTGTTTTGATTTTAATTTTGGCTATTGGTTTGGCAATCGGAGTTTATCTTGGTTCCAATAGTTCTTTTGAAAAAATTGAAGATAAAGTAGATAGTTTGTTGCCAGTGACTAATCTTTTGCCTCAAAGCGAGCAAACCGCTCAGCCTTATGTGGCGCAAACTACACAAGAGGAAAAAGTAATTAAGGTTGTAAGAGATGCTTCTCCTTCTGTGGTCTCTGTAATTATTACAAAAGATGTGCCTGTATATAAAACTATGGTGCCTGATTCAGGGGATTATTTTGATCCGTTTGGGTTTTTTAATCCCATTCCGCAACGAGTACAAACCGGCACTGAAAAACAAGAAGTTGGAGCTGGAAGTGGTTTTATTGTTTCAGATGATGGTCTAGTTTTAACCAACAAGCACGTTGTTTCTGATAGTACCGCTGAATATACAATAATAACCAATGATGGCAAAGAATATGAGGTTAAAGTTTTAGCCAAAGATCCAGTACAAGATATAGCCATCTTAAAAGTTCAAAACACAACAGACAAATTTAAATCATTAAAATTAGGAAGCGCTAGTTCAATTCAAATTGGTCAAACTGCAATTGCAATCGGTAATGCTTTGGGTCAATTTCCCAATACAGTTTCTGTAGGTGTAATTTCTGGATTGGGACGAACAATTACAGCTTCTGATAATCAAGGAACAGCAGAAACCTTAGAAGATATTATTCAAACAGATGCAGCCATTAATCCAGGTAATTCTGGTGGGCCGTTGTTAAATTTAAGCGGTGAGGTTGTTGCTATTAATACAGCTATTGCTGAGAGTGGACAGAGTGTTGGTTTTGCTATTTCTATTGATAAGGCTATTAGAGATATCAAACAAGTGGAAACTACGGGTAAGATATCGTATCCCTTTTTAGGAATACGTTATGTTGCCATAAATGAAGCTGTGGCTAAAGAAAAGAATTTATCAGTTACATATGGTGTTCTTATTATTGGTGATGCTACCAAAAATCAACCAGCTATTACTCCTGGTTCGCCAGCTTCTAAAGCTGGATTAAAAGAAGATGATATAGTTTTGGAGGTTGATGGTAAAAAAATAGAAAAAAAGAATACGCTTTCTCAAATTATTTCAAACTACAGTTCTGGTCAAACCATTAATTTATTAGTCTTGAGAAATGGAAATCAGATTTCAATTAACGCTGTTTTGGGAGAATGGGATCCACAAAAATAAAAATAATATTTGACTAAGCATTTAGTCAAATTAAAAAAAATGAGTTCGGAAATAGAAGAAATAAAATCACGACTTAATATTGTGGATGTTATTGGCAGCTATATTAAGCTGGAAAAAGCAGGCATTAATTATCGTGCCTGCTGTCCTTTTCATTCAGAAAAAAGTCCTTCGTTTTTTGTTTCTCCTTCTAGACAAATTTGGCA
The DNA here is from genome assembly GCA_002421745.1 of Patescibacteria group bacterium UBA6220. Classification (GTDB taxonomy): domain Bacteria; phylum Patescibacteriota; class Minisyncoccia; order Minisyncoccales; family Minisyncoccaceae; genus UBA6220. Next base: position 138,546 of record DISC01000006.1, on the reverse strand, counting down.
TTGTTTTGGTGGTTGCGGAGAAGGCGGGGATATTTTTAAGTTCGTGATGAAAATAGAAAATATTGAATTTCCAGACGCATTGAGAATTTTAGCCGCCAAGGCTGGAGTAGAATTAAAAGCTCGTAGTGCAGATTGGGAAAAAAATAAAACTGAAAGGCAATTAATGCTACATCTTTGTGAATTGGGTGCGCGTTTTTTTGAGGCTTATTTAGAAAAAAGCGCCAAAGGTAAAGAAGCTATAGATTATTTAATTAAGAGAGGATTAAAAATTGAAACCATCAAAGAATGGAGATTGGGATATGCACCCGAAGCGTGGTCAAAATTATCAGATTTGTTAGTTGGTAAAGGTTATCAGCGTGATGATATTGCAAAAGCAGGTTTGGCGATTGCCAAAGAAGGGAATAAATTTTTTGATCGTTTTCGTAGTCGCATTATGTTTCCGATTGTCGGGTTTAATGGGGAAGTAATTGGTTTTACTGGTAGAATTTTTGGAAAACCAGACACTGAAGATGCAAAATATCTAAATACACCGGCAACTTTGTTGTATGACAAAAGCCGAGCGCTTTTTGGTATTGATAAAGCTAAGTTGGAAATTAGGAAAAATGATTTTTGTATTCTTGTAGAGGGAAACGTAGATTGTATTATGTCGCATCAGGCTGGCTTTAAAAATTGTGTGGCTGTTTCTGGGACAGCCTTGACTCCGTATCATTTAAGTATTATAAAAAGGTATTCACCTAACTTGGTTTTAGCCTTTGATATGGATGCAGCAGGGAATAAGGCTACAGAAAAAGGCATTGTTTTGGCTCAAAAAATGGAATTTAACATCAAGGTTATTCCTATGTCTGCCGAAAAGGATCCCGCAGATATAATTCTTTTGGAAGGTGAGGAAAAATGGAAGCAAATGATAGAAAACGCTAAGCCGATTAATGAATTTTATTTTGATGTAGCTTTTAAGGATAGAGATGTTAATTCAATCGAAGATAGGAAAAAAATAATAGCTGATTTGTTGCCAGTTTTAAAAAAGATAAGTAATGCAGTAGAGCAATCTTATTGGTTGGAAAAATTGGGAAATATGATATTGGCGACCGAAGAAGATTTGCGAACAGAAATGAAAAAGATAAAAGAAGAAGTTGCTACTGTAGCTGGTATGGTAGATTTGGAAAAACCTGTTAAAAAAATAAAAAAAACAAAACAGGAAATGTTAGAAGAACAAACAATTTTATTTGCCCTTAAAGATAGAACTCAAGCTGCAATTCCTGAAGTAGAAAAAATAAATAATTTTGCTTCTCCAACTAAGGAGATATTGTTGAAGATTAAAGAAAATCCTCAAATTACAAATGAAGCTCTTTTAGAAATTTTTAAGGATAATACGGACGTAGTTAATTATATTAATTATTTGATTTTAAAATCGGAAATAAGTTCTGAAGTAGAAGATTTAGGACAAGAGCTTGAAAAATGCGTAGCCGCAAGGGATAATCTAATTAATAAAAAAGCTCGTACAGACTTAACCCTTAAAATAAAAGCTTGTGAAGCCAAAGGCGACTTTGAGTCGTTAAACTTGCTTCTCGAGGAATTTAATAATCTAACAAAAACAAAAAAACAAAATGAAGCCCAAAATTAAAAAGCCTACAAAAAAAGCTAAAGCTTCGATAAAGAAACTAGTCAAAAAACCAGCAAAGAAAAAAGCTGTTGCAAAACCCAAAAAAAAGGTTGTTGTCAAAAAACCAGCAAAGAAAAAAGCTGTTGCAAAACCTAAAAAGAAAATTGTTTCCAAAAAGCCGCTCAAATCAAAAGTCTCTAAATCAAAATCAAAAATAAAAAAATCTTCTAAACCCAAGAAGGTAGTGATTGTGATTACTCCAGAAAAACTTGAGAATATTATTAAAAAAGGAAAATCACGTGGTTTTGTTACTTTTTCGGAGATTTTGTCATATTTCCCTAATATTGAAGAAAATATTACTGAACTGGAGGATATGTTTGCAAAGTTTGAGCAATCAGGAATAGAACTAAAAGATTCCAAGGGTTATTTGGAAACAGGAGTAAAAGAAGTAAAGAAAAAAGGCAGAAAAAGAGCCAGTACTGGCAAGATTGATTCGGTTCAATCTTATTTGCGTGAAATTGGAAAAATTCATCCTATTACTGCTAGAGAAGAAAAAGAATTAGCCAAGAGAATAGAATTAGGGGATATGGATGCTAAAAGAAAATTAGCTGAAGCCAATTTAAGGCTTGTGGTTTCTATTGCAAAAAAATATATTGGGCGTTCACCAAATTTAACTTTGTTGGATCTGATTCAAGAGGGTAATTTGGGATTATTTCGAGCTGTAGAAAAATTTGACTGGCGCAAAGGATATAAGTTTTCTACTTATGCTACTTGGTGGATTAGACAGACTATTACGCGTGCTTTGGCTGATCAAGCTAGAACAATTAGAATTCCTGTGCATATGATCGAAACTTTAACCAAATACACTCAAGCCAAAAGACGCTTGTTGCAAGACTTAGACAGAGAGCCTTTGTCAGAAGAGGTAGCAGCAGAAATGGGATTAGAAGTGGAAAAAATTAGACATTTGGAAAAGATTTCTCAAAAAGCTGTATCTTTAGAAACACCAGTAGGTGAAGATGAAAAAGATAGTGTCTTGGGAGAATTTATTAAAGATGAAAAAATTGAATCACCAGCTGCTCAAGCTGGCAGAAAACTTTTGCGCGAACATTTGGACGAAATATTTACAGACTTAAGCGAAAGAGAACAAAAAATATTGTCTATGAGGTTTGGCCTTGAAGATGGAGTAAGCCATACCTTAGAAGAAGTGGGACAAGAGTTTGGAGTTACGAGAGAAAGAATTAGGCAGATTGAAGCCAAAGCTATTGAAAAAATTCGTCAACACGTAGACGTCAAAAAACTCGAAGGTTATTAGACTGCTGTATTAAAAGCCATCTAAATGCTGGCTTTTAATGTGTGAAATAGGTTAAATTTAAAGAGGTTGAAAAAAGTTATATTTTGTGTATAATATTGTTATCGTGTTCTTTAAATTTTATATTCCTCCGCCAGCTGGCGGAGTGGCGCTTTATTAATCAGTGAAGGTATGCGGTGCTTTATGAATTACTATGTTTACGCAATTTATAATCGTAAAAATAATAAGATCTATATTGGTCAAACGAGCGATATAGACAAAAGATTAATGCTTCATAACAGCAAAGAATTCAAAGGTGGTTATACTGCTCGATTTGATGGTGCTTGGGAGTTGGTACATAAAGAAGACGTTAGGGATCGAAAAGAGGCGCTGATTAGAGAAAAACAACTTAAAACGTATAGAGGGCGACAATTTTTAAAACAACATATTCCGGTGTGGCGCAATGGTAGCGCGGATGCCTGTTAAGCATTAGGTTGTAGGTTCGAATCCTACCACCGGAGCCAACCAGTGAGGGGTTCTGAGAGACCGGTTACCGTCAGGTAGGCGGTTTTGTTTAGTTTGATTTATTATATTTTTAGGGGTAGTATAAAGACAAATTTTCTTTTAAAAGAGAGCTCTGCGATTTGATTGCTATTGTGTTTCGCAATAGAATAGTAAACGGTTTACTTTAGTGCCCCTTCATGTTATTACCGTGTTGTAATAGTATGACCGCTTTTGCAAAGGGAGAACTCTGCGGGCTCTCTTTTTAAGGAAAATATGGATAAAGAATTAAAATTTAACGCTAGTCAATTATTGGATAAATTTTTAAAACTCAATAATATTGATGCTTTTTGTGAGCTACTAGATGTTAATAAAAAGACTTTGCTTTATTTGATTTATGGTAAAAAGATAGAATTAAATTATAAATCTTTTGAAATAAAAAAGAAATCAGGAGGTACCAGGACTATACGCACCCCAATTACTTCTTTAAAAATTATACAGCAAAAATTATCAGTGGTTTTAAGTTTAGTTTATGGATCCAGATTAAGACCGTCGGTACATGGATTTTGTAAGGATAAAAGCATTGTGACAAATGCCGCTGTTCATTGTGGTAAAAAGGTTGTTCTTAATTTTGATTTAGAAAATTTTTTTCCATCGATAACTTTTCCTAGAGTTATGGGACTTTTCACTTCTGAGCCATTTAGTTTGCCTAAAAAAGTTGCAGCAGTTTTAGCACAAATTTGTACGCTAAACAATGAGTTACCTCAAGGAGCGCCGACATCTCCAATTATTTCTAACTTGATTTGTTCTAGATTGGATGGACAAATGCAAAAACTAGCTAACAAAAATAACATTCTTTACACGCGATATGCTGATGATATAACTTTTTCTAGCTGGAACGGTAATTTTCCTAAAAATATTGCCACCGTAGAGAGATCAAGTATTATTCTGGGAAAAGACTTAGAAGCAATTATTGCTTCTAATTGGTTTTCGATCAATAGAGCAAAGACGAGGATGTCGTTTCCTTCAGCGAGACAAGAAGTTACTGGACTAACTACTAATAAATTTCCGAACATCAAAAGGGATTATATTAGAGAGATTAGAGTTATGTTATATAATTGGGAGCATTATGGGATCGAAAAATCTAAATCAGAGTATTTTTTATGTAGAAAAAATAAAGATAAAAGTCCATACAAAACGGACGGGAATTTTGAGCAGGTAATATTAGGAAAAATTAATTTCGTAAGAATGGTAAGAGGAAGTAGAGACAATATTTATAAGAAATTAATTAATAAATATAATAGCATAGCAAAAAATGGTTTCCCCGAACTTGAGCTTAATGAAAATAAAACCTTAGAAGAATATATTTGGATTATAGAGGTAAATGATTGGGAACAGGGAACGGGGTTTTTATTGGAGGGATATGGAATGATAACATGTTCTCATGTTATTGGAATTGGTGGTAAAATTATTGCATATAGACCAAAAAATCCTAGTAAAAAATACCCTCTCCATCTTTTAAGGAATAGATTTGGCATTGATTTAGCTATTCTACAATTTGAAGAAGGTATTAGATTCCCGGAATTTAAAAAAAGCAATAATCAAGTAAATAAAAGAGATTCTTTGTTGGGTATAGGATTTCCTTTATTGTATTCGAACAAAGAACCTTTTTTCTATGAAACAAAAGTAGTTTCTTTCAAAGAAAGATTTTATCTTCCCAGAATTGTATTAGATAAGCCTTTTACAGGAGGGATGAGTGGGAGTCCGTTGCTTAATAACAAAAATGAGGTTGTTGGGGTTATCGCTACTGGATCTAAAAGTTTTGCAGAAGCGGACGAAGTCGTTGGGTACACCGCAACTCCGATAGAACATATAGACTTATAATTCAATCGCCAATAGAGACTTTCCCGTTTGCTATAAATATCTTTCCCTTAAGGAAGGATATCAACTCCCTTTTTTCTTCGATTGTTCCTTGCGATAGGATATATCGAGCGTACTTTTTGTGATCCAGAGTTTCTTCTATTTTTTCATTAGATTCTTTCAGTCCTAGGACGCCGTACCTGAATTTCTTGTATCTTTTAATTTCACATTCTATTTTTTGCTTTACCTCCGATCCGTCCATGATGAGCTCGTCCATCATTCCGGAAAGCTGCTCAATCAAATCCTCCTCTCTTATGTATCCGCACTTGCAATAGGTGTCGTTGTATCTGGTGCACCCATAATAGACGTGTACATTGAATGACCCATTCTTGAGCTTTCTATGCTTCTCTTCTCCGGTTATTCCTGATCCGCATAATCCGCATTTCATCAATCTAGTGAAGGCGAATTCCTTGTCTTCGCATCTGGCATTCTGGCTTGTTATTTGCTCTTGGACTTTATCGAATAAATCTTTGGTAATTATCGGTTCATGCAGGCCGTCATACCACGATCCGCTTCCGACAGGGTATTCGAACTTTCCATAATAGAAGCTGTTCTTCAATATGGTGTACACTGAACTTAATGTCACTCTCTTTCCGGTTCTGGTTGCGAAATTGATTGATATCAGCCAATTATACAGCTTCCTTCCGCTGTATTTCTCGAAAGCCGTTTTTTCGAACATTTGCTTGATTATGGGAGACCTGACCGTGTCTATAAATATCTTTCTTTGGCCCTTAATGCCCTCTCTGTTCGTTAAATACCCCAGAGGTGCCATTCCAGGACGCCATCCCATGGCACACTTGGCTTTCATGCCTCTTTTGACGTTTACCGACTTATTGTCATTTTCCAGCTTGGCTTGGGATCCGAGGATCATTAATAGGAACTTATCGTTAGGGGAATTGCCGAAAGATTGTCCGTAGGTTCGTATTTCTTTCAGCTTTCCGTTGTCCATCATATCTACGACCGTTCCCAAGTCTCCAGCATTTCTGGCTATTCTATCTGGCGCCCATGTTAAAATTCCATTAAACTTTTCCTCTCTTATCTCTTTGATGACCTCATTAAAAACCGGCCTTTGGCCTACTTCTTTGGCCGAGTGCTTTTCTTGTTTTATTTCGATTACATTAAGGTTGTCTCTTTTCGCCAATTCTAGCATTTCCTTGATTTGAGAATCGATGGAAAGAGCCTGGGTTTCATCTGATTCTGTTGATTTCCTTGCATAAAGGCAGTACTTTGTGTCTGTCATATTTTGTCTTTTATTCTCTTACCTATACAGATGTCGCAATATGGCAAGGAAGTCCAGACCCTAGATGTAGACAAACTGGAGACTGAAAGACTACACAATTTTTAGCTTTTGAGCTATTATGTAATCACAATTTAATAGCAGGCCTAAACCTTTGAATTTCAAGGGCATGGTCAAAAGTCGATCAAGAATAAAGAACCCATCATGGGGTCGCTTGATCGCCATATCGGGAAACCGGTATGAGTGGCTTCGGTCACTACCTGTGGTGGGCTTTTTGTATATAAAACGCCACAGGAAGGATTATTTGTCGACATAATCTGTCAATTTATTAACTATTTTAAAAATATGAAAAAAATAAATATTATCTTATCGTTATTCTTGCTTGCACCCATTATGTTTGTAAGTGCCTCTATAGATAAAAATCTTTCCTATGGTTTACAAAACGATTCACAGGTTAAGGAATTACAAGAATTCCTAATTGATCAGGGATATTTAACTGGAGAAGCTACTGGTAATTATTATTCTCTTACATTGTCAGCTGTTAAAAAGTTTCAAACTGCAAATAGCTTGCCATCAACAGGCTACTTTGGAAGTCTTTCAAGGCAAAAAGTTAACGATATTTTAGCTAAAAATCTACAATCTTCTAATCAACAGGCTACTACCGAAACTGGAACAACTACTCCGATAGCTACAACATCATCGACAACCGGTGATATTTCTAGGGAAAATTTAATAGCTTTATTACAAAAACTATTAAACAGCCAAAAACAAAATAGCCAGCAATCACAGTCAGTAATCCAACAGCAAACTCAAAATACTCAACAGCCACAGCAAACAACCCAATCCTCAACTTCTGAAACAGTGGATACACCAGCAACAAGTGCTACCTCCTCTGCCAGTCTTTATTTCGACCAAGTGCCAACAGTAGTACTTAACGGTCCTACGTATGCAAACCTATCATGGCATTCGCAAAATATTACAAACTGCGTAGCCTCAGGAAATTGGAGTGGAGTTAAAAATGCAAACGGATCAGAAAAGCTTCAATATACGAAAGCGGGAGATTATTCATATACTCTTATATGCGGATCAACCGACGGATCTTCGATGAGTAAAACAACCGCTGTGAAAGTTGTATCCGCAATTCCAGCAATCTCTATTAAAACTAACGGTAATGAGGTAGATTCTTTTATAGTAAAGCCTAACAGCACTGTAAAATTAGCTTGGACGGCTACAGTTGCAACTGGAGAAGCATTACAATGCACAGCGAATGACCAAGTCGTCGCCTCCGACGGAAATAAGGACGTCGTTATTAGCTCGCCAATTACATTTAAGTTAAAATGCATTGCGAATGGCGTACAAACAGAAAAATCAGTATACATTAAAACTCCAGGTATTTTAATGATTTCTGTGGACGGGCCTTCTTCTATAGAACAAAAAGTAAGTAGCGATGGCCAAGCCATGCTAGTAAGATTTAAAGTTTCCGCACTCGAGAATGATATTGAGCCAGAAGAGGCAAGATTTACAATTTCACCAAACGCCTCATCCATCATTAAAAATGCAAACAACAATACAATAACCAAAGATATTGGCGGAAAAGTCGATGCATATAGTAGCAGATTGCAAACCGTAGAGCTTGATTTCGGAAGCCCTAATAATATTCCTGCTGAGGGAATAACTTTCCAGCTTACGAATAATTACGCAAGATATATAGGGGCAGATGGGGTAGAGGTTGTCACGGACACTCCAGGAGCTAATAATACACAACCAGTAGTTAATATTACTCTTACGCGTCAGTAATAAAGTTAGAGCCATTCAGCGCTAGGGGTGGGCTCATTGGAATATATGATAAATTGGTTTACTACAAGAGAAAAAGCGTCCGCGAGATCATCGTATCTTTCCACGCCGAAATCAGTAAGCTGAGTAATAAGTTCTTCGGCTCCTTTTCGGGGAAACCTAATGATTCCAGCTTTTATCGCTGCAGTAGTGAGTGCAATCCTCTCGCGCTTCTCTCCGCGCGGAGGAATTCCTTCAACTTCGATTCCTAAGCTTTGGCAGTGCTGGATAATTGACTCTTGATAGGCGACCTTTTCGACAAATATTTTAGAGTATCGGTAAGTTTTTATTAGATTTTTAATTTGCCTTACTTGATCTGGAAAACCTACATTTTTGTTAAAGGGGAAAGGTAAAACATAGGCGATACATTTGTCTCCTGTCTGATAAATTTTAATTACAACCATAGCGGTGCGATCTGCGCTATCTTTTTCTGATATGGCTAAATCAACGCCAATGTAGGTTTCTGAAAAATATTCGTCGCTGGGTATATCTTTTTCAGGGTCATAATAATGAATCCATTCCGGATGGACAACTCTTCCCGCATCTGAAACAATTCTAAGGAGATATTCTCTTTGCCACGCAATTTCATTTCCAGCTCTTTTCTTCTCATTCTCGATATCGTTTTCTGTTGGATATTTTCCAGGCCACGCAATTGCGCCAGTTTCATCAAGTAGTGGATATGCCTTAAACAAGCCATTGATTTTGCCATCATTTACATCTTGTTTTAAATGCATAAGAAGAGAGTCTTCATGGAGAAGGTTTCCGACTATAGTAAGTCTGGTATTTTTATCCCCAGCAGGAATCACTTCTCCTGTAAGCCATTGGTACGTTTTCTGCCTACTATCTTTTGTTTTGGTGGAGGCAATGTCCTCAACATCGTCGCCAATTATGAGGTCTGGACGGTATTGATTATGCCTTAACCCCCTAATACTTTGTTCTGTAGAAGCGGTGGTAATACGTACGTTTAATTTTGAAAAAACAAGAGATGAAGATCCCCACTCATCGTTTTCCTCTTGAAAGGGCCCAAGGTCATCTTTAAGAAGTTCGTTATCTTCAAGTTCTCGCCTTAAGTTCATCATGTGTTGCTTTGCTTGGCTTCGTGTCTGACAAAGAATAAGCACAAACTTTTTTTGCTGATTGCCTAGTATTGCCCAGATAGGGTAGGCGGTTGTAAGAATTGTTGATTTTCCCGATCCTCGAAAAGCAATTACAAAAAGATTTTCATTATTGTTTTCTATAAGATGAAATATCTCGCGATGGAACGAAGCTGTTTCATAGGTTACATAATGTGCGAAATAGAAATGAAAAAATATGAAGAAGCTTTGCTTGCAAACGGCAACCCTAACTTTGCGATCTTTGATCATCCGATCGACTAATTCTTTCGGCAGGTGATTGCAATCGTATCCTTTACTAATTTGTTGGTAGTTTGTTTGGGTCATTATCGTCTGTTTTATCGCTAGGAATTAATGATGCTAGGCGTAGAGCTTCTCGAACTACTGATTCTTGTTCTGGGGTTAATTCATCTTGTTGAGAAACGTTAGCCGTTATTTCTATCTTTTGGCTATATTTAGCATGATGATGTCTAAGCCAGAGCTGAATGGCTTGAAAGTTACGATCGCGAATCATAGAAATTAATTGAGATTCGCTCATGTCAGTAATAAAAGCTTCTCCTTCTATTATTGCTTCATCGGCAATTTTTGCGAATTCTTTATCTTCGCGCCAATGGTAATATGTTGCTCGCCCGATTCCTGTTTTCTTGCAAGCAAAATTAATAATCGGAGTTTCCTTTAATTGATTTAAAAGAGATTGTTTATTTTTGTCGTTTTTCATGCTTTTTTCTATTTAATCCTGTTAATTTCTCCCATCGCTTCATGATGACTTCAGCGTAGACTGGCGATTTCTCCATAATGTAACAACGGCGCTTCATTTTAGTGGCCGCTATTAGTGTCGACCCCGATCCGCCAAATGGCTCAATGATTAAGTCATTTCGCTTAGTTAGTACTTTGATATAAGGGATAAGAAGCTCGAGGGGTTTTGTTCCGAAAATAATGCCTTGCCCCGAAGATTTTTCATCAGCAGCGATATGCTCTATAAAATCGGTAGGGCACATCTTCTTCCCTTTTTCGTAACCTTCCCAATGTGGCTTGCCGGATGTGGCATAAATTGCATTTTCGTATTCATTCTGGAATAATTCGTTTGGTTCTGGGGCTATGTTTAATTTTATGTTGCCAGAGCTTCCGACCAGCGCTATATCCGCCTTATTAAAAAATTTATACTTAGCTGAAAATCCTTGAACTCTATTAGGAACATGCCATGTTATGGTATTTCTATATCTCCAATGTTTTTCAAGAGCATTCCATATGGTTCGAAGATTTTTAGGATGTTCGAATATAATAATAGAGAAATCAGGCTTTTGCACTTTGGCAATATTTGCCATCCATAAATCAGAGAAATTATCTGGAATAAAGTCAGTTTCAAGATATTTTCTATTTTTCTTTAAACCGAATCCTTCGGTTGCTTTGCCATTCCTGCTCTTGCCGTGGAGATAATCTAATATATAAGGCGGATCAGTAAAACACATATTTGCTTTCTCGCCACCCATTAAATCTATGATATCTTCTTCGATAGTTGAATCGCCACATTTTAATTTTGAGTCGCCAAGCTGATAAACGTCTCCTTTTCTGACTTCTATATTTTTGATATCAAGCTTCTTTAATTCTTTTTCAAGATTAAATTCCTCTGGTGTGTTTTCTATTTCAAATATCTGATCAAGTGATTCGCTTGAGAAACCAATATCAGCTAAAAATTCTTCTCCAAAATTCTTAAGAAGATTAAAATCAAACTCTCCCAAATTAGAATTTAATCTGATATTTAGTTCTCGCTCTTTGCTTTCTATTAAATCTAGGAAAACGACAGGGGCTTCCTTGTAGCCGAGCTTTTTAGCTATTCTTAGGCGCATATGCCCTCCGATCACAATAAATTCTCGGCCTGGATGTTTATTGACTATAATTGGGTCTACCAATCCGAAGCGAACAATGCTTTCAGTTAGATGTTTTTCTTGCTCTGTGGTAAGCCTGCGAGGATTATATGAAGACGCGCGAAGCTTATCAATAGAAACTTTTACTATTTTTATATTTTGTTTCATGTTATTAAAATAAAAACTGTAATTATTATATTTACAGTTTATAATGCCTTTAAAATATCTTCGCGTATTTTAGTAAGACTCTCTATCAGTCACATTTTTTATGAGGTTTTCTATATTGCTAACGATTTTTCTTATATTCTCCCAGCTTAAATCTCCGTATTTATCCTTTATTTTATTCCATGTCCTGCTATCTATCCTGTTGTCTGCCGAATTTTGTAAGGCTATCCGGGGCTCGTTTTTAAACTTCTGATAGATGTTATAAATGTCTAGATCTCTTTGGAATTTTTTATATTCTTTAATTCTTTCTTTATATTCAGACAGTAATTTTTGGTGTTGCTTGATAAATGGCCATGCATTAACTATATCTTCTTTCCTGGTATATGGGAGTATTTGAATAAAGAGGTCCAGCGTATCAGTATCTTTGTTTCTAATCCTCTTAATAATCAAAGGAGGGTTGCTAAATTTCTCCTTATTTAAAAATATATTAAATATTAAAAACCTTTGATAAGATTCGTATTTTTTACTTTTTCTATTGATGCCGGCATTATTTAAAATGTCGCTAATATATTCTTCGATTAGTGGCGGAATGTGTTTTTTCCTCAATGCTTCTATTTGGTAATACTTTTCTGGGCCCACCGTCTCTTCGCCATTTTTTATTTTTTCAATTTTATCACTTAATTCTTTACTATTTGCAATTTCTTGCCTTTTTAAAAAGTATTTTTCGTTCCAATCCAGATACTCCTTATAAGTATTAAAACCTCCTCGTGGCAGGGGATATCCAATTTTTTTAAAATTATTCATCATCTTTTCTGTTCTATTCACAAAATCATGGCTTTGGATTAAAAGCTGCATTCTATAATAGTCCGAATCGTAGATTGTTCTCGTCTTTTTCATATGAAGTCAATTTAGGGCTTGACGGATAATAAGTTTTCGTGTATACTCTAATAAAGTAAAGATTATACATATCATATCAAAAAACCATGGATATTACAAGTAAACAAAAGGAAGTTTTGAACGTTATTAAGGATATATACGCTAAAACGAGCAAAATACCAACTTATGAGGAAGTCAGGGAACGTTTGGGATATAAGACCACCAGCTCTATCCAGGTCCATGTTAATGCCTTAAAAAAGAAAGGGTACCTTTCACAAGAAAAAGGAGCAGGATTGAAGTTATCAGCATTTTTCAAAGATGTTGCTAGGAAGATATTTAGTATTCCCTTAATTGGGGAGGTTGCTTGCGGAAGTCCTAATATAGCGGTTGAAGATATTCAGGGATATATACCGTATATGGCCGGTAATTTAACTGGTGGTACGCAGGACTATTTCTTTTTGAGAGCTAGAGGAGATAGCATGGATAAAGCCGGCATAAATGATTCAGATTTACTATTAATTAAAAAACAGAATTCCATGCCTAATATCGGAGAAAAGGCCGTAGTTCTAATTGGCAGCGAAGCGACCGTTAAGTATTTTAGGCGGACAAGCGAGGGGCTTTATTATTTAGATCCAAGCTCCTCGAATCCAATCCACAAGCCCATTTATTTAATGGGGCAAGATGAGGTAATATTTTGTGGAATAGTCAAAGATATTATTAAAAATAAATTAAAGTAAAAACATATGGCAAATTATCACGTTATGAAAAATAAAGAAGGCGATTGGTTCGCAAAGAAGGAGGGGGCAGAGCGCGTTGCTGGGTATTATAATACCCAAGCGGAAGCAGAAAAAGCAGCAAAAGAAATGTCTGCTAATAGCGGTGGCGGAGAGGTAAGAATTCATAGGCCCGATGGTCCGATTAGAGATAGTGACACTGTTAAACCTGGCAATGATCCAAAATCAGTTAAAGATACAAAATACTAATTATGGATAATACAATTTTTTCAAAATTTAATATTTATGACCAGATAGGATATCTAATGGTTGGAAGCGTTGGTTTAATGGTTTTATCTTTAAGCTTCTATTTATTCGGAGTAATTTACATAATTCCCTTTTTCAATCTAGATAATTCTTTATTGTGGGTTATCGTTGCCTACTTATTTGGTCATGTTTTGCAAGCTATTTCAAATATTTTTGTAAAAGAGAATAAAGTTAATTTTTCCGATTCGGAAAAAGAGATTCTCGAGAGAGCTAGTGCTTATTTTAATGTGACAAAACAGACCTGGGGAGAAGTTTACTCTCTGTGTTATATGTCTTCTTCTGCGAAAGACATTACCGGTCAGGTTCAGTCTTTCAACGCTTACTACAGTCTGTATAGGGGGTGGATGATAGTGTTCGGATTAAATTCTATTTCCATGTTAATTCTCAGTATTATTCATTGGTTTTCTTTTAGTTACCTTTCATTGTTTATTTTATCCGTTATCTTAACTTGGCTTTTTTATAATAGATCAAAAAGGTTTTACAATTATTCGAGAGGTAAAACTTTGCAGACTTTTTTATTAAACATAACTAACAAATAATATGGAAAAAGATATATTCTTCCCAGATAAGGGAATTTTCAGGACAATATTCTTGTATGTTGGTCAGGGTGAGTCTACCTTGATGATTGTTCCCGATGGAGATTCACACAGGTATTTACTAGTCGATTCTAACTATAAGAAAGATGACGAATTGATCGAGGATATTCCTTTGATTTTCAAAGAAATAGATAGAGACGACATTATTTTTGTTAATACCCACCCCCACAAAGACCACATTGCCGGGGTCAAGGAAATCAAAGATTGTATTAGTGAGGTTTGGCATTCTGGACACACACCAGGAAAAGAGCATGAGGACGCATTTAAGGAATTGAATGAGGTTATTAAGAAAGTCGGCGATTCTAATGTTTTTTATTTGAGAGGCAGTAATGATAAGAATGTTCTACATACTGACAAAGAGGAGAAATCTAAGACCGATAGAAAAATCGGCGATATTGATTTTCAAGTATTGTCGCCAGCGAAATATGTCTGTGAAGAGATAGATGACGAAACACCCGACCAAAGAGCTAAAAGAATACACGAACAATGCGGAGTTATTAAATTTATCTATAAAGACAAAAGCATACTTCTAACTGGAGATTCTGACAAAGCAGCATGGAAGGAGCACATAACTGATTATTATAAAGATGATTTGAAGAGCGATGTTTTGAGCGCGTCCCACCATGGATCAGTTTCTTTCTTCAAGGATAAAGAAAAGGAAGACGACGATGTTTATCTCGATCACATGGATAATATAAAGCCAGATTATTTGATAATAAGCGCTCCAAAGCAAGAAGATAGCCCACATGACCATCCGGATGATGAGGCGTTGGAGCTATATGAAGATTACGTCAGCAAAGAAAATACCTACCATTTAGGAGAAGATGAAAAAAGCATTATTGTCGATATCGACGCCGGTGGCAGTTTAAAGATTTATAATGGTGATAAGGATGATAAATCAGCTAAGACGTCATCTCTGAGAAATGAGGGGTTCTCTTCGCCGAAGCCTTTTTCTCCCAAATCGCCTTGGTGTTCATTGTAGTATGTTGACTAATCAGGATAAAGAATGGTTGGCTCAAAAGTATCCGGGACTGAAAGAAGACCACGGTGTAGTTTCCGGAACTTTAGAATTTACAGCCGCCTATAATGATAAGACTAACGAATTTTTGATTATTGAAGGCGGAACGAGTAATACAATTGGAGGCACGATACTAAATGGCAGATTCGAAATTATTATAAAGGAAAGAATCGATAAGTCATTTTCGGAACTTCCGGCGCTTTGCGTGAAAAACATAGATACAATACCCGATCGCCATATTAATCAATCCGACAAAACGGCGTGTCTTTGTAATCCCCTTGAGGAGGAAGAGTTTCTAAAACCAGGATTTAAGTTTGTAGATTTTTTCCAACGACTAGTTATTCCTTTTCTATATGGGCAAGAATTTTTTTCTCTCAAAAACGCATGGCCGTGGGATGAATATGCGCATGGCATTGTGGGTATTCTAGAGTCTTACGCTAAATTTTATAACAGCAAGAAAGCTGGGGAGTGTATAGCAAAATTAAAGCACGATAAGACTGTTTGGCCGTACATTAAAAATGCATTACAGAGAAAGTCGTACATTAAGGGGCATACGCCTTGCTTTTGCAAAGAAAAAGATCATATAAAAAGATGTCATCCAATAGCCTGGAAGGGGATAAATCTATTAAAGAAAGATATTGAAAAGGAAGAATTAATTATAGATTAATTAACTTTTTGCTTTATGTGTATATGTTTTTCCTCATTCTTATTATTTTGAGACACGAGACATTTCCTTTTTATGGTGTCTAATTTGTCTCATTTTTCTTAAAGCTACCCGACCGGTTACCTGTGTGGTATACTAGAAACATAACTCAATTAACCCTTACGGTTATTGCCTATGTGGGGCACCAGACCGTACACGGGAGCCAAAACGAATAGACACCTCAAAGTGGGTGTCTTTTGTTTTGTTTCTGTGAAAGAAGTAGGATTCGAATCGCGGGCCGCATCCCCGATGAGGGGCGGAGGTTTTCATCTGCACCAGCAGATGGAGGCGAATCCTACCACCGGAGTCAAATAGTGAGGGATTCTAAGAGACCGGTTCCCGTCAGGGGCCGGTCTCTTTTGTTAATACATTTCGACCAGAATTTATTACTTATTAACCCTTCTAGTAAATTTACATAAATTACAAAATTATGCTATTCTGTAAATATGAACGATGCATATTTTGGAAATAAAAAAATCTGTATAACTCAAAGACGCTATCTTGGTTCTAAAACCAAGCTGTTATCATTTATAGATAGCATACTTGAAGCTGAGAATATAGAGTTTAATTCTTTTGCAGATATTTTTGCTGGAACTGGCACTGTTGCTAATCATTTTTATAATCGATCAAAGATTATTGTAAATGATATTTTAGATTCAAATTCTCATGTATATACAGCTTTTTTTGGAAAGGACTCAATCAGGGAAGGAAAGTTAAAAGAACAATTAAGGTACTATAACGACATTGAAATAAAAAAATACGGTGAAAATTATTTTTCAAAAAACTTTTCAGATACTTATTTTGACGCAGAAAATGCTAAAAAGATAGGAATTATAAGGGATGACATCGAAAAGTTATTTGAAGAAAAAATAATTACCAATAGAGAAAAATCTTATTTACTAACATCTCTGATTTACGCATTTGATAAAATTGCCAACACGGTCGGCCATTATGACGCATATCGAAAAATTGATATTCCAAATAAAAAACTGTTCCTACTCCCCCTTGATATAACAAACTCTCGCTATTCTGCTGAAATTTATAAAGATGACGCTAATGAATTGGTAAAAAAAATAAAAGCAGACGTTGTTTATATTGACCCCCCATATAATTCTAGACAATACTCGGATGCTTATCATTTACTAGAAAACATCGCTACTTGGAAAAAAGAAAAGGTTTTTGGTGTTGCAAAAAAGATTGACCGCTCCCATATCAAAAGCAAATACAACATGAAATCAGCAGGTGTTGCATTCGGCGATTTGATAGACAACATTAATGCAAAATATATCCTTGTTTCTTATAACGATATGGGGACTGCTGGCAATGCTCGATCGCAATCCCGTATCAGTGATCATGAAATTTTGTCTGCATTAAAACGGCGAGGTGAAGTGAAGATTTTTGAGACCAATTTTAAGCAATTTACTACTGGAAAATCAAGCAAAGACGACCTGAAAGAGCGTATATTTCTGTGTAAGGTGAGTATTGTTTCTAAAAGCAACAAGTCTGTAATTGCTTCAAAAAATAACCCTGTCCAAGTTGGCTTTGTGAAATCCCCCCTAAACTATACAGGTGGAAAACATAAACTTTTACCACAAATAGCAAAACTATTCCCAAAAGACATAAAAACTTTTTATGATGTTTTTTCTGGTGGTGCAAATGTCGGAATTAATGCTACAGCAAAAAATATAGTTTGCATTGAAAAAAATCGATATGTAGTGAACTTATTGAAGTTAATACAAGATGATAATTTTGAAGATTTGAATCAAAGAGTTATTGATATCATAGATGATTTTGGATTAAGTCAAAGCTATATAAAGGGCTATGAGCATTACAATGTTGATAGTTCATCTGGTCTTGGACAATATAATAAAAGTGCTTTCCTAAAGCTTCGTGGTGAATTTAATAAAGAAAAAACAAGAATCGATTTGTTGTTGGTGCTTGTTTTATATTCTTTCAATAATCAAATTAGATTTAATTCCAATGGTGATTTTAATTTACCAGTAGGAAAACGGGACTACAATGGAAGCTCAAGGAAAAACGTTGCAGCTTTCAATCAAATATCAAATGAGAAAAGAATAGTATTCAAAAATTACGATTTTCGTGATGTTGAAAAGATGTCATTAAAAAATGATGATTTTGTATATCTGGATCCACCATATTTACTAGGACTTGCTAGTTATAACGAAATGGGAGGATGGACGGAGAAGGATGAAAAGGACTTATATGCACTTTTAACGAGACTGGATAAGAAAGAGATTAGGTTTGCTCTATCAAATGTCTTAGAGCATAAAGGCAAGATTAATGAAATAATGAAGAATTGGGCAAAAAAGAATGGTTATAGAGTTCATAAATTAAGCTATAACTACAAAAATTCAAATTATCACTCTACTGCAAAAAACAATAGTACAATAGAGGTGCTTATTACAAATTACTGATTTTTGTGGCATACTGAAATTATGTTGAAAGCATGGTCAATTACAACAACCGTTAGAAACCCAGAGCGTCTGAGGGATTTTTTGGTTGCCCTAAAACCCCTTGAAAATAAAACTTGGGACAAAGCCAATCAGGAAAATTATCAGAAACTTTTAATCAAGAATCGTCTATATGGTTTCGGTAGTGCTCAATTTTATAATGGGCTAACAACATATATTATAAAATTGATAAATGATACCGATAGTGAGATTGATGACGATACGATAGATGAAATTATAAGGTTAAAGAACTATACTGACTTTGCAATGCGTGGTCGTCAATCTATAAATCCTCTTACAAAATTTGGATTTGTAATTATAGATAATGGCATAGTTAAAATAACCGATCTTGGGAAGAAGCTTATAGCTAGCGAAAAAGACGCTGGTGATGTATTTCTAAGGTCTTTTATAAAATGGCAGATACCAAACCCAGCTAGTAATGATTTTACGGATAAGGGTGATTATAATGTTGTGCCTTTTGTTGCAACCCTTAAGTTAATAAACGAAGTCAATAGGATTGAAACCGAGAATGGAAATAATGCAGCTGGAATTAGTAAACGAGAGTTTTCATTATTCGTTCCATCATTAGTTAAGTATACAGATATTGAAAATTATGCAAAACAAATTGTTGAATTACGAGCCTTGCAAAAGGGAAAAACAAAACAGGAACGAAAAAAGATTCGGGATGATTATCGTAAACAATTTGCAGCCAACTTTTTAGGCACAAGCAAACAGGCTGCAATCAATAAACTGCTCACAAACCTGAAGGATTATGGAGATAATGCAATTAGGTATTTTCGTCTAACAAAGTTTATCCGTATTCGTGGCAATGGTTTTTACATTGATTTGGAGTTAAACCGCAGTACTGAGATCGAAGCTTTATTTGAAAGCGAATTTTATAAACCAAAGCATTTTGCAGATAGAAACGAATATGTTTCCTATATGTCTGACGACAATTTGCCTATATTGCCTTGGCAAACAAAGGATAAATTATCGAAAATCGCTAGTGATGTCTATAAAGATGTAATTGAACTACAGAGCAATCTTGGTTTAGTGATTGAAAGCGAGAAGGACATATCAGTAATGTCTGAAAATGATTTAGTGTTGTATATTAATGATTTACGAGAATCTCGCAAAGAATTACAAGAAAAAGATAACCACATCAAGTCTCAACCAGTTTCATCAATTACTCAGTACATTGAGCAACTGGAGGGCATTTTTGAATTTGAAAACCGTGCTTTAATGCTCGAATATCTCTCAACAATGGGACTTCATGCTCTTAATGACGCAAAGGAAATTAAGCCTAATTATCCAGTCGGAGATGATAACGAACCAACATCCACTGCCCCTGGTGGCATGGCCGATATCGAATGTTTTTATGATAACTTTAATATGATCTGCGAAGTTACAATGTTGAATGGTCGTGATCAATGGTTTAATGAAGGACAGCCAGTTATGCGACATTTACGTGATTTTGAAAACTCACATTTAAATGCTTATTGCATCTTCATCGCACCAACAATTCATACTGACAGTGCTGAAACTTTCTATATTGCCAACACCATTGGTTATAAAGGTAGTAAGCAAAAAATTGCACCACTGACAATAAAACAATTTGTTGAATTATTAAAAACACTCAGGCAAGTCCGTGAGGCGAATAAAAAATTCACACACAATAGTTTGAAAAATTTAATTAACGATATTGCTGAAAGTGCAAATAGTATTAGCAACTCTGATGACTGGGTTGTAAATACACAAAATATCGTTAATTCCTGGTCTGTTAGTTTGATGAATTAGAAGGTAAAATTGATGCCGATAATTTAGCTAAATTAAATGTAGCTGTTGATGACTTAGCTGTTTTCTTTGAGCAGTTCATTAAAGACAACCTTGGACCATTTAAAAATATTAAGCGTTCTGTTCCAGTAGTTAAAACAGCTATTTATCTTTGGTTTAATAAAGTTCTTGGTGCTGAGCATTGGAAAGATCCTTCGCTTTTAACGCAAAAGATGTTTTTAAATAATAAGAATATAGTCCATTTTGGGCATATTCTAAATAAAGCGATTGATCAGTATGTTATTGTTAAAGAAAAAGAGGTTCATTAGCGTATAGAAGAGAGTGACCAAAGATATACTTTTGATATTAAGCCAGAGCAATTTTATAACGAATATGATGACGAAACCGTAAAAGCTAAAAAATATGTTTACGAACCATGCTATTTAAATATCGACAGATCTAAACCAGAAAGAGAATTTGAAGATTTGTTGAACAAAAATAGTTCAAAATTAAATTGGTGGTGGAAGAATAGTGAAAATAAACAGGAATATTTTGGCATTAAGTATGAATATGCAGGAAGCATAAGTACTTTTTATCCTGACTATTTGGTTAAATTTTCAGATGGGCGTCTTGGTTTACTTGAAGTTAAAGACGTTGGAGATCGTGATGGTAAGACATATACAAAAGCTAAAGCCGAATCATTACAAAAATATTTAGTTAATCAAGGTAATAAAAAAGTATTTGGTGGGATTGTTATTCAGCGTAGCCACGAGTGGTTGATAAATAACGAGAGTGTTTATGATTGGGAAAAATGCGAAAAAGGGGACTGGGCAAATGACAATATTTATTAATAAATATTTATGAGTAATTTTATTAAAAAATGGAAAATTTAGAAATTCAGGCTAAAGAAATTATAAATAACTTAGATCAAAAAGGAATCGAAGGGATTAAAAGAAAGAGAAAAGAATTTGAAAGTGGAAGCGAAGATAATAAATATAGAATTTGGGTAGAATTAAAAGTAGCGAATAAGCTTTTTAAGAAGAAATATTCCATAGAAATTTTAAGAGGAAAAGCTCCCGATATTAAGGTAAACGATAATGGTTCTTTATACATAGAAATAAAAAGTTTTGGCAAAGATGATTTTAGAGATGAAAAGATAGAAAAAGACTTAAGAAGCTATTTAAATAATAATTACCCGGAATGGAAAAATTTAAATTTCCAAGTATTAATAAAATATAATATTGGCTCTAAAAGCATAATAAATGAAAAAAGAAAATTAACGATTCCCTTATTTGATAGAAACTTAGAGAATGATCTTTATAAAGATATAAAAGAAGCTTTAGGTAAAAAAGAGGAAAAAGACAAACGCCCAGAATTTTATTGTTATAAATTTGATATTATTTATTTTGATAATTTTCAAGTGCAACCGAATCGCAAAATTTTTATAATCAATAATTATAGTGGTGATTGGGAAGATTGGCTTTTTAATAAAATAAAAATATTACTCGATGAATCTAATAAAAAATTTGAAATAGATAATTTCAATATTCTATTTATTTATTATCCACATATTGTTAGGGATTATATAGATAAAACGATTTGGGAAATTATTTCTTCTAATATCTGGAAAGATGAAAAAAATAAAAAATGCTACGATGCAATTATTCTTTCGGATTTTAATAATCTTTTTATAAAAACAGATGCTGAAAATGATAAAAAAATAAGAAGCCTTTTTGAGTGAAGAAAAATAAGCTTTGAATCGTTTTTAATGAGAGCTACCCGACCGATTACCGGTGTGATATACTAAAAACATAAATCAACTAACCCTTACGGTTATTTCCTATGTGGGGCACTAGACAGTACACGGGAGCCAAATAATTTATTACTTAATTGGTGTTGATTTTATTATTTTTCAATAAAAGCCAAACACAAATCAGCCAGAGATTTTAAATATTCTTCGGCCTTTTCTTCAGAGAGTTGAATATTGTATTTTTTAGAGAAGCAAACGGTAATCTCATCGATTAGTTCTCGTCTGAACCTTGCCATAATCAGAAAGTCGATTCATCCAATATCGCATTAAGAAAATAGGACATTCTATGCAAAAAACAGCATAAATTATACCTATGAAGTTGCTAGAGTTATTTTAATTGGCAAAAATAAATAAAAAACCATAGACTACTTTTTAGATATGTGGATTTTTTTTGGTTTATATTCCGACTTACACTCCATACGTGCCAACCTTTCTGGCACCAATAATATAATCCAAATGGAAAAATAAAGTAAGTCCGTGAGACTGTAATAGGTAAATTAGATTTGGGTAAAACAATAATATAGTATGTCTTGTAAAATAGTAGAAAGTAAATTTTACAGTAAATTACATGTAAAATAGAAGTTATCAAGTAGTGAGCTGAAAATGATATAATATGTTGACAAAGATATTAAAAAGAGTATAATTAGTGAAAACAATAAAGGTCGAAAAGTTTAATAATATGTCTAAAATTTATTAATTATATGGAGAAAATAGAAGATTTCATATTAGATGTCATGGATAAGCTTCCGCAAAAGAAAATGAAAAGAACCAGTAGGGTGAATCAGATTTTACAAACATTGTATGATTCAACTGAGAAAGGGAAAATTATCAAATTTGACCCAGCGAAAGCCAAGATTAACCCAGATTCATTAAGATATCAGCTAAGAACAAAGGTGAGGCAAGGATTCTTTAGTAAGGGAACAAAAATTGTGTCTCGTAATAAAGAATGGTATTTTACGAAAGGATAAAACATGTACTGTATTTGTAAATGAATGGGTTGGATATATTTGAATACAAAAACGCCAAAGGTCATGAACTTTAGCGTTTTGTAGAAATAATAATAAGTGTGGTTGTTTATGGGGAATATGTCCGTAAAACAAAGGTCGCCCACGCCACACCCATTAAGGTAATAATACCCTAATGGTTTTAAAAAGTAAAATGAGTGCGTACACGATTAGGGTAGAGCTTCACAGTAGTCAATATACTCCAGATTTTCAGGTGTTGCATAGTGCGATGGAAAACGAGGGGTTTAGTAGAATGATAAAGGCAGACACAGGTAAAATTTATCATTTACCAAGGGGTGAATATTCTATCTTCACACAAAAAGATTGTTCTCAAGTTTTAGAATCTGCAAAGAGGGCCGTAAAGGCAACAGGTCATACTGCAGAAATTCTTGTAACAGAAGCATTGAGGAGATCCTGGGATGGACTTTCTGAGAAGAAATAGTCATTTCAAAAATAAATTACCGTCCATACTAGCTGGACGGTATTTTTATTAATTTATTCTTTAGATAGGCTAGTATTTTCTAAAAGAAAAGTTCCTGGTTTGTTCCACCTCCCGAGCCAAATATTTTAAAGACCGACTTTTGTCGGTTTTTGTTTTATGTTATTATTTATTCAATGATAAGAAAAGCAACCACAAAAGATGCTAAGACGATAATAGAGATTATTGAATCGGTTCATATTAAAAATATTAAAAATATTGATGGGGGATTTTTGATGAGTGAGAATTTATCAGAATCTTTTTATGAAAACATGATAAATAATTATGATTATTGTTATGTTTACGAGTTGGAAAATAAAATTGTAGGATTCTTAATGGCTTATTCTAGTAGATTTATAGATAAGACAGATGAATTGGGTTCTTATCTTATAGATAGTTATCTAAATGAAGAATTTATTTACATATTTCAAGTAGCCGTAAATCCATCTTGTCAAATGAACAACATAGGAACGAACCTTTATTTAGAATTATTTAACAACGCAAAAATTAAAAATTTTAAAGCGATAACATCAAAAAATCCATTGAATAAAGTTTCTAGGTTATTTCATCAAAAATTAGGATTTAAAGACGCGGGTGTTTTTAAATGGAAGGATGGAAATGAAAGTTATGTTTATGGTTTAAAGCGATAAAGGTTCCAAGTTTGTTCCACCTCCGAGCCAAATATTTTAAAGACCGACTTTTGTCGGTTTTTTTGTTTGACATCGCTAGAAAAGCATATTAATATATATTCATATACTATGAAACTCAATTGTTGTAAAAATAGAAAACTAATCAAGGAAACGGAGCAAACCGTCGAATTATTAAAAGTAATTGCCGAAGAAAACCGTCTTCGGATTCTTTGTATTTTAAAAGGAGGAGAACAATGTGTCTGCAATATTATTGAAAACATTGGACTGTCGCAAAGTCTTGTTTCTCACCACCTTAAAAAATTAAAGGATGCAGGATTGGTGAAGGATAATAAAAAAGGATTTTGGGTGCATTATTCTCTTACCAAAAAAGGAGAAAGAATAGCAAATATAAAATTTAATTAAAGAATATGAACAATAAAATAGAAAAAATAGAAGTTTTTGGTTCTGGATGTGATTCTTGCAAGAAATTATTTGATTTGACTAAGAAGGCAGCAACTGAAATAGGATTGGATGCCGAGGTTGAATATATCGATGATATTCAAAAAGCAATGGATCTGGGGGTAATGTCTTTTCCGGTATTGGCTATCAATAAAAAACCAATAATTATTGGAATAATTCCCAGTATGGAAGAAATAAAAGAAGCTATAACAAATTACCAAAAGGGAATAGTCGACACGAAAGAAGGATCTTCGGGTTGTTCCTGTGGAGGTAATTGCTAATTAAATATATGGATATATTTTATCCCGTAGAGCTACTCGCTGACTTATTAACATCCAAGCTGGATGCTGCAACTCCGCTTTATTCGGCAGCTAATTTTTTTATCTACGATTCAATCAAGATATTGATACTTTTGACGGTCATAATTTTTATTGTTTCTTTTATTAGAACCTATTTTACTCCCGAAAAGGTAAGATTATATTTAGCAAAGAAAAACAAGTATCTAGGAAATATTTTAGCTTCGCTATTAGGAATCATTACTCCATTTTGTTCTTGTTCGGCTGTGCCATTGTTTCTGGGATTTGTTGAAGCGGGAGTGCCATTGGGTGCAACTTTTTCCTTCTTAGTGGCTTCTCCGATGATTAATGAAGTAGCTGTGGTTTTATTATTGGGTATGTTTGGATTCAAAATAGCAGCTATCTATATTATCAGCGGATTGTTGATTGCTATTTTTTCAGGAATAATTATTGATAGATTGAAAATAGAAAACTTGCTTGCTGATTTTGTTTTAAAAAATAAGGCAAATACTAATATTGTAATAAAAGACAAAAGCTTCAAGGAAAGAATAAGATATGCCAATTATTACACCTTAGATATAATTAAAAAGGTTTGGTTATACGTTTTGATAGGTATCGGTATTGGAGCTTGGATTCATGGCTACATACCAGCTGATTTTTTGGCTAAATATGCAGGCGGCGATAATTGGTTTGCTGTTCCATTAGCAATTTTAATCGGAATTCCTCTTTATTCTAATGCCGCAGGAATAATTCCTTTGATGGGAGCTTTAACCGAAAAAGGAGTAGCAATGGGAACTGCTTTATCTTTTATGATGGCCGTTACCGCTTTATCTTTACCAGAGTTTATAATCCTGAAGAAGGTAATGAAAACCAAGTTAATTGTTGTTTATGCTTTAATTGTCGGGTTGGGTATCATCTTTACTGGATACTTATTTAATTTAATTTTGAGATAAATACTATGAAAAAATACATAATAATTATTACTATCATTGCTGTTATTGTGGCCGGTTTTTTGTTTAGTGATTATGAACAAAAGAAAGAGCAAGTAAATACTAATTATAGTATTATAGAATTACCAAAGACAAACAAAATAGAGATATTTTTATTTCATGCCACCCAAAGATGTACTTCTTGTATTGATGTTGGCAAGTTTGCCAAAAAAACAATTGATAATAACTTTAGCGAAGAATTAAATTCGGGAAAGATAGTTTTTAGAGAAATAAATATTGATTTATTAGAAAACTATCAACTAGCTGAAAAATTCCAAGCTTCTGGATCTTCTCTTTTTGTTAATACGATAAGGGATGGAAAAGATTATATAGAACAAGATTTAAAAGTTTGGAGATTGGTCGGCGACGAAGAAGAATTTGAATTTTATTTTAAAGAAAAAATAGCAGATATTTTAAAAAACTAATTTATGATAGATTTTATTAATTACTTGATTGATATCTATCAACTCCCATTTTTAACAGCTTTTTTGTTGGGTATTTTGACATCTATCAGTCCTTGTCCCTTGGCAACAAACATTACTGCCGTCGCTTATATTTCTAAAGACATAAGGGATATTAAGAGATCGTTATTGAATGGAATATTTTATACTATTGGTAGAGGATTAAGCTATACGATTATAGCAAGTTTAATATATTTTGGATTTTCTGAATTCAATGTGTCTAGACTTTTTCAGGGGTGGGGAGATAAAGCATTGGGGCCGATACTTATCTTTATCGCTTTTTTTATGTTTGGAATTTTTAAGATTAATTTTAAAATTGGGGGAGAGAAATTGGAAAAGATTAAATTATGGTTATCTAATAAGGGATATTTTGGCTCATTGTTGTTGGGAGTTTTATTTGCTCTAGCTTTCTGTCCTTACAGTGGAGTTTTATTCTTTGGAGCTCTTGTTCCCTTGGTTATAAAATCTTCTAGTGGCTTAGTCATGCCTTTATTATTCGCTTTAGGAACAGGACTACCAGTTATTATCTTTTCTTTATTTATCTCTTTTGGTGCCCAGAGAATCGGCAATATTTTTAAAGCAACCCAAAAACTCGAACTAATCATGAGGTATATTATGGCGAGCGTTTTTTTGATAACAGGATTGTATTATTTAAAATATTTACTATATTAAGCAAAATATATATAAATTACAGGAACTACAGAAATCTAATACTTATCAGAAAATAAAAAGTATTGAGACTGACTACTGATTTGAATTTTACCATAGAAGCAAATTCAAGATCGACTGTTGTCGGTTTTTTGTTTGTGGTATAATAATTTAATAATATTTTTTAATAAATTTATGAATATTTTTAAAATACCTCGTATGGAGAAAGACGAATACGACCGTTTAATTAACGATAATTATATCTGTCGCATTGCCTTTCGAGGAGATAATTTTCCCTATATTGCTCCTTTTCTTTATAGTTTTGATGGAAAATATCTTTATTTTCTACCAACTCGTTATGGACGTAAAATAGATTATTTTCATCAATATCCGCATGTTTCAGTGGAAATTGAATATTATTCTAGTGATTTTTCTAGTTATAAGTTTATTAACTTGCAAGGAACACTAGAAGAAATTAAAGATAACAGCGAGAAGCAACGGGTGCGATCTGACTTTATTGATTTAATTAAAAAAAGAAAGCTATCTCCCAATGTCTTGGCTGCTTTAGGATATTCGATAAGCGACCCATTAGAAATTATTATTCAAGAAGATAGAAATATGGTATGGCGTTTAACGGATGTTAAAGAAATTGTTGCTCTTAAAAACCCCTCTAATTAAAACGGCTTTTATTAATTAAGTATAAATGTTAATTAAATGAAGGAAAAAGTTGCGGTCATCTCAATATTAGCTAATATAATTTTGGCCGTAGGCAAGATAACTGTTGGTATTTTTTCTAATTCGGCTGCAATATTAGCGGCTGGTTTGGATTCTTTCGTTGATATTTTTTCTTCGGCCATTAGCTTTATTGGAATTAAAATTTCTGGCAAGCCAGCTGATAAGGAGCACCCTTATGGGCATTACAAATTTGAGGTTTTGGGAGGGGTTATTATTACGCTAATTATTTTTGTAACTGGAGTTGGAATAATTTATGATGCTTATAATAATTTTTTAGAACCAGCAGAGATAGTAATTAATTATTTGGCGTTTGGAGTAATGATATTTTCTGTATTGGTTAATGAAACAATGTCCAGATTAAAAATTTATTATGGCAAAAAGGAAAGTTCGGTTAGTTTACTTTCAGACGGGGTTCATTCGAGAATTGATGTTTACACATCGTTAATAATTTTAATTGGATTATTTTTAACTAAATACTGGATTTATGCTGATGCGGTCTTGGCTGTATTAATGGGTGTATATATTATCAAAGAAGCGTTTGTGATTGGTAAGGAAGCAATAGGTTCTCTTTTGGATGTTTCGGCTGGGGAAGAAGTAGAAGAAAAAATAAAATCAATCGCTGAAAGACAGAAAATTGAAATTAATAATTTGAAAACTCAGAAAAAGGGGTCAATTATTACGGCTAATTTAGAAATTAAATTGCCAAACAATTTAAATGTTGAAGATGCATCTAAAATATCTAATATATTAAGAAATCGACTTATTGAAGAAATCGAAAACTTACAATACGTGGCCATTCAAATCACCAGCCACGAACTAGAGACAAGTTTTTATCAGCCAGATTTTGGTCGTGGTTTTGGTTGGCAAAAAAAAGGTAAATTTAAAGAAAAAGCTAAAGAGATTTCTGGCAAAGGACCAGATGGTTTTTGTGTCTGTGAGCAATGTGGCTATAAAACAATCCACCAAAGGGGTGCTCCATGCTCTGATTTAAAGTGTCCGACTTGTAATACAAATTTAAAAAGAGAATAGATTGCTATAAATGAGTTTTTAACTGGTATTGTCTATTAAATAAAAAACCGACTTTTGGTCGGTTTTCTTTTTGTTTGTGTTTTGTTATAATTTCATTAAGATAATAAGTAATAATTTTATGAATCAAAACCAAAAAGGACTTGCTCCTATTTTAATAATCGGTTTAGTGGTCGCGGTTTTAATTGTGGTAGGGGGTTTTAGTTATATAAAAATAAAAACTAATAGTCAGATAGTTGGCGGGGACAAAGATGAGCATGGCTGTATAGGTTCCGCAGGTTATACTTGGTGTGAAGCAAAGAATAAATGTTTGAGGCTGTGGGAAGAAGAGTGTGTTGGCGGAGAAAATAAAGGAAAAATGACCGATGATCAGGCTAAGGAGTTTTTTAGTGCTACAGAAATAATCAACAATAGTTTGCCTGAATTTATTGAATTTTGGACAGAAGCTTATTGTCCAAATGAAGGAACTAATTATGATTATATTGTTCCGGAAGGATACTCTGTTTTTTCTTGTGATAAAAATTTACAAGGAGTTGGAACCCACAATGGATGTCCTACTTGCGTGATGAGCTTAATAAAGTTAAAAAATAATAATTTTACTTACTTAAGCCAACCAGTTAAGCCTAATTTTTTAGGAAATATTGGAAAAACAAATAATGTTTCTTTTGATCTTACGTATAATTCTTCTGAAAATGAATACGGTTTTTATCAGGATGTTAAAAAGGATGAAAAAGGAGATTCTTTTATCTTTTTATATAACGATTCCCAAAGTTATAGTGACTATTCTTACAATAAATATAGATATACAATATTTTCTCCAGAAGGAAGTCATTCTTATGGTGGAGCAGGATTAAAAATCAATGACTTGAATTCAAAATATTCGATATCTTATATTGGTCTAAAAATTAATAATCCAAACTTGATATCAAGCTTAACCAGTGAGGTTGTTTTTAGTATCCGCGATAATTACAGACTTAATCCTTCCTCACCTGTTAGTTTTGAAAAAAATATTATATCTTTTTTAGATCAATTTTTAATCCCAGAAAAAGCTTATGCTTGTGGTCCGGGCAAGTTAATAGACTTAATCGGTAAATCAGACCTGCAATTAGAAAAAATAGAAAATGATATTTATTGGTATCGACTCAAAACACCAATTCGATTATATAATTTTCCTCTTGGTCCTTGTTATGATGATTTTGGAAAATTGTTAAATTCAGAATTAGATGAATATACTCCAAATTGTTATTATTGTAATTATTGCGAGGATAATTGTGATTTTTATTCAATTCACGATCAAGAGCATTATGATTGTATAGCGACTTGTGAATATTTTTGTTTCAAATGGAACACCAATGTTCCGATTAGTACCTCATTTAATATTGTTTATAATCCCAATAAAGAAGCTAATGGGTTTTTAAAAATTCAAGTGTCCAATATTATACTTCAGGATATAAATGGAAATTATGTTGAATCTAGTTTTGAAGAAAATTTTTCAGATTATTATAGAGCTTATCTAGGAACGCCATAAAAATGTTTTTAAGGAAGAATGTAAAAATTTTGCTTTTTTTAGTAATTTTAACTATAGTCAGTTTTGCTTTTTTGTTTTCGAATGATTTTTTATCTAACGAGAAAGCAAATCTTAATCAAAACAATATAGAGATAGAAGAAGCGAGTTTTAAAGAAATGCTTGGTTCTAATTTTGTAATAGGGTTTATGGGAACAAAATTGGATGAAAAAACAAAAGATATTATTAAATATATTAAACCGTCTGGACTTATAATTTATGCTCGCAACTGTGAAAATGGAACCCAATTAAAAGATCTTATAAGAGATTTACAAGAAGTGGCTCAAGAATCAATTAATCGTAAATTTTTTATAATGATTGATGAAGAGCCTGGCGGAGCCACAAGAATAAATGCTTTTAAAAATGCTTTCTTGTTTAGTAGTCCTGATTTAGAAATAATAAAAGAAGATGTAAAAGTGATGTCAGATATAGGAATTAATGTAAATTTAGCGCCAGTAGCGGATTATGCTTTTAATGACGACTCTTTTATTAAAGAAAGGATATTTACCAGAACAGTTCAAGATCTTGTGGATTTTAACAATAGTTTTGTGCGGATTTCTCAAGAAAATAATGTATCCGCAACTTTAAAGCATTTTCCAGGAATGGGTTTTTTTGAAGAAGATCCACATAAAAAAATACCAGACACAGAAGTAAATAAGGAAAATTTTGAAAAATCTTTAGAGATTTTTAAAAGCAGCATAGATGTAGGGGTGGATTTTGTAATGGTGGGACATGCAATTTATGAAAATATCGACAATAATATAACTAGTCTTTCTTCTAAGATTATAAAAGACACGCTAATTAATCAGTTGGGATTTAATGGTTTGGTGATTACCGATGATATGGCTGATATGCCGTTGCTTGTTGGTAGAAAGATAGAAATAGACGAAGCGACAATTAATGCACTTAAAGCTGGTAATAATTTGGTTTTATTTTCTCATCGACCAGAAAACACCAAAGTGATTTTTGATTTTATTTTAGATAAGGGAGAGAAAGATGAGGAATTCAAATCAGTCGTTAAAGAAAATTATCAAAAAATAACTTATTTTAAAAACAATCACATAGGATATGTTTTTAATAAATAAAAAAATAATATGAATAAATCTATTAAAATTGTAAACAAATTGGTGTCTTCTATTTTTTGATCCTTGTTTTTTTTGGATGTTCTTATTCTATTGGTTTTAGTCAGGGATATAATTTTAAAGAGTTATTTTCTTTCGGAATTGTAAGCGTGATGATAGATTATCCTACGGGATGTTCTTATTCTGTTGTTTCAAAACCAGTCATATATTTATATCCAACAGAAAAACAAAAAACTTTAGTTCAGTTGAAATTTAATGGAAAAATTATTTATGATTATCCTGATTATAATCAAGAAATAGATGGATGGGAAGTTGTGGCTTATCCTGATGGGCACTTGATAAATTTAGCAGACAATAAAGAATATAGTTATATTTTTTGGGAAGGAAAAACAAATAGTATTAATTATGATTTAACCTCTGGTTTTGTTGTGAGAGGTGAGGATACTAAGGTTTTTTCCAAGGCACTCTTTCAGAAATGGGCTTAACTCCAAAAGAATATAATGAATTCATCGTTTATTGATATCCATTAATGAAAGAAAATAAATACAATTTAATTCATTTTGCACAAGAAGAATATACTGAAAATGCCAAGTTAACAATAACTCCCAGCCCAGACTCTGTGTTAAGAGTGTTTACGGTTTATAAGTCTCTAAATACTAAAATAGACATAG
Source organism: Patescibacteria group bacterium UBA6220 (assembly GCA_002421745.1). Lineage (GTDB taxonomy): Bacteria > Patescibacteriota > Minisyncoccia > Minisyncoccales > Minisyncoccaceae > UBA6220. The sequence continues at coordinate 106,696 of DISC01000006.1, read as the reverse complement.
ATCCTCAAAAAATAGAAACATTTGAAAGAAAAGGATTTGCTGTTGTTGAGTGGGGAGGAACCGAGATTAAATAATTTTTATGTTATTTTAGGCGACAGAGAGATATATTAAAAAGCATCGATATTTCAAAAGTTGATAGATAGTTGACCTTTTCGTTAATAAACAATATTGGTATAATTATTTTAGTCAATAAATTATTATCATACGTATGAATCAAAAAATTACTCTTTTTTATAGGAAGCTAACATTACTTTTACTTAGCTTAATATTATTTCCGTTTTTTTGTTCGGCAAACATGATTATTTTGCCCATTTTTTTATTTTTAATTCCTGCCGCTTGGCCAGTTATATTGATTGTTTTATTGGTGGTATCTTTGTTTGAGGCCACGATTTTTAAATTTTTTTTATTTGATAAATTTTTAAAATTATTTAAAATATCTTTTCTGGCAAATTTTATAACCACAGTTTTGGGACTTGGATTGATTTCTTTAATAATATATTGGAGAATAGATCTTTTTATAGATAATTATTTTAATATTATAAATGCACCACTGCTTTTTATAGTATTTTTTATATGTACTTTTTTAATAGAGTCAATTATATTCAAGTTTTTTATTAAAACAAATAAGTGGAGTCGCGTGTTATTGGCGTCTTTTTTTTCAAATAGCTTATCTTATTTGGCTTTGGCATTTTTTGTTTTTTGTATTATTAATTCAGCAATAGAAGGATTGGGCATATTAATAATTTTTATAGTGTGGATTTTATTAGCAATTTTATTAATTATAATTGGAAAAGTCTTACGAGGGTTTTTTAGGAAAAGAAAAATAGAAAAGAATGAAAATGTAAAGGGATCAAATAAAAATATTAAAATTAGTATTTTTATAATAGCTAATATAGTATTTTCTGTTATGATGCTTGCGAAAGTAGAATGGCATGATAAAAATCAATATATTTATGATTTAATTCCATTAGTTTATCCAACAATTAATTTGGTCTGCCTGTTTTGTTGGAATAAGACGAAGAATATAAACATAAAAAGAATTATATCAATTTTTAATATAGTATTAAGCGTTTTGATAATTTTTCTATTCTTGGGCGGTTTGTTATTTTCGGCATTTGATGATTCTAGTAAAAACATTATAGATGCGTTGGTCGGTTTAATTTTAATTATTCTTCCCATATGTAGTATTAATATTTTCAAGGGTGATAATCATAAAATTAAAAAAATTAATAATATAAATAATTAAACAAAAGGTGGGTCTATTTTTTAATTAATAAAAAATTATGGAACAAAAAAATATAATTAAAAGCTGTTTAAATAGTCCGTGGAAAAGAACCGTTATTTATTTGATAATTATAATATTATTGTGCTTATGGTTGATTTATAGTAATGATAGTTGTAATTTTGGGGGAACTGGCAGGGGAAATGGTTGCGGTTTAGTACTTTTAAAAATTGGAGTAATTATATGGCTTTTCTTGGATTTGTTTATTAGATTATTAAAATTTATTGCTAAACATATATCAATATTTACTATTGATTATATTAAAAATAGTGAAAACAATCATGTTAAAATAATAAAAATTTTTGTTTTACTATTGGGAGTAGCGTTAATTTTTTATAGTTTAAAATTTTTATTAGCATATTTTCATATCATTGGAAGGATTTAATAAAAAGGTTTTAATTTTTTTTGGTATTTTGATTCGAGGCCAACCTTTGCGTCGGTTTTTTGTTTGTAGTATAATAGTTTAAAGTAGCGAAATTAAAAAATATGCAAGAAAATAAAGATAACTTTTGGTTGGGTTTTATTCCTAAAAAAATACCATCATTAAGTATATTTATTTTAGGGATAATTGCGGTTATATTCGCAGTTTTTTCTTGTGTATCTATGATTGTTTTAGCTTGCTATGTTTATAATAAATCGCTTTCATCTGACACCGGAAATTTATTAACAACTAGTACAAGAGATAAAATAAATACAAATATATCGAATCAAGGAGAAAAAGATAGAGACAATACTCACAAGGAGACTTTAATAATGGGAGAATTCTTTTTTGAAGAATCTTTTTTAAATAAAAATATTAACATTCAGCAAAATACGGAGCATTTTAAAAATATTGAAAATAGATCAGGGTTTTCGCCGGAACAGGTGGTATTTATGGCTTTAGGCAAGCACATTGCCGCAATATATGACAACTTTTCATTAGATAATATAACAGAAAGCACGTTTTATAGTAATAATTATAGGAAATATTTTAATGATCTTCTTGATAGGGCTGAGGAGATTTTTGGTGACAGATACCTTGATTTTGATCCAATACTAGGAGCACAAGACTTTGCTTCAGGTTTGAAGATTGAACAATCAGTCGAAATCAATGGAGTGGTTCAGGTTTATTTTACAAATATTGGCAGAAATAGAGCCATCTTGATTAAAGAAGACGAGATGTGGAGAATAGAAGCCATAGATTAAATTAAAATAAAAAAATATTAAAATAATATATTAAATCATGCTAGGAATAATAAAAAGAACAATAGTTTTCTTGGCTATTATTATCATATTCTCCTTTTGGTCTATTTATGGAAAAGAATACTGCGATTTTTTTACAATGGCATATTTTCGAAATGGTTTTATTGGAAATTATTGCGAAATAAAGATTATTAAGAATGTTGTGATTTTTCTTTCGTTTTTGGTCATACTTATTGATGTAGTAATATTTTTTGTTAAGCGTGCTTGCAAAAACAACACTAGTAGAAGAATTGTATTAATTGTTTTGGTGTTGTTGATTATTGGGGGTGTTGGTTGTTATTTAATAAATAATAAATCAATCCAATCTAATCAGGTTCAATTACAAAATTAAGAGCAACAATTAGTTGGAAATCAACAAATTCAAATAATAGATAATGCAGAATGTCATGATAGTTCTAAGTATTTTTTTATAACCAAAGATTCAAATATTTTGATAAAATATAAGACAATGGAAAATCAAAATATTCCTTGTAAATATGTTGTTGAAAAAGATGATTTTGAAGTTGGTTCTGGTCCCATGTATTTTTTAGCGTTTGAGGGCGATTTTTTAATTCTTGATATTGGAACAGCTCCAGATCCCAGAATTCTTTCTATTTATGATTTAAATAGTAGAAAAGAAGTTTATACAGATTATTATTCTAAACCAATAGTCGTAGAAAATAACACAATTTCATATTGGAATCCCATAAAAGAGAAGGTAACAGAAGATAATTGTCCAAAATTAACAGAATATACTTCAATGGGGCTAGGTGCAGAACTCGAATCTTATGTACTACTTAGCTTGAATACTTTTGATAAAAAAGAATTAGGAGAATATCGTTGCGGAGTCAGACAATAAAATTTTTAAGCTGTTTTATATGAAAAAATATAAAAATATAAAAAATAGTCAAATAATTAATAATCAATTAACTAACGGCAACATCTCTTTTTGAGATGTTGTAATTTTTAAAAATATGAAAAAAATAATTATTTTCTTGGCTGTATTAATGGTTGTGGTCGTTGTTATTGTTTCGGCTTTTTATTTTTTAAATTTGGTAAAAAATCAGAATAATTCGGATTTGCAATCAGTAGAAAAAAATTTTATACCGACTGATTCCTTGAAGTCTAGCAATCCATACGTTGGAGATTATTTTACTTTTATTCCGCCAACTGGATGGATTCAAGTAGAAATGCCAAATACTTTAGTGGCTTATCAAAATGCCAAAGAGGTTCATCCCAAAAATAGTGCCGCTGAAAAAATTCATTTTAAGAGTTATATGGCCGTGTCTTTTGATAATATTAATGAAGGCAAATTAAACGAAATAGTTGATTTGGTTAAGCGACAGGTGGAAAGCGCTGTTCCGTCGATTTCTTTTACTTCTGAAATTGAAAGAAAGATCGATGGTCAGTCAGCCAAAGTTTTGGAAGCAGATTTATTTATGCAGGATGTTAATTTTAAGATTATACTTGTAGTGATTTTAAATAAAGATAAGTATTTTACAATTTCAGACAATACAACTGCAGAGAAATGGCCGGAATATCGCGAGATTTTTTATAATGTGCTCGAAAGTTTAAAATTTAAATAATATTGTACATATTGTCAAAAACTTAAAATTACTTAAAAACGTAATTTTTTGTGGTATAATGGAAATAGATAAAATTAAGAGAATTACACATATGTTTCGTAAATTTTCATTAATTTTAATATGTATAATTGCGGGTTCTATTTTTTGTCCCGCTTGTTTTGCAAGAGCTGATAGTCCGGCTCTGCCTCCTAGAGTACTTGTTTCTGCTGAAATTATTTCTCAAGCAGATACTTTTTTGATTGTGGTAAAAGATGAAGTAAATGAAATTACTGGAAGTTTTGGCTCAGTGAAATTACATTTTTTTCGAAACGAAGACAATAAAGATTGGATTGCAATCACGGGAGCTCCCTTAAATAAGACGCCTGGAGAATACAAGCTTTCTGTTAGTGTTCCCAATAAAGCAATTTTCGAAAAAAACATAACTGTAGTTAAGAGAAGTTTTTTGGAAACAAAGATGGTTGTCACTAAGGAGTTAGCTCAAAAAGGATATACCAGTAAAAATATAATAAATAATATAATTAATATTGAGAATAAAAGCTTAGCTAAAGTTTTAAACGTTATTACACCAGTATCTTATATTACCAAACCTTTTGTTTATCCAGTTTTTAAAGTTAAAGATGTAGGCTCTTTTGGCAATATTCGTAAATCGCAAAATTATAAAATACAACATTTGGGGGTAGATTTAGAGGCTCCCTTAAATACACCTATTTATGCTGTAAATGATGGTAAGGTTGTTTTTGTCAGAGGTATGACAAATTATGGAAACACCGTAATAGTGGATCATGGATTGGGTGTTTATTCTTTGTATTTGCATCTTAATAGATTTGATGTTAGGGAAGGACAGATTATAAAATTAGGAGATAATATAGGTTTATCTGGCAATACGGGATATTCTATAGCGCCACATTTGCATTTTTCTATTACTATGAGAGGCGTGTCTGTTGATCCATTGAGGTTTATATGGACAACTCAAGGAATTAAACAAAACAATCTTCTTTTAGGTGATTTTTGATTAAATTTTATGATATAATAAAAATATGAAAAAAATATTATTAATTATTGTACTTGTGATAATAGTCGGTATTTTTACCTTGGGTTTTCTTGGTCAAAAATTAGTAAATCAGGAACCTGAAGCTGTACTTATTAAAGTTGAAAATCCGCAATTAAATCAAGAAATTCAAAGTCCTTTTATTGTCAATGGAGAGGCTGTGGGCTATTGGTTTTTTGAGGCCACATTTCCAATAAAATTGCTTGATGAGAATGGGAATATTATTAAACAAACTTATGCTCAAGCTCAGGAAGATTGGATGACAGAAAAATTTGTTCCATTTGAAAGTGTTCTGTTTTTTTCGATTCCAAAAGATCAACAAGGAACACTTGTTTTGCAAAGGGATAATCCGTCGGGTCTTCCTCAGAATGATGGAGAGCTTCGAATCCCAGTTACTTTGAAGGCAGCGGAAAAACAAACTGATTTTTTTGAAATGGGAAATCTTGTGAAGGATAATCCCGGTCTTAAATCAGGTATTTGGTATTTAGTTTATGAAAAACAAGGTTCGCCAGCATTATATAATGAACTTAAATTTAGCGAAGAAAGTCTTTGTCAAATTAATTCGATTTCCAAATCTTGCTTGGAAACATCCTTAGAAGCGGGAGACAGAGTTCAAATTGTTGGGTGGAAAATTAATGATATGGTATTTGTAAAAAATATATTAATACAAAGATCTACTGAGCAATTAAGAAAAGTAAAATTGTATTATTATGATGCAAGCTTAGATAAAGATAATAGTGGAAATATTCTTTGTAGTAAAAACGGGCTAGTGTCCGTAGATCGCGAAATTCCTATAACCAATACACCTATACAAGACACCATAAAGCTTCTTATTTCTGGAAATTTAACAAGTGCGGAAATGGCGCAGGGTATTAGTACGGAATATCCATTGCAAGGATTTTCATTAGAGGCTGCATCGGAAAATAACGGAGTTTTAACGCTTACATTTAATGATCCCAATAATAAGACTATTGGTGGGTCGTGTCGGACCGGGATATTGTGGCTTCAAATTGAAGCTACTGCAAAACAGTTTTCGGAAATTCAACAGGTTCGTTTTGAGCCACAAGATATTTTTCAGCCATAATTATTTTTAGAATAATAATTATTATAATAAAAAAAATATATGAAAATTTTTAAAAAATGGACATTTCAATGGTGGGAGATAGGTTTTATAAAAATTTGCCTTCTTTCTTTGGGGATTTTATTGGGTTTATATTTTTATAGTTATTTGGCAGGTCTTTTATGGTTTTGGTGGGGATTATTTGCAGTAACGACAATATATTTTATTATCAAGTTTGTGACTGAAAAATAAATAATTAATATTATGTCAACTTTTAAAAAAATTATTTATTGGTTGCCGCGAATTTTAAGTATAGTTTTTGTTTTATTTATTTCATTGTTTTCTTTAGATGTTTTTGGAGAATATAGTGGTTGGGAGCTTGCGATAGCTCTTTTTATGCATCTTTTGCCTGTATTTTTATTGATTGGAGTAACTATTGCTGCTTGGAAATATGATTTAGTGGGAGCAATCGCTTTTTTTGCTATGGCTTTTTGGTATGTTTGGATGGTTGGCTTGGATCGTCATTGGACTTGGTATGTTTTTATATCTGGACCAGCTATTTTTATTGGAGTGCTTTTTCTGATAAATTGGCTTCAAAAAAACAAACAATCTCATTGTCCATAAATAATAATTGAAATATATAAAATATGTTGAAAGGTTTATTTGAAAGAAGATGGTTTTTTGTAATAATTATTGCAATTCTTATTTTAATTGGCACAGTCTTGGCTTTTCAGCATGATTGGTTTTTTAAGGAAAATAATCAAATAAATTTGTCTCAAAGCAATATTGAAAATGAAACAATAGATTGGGAAACTTATACAAATCAAATACATAATTTTGAAATAAAATATCCAAAAGAATGGATGCTCCAAAAAGAAGTTGGATTTCCTCCAGCAACAATTATTGGACATAGATGGGATGATAATGGATATTGTTCGTTAAATATATTAATTGTATCCAATGGCACTGATAGTAATTTTGAGATGGATTGGTATAGACAGCATGGATATAAAGAAGAGGTTTGTATTGTTGATGAATTGCCGGGTATAAAATTTAGCAAGTTTCCTGTAGAAAATTCTGCTCCCGTAGGAGTAATTTATTTTAATAATACTTCAAATAGAATAGATATGGTAGCATCTATGGATAAATATCAATCTTGTATGGTAATTTTTGAAAAAATGCTAGATACTTTTAAGTTTCCTATGAATTAATAGAAATTGTTAAAATAAAATTACAGTAAATGATTGGTTGATTTGTATGGTTTTTATAGTACAATAGTATAAAGAGGTAGATTATAAATAATTTATTAAAAAATATGAAAAAACAACATTTAATTATAGGATTATTATTAATAACATTTGTTTTTGTTGGTAGTGCTTATGCAGCTCAAAATGGTGGAGCTGGAGCCAATAGTGGAACTCAAAATCAGCAACAAACACAAACTGTAAATCAAGGAGAAAATATTCAAATAAAAATAGAAAACAACGAACAAACTCAAACTGGAAATAATGCAAATCAAAATGAAACAAATGGGGCGCAAATTCAACAACAATCGCAGCAACAAACTCAGCAAAATTTACAGGACGGAACAGGGAATAATGCTCAAGTTCAAAATCAAGTAAAGAATCAAGAGAATGCCCAAGTTCAAAATAATAACCAAGAAACACAGGCTCAATCTGGTTTGATTAATGCTCAACAAAGGAGAAGCCAAGTGGCTAATGCAGCCCAAGAAATGCTTCAGGTTGCAGAAAGAAACACAGGGATTGGTCAAGAAATAAAAATTATTGCTCAAACTCAAACTCAAAATCAAGAAAAAATAGAAGAAAGCTTACAAAAAGTACAGAGTCGCAATGAATTTGTTAAATTTTTTGTTGGCCCTAATTATGCAGAGATAAGTAATGCAGAAAAAATATTGGAACAAAATCGTGAACAAATTCAACAATTAAATCAAATTAAAACGCAACTTAGTGACCAGGCAGATCAACAAGTTTTGACTCAACAAGCTCAACTTCTTGAACAAGCCAATTCGGAAATTGAGAGTGTCTTGGAGAGTTCTCAAAAAGGATTTAGTTTGTTTGGTTGGGTATTTAGATTATTTTCTAGATAAGTAAAAAAATAAATTTAAAATTTAAGGGGAGTAGCGACCATCATTTTGATGGTCGTTTTGTATGCTTGACAAGATATTGTTATGAATATATACTCATAATAGGTGGCGATACTAGTCATATCGCTATATAAGAATCAATAATTAATAAACATATGCCTAATTTAGATAAAACAGGACCAATGGGAATGGGGGCTAGAACAGGAAGAGGAATGGGTCCATGTTGCAATGGTTTGGGTCGTGGTTTTGGTAGAGGATTCGGAGGTAGAAGATTTTTTACCAAAAAAGAAGAAAAAGATTTACTTAAAGAAGAGGCAGTATCGCTGGAAGAAGAATTAAAGGCTGTCAAAGAAAGAATTACTGAAATTGAAAATCAAGAATAAAAAGTATCCCGTCTCATAAGGACGGGATGTTTTTGTATTTTATAATAAAATTAATAAAGATTTTATGAAAGTATTAAAAATTGGAGCAGTTTGGTGTTCGGGTTGTAAAGTTATGGGGCCAAGATGGAAAGAAATAGAATCAGAAAATCCCTGGCTTCAAACTGAATATTTTGATTTTGATCAAAATAAAGATTTTGTAGATAAATATAATATTACTGCTATGCCAACCTTTATATTCTTAGATAAAGATGATGTTGAATTCTTGCGTTTAAGTGGCGAAGTAGATAAAATTAAATTAGTTGAAGTTATTAATCAAAATAAAGATAAGTAATTATGGTGAGACCAATAAAACCAAGAAAAATATGTTTTAATCCAAGTGTGACATATTTTAAACCTAGGGCAATTCCATTGTCTCTATTGGAAGAAGTTGGTTTGGAGATGGATGAGTTGGAGGTTTTAAGATTCTGTGATTATGAAGGATTGGATCAGAAAGAGGCAGCGATTAAAATGAATATTTCACAAAGTACTCTTCAGAGAATTTTAACTTCAGCAAGGAAAAAAATTGCGGAAGCCCTTGTCGAAGGTAAAGCTATAAAAATTATTAATAAATAAAATATGAAAAAACAATACCTAATATTATTAATTTTAATAATAGTAATAAGTATTTTTTTAGGTAGTTTTTATTTGTATCAAAAAAAAGCTACTAATGGGTTAATTATGTTAATTGAGTTTGAAAAAATTGAAGGAGTGTTAAATTGGGAAAAAGAGTTAGACAAAAGGAATATCGGTGCCTTAGTAAAAGTTCAAGATAATGTTCTTAATGAATATCCCGATGTTTTTAAAAGATTAGCAAATAAAGGATATGAAATAGCTGGAGGATATGATAGTGAACCTTTTTGGGATATGCCTTACGAAAATCAGTATCAATACATGAAAGAAGCTCAAGAGTTGATATATAATATTACTGGTAAAAAAATGAAAGTTTTTGGAAGTAGATATTTTGCTTATGATGAAAATACATTAAAGGCAGCCGATGCTTTAGGAATAGAATATGTATTAGCTAGAGGTACTCAAGGAGTAAAAGCCATTGTTTATGCTCCCAAAGAATATAATGTTAAAATAATTTCGGTTTCAAATATAGAATTTGAGGAGATGGGATCTGGGTCGTTGTGTGATTATAGTCTTTGGGCTAGGGGTGCAGATGCCAATGATTTCAAAAAAGTTGTTGAGGGAAGTCTTTTAAAAGGTTCAGAAAATTTAATTCTTGTGTCGCACGCTTATCTTGGTGGAACTAGAACAGAGTGGTGGAATGTTTATCAAAATGCTTTAAGCTCTAAGAATATTGTTTGGACATCTTTTGATGCATGGATATTAAAAGCAAAACAAATATCTGCATCTAATAAAGATATTCCCATAAATAAAGAAGTTAAGTATGTTGCTCCTACTCCAGCCAAGGAGATAGAAGATTTTGAGCCTATTCCAGGATTAGAACAATTAATCGAGGAAGAAACATTTTGTCCGGCTTGTTATTAGTAAAATTTTAATAAAAAAAAGAAACCACCTTTAGGTGGCTTTTGGTTTATGATATAATAAAAATATATGAAAAAAATAAATACAATTGTTAATATTTTTGGTTTTTTATTTATGTTAACTTCTTTTTTTTCCGGAGTTATTCTTTGGAAAATTTTACCTCAAGGTCAAGGTTTTCAAGGGGGAAGAGGAGAGCTAGATGTTAATTTATTTTTAGGATTGACTCGTTATAATTGGGCAGACATTCACACAGTTTGCTCTTTAATTTTTATCGGAGTTATTGTGGTGCATCTGATTTTACACTGGCATTGGATTAAAAATTTATTTAAAAATTAAATGCAGCAGATTTTATGGCATACAAAAAAGACTAGCGATGTTATCGATGTTCTTCATTCTCGGACAGATGGCCTAACAAAAGAAGAAGTGAAAAATCGTTTTAAAGAATATGGACCCAACAAACTTCCTGAAAGCAAGACGGATAGTCTTTTTGTTATTTTTTTACGACAGTTTAAGAGTCCTTTAATTTATGTGCTTTTTATTGCGGTGGGCATTGTTTTTGCGATGGGAGAGCTTGTTGATGCTTCGATTATTTTTACTATACTTCTTTTTAATGCAGTTGTTGGAACAGCTCAAGAAGGCAAAGCTCAAAATGCGTTACTTGCATTAAAAAGACTTGCGGAGACTTCGGCTACTGTTTTGCGAGACGGAAAAGAATTAGTAATTTCAGATGTTGAAATAGTTCCTGGTGATATTATTGTTTTGCAAGAGGGAGAGAAAGTTCCAGCTGATGCAAGGATTATTTTTTCTAACACGCTTAAAGTGGATGAGGCCAGTCTTACGGGTGAGTCTGATCCTGTAATTAAAATCGATAAAGTGGTAGATAATTTATCTGCGTCGAATCAAAGGAATATGATATTCAAGGGTACGCATATTCTAAGTGGAAATGGTGTCGCAATTGTTGTTGCTACAGGAATCACAACAGAAATTGGAAAAATTGCTCAAAAAATAACTTCTATTAATACTGAAATTCCTTTAAAAACTACGATTCGTTATTTTTCGCGTCTTATTGTTGTGGCGGTAATTATTATCAGTATTTTGTTGATTCTTTTAGGTGTTGTTTCCGGCAAATCTCTTGAAGAAATGTTTACTTTAGCTGTGGCTGTTTCAGTTTCTATTATTCCTGAAGGGCTTCCCATAGTTATGACTTTGGTTTTAGCTACTGGGGTTCAAAGAATGGCAAAGCGTAACGTTTTAGTAAAGAGATTGCAATCAATTGAGGCTTTAGGGCAAACAAAAATTATAGCAGTAGATAAAACAGGAACACTTACAAAAAATGAAATGTTAATTCAGCGCGTATATGTTGGTGGTAAAACTTTTGATATTACAGGCAATGGATACGAGCCAAAAGGTGAAATTATTTTTAATGATAAGGTTGTCGATCCTTTAAATTATCCGGAACTTCTTTTTAGTGGAAGAGTTGGTGAATTTTGTGCTGACGCTAGACTTTTTTTCTTAGAAGAATCTAATGCTTGGAAAATTGCAGGAGATCCTACTGAAGCAGCGATACAGGTTTTTTCAGAAAAAATTGGATTTAGGCATGACGTGACAAAACAAGAGTCACCAAAAATTTTTGAATTACCTTTTGATTATCAAAAAAAATATCATGCTACGATTAGAGTTGTTGAGGGTAAAAATTTTCTTACTGTTATTGGCGCTCCAGAAAAAATACTTGAACTTTGTAGTAATGTTTGGTTCAAGGACAAAATCAGTGCTTTGAATAAGGAAAGTAAAAAGAAGCTGGAGGCAGCCTTTCATGATTTTGCGCAAAATGGTTTTAGAGTTGTGGCTTATGCTATTAATCCGAATACTGAAAAAACCATTGATTCTAATAAAATGCCTTTGCTTACTTTTGTTGGTTTTTTTGGTATGAATGATGCTCTTCGTCCGGAAGTTAAGGAGGCAATACAAAGGGTAGTGGCGGCAGATATGAAAGTGGTTATGATTACTGGAGATCATAGTTTGACGGCTCAGGCAATTGCAAGGGAAGCTGATATTTGGCACAAAGGAGACGATGTTCTTACTGGAGGAGAGATTGATTCTATGTCAGATAGGGAATTAGAAAAAAAACTTACTCACGTTACGGTTTTTGCCAGAGTTACACCCAATCATAAATTGCGTATTATCCAAGCTTATCGTAAACGCGGGGAGATTGTCGCTATGACGGGAGACGGAGTAAATGATGCGCCATCATTGGTTGGGGCTGATTTGGGCGTAGCTATGGGACTAATTGGAACAGAGGTGGCGAAAGAAGCTGCTGATATAATACTTTTGGATGATAATTTTGCAAGTATAGTTTCTGCTGCTGAAGAAGGTAGGGGGATTTATAAAACAATTAAAAAAATTATTCTTTATCTTTTTTCCACAAACATAGGAGAGATTTTAGTTATTATTGGTGCACTTGTTTTAGGATATCCCTTGCCTCTTCTTGCGGCACAAATTATTTGGCTTAATTTTGTGACAGACGGATTTCTTGATGTCGCTCTTGCTATGGAGCCGCAAGAAAAAGGATTAATGCAGGGAAAATTTGAGCGTCCTAAAAAATGGATTATTGATGGATTTATGAGTCAAAGGATTTTGTTTATGGCTTTACCAATGGCTATTGGAACCTTGTATCTTTTTAGGGGGTATTTTGAAGTTGATATTGTTAAAGCGTGGACAATATCACTTACTACGCTTGCGGCGTTTCAATGGTTCAATGCTTGGAATTGTAGGTCAGAAAGCGAATCAATATTTAAAATGAATCCTTTCTCTAATAAGTTTTTAGTTGGAGCTACTGTGATTGTTATATTTTTACAGTTTATTGCACTTTATACTCCTTTTTTACAAAAGATTTTACACGTTACTTCACTTTCTCTTTCAGAATGGTTGATGATTATTCCAATTGCTTTTTCAATTGTTTTAGTAGAAGAAATTCGTAAATTTTTTTATCGAAGAAAAATAAATAAACTTTATAGTAAAATTCAACAAAAAAATATATAAACTAAAGAAAGGCGCATTTTCAGAATGTTTAGGTGTCGGACACCTAAACATTTGCCCCCTAAACATTCTTATTTGACGCTTTTTTAACAGATTATTTTTTTAAATAGGAATGTTAAGGTATCGAATACCTTAACATTCTTTTTTTCTTTTTTTAAATTTAAATTGATGAAGCTTTGTTTTTGAATTGGTTTTTTGGTATAATAATTTTAATAAATAAAAAGAACATTAAGGAACATTAGAACAATGAAAAATATTAAAAAAGTTTACCCGATGAAATTTATGCCATTTAATCGGGCTTTTACTCTGATCGAGCTTCTAGTTGTTGTTGCAATTGTCGGAATACTCTCTGGCTTTATTTTCGTTTCTATGAATGACACAATCGATATGTCCAAAGATGCAAAAAGAAAGGTAGATACTGCGACTATAGAAAAAGTAATTCTAATGTACTCTATTAGAAACAATGGTCTTCCTGGAAGTTCGGATGTCCCGCCAAATACAACCTATGCTTGTACTATCGGTGGCGGGGATAATCCTTGCACAACCCTAGAAGAAGATATTCAGATCTATTTACCAAATCCACCAGTTGACCCTGACGGAAATTATTATGTTTACACATATTCAAACATAGATGGCGAGAGTTTTACTTTAGAAGCGGTTCTGAGCGATAATAGCGTTTATCAATACGACAGTATTACAAATACTTGGGCAACTCTTTATGGTACTCAAGCAACTCCAACCTTTGGTCCATCTGCCGGGATTATTATGCTTAGCACAACCGTAACAATTACTTCGGCCGGGGCGGATGCTATTTACTATACTCTTGATGGAAGTGATCCAACAACATCATCAATTAATCAAGCTGTGACGCCATTGGTTATAAATTCTGCTGGAACAGTTAAAGCTTTAGCGGTTAAGTCTGGCTATGCCAATAGTAGTATTGCGACAGCTGTTTATACTACTTGTGGCGAAACAGTTAATTTTACTTATAGGAGTGGCAGTGTAACTTATGGGACAGTAATATCGCCAGCAGGTAAGTGTTGGATGGATCGTAATCTTGGAGCTAGTCAAGTTGCTATTGCTTATGATGATACAGCTGCTTATGGTGACTTGTTTCAGTGGGGAAGATTGGACGATGATCATCAACTTCGTACAAGTGGAACAACTAGTACCTTGTCTAGTACCGATGATCCTGGACATAGTAATTTTATTATAAATGGTGCCGGTTTTTATGATTGGAGATCTCCTCAGAACAGCAATTTATGGCAAGGAGATGGTGGCACTAATACCCCTTGTCCTTCTGGATGGCGCTTGCCTACAATATCAGAGTGGAATGCTGAAATTTCTGCCGGAGATTGGGATGGACGTGATGCTGTTTACGCCTCTTCTTTAAAGATGCCAGCTGGTGGTTATCGACAACATAACAACGCTATTCTTGCTCTTGTGGGAACCAGTTCTTGTTATTGGAGCAGCTCGACTAGCAATCCCGGTTCTTATAGTATTTCTTTTGGTTTGATTGGATATAATCCCGGTGTTGATGTTCGAGCAAGAGGTTATTCCGTGAGATGTATTAGAAATTAATCAAATAGCTGTAGTTGAAAAATAAAGAACATCTCGGTTTTTAATTAAATTAAGATGTTTTTTTGTTGTTATTTTTTGTGACTTATGTTAATTTGGCTGTGAAGTTATGAAAAATTTATTACCATATCAAGAACAATTAGACAGAATAAAGAGGCTCAGAGAAGATCTTGAGCGTTTTTCTATTGCCACAGATGATAATTTTAAAAATGCAGTAGATGCTTTTACCTCTTTTTTTATTCAGTGTTATCATTTGCGCGATTGGTTGATTCAAAGCCGTTACGGAGCGAGAGATATTAATATTTTTATTTCAAAAAGTATTTGGTTGTCTCTTTGCAAAGATATGGCTAATAAACAAAAACATAAAGAAATAAATCAATATGAGTCGCAAAATCATTTTATTGAACATAAAACTTTTGGTATTGTGACGCCTATTGTTAATTATTATGATCCTACCAAAAAAGAAAACAGGTTTGGTCTTGATGTCGAAGAGTTTGGAACATTAATTGATGTGATTGATTTAACCGAAAAGTGCATTAAGGAGTGGGAAAGGTTTTTATATATTTACTCTATTTAAAATATGTATTTTGTTTTCTTGTTGGTTTTTATTTAAAAATCAAGTAATTATTTTTAATTAATGCTATAATTATAGTATCAAATAATAAATAATAATTTTAATAAAAATGAAAACAACAACAAAAAATAAATCTAGTGCAATAGGATTAGCTGTTCTTGGGGCAAGCTTGGCAGGGTTGGCTGCAACAGCCTATTTTTTCTTTGGGCCAAAAGGAAAGAAAAATCAAAAACATGCTAAGGCTTGGGTTATTAAAATGAAGGGGGATGTGGTAGAAAAATTGGAAATGGCCAAAGAAATCACAGAGCCTGTTTATTCTGAAATTATTGATTCTGTAGCTATGGAATATGAAAAAGGAAAAAAGGCTGGTCGCGAAGAAATAAAATTATTAGCACGAGATTTAAAAAAACATTGGAAAGTAATTAGCGGTTCGGCTAAGGTTATGAAGCGTGATGTTGAAAAAAGTGCTGCAAAAGTAATCCAAAAAGGAAAGAAAATAATTAAAAAGTAGATTTTGAAATTAAAACGTAAAAGTTCAATTTTTTGATATTTTAATTGCTTTATAATCATATATAGCCTATAATGACTCCCACAGATTAATATATACAAAAAATATGAAAAATTTCGATAATATCTTTAATAAGGAAAAAAGAAACTCTTCTAGAGAAAGTGATTTTAAAAGAAGGGATTCAGGCAAAAAGCGTTTTGGAGACAGAGATAGGGGAAGGCCGCAAATGCACGACGCTATTTGCAGTGATTGTGGTAGAAAATGCCAGGTTCCTTTTTTGCCGACTAGCGACAAGCCTGTTTATTGTAGTGAGTGTTTTACGTCTCGCGGTGGCGGATCGGTTTCAGATAGAACAGAAAGAAGAGATCAAAGACCTAGATTTCAAGATAAGAAAATGTTTGATGCAATTTGTGCTACTTGCGGAAAAAGATTTGAACTTCCCTTTAGGCCAACCGAAGATAGACCTGTTTATTGTAAGGACTGTTTTGATAAAAATGGAGATTTTTCAAACAAAAGCAGTAAAACAAGCGATCAATACAAAGATCAATTTGACGCCTTAAATGCTAAATTGGATAGAATTTTGAAAATTTTAAATCCCTCTGTAAAAGAAGAAAAGAAAGATGTTGTAATTGAAAGAAAGGAAATAAAAATCGAAAAAAAAGAAAAACCTAAAAAAATAGTAGCGACTACAAAAAAAGAAAAACCTAAAAAATCAGCGGTAGTGGCAAAAAAAGAAAAACCAAAAAATCTTAAAAAGACTGCAAGTAAGAAAGTTGCTATTAAAAAGAAGTCAGTTAAAAAATAATAATAAGCCGTCCATTGGTTAGTGGGCGGTTTTTTAGTTGTTTAAAAATAAATACAATGATATGCTTTTTATATAAGCAGTCTTCAAATTAGATAAAAATATGGCAAAAGGAAATAATTCTCAAAGAAAAGAGACCAAAAAACCAAAAAAAGATAAAAAGAAATAGTTTGATTCTTTGTGATGAAATAAGTGTCATCAGGTACATAAGTTAAAGTATCTAGTTTTGGTTATTATTATATTAAAGATATATGAAGATAGAATCCGCTCAATTTATAAAAGGCGTGCTCGGCAGCGACAGTTCACTTGAAGATGGTATTCCGCAAGTGGCTTTTATTGGTCGTTCCAATGCCGGAAAATCTAGTGTTATTAATTCTCTAGTTAATCAAAATGATTTGGCTAAAACCAGTTCTTTTCCTGGTCGCACGCAAAAGATAAATATTTTTTTAATTAATAATTCTTTATATTTTGTTGATTTGCCTGGCTATGGTTATGCTAAGGTTCCAGATAAATTAAAAAACAGCCTAAGAGCCATGGTGAATTGGTATTTTTTTGTTTCTAATTACGAACAAAAGAGGATAGTTTTAATAATCGACGCTAGCGTTGGACCAACGAGAGATGATTTAGATATGTTATATAGTTTGGAGGATTATAGAAAAAATATAGTAGTGGTGGCTAATAAAATAGATAAAATAAAAAAATCAGATTATGAAGAGCAATTTAAAAAAATAAAAGAATTGATTGGATTTCATAAGATTATTCCTTATTCGGCAAAAAATAAAATAGGAGTTGATGATTTATTAAATGAGTTATTGGGATAAATATTGTTTTTGTTTTATAGTATTAATGGTATAATATTTGTATAATAATAATTAAAATTATTAAATATATGAAAGGATATAACGCAAATATAGAAAAACTTACTTTAGAAAATGATAATTTTCGTAAAGTTCTTTATACTTCCAAGCATAGTCAGCTAGTATTAATGAGTTTGAAACCAAGTGAAGAAATAGGCATGGAGGTACACGAAGATAACGATCAGTTTCTTCGTATTGAGAAAGGTAATGGAAAATGTATTATTGATGGCAATGAATATGAAATTAGCGATGGGGCTGCAATAATAGTTCC
This sequence comes from Patescibacteria group bacterium UBA6220, assembly GCA_002421745.1. Classification (GTDB taxonomy): domain Bacteria; phylum Patescibacteriota; class Minisyncoccia; order Minisyncoccales; family Minisyncoccaceae; genus UBA6220. The sequence continues at coordinate 88,856 of DISC01000006.1, read as the reverse complement.
ATCGGGTGCGCAACATAATGTTATTAATACTTCAGAAACAGAAGATTTGAAATTGTATACTATTTATTCGCCAGCTCATCACAAAGACGGTATTATTAGAGCAACAAAAGAAGAAGCTGAGGCAGGTGATTTAGAATTTGATGGTGTAACTACAGAATAGTTTTTGAATAAAAAAAGACAGACAATGAGTCTGTCTTTTTATTTTGTAAAAATATTGATATAATGGTTTTAATAAATAAAATTTTTTAATAAAATGGTAGAAATTTTTTACAAAGGCATAAAAGAAGATGTGCTGGAAAAAATAGATTCCTTGCGAGATGGGTGTTGGGTTAATATTGAAAATGCCAAAATTAAAGACATTGAATTTATTGCGGAAATAACCAATTTGGATATACCCGACATTGAAGATACTCTGGATTTGTACGAGTTGCCCCGCATTGAAAGAGAAAATGAAAATGTTATTTTGTTTATTAGAGATACTCAAGAGCAAGACAAAGAAGATATTTATACTACGCCACTAACAGTAATTATAAATAAAAAATATTTAATAACCATTTCTCCGGGAAGAAATAAAACAATCAGATCTATTATTGATGGAAAAATGACTTTTCCCACTACGCAACGCAGTAAGTTTTTAATTCATTTTCTATTATTGATTTCTAAAAATTTTACTAAAGAGATTAAAAGAGTAAAAAACAATGTTTTAAATCAAAAAAAAGGATTAAAAAAAATTAAAGGTTTGGATATTACTAATTTAATTGAAGGTGAGGAAATATTAAATCAATATATTTCAGCTCTAACGCCTATGAAAACAGTAATTGAGGCTATTTCTAAGGGCGGGTATGTGCATCTGTATAGTAATGATGATGATTTATTGGAAGATATGATTATTGCTATCAGGCAATCTGTGGATAATTGTACGGTTAGCGTTAAAAGTATTAAAAATCTAAGAGATTCTTATCAAGCTATTTTTACTAATGACCTTAATAAAACTATTCGTTTATTGACTTCTTTAACAGTAATTCTTACGGTTCCGACCATAGTTTCTAGTGTTTTTGGGATGAATGTGCCTTTGCCATTGGCAAATAATTCGCTTGCTTTTCCGATTGTTGTTTTGTTGATATTTTTTGTGGCATGTATTTTTTATTTTATATTCAAGTCTCGAGATTGGATATGATGCGCATAGAAAGAAAAAAAGTTTTGTGTAATTAGTTTTGTTAATAATATAAAATTTAAAAAAATAAAATATGAATCTTTTAATAATATATTTAATAATTGCTGTAATTATTATTATTCTTTATAGTCTACGTATAATTAATCAGTATGAAAGAGCAGTAGTTTTCTTTTTGGGAAGATATAGAGAAACTAGGGGCCCAGGTCTTATATTTTTAATTCCTATTTTTGAAAAAATGGTAAAAGTTAGTTTAAGGACAGTAACAATGGGAATTCCTTCGCAAAAAATAATAACTAAAGACAATGTCTCAATTGATATTGCAGCTGTGGCTTATTATCATATTGTTGATCCAGTAAAATCAGTGGTGGTCATAGAAGATGTTTTTTCTGCAGTAAATCAAATTAGTCAAACAACAGTTAGAAATGTAGTAGGGCAATTTCAGTTAGATCAACTTTTGTCGAAAACAGCTGACATTAATAGTCAAATTAAAAATGTTATAGATGGACATACAGAACCTTGGGGTGTGCAAGTAGTGGCAGTGGAAATAAAAGATATTACTTTGCCGGAAAATATGCAAAGAGCAATGGCAAAAGAGGCTGAAGCAGAACGAGAGAGAAGAGCTAAAATTGTTGCAGCTGAGGGTGAATTTCAAGCAGCTGAAAAATTGGGACAAGCAGCTGATTTGATTGCTAGTCATCCGGTTGCCTTACAATTAAGAACATTACAAACAATGGCAGAGATTAGTATTGAAAAGAATTCCACGATAATTTTTCCAGCTCAATTTATGAGCACCGTAAAAGAAGCTATAAATATGGTAAAAGGAGACTTGAATAAATAGTTTTTTGCTGAAATCGACCGCAAATCGGTCGATTTTTTGCTTTATTGGTTTATTTATTATAAAATAATAATATTATGATTAAGAAAAAGTTTTTAACTATATTTTTGGTTTTGATTGCGGTTATAATCGGATATTTATGGTTTGGTTATGCTAATATTTATAATCGAATTAGATCGGGTGGATTAAAAACAGTTGATACTCAATATATGTATATTATTAATTCAGAAAATTCACAAAAAATAAAATATGCAGCTTTGGGCGATAGTTTAACCGCCGGAGTGGGTGCGGATAATTACGAAGAATCATATCCTTATCTTTTGTCTGAAAATTTGGCAAGCGACAAAGAAGTAATTCTTAAAGATTTTTCTCTTTTGGGGGCGAGAACAGAAGATTTAATAAGTAAAAATTTATTAAAATTGGCCATTGAAGAAAAACCCGATATTGTTACTGTGTTGATTGGCGTAAATGATGTAAGAGAAAATATAAGCGAAAAAGAATTTAAAAATAATTACGAATATATAGTTAGCGAATTAGTTAAAAACGATAAATCAAAAATTTATTTAATTAATATTCCTTTTATTGGATCAAATACGCTTTATTTGCCTCCTTATAATGCATATTTTAAGAACAAAACAGTTAAATTTAATGAGATTATTAAAAATATAGCTCAAGAGCATAGTATTAAATATATTGATATTGCTACGCCTACAGAAAAAATGTTTGAAAGAGATGGAACACACTATGCAGTTGATTCTTTTCATCCCAGCAAGATTGGTTATAAGATTTTATCGCAGATAATTTATGAAAATATTAATTGATAACCCAATCACAGGAACTTATATCTTTATAGCAATTTTTGTGTTTGCTATTTTGCTGTCTTTGCGTAAAAAAAAATCAGAAGGATTTTTTCCTATTTCAATTACTAATGAGCTTAAGGGGGTAGCTATTCTAACTGTTATTTTTGGGCATATAGGTTATTTTTTAGTTAGTGATAATAGGTTTTTATTTCCTTTGTCTACTATTTCTGGAGTGGGAGTTGATTTGTTTTTGTTTTTGTCAGGATATGGTTTGGTTGTGAGTGCTATTAAAAAATCACGTTCAGTTGCAAAATTTTATAAAGATCGTCTTTTGAAGTTGTTAATTCCATTTTGGTTGATTTTGAGCACTTTCTTTTTATTGGATTTTTTTGTTTTAAGTAAGGGGTATTCGATAAGTTATATAATGTCTTCTTTTCTTGGGTTTTTTCCAACAGCTGATATGTATTCTGATATTAATTCTCCTTTATGGTATTTTACGCTTATTTTATTTTATTATTTTATTTTTCCTTTGGTGTTTATCAAAAAAAGGCCTTGGGTTTCGGCTATTTTAATTTACGTAATAAGTTTTCTCGCTCTTAATATTAGTTTTATTGGAGGAGTAAGATATTTTTACGAAATTCATTCATGGGCCTTTCCAATAGGGGTTTTATTTGGTGGATTAATTTGCAGTGAATCAGGATTAATTTTAAAAAAATTAGCCACTGATACTATCGCTAAAATTAATTTTCATAGATGGTCTAAAGTTTTTAAAAGTATTGCCTCTTATTTATTGATTGTAATTTTTGGACTTGTGATTGTTTATGGTTTTTATCATTCTGGTGCAGGAAAAAGTATAAATATAAATCAACTTATTAGTATTATTGTTACTTTATCTTTTGTTGGAGTATTTTTATTGAAAAAAAATGAGATAAAGTTATTTAGCTTGTTGGGAATTTATTCTTATGAAATTTATTTATTACATTGGCCGATTTTGTATAGATATGATGTGTTTTTTAAGTTTTTGCCAAATTGGTTGGCCGTGTCTTTGTATCTGATTTTATTTATTGCTTTGGGTTGGTTATTAAAAAAAGTTTCTGAAAGAATGTCTAGGGTTTTTTTAAAAGAGAAAAATAAAATAAATTAAGAAAATGAAAAGAGATAATCAAAAAACCGAATGGGATCTAACACCTTTGTTTAAAAATGACAATGATTCTGAGATGGAAATAGAGAGAGGAAAAATAATCAAAGAAACAAACAAATTTGTTAAAAAATGGAAAAATAATAAATCTTATCTGGATGATAGTAGAATTTTAAGACAAGCCCTGGATGATTATGAAAAATGGAATAGGTTCTATGGTCCTGGAATTAAAGAGCTTTATTATTTTACTTATCGAAATTCTCAAAATCAATTAGATAAAAAAATTAGAGCAAGGCTTAATCAGGCCAATGATTTTACCCAAAAGATAAGCAATGAAATGGAGTTTTTCTATTTAAGTTTGGGGAAAATTTCTAAAGAAAAACAGAAACAATTTTTAGAACAAAAAGACTTGAAAGATTATCAGCATTTTTTAAGTAGAATATTTGAAAAAGAAAGATATTTTTTGAGCGAAGCCGAAGAAAAAATTATCAATCTTAAACAAGCGACTGCTTTTGATAATTGGGTGATGATGACTGAGGCTTTTTTGTCTAAGGAAGAAAGAGTAATTTTAGATGAAGACGGCAAAAGAAGAAATAAAAATTTTAGTGAGATTTCAGCTTTGCTTGGAAACAATAAAAAACAAGTTAGAGATGAGGCAGCCAAAGCGTTTAATGAAATATTAAAAGATAATATCGAGATAGCGGAACACGAAATTAATTCTGTTTTACAAGATAAAAAAGTTAATGATGAATTGCGTGGGTTTGAGAGGCCAGATTCGGCGAGGCATCTGAGTGATGATGTTACAACAAAAATGGTGGATGCTTTGAATGAGGCAGTTAAATCTAGGTTTGATATTTCCGCAAGATTTTATAAATTAAAAGCAAAATTAGCGGGAGTTAAAAAATTGAAATATCATGAACGAATGTTGGAGTATGGAGAAATAAATAAAAAATATACTTACGAAGAAGCTTTAAAATTAGTTTTGAGGTCTTTTAATAATTTGGACAAAGAGTTTGGAGAAATACTGGAGGGATTTATAAAAAACAAACAAATTGATGTTTTGCCGCGCAAAGGAAAAACCGGAGGAGCATATTGTAGTAATGGATTAATCACGCAACCAACTTATATTTTATTGAATTTTACCGGAAAATTAAATGATGTTTTAACTATTGCTCATGAGGTTGGGCATGGAATTAATAGCGAGCTTACTAGAAAAAAAGAAAATGCAATTAATTTTGGTCACTCTTTGGCAGTGGCTGAGGTGGCAAGTACTTTTATGGAGGGTTTTGTCTTGGATGAGTTATTAAAAACTGCTGACGATGAATTAAGATTAAAAATATCAATTGATAGATTGGGAGATGCTGTTTCAACGATTCAACGTCAAATTGCTTGTTATAATTTCGAAAAAGATTTACATCAAGCTTTTAGAAAAATAGGTTATTTGCCCAAAGAGGAGATAGGATTAATTTTCCAAAAAAATATGAAAGCTTATATGGGTGATGCGATTGAGCAATCTCCAGGCTCTGAGAATTGGTGGGTATATTGGGGTCATATTAGGTCGTATTTTTATGTTTATACCTATGCTAGTGGTTTATTGATTGCAAAGTCTCTTCAAAAGTTAATAAAAGAGGATATTGATTTTGTAAAAAAAGTTAAAAATATATTTTCCATAGGATTGTCTGACAGCCCCAAAGAAATATTCGCCAAGGCTGGTATAGATATTACGCAAAAACAATTTTGGGATAAGGGATTAAAAGAAATTGATGAGCTTTTAATTGAAACCGAAAAATTAGCAAAAAAACTTAAAAAAATATAGCTCAAAACCTTTGCTTTATTTAATATTGTGTTTTATAATAATAAGTAATGTCAGGAAAATCTAACAATTTATTTTTAATTAAAAGGTTAATGATTTAACGCCTATTTGCGGGCGTTTTTTCATAAAAATTATGAAAAAAAATATAATAAAATATTTATCATTATTAACATTATTTATTTTTACTACTTTTTTATTGAGTCAATCTTTTTTTACAAAAGTTGATGCAAATTTAGATTTGACGTTTACGGTAAATAATGTAACATCCGAAACTTATGTCGTTGATGGTGTTAATAAAATAAAAATAACCGTAAATGCTACAGCAACCGGACCAACATCAATTTTAGGTGGCTTAATGGCAAAAGGTTTATCAACCTCGTTGACAAGTTATCCAGATATTAATGAAATAAATTTAACTTCAATAAATACAGACAAAACAGAATGGCAAGGTTTTGTTTATGTTGATGCTGTTAGTTTTGATCGCACTTGGAGATTTAAAATAAGTTCTTATAGATTTGCGACAAGTGCTTATACTAGTGTTGATTCAATGAATTATTTTACTTATACGGTTCCTGGTATCGGCTCTAGTTCGAGTTTGAGTTTTTCAAGTATTAGCGTTGTTCCAATTGCTGGATCTAATACAAGTATCGTAGCTGGAACAAGGATAACGACCACTGTTACTGGAAGTAATGCAAGTAGTGCTCAGAGCGTTAGAGTAAAGTTTCAAAATAGCAATATTGCAACCAATTTTTTTACATTAGACATACCAATTATTGCCTCTACAAATACTTGGTCAGGGAATATAGATATTCCTGGTTTTGCAGTTGCGGGAACATGGATAGCTAAAATTTTTTATGTAAATAATAGTTTATATGTTGGTCCGGAAGTAGCGACCAGCTTTACAATAAGTGGTGATACTGCAGTTTTGCCTCAATGTGGAATAGCTAGTCAAACTGTGGCTACGGCTGCTCCAACAGATGCAACCTTGTGCTTATACGGAACTAAAGTTAGTAATCCAATTCCAAATAATTTTTCTATTTGGCAATGGAGTTGTTATAATTATGGAACAACCATTAATTGTTCTACTTTGCCGCACAATCCAAGTTGTGGCTCAGCTAGTGGTGTAATTGCTACAACTGCGCCGACAGCTAATTTTTGTAATTTTTCTAATTTTTCTGGCTTTACTGGAACGAATCCATGGGTCTGGACTTGTACTGGCGCAGCTGGAACAACTCCTGTTAATTGTGCAACTTTAATCGCCCCAGAATGTTCTGTTACTTGTCAGCTTTGGGGTTCTTGTAGATCATTGGATAATAAAAAGTCATGTATTTATTTAACATCATCAAATTGTTCAGGAACACCCACTATTGCTGATCAGTCTTGTGCAAATGGCGGTTGGTCAACTTATACTTGCCCAACAGAATGTGGTCGTGCAGCCAGCACGATTACTCGCACTTGTACAAATCCAGCTCCATTAAACGGTGGTGCTGATTGTGTTGGTTCTGCAATAGTATCGTGTCCAGCCACTGAAGCGTGCATAACAAAAGTTGATGGCGGTTGGTCAACTTATACTTGCCCAACAGAATGTGGTCGTGCAGCCAGCACGATTACTCGCACTTGTACAAATCCAGCTCCATTAAACGGTGGTGCTGATTGTGTTGGTTCTGCAATAGTATCGTGTCCAGCCACTGAGGAATGTACTCTTGTAACGAGCGGCTGTGGTTCAGCTAATACAGGTACATTTACTTATCTTTCAATGATTTCATCAAATCTTTGTTTGTCTGGAATAGCGACTAATTTTGCTAGTAATAGCGATGGATGGACATGGGATTGTTCAATGAGCACAGGTAGTGTTGTTGCTTGTTCAGCTCAGAAAACAACTACAACAACTGCAATTGGAAAATGTGGCTCGGCCAACACAGGAATTTTTAATTCTCTTTTATCAACTTCATCAAATCTTTGTTTGTCTGGAATAGCGACTAATTTTGCCAGCAGTAATGATAAGTGGACATGGAATTGTTTTGGAACTACGAGCGGTGCAGTTCCTTGTTCAGCTCAGAAAACAGCCACAACAAACGTAATCGGTGTGTGCGGTTCAGCTAATGGAAAAATTACAACAACTGAACCGGAAGCCAACACGCTTTGTCTTTTTGGAACTTTTTCTGGTTTTACTGGCACGAATCCATGGACTTGGACTTGCAAAGGAAGCACAGAAACAGCATTTGTTCGTTGTTCGACTAAAACAGCTGCATGTATTTTTGATTATTCCGAGTGGGGTGTTTGTGAAAATGGAAAACAAAAGAGAACTATAAAAACCAAAACTCCAGAAAATTGTTTTGGTGAACCTGTTTTAGAACAAAGTTGTGAGTCAATAAATACTGACTGCAAAGATGTTTGGCAGTGTGATGATAATTGGGGTGTTTGTACTTCTGCTGGAAAACAATACAGGCTTTGCAAGCTAACTTCTAATTGTCCGACAATTACTAGCGCAAAACCGTTAACAGAAAGAAGTTGTACATATGAAGCTCCAGAAGTAATAAAGCCAACAAAGCCAATATTAGCTGAGTCAGTTACCGTACAACCAACAATTGCAGATCAGCTACCAACTGAATGTATTCGAGCTGGATATAGCAATAAGGGTGATTGCGAAATATATCAATATCAATCCAAAATTACTAATGAATGTTTGGCAAGTGGATACATCAATCAAGAGCAGTGCCGTCAATATTTTGTAACACATTATCCCAAACTTATTAAATGTCAAAATTTAAATGAAACAGAATGTAATAATATAATTAATAAATTAATTTTAAATGATTTTAATGTGGTGATTGCTCCTGAAGTAAAACAATCTTTAACAGAGAGTTCTGGTCATACAGCTACAATAGATACTCAGAGTAAAACTGTAAATGTTAATATTAATAGTAGTGGACAATCTCAACAGTCAGTTCAAATAAAAGTTGAAAACTTGCCCTTAGCTTCTTCGACTACTCCAGTGTCTGTTAGTTTATTAGCGATTGATACTACTTCAACACAACAAACATTATCTCCTGTGGCGATTGTTTTTGATAGTAACCAAAATGGAATAGCTGATGATATTGAGGCACGTTTGGGAAATCCAAAAGATATTAAAGATGTAGATTCGTCTAAATTGACTGGTATTGATAAAGCTTTGGTTCAAGGTAAATCAATAGAACAGCCTAAGCTTAGCAGTGTAACTATTAGTAATTCTATTCAAATTGCAGCTGTTGAAAATATAAAGTCAACTGACAACGAAACAGCTGTTATTAGATTTAAAGGTAAGGCAGAGCCAAATCAAGTGATCACTTTGTTTATTTATAGTGTAATGCCAATTGTTTTAACTGTTAAGACTGACGCTAATGGAAATTGGGTTTATGATTTAGATAAATCATTAATAGATGGCAAACATGAAGTTTATGTGGCTGTTAATAATGACAAGGGTCGTATCGTGGAATCAAGTTTGCCAATGCCTTTCTTTATTGAAAAAGCACAAGCTGTTAGCATGGATCAATTCGCTGGAATAGAAGACGCTGTTAACATTCCAGATAAATCAAATAATATGATGATGTATTACATAGTAGGAAGCTTGGTATTTGTATTGATTTTAGTTGGAACATTCTTATTAATTAGGAGAAAAATGACAGAATAGTTTTATGAATACCAGTAAATCAAAAATAAAATTTTTACAAGACAATAAACAGGTTATTTATTCGATTGTTTTAATGATTGCTGTTCCATGTATAGTAGTTTTAAATACATATTTGCTTTCACAATTTTTTAAATCCACGGTTGATCAAAGTTTGCAAGAAAGAGCAGTTACAATCGGACAGGCGGTAAATACAGCTTTAGTAGATAGGCTTGATTCTCCAGAACAAATACAATCTTTTGTTGATAGATGGAAAAACAATAATTCAGATACGCAAGTTTTTGATATTTTTTATCGAGAAAATGGGGAATACAAATTAATTGCTGGTTTAGATAAAAATAAAGTCAACAACGACAATGAATCAAAAAACAGCCCCACTCTTTATGAATTTTCTTGGATTAAAAATTATCCCATTGCTCAAAAAATAGTAGAAGGTAATAGTCGATATTGGTGGGTGGTTTTGCCACTAAGCGATGAACAGGGTGAGAAGCAAGCTTTGTTGTCTATGCGCTTATCCGCTGATTTTATTGACAGTAGTTTGTCTAGCGCCCTAATGCAATCTTTTTGGATATTAATAGTTACGGTATTGATTATTGTTTTACTTTTGTTTGCCAATTCGCGCATATTTGAGTATTCAATTTTATACAATAAAATAAAAGAAATCGATGAGATGAAAGATGAGTTTATTTCTATGGCTTCGCATGAATTAAGAACGCCCATAACTGTTATTAAGGGCTATGCTTCAATGATATTGGAGGAGGCACAAGAATTATCTGATCAAATAAAAGAAGATTTATCAATTATTAGCACTTCGGCAGATCGTTTGGCTGTATTAATTGAAGATATGCTTAATGTAAGTCGCATTGAGCAAGGAAGATTAAAGATTGATTTAAAAGAAATGGATGCAGGAATTGTTATTGAAGAAACTGTGAAAGAATTAAAAATTCAAGCAGATGAAAAAAAATTAATTTTAAATTGCTTAATTGAAACAAAAATTATTCCTGTAGTAAAAATTGATAGGGATAAATTTAAACAAGCTCTTATTAATCTTATTGGTAATGCTATAAAATATACTCCATCTGGCAGTGTAGAGGTAAAAGTTTTTAATAGAGATAAAAATTTGGTTATTTTAATAAAAGATACTGGTATTGGTATGACCGCAAAAGAAAGAGAACATTTGTTTGAAAAATTTTATCGAGTAAAAAATAAAAAGACTGAAGAAATTGTTGGAACTGGTTTGGGGCTTTGGATTACTAAGCAAATTATAGAATTAATGAGTGGTACGATTTCCGTGGATTCAATGGAAAATGTTGGCACTCAAATTACAATCGAATTACCGCTAATTAAAGAAAAATAATAATGATATTGATTAAATAGATAGGTTGGTTTATAATGCTCATTACAATATGCAAGATTTAACAGACGAACAATTAGTTGAAGTATATTTAAAGGGCGATAAAAAAGCTTTAGAGATTTTGATTTCGCGTTACCTTAAGCCAATTTATAATTTTGTTTATAAATATGTAAACAATTCTCATGATGCGGAAGATATCACACAAGAAACATTTGTAAAAATTTGGAAAAATATTAAAAAATTTGATCGTGAGAAGAAGTTTAAAGCATGGATATATCAAGTGGCGAGAAATACAATGATAGATTTTTTTCGAAAGAAAAAAACAATTCCTTTTTCTAGATTCGAAGACGTTAATGGGAATAATGTGATAATAGAAACCTTAACGGATTTAAATCCCTTGCCATTAGAAGTTTTTGAAAAAAAAGATTTTGCGCAGAGGTTAGTGGTGGCGATTAATCAATTATCCCCAAAATATCGCGATGTGGTTTTGATGCGATACAAAGAACAATTAACTTTTCGGGAGATTTCAAAAAATTTAGGAGAACAATTAAATACAGTAAAAAGTCGATATAGGCGGGGATTAATAGAGCTTAGAAAAATATTAATTGAACCACAATTTTCTTAAAACACCCAATCTCGGGTGTTTTTTTGCACCTATTGTGGCTTATTTTGCGTATGTATAGGTATGGAAAAAGATTGGAAAAAATCAGACATTGAGCCACCAGCAGGGCTTTTTATAAAAGTATTAAATCGAATAGAAGCGGAAGAAAGAATAATACTTTTAAAGCGTAGAATTTTTATTTTTTCTTGCGCGATTTTGGGCTCATCAATTGGTTTGGTTTTTTCTTTTGATTTTGTCAGAAAGGCAATGATTACCTCAGGTTTCGGAGATTTTTTTTCTTTAATTTTTTCCGATTCAATGATTGTGCTTAATTATTGGCAAAATTTTTTCTTAACTCTTTTAGAGTCTTTTCCAATTATAGAAGCAATATTTTTCTTGGGAATTGTTCTTTTGTTATTGCAATTGACTAAACTTATCAGCAGAGATGTGAAAGTTATAAATATAATTAAAGCTAATCAATATGGATTTTAATAAATTTTTTCAATCAAAAACTTTTAATGCGATTATTCTTTTAGTAGTTGCTTTAATTGTCCTTTTGTTGGTTTTTCGATTAGGTATGATGGTCGGTTTTAAAGAAGCTAATTTTTCTTATAAATGGGGAGAAAATTATTATCGTAATTTTGCTGGACCAGCAAAAGATTTTCCTAATAATATGATGGGACCTGATGATTTTATGGATGCTCATGGGGTTATGGGGCAAATTATAAAAATTGATGGATCTAGTGTTGTAATAAAAGATCGTCACGAGACAGAGAAAGTAGTTGTCATTAATGATGAAACAGTAATTAAAAATTTAAAACAAAATTTGGAGTTGAATGATCTTAAAGAGGGTAATTGGATTGTTGTTATAGGTGAGCCTGATGATAGTGGGCAAATATCAGCAAAGCTTCTTAGGATTTTACCGCCACCTCCTACAAATACAAAGAATTCTTTTCGTCCCTTTTTAAAACAAGGAATTAATTAAAAAAATATGTTTAAAAAAATAGTTAAATTTATCTTTGCGCATAAAATAGTTTCTTCTGTTGCGATTGTGGTATTGGTTTTTTCTGGATGGTTTGTTTTTAGTTCAATAAGTAAGCAGCAAGTTGATTCTAAATATGTGGTTTCGTCTGTAACTAAGGGGGTTTTAATAAGTTCTGTTTCTGGTACGGGACAGGTGGCGACTTCGAATGAGGCAACTATTAATGCTAAGGTTTCTGGGGAGATTACCTATGTTGGTGTTACAGTTGGACAAGAAGTTGGAGATGGAAAACTTTTATTAAAAATAGATTCAACAGATGCCGAGCAAGCGATTAAAGATGCTCAATCTAGTTATGATCTGGCAATGTTGTCTTTGGAGGAATTAAAAGCTCCGGCTGATGAATTAACAATTTTGCAAGCAGAGAATTCTTTAATTAATGCTCAACAATCTAAAGAAGATGCGGAAAGTAATCTGAAAAAGGCTTATTCGGATGGATTTACTTCTGTTTCCAATGCATTTTTGGATTTACCAAGTATTATAACAGGATTAAATAATATTCTTTATGGTCATGCGATTATTTCTAATCAGGGAAATGCAGATTATTATATTGATAGCATAAAAAGTTACGACGAAAATGCCTTAAATTATAAAGATGATGCTTATGCTAAATATTTGATCGCAAGAGAGGCCTATGATAAAAATTTTAATGATTACAAAAAGACAAATAGGGATTCTCCTGTTGATGATATAGATGTTTTAATTGATCAAACATATAATACTACTATGTTCATTGCAGAAGCAGTAAAAAGCTCCAACAATTTAGTTCAATTTTATAAAGATGAGCTAATTAAAAGAAATTTGACATATAATTTAATAGCTGATACTCAACTTACAACATTGAGTACTTATATAAGTAAGACTAATAGCCTTTTTTCTTCTTTGCTTTCAATCAAACAATCGATCACTAATTACAAAAAATCATATGAGAGTACGGATAGAACTATTATAGAAAAACAAATTTCTTTGGATAAGATTAGAGCCGGAGCTACGGAGCTTAATATTAAATCACAAGAATTATCCGTAAATCAAAAATATAACTCATTATTGTCTGCTCAAAAAAATTTAAACAATTATTATATTACAGCTCCTTTTTCTGGAACGGTTGCCAAGATTAATGTTTCCAAAGGAGACTCTGTTTCTTCTGGCGCCTCGCTTGCAACTTTTATTTCAAAAGGAAAAATAGTTAGTGTTTCTTTAAATGAGGTTGATATTTCAAAAATTATAGTAGGAAATGCGGCAACTTTAACTTTTGATGCACTTGAGGATGTTAGTTTGACTGGAAAAGTAACACAGGTTGATGCAATTGGAACCGTATCTTCGGGGGTAGTTAATTATAATGTCGAAATTAGTTTTGAGGATGATGCTAGCTTGGTAAAGCCTGGAATGAGCGCTTCTGTTAATATAATTACTGAAGTGAAAACAGGCGCATTATTAGTTCCTAATTCAGCGATAAAGTCTATTAATAATTCCTATTATGTCGAGGTTCCAGTAACAACAATTGATGAAAATCTTTTAGATGTTAGCAAAGGAGTTTCTTTAATTGATGCACCCATTAATAAAACCGTAGAAATAGGCTCTGCCAATGATTATTTTACAGAAATACTTACCGGTTTATCAGAAGGAGATCAAGTCATTTCCAGTATTCTTTCTGGTGTTTCTAATTCTACAAAAGCATCAACTTCGACCACATCAAATACTACTAGAAGTAATGGGGCAAATATGATGATGCAAGGATTGGGCGGTCCTCCTAATTAGTTTAAAAATTAATTTATGATTGAACTTAAAAATATAACTAAAGAATATATTACCAGTGCGGGAGTTACATCTGTTTTAAGGGGTATTTCTATTACTATTAAAGACGGAGAATTTGTAGCTATTACCGGACCATCTGGTTCTGGAAAGTCAACATTAATGAATATTATAGGAGCTTTAGATGTTCCTACTGGAGGAGATTATTTTTTAGATGGAAAAAATGTTTCCAAAATGTCGGATGATGAATTGGCAGATATTAGAAATAAAAAAATAGGTTTTGTTTTTCAAACATTTAATTTATTGCCCCGAGCTACGGTATTGCGTAATGTTAGTGTTCCGTTGGTTTATGCAGATGTTTCTAAAATAAAAAGAGAAGTTATGGCTAGGGCAGCTTTAAAAAATGCAGGATTAGACGATGGCTTGTATGATCATTTAAGTAATCAATTGTCGGGAGGACAAATGCAAAGAGTGGCTATTGCTAGAGCTCTTGTTAATAATCCATCATTAATTTTAGCTGATGAGCCAACAGGAAACTTGGATTCAAAAACAGGAGAAATTGTATTAAAAACCTTTACCGATTTAAATCGAAACCAGCATCATACAATAATTTTAATTACGCATGAGCGAGAAGTGGCAGAACACGCAGATAGAGTTATTTCTATTAAAGATGGTTTGATTGTTGAAGATTATAATGGTTTAAAACAAAAAAAATAAATTAAAATTATGAAAGTTCAAGATTTAATAGAAGAAATAGTTTTTGCTTTGTTTGCCAATAAAGCCAGATCTTTTCTTACAATTTTAGGTATTGTTATTGGTATTGGATCGGTTATTGCTATGATTGCGATAGGTCAAGGATCTCAAAGCAGTATTCAGTCTAGAATTCAATCTTTGGGATCTAATTTGATTGTGGTTAGTCCGGGAGCACAGAAAGGGGTTGGTATTTCTGTTAGCGGTGGAAGGGGAATGGCCCAAAATCTTACAATTGATGATGCTACAGCTATTAATGAATTATCTTTAGTTCAGTCAGTAGAGCCAGAAGTTTCTTCGAGACGACAAGTAATTGCTAAGGGAACTAATACTAATGTTTCGGTAGTTGGCACAGTAGCAGAATATTTAACTGTAAGAAATGTACAAATTTCTCAAGGATCTTTTCTTTCTGAACAAGATAAAAAGAATAAATCAAAAGTAATCGTTTTGGGCCCTACAGTTAGAGATGATTTGTTTGGTGTAGATGTAGATGCAATAGGTCAGACGATCAGGATTAATGGAATAGAATTTAAAGTAATCGGGATTACTACTGCAAAGGGTGGAAATACTATGAATAGTCAAGACAATATGGTTTTTATTCCCATTACTACAGATCAGCAATATTTATCAGGTAGTAAATATGTAAGCAGTATTTATGTTTCTGCTATTAATGCGGAATCAATGGATATTTTACAAGAAGATATAACAGGCTTACTTTTAGCCCGTCATAACATTTCCGAAGCTGTTAATGCTGATTTTACTACTACCAATCAAGCTGATATTGCAGAAACTGCCACTTCAGTAGCAGATACTTTTACTCTTTTATTGGGGTCTGTGGCTTCTATTTCTTTGATTGTTGGAGGTATTGGTATTATGAATATGATGTTAACAACAGTAACTGAGAGAACTAAAGAAATAGGTTTACGTAAAGCGATTGGAGCTAAAAAGAAAAATATTAATGTACAATTTTTAGGAGAAGCAATTGCTTTAACTTTTATTGGTGGAATCGTGGGTGTTATTTTGGGCTGCTTGGTCTCTTGGATTGTTGGACAGTTTGGTGGAACAGCTGTAAAAGTAGCGCCCTGGTCAATTTTTTTAGCATTTGGCGTTTCGGCTTTAATTGGAATTATTTTTGGGTATTATCCAGCGCAACGTGCGTCTAAACTTAATCCAATTGAAGCATTAAGATATGAATAATAAATAATAAAAAATAAAAAATATGAAAAAAATATCATCTGTGATCGGGTTAATAATTATTTTTGCTTTATTTTCTGCAGGATTTTTTTATGTTGGTATGAAATATGGCTCAAGTAAATCAATGCAAAGGGGGCAAAATTTTCAACAAATTGGATTAAAAAATGGATCTAATCCTGTGCAAAATAAGGGTGGTCTTATTGCTGGTGATATAATAGCAAAAGATGATAAAAGTATTACAGTTAAACTTATTGATGGTAGTTCAAAAATAATTTTTCTTTCTGATAATGTCCAAATAAATAAAGCAGCTGCCGGTACAATAAATGATTTAGAGATTGGCAGTACGGTTTCTGTTTCCGGAACCAATAGTCAAGATGGGAGTGTTATAGCTCAGTTGATTCAATTAAGATCATTAGAAGAAAAAAGCTCAAAAAATTCTTTAACTCCAGTACAATAAAAAATATTGATAAAATAAAAACACGAGAATAATTCCTCGTGTTTTTTTTGAGAATGCTGATTATTTTTTTGTTAAGCTTGGAGAAATTACAGCTAAATAAACAGCAGCAATACCAACTAAAACGTAAACGACCCTGGATAGAAGAGATAGAGGCATAAAAATGGCAGCAACTAGGTCAAAGTTGAATATACCAACTAGTGCCCAGTTTAGTCCACCAACAATAACCAAAATAAAAACTATCCAGTCTAACCAATTTAATTCGTTCATTTTATTAATATTATATAATTTGCTCTCCGACCTTTGTATGTATATTTTACCATAACTTTATTTGATGTTAAATTGATTTGTAAACAGGTGAATTATCCGTGGTAGTTTTCTAAATAATTAACATTGTTGAAATATTCATCAGCTCTTTGTACTATTTTTTTCATAATTTCAACTGATTCGATTGGATAATTTCCCGAGGCGGTTTCATCGGAAAGCATTACCGCATCAGCTTTATCAAAGATAGCGTTAGCGATATCGGCTACCTCGGCGCGAGTTGGGTGCGGGTGATTTAACATTGAAATTAACATTTCTGTTGCTACAATAGCTGGTTTTTTGTACCAGTGAGCGTGGCGAATAAGTTCTTTTTGTAATATGGGTAGTTCTTCAATGGGGACTTCTATTCCCAAGTCACCTCTAGCTACCATTATTCCATCAGAGTTTTTTATAATACCGTCAATATCTTTTAGGGCATTAGCTCTTTCTATTTTTGCGATAATAGGAGTATTACTTCTTAAGATTTCGCGAAGCTTTTTTATGTCTTCTCCTGATTGCACAAAAGATAGGCAAATATAATCAGCTCCATTTAAGATGCCGAATTTAGCATCTTTTAAATCTTTTTCAGTTAAAACATTAGCAGAAAGATTGGTTTTTGGAATATTTATTCCCTTTCGGGAGAGTAATAATCCGCCTCGATTAACTTGCGCAAATATTTTTTTATCTTTAATTTCAACAATCTCTAGTTCTATGAGCCCGTTTGCTAGATAAAAAGGTTCACCGACTTTTACGTCTTTAAATAATTCAGCATGATCTATTGGTATTTCTTTTTTTTCAACATTTTCCAACCCATAAACAAAGCCATAAATTTCATCTGTATTTAGTTCTATTGGGTTTAATAATTCTCCAATGCGAATTCGTGGACCCTGCAAATCCATCATCATTTTCACTTGGATTCCAGTTTCTTTTTCTATGCGCGCTAAATTGGATTTTATTTTTTGCCATTGTTCATAGGTTGCGTGTGAAAAATTTATTCTCGCAATATTCATTCCATTGATTGCTAAAGATTTTATAATTTTATAATCTTCTGATTCGGGGCCAATGGTGGCTATGATTTTTGGTTTCATAATTTTATAGTTTTTAGTATGCTGTAATTATACATTTTTTATGTCAATTGTTCGAGACCGATTGTCAACAAGGATTGACAAATTAAATAAAGTATAGTATAGTTATCTCAAATATTGAGATATTTAAAGGCGGGTCTCTGTATTAATATAATTAGAGATATCGCTTTTTTTTATTAAAATTATGTACACGAAATTCAAAAAAAACACTAACTCAAGATTTGGCGAGCGTCGAGGCGCTACGTCGTTTTCCAGGTTCAAAAAACCTTTTAATAAGTCAAAAAACAAATTTTCAGGCAAGAATATTGATATTGCGAAATTTGTTTCAAAAGCTGTTTCAATAGAAAAAGAAGAGGTTTACGTGACAACTAATAAGTTTATTGATTTTAAAATTGATAATCGAATAAAAGGTAATATTTTAAGTAAGGGTTATAATGAACCAACACCAATTCAAGACCAAACAATTCCTGTGATCTTGGATGGTAAAGATGTGGTTGGAATAGCTAATACCGGAACAGGTAAGACTGCCGCATTTTTAATTCCAGCAATTAATAAGACAATACTAAATAGAGAAAGTAAAACAATTATAATTGTTCCAACTAGAGAATTGGCCACACAAATAGAAAAGGAATTCAAAGAATTTACTACGGGTTTGAAGATGTATTCTGTAACTTGTATTGGAGGAACTAGTATTGGTAAACAATTTTCTGACCTAAAAAGAAGTTATAATTTTATTATTGGTACTCCGGGCAGAATAAAAGATTTAACCAATAGGCACGCTTTAAATATCAGTCGATTTAATACAATTGTTTTAGATGAGGCGGACAGAATGCTTGATANNGTCTTCGCGTGAAATCAGCGGTGATTTTTGGAGGTGTTGGCCAAGGCGCTCAAGTGACAGCTCTTCGTGGTGGACTTGATATTCTTGTGGCCACTCCTGGTCGCCTTCTTGATTTAATGAATCAAGGACATGCTCACTTAGATTCAGTTGAAATTTTTGTTCTTGATGAAGCCGACAGAATGCTTGATATGGGTTTTATTGATGATATTAAATTTTTGATTGCACAAATGCCGGAACAAAGGCAATCATTATGTTTTTCCGCAACTTTTCCAAAAGAAATAGAAGAATTAGTACAAAAGTTTTTAAAAAACCCTATAAGAATTTCTGTGAAAAAGACTGAATCTTCGGCTAATGTTGATCAAGACGTAATCAAAGTTAGTGATTCGGGTAAAAAATTGGAAGTTTTATGTGATCTTTTGGCAAAACAAAATTTTAATAAGGTTCTTATTTTTGGCAAAACAAAATTTGGAGTAGAAAAATTATCAATTGCATTAACTAAGAAAGGATTTAAAGCAGCATCTATTCATGGAGACAAAAGTCAATCTAAAAGAGAAAGAGCTTTAAGTTATTTTAGGGCTGATAAAATTAATATATTAGTAGCTACTGATGTTGCGGCTCGAGGATTAGATATTAACGATATTAGTCATGTGATAAATTATGACATTCCGGCAACTTATGATGATTATGTTCATCGAATTGGTCGTACCGGAAGAGGAAAGAAAAAGGGGAGCGCTATTACCTTTGTTCAATAGTTTTTAAAAAGGGGGTAACCCCTTTTTATTTTTTGTGATATAATCAATAAAGGGCAAAAATTAAACATTAATATAGAATATATATGGCTTTTAAACTAAATTTCGGGTTTTTAAAATCTAAAAAATTTATTATTTTTTCGGTAATAGCTTTGATTATAGTAATTTCTATTGTTTTTTTAAGCGGACAAGGAAAAATCGAAAAATATGACACTGTTAAAGTGTTGCATGGAGACCTAGTTCAAACAGTGGATGTTACTGGCAATCTACAATCTTCTGATAATTTGGAGCTACATTTTCAGGTTCCAGGAGTAGTATCAAGTGTTAGAGTGAGCGAAGGAAGTCAGGTAAAAAAAGGTCAACTATTGGCTAATTTATCTTTAGCAGAATTAGATGCTGCTGTGGCAGCAGCACAGGCTAGCTTGGATCAAAAATTAGCAGGAGCTACTTTAGAGCAAATAAATGCATCGCAAAAACAAATTGATTCGGCTCAGACCGCACTAGACAATGCCAATAAAAGTTTAAATTCAGTAATAAGTCAGCAAAATATTTTAGTTGCTAACTCTTTAAATGCGCTTTTAAATTCAAGTATTGCAGCAATGCCAAGTGATAATAATCTGTCGACCTTATTGCCAACTATTTCTGGTAGCTATAGTAGTACTATAGAAGGAGAGTATGGGATTAGTATTTATCGGGCTGGGGTTGGTTATCGTTTTAAAGTTTCGGGATTAGAAGACGATAATAATATCGTTAGTGTATTAACTCCAGTTGCTTTTGGAACAAGGGGTTTATATATACAATTCCCAACCTTACCAGTTAATACTAGCGACACTTGGACTATATATCTTCCTAATAATAAAGCAAATAATTATTTAACTAATTTAAATAATTATAACGCGGCTAAAGAAGTTCAAAATAGCGCTATATCTTCGGCGCAATCTGCAGTTGCTGCGGCTGAAGCTGCGCTTAATTTACAAAAAGCAAATTACGAATCTTTAATAGCAAAACCAAGAGATGTGGATGTGGCTTATTATGAAGCTGCATTGGATCAGGCTAAAGCAAATAGAAATAAAGCAATTCTTATTGCTCCGATAAGCGGAGAAATAAGTAAAGTTTACAAAAAAGTTGGTGAGTTGGTTTCATCAATTGATCCAATGATTGAATTGATTTCGCCGCATTTTGAAATTGATGTGGATGTACCAGAAACAGATGTAGTAAAGTTAAAAGTTGATGATAAGGCAACTATCACTTTTGATGCTCTGGGAACAGATATTAAGTTTGATGGAATTGTAATGTCTATCGAGCCTTCTTCTACAAATATTCAAGATGTAGTTTATTATAAGGTAAAAGTTGGAATAAGTGAGACAGAAGATGATGTTTTAAAATCAGGCATGACAACCAATATTACAGTTAATACGGCTAATAGAGAAGGAGTTTTATATGTTCCACTAAGATCAGTTTTGACTAGAAATGATACTGGTCAAAAATATGTTCGCACTTTGGTAAATAATGAAATTGTAGAAAAAGACGTGATTACTGGATTAAAAGCTGATGGTGGTCTTGTGGAAATAATCTCTGGATTATTAGAGGGAGAGGTAATTGTTTTAAAAATTTTGTAATATGCTTATTAGTGTTAAAAATTTAAAAAAAGATTATAGCGAGGGCGAAGTTACGACAAATGTTTTAAGAGGTATAACTTTTGATATACATAAAGGAGAGTTTGTTTCTATAATGGGGCCTTCTGGTTCAGGCAAGTCAACCTTAATGCATATTTTGAGTTTTTTGGATAAACCTACATTTGGTGAATATTTTTTTGAAGATAAAGAAATTAATACATTGACTGATGATCAATTAGCATCAATGAGAAGTAAAAAAGTTGGGTTTATTTTTCAATCTTTTAATTTGTTAAATAGGGCTACGGTTTTAGAAAATGTAATGCTTCCTATGATTTATGCAGGGATACCTTATTCTGAAAGAGTTTTTCGAGCTAAGCAATTTTTGTCGGAGGTAGGCTTGGATCATCGAATTAATTATAGTCCAGCTAATCTTTCTGGAGGAGAAAAACAAAGAGTAGCTATTGCGCGTGCTTTGGTTAATAATCCTGAAGTTATTTTTGCCGATGAACCAACTGGAAACCTTGATTCAAAATCCGGCTATCAGGTGATGAAAATATTGCAAGAATTAAATCAAAAGGGGAATACTATCATTTTGGTTACTCATGAAAAAAATACAGCCGAGCACGCCGAAAGAATAATTCAAATAAAAGATGGACTTATTGTGGGCGATAACAAAGTTTTGCAAAGACAATTTTTTGATACTGAAAAAGAAGAGCTTAAAAAATAATTATGGATTTAAGGGAAACTGTAAAAAATTCTTATTTAATGCTTGTTCGCAATAAGATGCGATCTTTTTTAACAATGCTCGGAATAATTATTGGAGTAATGTCTGTGATTGTTGTTATGTCTTTGGGTGAAAGCGCTCAAGGGCTTATTTTAAATGAAGTAAAAAGCTTGGGGTCTAATTTAATTGGAGTATTGCCTGGAAAATCAGATGACAGTGGTCCGCCAGCTTCGGTTTATGGTATTGTTATAACCAGTTTAAAAAATAATGATGGACAAGAGATATTGAAAGAAAATCATCCCAATGTTGAAGGTATAGCAATGTATGTTCAAGGAACTGACGTTGTTTCTTGGAATGCTACTAGTGTAGTTGAGACTTTTGTTGGAACTACAGCTAGTTATATTAACGTTGAAGATGCAAAGATAGAAGATGGTAGATTTTTTACTGTTGATGAAGAGATGTCTAATGCTAAAGTGGCAGTAATTGGCAGTGATGTGGCTGAGCAAATTTTTGGAGATCAAGAACCAATAGGTAGTCAAATTAAAATAAAAAAAACAAATTTTACAGTTGTGGGAGTTTTTGAAAAAAGAGGAGGGGGATTGGTGCAAAGTCAAGATAAGCAGATTTTTGTGCCCATTAAAACCGCACAAAATCTTTTATTGGGAATCAATTATATTAATTATATGAGAATAAAAGTTGATAAACCGGAAAATATAGATAGTGTCATTTCTACCACAGAGGAGGTGTTAAGAAGAAATCACAATATTCAAGATCCAAAAGATGATGATTTTACTGTGCGTAGCAGTGCAGCTGCCCTAGATGCAATTTCACAAATAACAGATGCCATTAAGTTTTTTTTGGTAGCTGTCTCAGCTATTTCTTTGTTGGTTGGGGGATTTGGAATTATGAATATAATGCTGGCTACAGTTCAAGAAAGAACTAAGGAGATAGGTTTACGTAAGGCTGTAGGAGCTACAAATTTTGATATCACTTTGCAATTTCTTGTTGAAACGGTTTTTATAACTTTTGTGTCAGGAGCAATAGGAATTATTTTGGGTATTTTGATTTCATGGATAGTGGCTGTTGTTGCTCAAGCTTTAGATTATAGTTGGCCTTTGATTATTTCTCCATGGTCAATCTTTTTGGGGTCATTTGTTTCAATCAGCGTGGGATTAATTTTTGGAATTGTTCCAGCAAGAAAGGCTAGTGAATTACACCCAATAGAAGCACTAAGATATGAATAATTTAAATACATACATTGAAATAGCTTGGAAAAGTTTAAAGCAACAAAAGTCGCGTACGATTTTGACAATTATGGCTTTGAGTATTGGAATTGCTTTATTAATCATTATGTTAGCGGCTGGACAGGGTTTAAAAAGTTTGGTGCTTTCACAATTGGATATTTATAATCCCAATACAATTAGTATAGAAGTAAAAGTTCCAGGAAAAACAAATGCAACCAACGCTACAGCTATGGCTAGCGGAAGTACGATAACTACTTTTAAAAATTCTGACGTAGATGCTATTGCGAAAGTTAAAAACGTAGAATCTCTTTTTGCGTATGTTACTGGTCAGGAAATTTTTAAATATAAAAATGCCAACAAAACCGTTATAATCTATGGTTATGGCGCGACTGCTCCGGATATTCAGAAAATAGATTTTTCTAATGGAAGATTTTACACCCCAGACGAAGAAGACTCTTTAAGCCAAGTAGTAGTTTTGGGTTCAAAATTAAAACAAGATTTATTTGGAGACCAAGAGGCTGTTGGTGAAAATGTTTATGTAAAATCTTTTCCTTTTAGAGTGGTGGGGGTAGTTAAAAGTCAAGGAGGAAGCTCTTTTGTTGATATGGATTCTATAGCGTACATACCAACAAAAACTATGCAGAAAAAGATACTGGGAACAGATTATGTTTTAGGAGCCTTAATTCAGGTAAAAGATCCAAATAAAATTAACGAAACAAAAGATGATTTACAATTTTTGATGGAAGACAGGCATAATATCACTGATCCCGACAAGGATGATTTTCAGTTAACAACTATGGCAGAAGCAAGAGATATGATTGATACAATATTAAACAGTATTACTTTGTTGTTGGTTGCCTTAACTTTTATTTCGTTGTTGGTTGGGGGAGTGGGTATTACTAATATAATGTATGTTTCGGTAATTGAGAGAACTTTTGAGATTGGATTAAGAAGATCTGTGGGTGCTAAAAAGGAAGATATTTTATGGCAATTTTTAGCTGAAGCTGTAATTCAAACTTTGTTTGGCGGGATTGTTGGAATTATTTTTGGTTCAGGTGTGGCATTTGCTATTTATTATGTGGCAGTTTCTTTTGGTCTATCTTGGACCTATTCTGTTTCTTTTCTTTCTATATTATTAGCTTTAATATTTTCTGCAGTATTGGGTTTGGCTTTTGGAGTTTATCCGGCAAGACAAGCAGCTAATCTTGATCCAATTACAGCCTTAAAAAAAGACTAAGCATTTTATATTTTTAGCAATCAAATAAGTAAAGCGCTATTGCAAAATATTTTTAAAATGTTAAGATGTAGGCTATGCAGTTTAAGCTCGAGACAAAAATGTGTCCGAGGGGTGACCAGCCAAAAGCCATAGAACAGCTGGTAGCCGGGTGGCAAAAAAAGCTAGACAAACAAACATTATTGGGAGTGACCGGTTCGGGAAAAACTTTTACTATTGCCAATATGATAGACCGTATCCAGAAGCCGACTCTGGTGATTTCGCATAATAAAACCCTAGCAGCTCAATTATGTAATGAATTCAGGGAATTTTTTCCTCACAATGCAGTGGAGTATTTTGTCAGTTATTATGACTATTATCAGCCGGAGACCTATATGGTTAACACAGATACGTATATTGAGAAAGAAGCACAGATAAACGAAGAAATAGACAGATTGCGTCATGCTTGTACACAGGCTTTGATGACAAGAAAGGATGTTATTATTGTGGCGTCTGTTTCGTGTATTTACGGATTGGGATCTCCCGAACAATATGCAAGCGTGTTATTAAATTTAAAACAAGGACAAAAAATTAATCATCAAGAGTTGGCAAGAAAATTGGTTGATATGCAATTTGAGCGAACGACAGCAGATTTATTAATGGGAACTTTTCGTTTGCGCGGTCAAGTCTTGGAATTGATGCCGGTAAATGAAAAGGCAATTTATCGATTTTTAATTTCAGATAAAATTGATTTAATTGAAAAAATAGATTCTATTAAAAGAAATCTTATCGGTAAAGTTGAGGAAGTTTATCTTTTTCCGGCCAAGCATTATGTTATTAACGAAACAATAAAAAATGATGCAGTTCGAGGAATTAGACAGGAGCTGGAAGAAAGATTGGCTTTTTTTAAAAAAGAAAATATGTTACTAGAGCACGAAAGATTGAAAAGAAGAGTTAATTATGATTTAGAAATGATTGAAAATATTGGATATTGTCAGGGAATTGAAAATTATTCCAGGCATTTTGATGGCCGAAAGCAAGGACAACCTCCATTTACTTTATTACATTATTTTGAAAAAGCAGATAAAGATTTTTTAACTGTTATTGATGAATCGCACGCAACTATTCCGCAATTGGGTGGCATGTATTTTGGTGATTTTTCAAGGAAAAGATCATTAATTGATCATGGGTTTAGATTGCCTTCCGCATATGACAATCGACCCTTAAAATACGAAGAGTTTAGCGGCTTGGTTGATAAGCTTGTTTATGTTTCGGCTACGCCGGGAGAAAAAGAATTAAGTGAAAGCAAGCAAATCGTAGAACAAATCGTGAGGCCGACCGGTTTAATTGATCCCGAAGTTATTATTCTCCCGATTACCGGTTCAAAAAACAACAAATCACAAATAGAAGATTTAATCGTAATGATTAAAAAACAAGTTAAAATCAAAGAAAGAACATTGGTAACTACTTTAACGAAGAGAATGGCAGAGGATTTAAGCGATTATTTGGAAAAAGAAAAAATAAAAGTAAGATATTTGCATAGCGATATAAAGACATTAGAAAGAATAGATATTATCGCGGAATTAAGGCGTGGTAATATTGATGTGATTGTGGGTGTTAATCTATTAAGAGAGGGTTTGGATATTCCCGAAGTATCACTGGTAGCTATTTTAGATGCAGATAAAGAGGGGTTTTTAAGAAATGAAATGAGTTTGGTTCAAACTATTGGACGTGCGGCGAGAAATGCCAATGGGCGTGTTATTCTCTATGCCGACCAAATGACAAAATCAATTGAAAGCGCAGTAAGAGAAACTGAACGTAGGCGCAATATTCAATTGAAGTACAATAAGGAAAATGGAATTACTCCAAAAACTATTGAGAAAGAAATTAAAAATATTTTAGAGCAATTTGGATTGAGTTCAAAAACCCTAAAAACCAAAAAACAAACCAAAGCAATCTTGAATATGGATTTAATAGGAGACGTAAGGCCGTTAAAAGAAATCATAAAAGATAAAAAACAAAAAATGAAAGAAGCGGCCGAAAAATTGGAATTCGAATTGGCCGCCATTTTACGTGACGAGATACATGAGCTTGAGAAAGAAGCGAAAGTAAAAAAATAATATATAACTTTATTTGATTTACATCGCCTGTTTACCGGTTTGACTTTCTGCGGAAAATCAACTTTTGCCTCAGAAAATTTTATGCTTAAAATTTTATTGCGGATATATCCAGACAATGTAAATCAAATATTATAAATCCAAATGCAAGAAAAAATTATTATTAAAGGAGCCAGAGAACATAATTTGAAAAATATTTCTTTGGAAATTCCTCGAAACAAAATGGTTGTATTTACAGGAGTGTCAGGTTCGGGAAAATCGAGCTTGGCTTTTGATACTATTTTTGCCGAAGGACAAAGAAGGTATATTGAATCACTTTCTTCTTATGCTAGGCAGTTTTTAGGTGGAATGCAAAAACCGGATGTGGATGAGATAGAAGGTTTGTCTCCGGCTATTAGTATTAGTCAAAAAGCTCATAGCGCCAATCCACGTTCAACTGTTGCAACGATTACGGAAATATATGACTATTTAAGAGTTTTGTTTGCCAGAATCGGTCATCCTTATTGTCCAGATTGTGGAATTAAAATTGAAAAAATGACAACAGACGAGATTGATAAAAAAATAGAAGAAATACTGGCTCAAAAGAAGCTAAACGGACAATTGTATATTTTATCTCCGGTAGTTAGAGGAAGAAAGGGTGAATATTATCAAATGCTTCAAGACACTTATGATGCGGGATTTTTAGAAGTAAAAATAGATGGAAAGTTAAAAAGCTTAAGAGAAAAGATTATTTTGGAAAAAAGTAAGGTTCATACTATTGAAGTGGTAATTGATAAATTATTTACTGATAAAATTGATGATGAGTTTAAGTTTCGTTTAAATGAAGCAATAGAAACCGCAATCGATATGTCCAATGGTCTATGTTCTGTTGTTTTTCAAGATAACGAAGAAAGGATATTCAGTACGCAATATTCTTGTCCCAAGTGCGGTTTCAGTTTTCCAGAAATAGAACCCAGATTATTTAGTTTTAATAGTCCTTATGGATATTGTGAAGAGTGCCATGGTATTGGTACGGAAAATATTTTTAGCCTTAATCCTTGTCCGGTTTGTCAAGGAAAAAGATTAAATAAAAATGCTTTAAGCGTCAAAATAAAAGAAAAGAATATTTGGCAAATTACGGAAATGACGGTTGAAAAAGCAGCTGATTTTTTTAAGGAAATAGAAAAAGATCTTGATGAAAAAGAATTGGAAATCGCGGAAGTGATTTTTAACGAAATAAGAAATCGTTTGCAATTTTTGCTAGACGTGGGCTTGCATTATGTTAATTTAAATCGAACTGCCGGAACTTTATCCGGTGGAGAATCACAAAGAATCAGGCTGGCTTCTCAGGTGGGTACAAAATTAGTTGGAGCTTTATATGTATTAGATGAGCCAACTATTGGGTTGCATCAGCGGGATAATGAAATGCTGGTGAAGACTTTGCGTAATCTTTGCGATGTGGGTAATTCTATTATTGTGGTAGAACATGATGAAGATACTATTTTAACCAGTGATTGGTTAGTTGATTTTGGTCCCAAGGCAGGTAAGCATGGAGGGGAAATAGTTTATTCGGGAACTTTAAATAATTTACTTGGCAAAAAAGAAAAAGACAATATAGATTGCAAAATAATGGGCAGTCCTAAAAAATCTTTAACCGGAAAGTATCTACGCGGAGAAGAAAAAATAGAATTACCAAGGACTAGACGAGGCATTCAAGATAATACTCTAAAGCTTAAGATTAAAAAAGCTTACGAACACAATTTAAAAAATTTAAACGTTGAAATACCTTTGGGTAGATTTGTTTGCTTGACCGGAGTCTCCGGTTCGGGTAAGTCCACCTTGATGAATGATATTATTTACCGATATGTTACCGGAAAAATAAATCACGTTAAGAGGAGTATCAAGGTGGAAGAAATAAAAAATGTTGAATATTTGGATAGGGTAATCCGAATTGACCAAGCGCCTATTGGCAGAACTCCTCGTTCTAATCCGGCTACTTATACAAAAATATTTGATGAGGTTAGAGAATTATTTGCTATGACTCCGGAAGCCAGAATGAGAGGATATAAGGCCGGACGGTTCAGTTTTAATAAGCCCGGAGGCAGATGTGAGAATTGTGAAGGCAAGGGAACGCTTGAAATTGAAATGCATTTCTTGCCAAACGTGGAAATAGATTGTGATGTTTGTAAGGGTAAGAGGTTTAATAAAGAAACTCTGTTCATTCATTATAAGGGAAAAGATATTTCTGAGGTTTTGGGTATGACCATAGAAGAAGCCGTGGAATTTTTTAGAGATATCCCGAATATATATGATAAATTAAAGGTATTAAATGAAGTGGGTTTGGGATATTTAACTTTGGGTCAGCCGGCGACAACTTTATCCGGCGGAGAATCGCAAAGAATAAAACTAAGCAAGGAATTATCCAAGCGAGCCACAGGCAAGACTTTATATCTATTGGATGAGCCGACTACGGGTTTACACTATGATGACATTAAGAAATTAATCGGATTATTGCAGGAATTGGTTTCTCATGGAAATACGGTTTTGGTCATTGAGCACAATTTGGATTTTATCAAATGCGCGGATTGGATTGTTGATTTGGGGCCGGAAGGGGGAGATGAGGGTGGAAGATTGATAGCTGATGGTACACCGGAAGAGATAAGCAAGAAGCCGACTTGGACTGGCAAATATCTTCGGAAAGTATTAGAGAAATAGTTTTTTAATTTTTAAGATATAATTTGTTAACCACGTTAATTTCTTGCAAGAAATTACGCTCTATCTTCGAAAATTTTTGTTAAAATTTTCTTCCGATATGTTTCTAAATTATATCTTAAAAAAACGAAAGTATAATGAATAAGTTATTATTAAAAATTAAAAAACTTCCGGATAAGCCGGGTATTTATCTTTTTTATAATAAGGAAAAAGAGCTTGTTTATGTTGGAAAGGCGACTTCTTTAAAAAGCAGAGTGAAGAGTTATTTTAGCGGGCCCAAAACTTTTCGTCCGATAGAGGCAATGATGCATCAAGTGGTGGATGTTAAATGGCAAGAAACTGATTCGGCTTTAGATGCATTAATATTGGAGGCGAATTATATTAAAAAATTTCATCCTAAATATAATATTAAGGAAAGGGATGATAAAAGTTGGAACTATCTGGTAATTACCAAAGAAGATTTTCCTAAATTGCAATCTATCCGCGAGCATCAATTGAAAGAAATGAAAGGCAGGGAAAAGAAGATGTTTAAATATATTTTTGGGCCTTATGCTCAAGTTAAAACCAATGAAGTTTTAAAATTATTACACTCTTTGTTTAAGGTTTCGCGATGTTCAGTTCCGCCGGCTGGCGGATCAAAAAGACCTTGTTTTGATTATCAATTAAATCATTGCTTGGGTGTGTGTACCAATGAAATTGACAGCAAAACCTATAATGAAAAAGTCATTAAGCCTTTGGTTGCTTTTTTAAGTGGCAAGAAAAAGAGTTTAATTAAATCGCTTGAAAGAAAGATGAACCAATTTTCAAAAGAGCAAAATTTTGAAGAAGCTAAACGATTAAGAAATCAAATTTTTTCTCTTCAAAAAGTTAAAGATTTTTCTATTTTGGACAAAAGCTTTTTAGAAGATGTGAATGTGAATGTTGGGTTAAAAGTTAAGCGTATTGAGGGTTATGATATTTCCAATTTGGGGATTGAAGCCAAGGTGGGGAGTATGGTTGTTTTTAATGAAAAGGAGTCAATAAAAGGTGAGTACAAAAAATTTAAAATAAAAACTGTTGATGGGCAGAGCGATGTTGATTGTCTTAAAGAGGTAATAGAAAGAAGATTAAAGCATGATGACTGGGATTGGCCACAAGTTATTTTGGTTGACGGCGGTAAACCGCAGGTTAATGTTGCAAAAAAGATATTAAAAAAGAACAATAAATCGGTTTTTATAGTGGGAATTGCCAAAGGGATAGAGAGAAAGAAAAATGAATTTATTTTCAGTGAAACTGATTTTGATTTTTTGAAATGGTTGAAGAAAAATGAAAGCTTGTTGATTAGAGTTCGCGATGAAGCCCATAGGTTTGCAATTAATTATCAAAGAAGCCTTAAAAGAAAAAGTTTTAAGTAGAGATGGAATTTGAGGTAAGCGAAATTGATTTCTTGTATCGCTCACGCGCGCTTGTTTAAAAAGTTTATTATTTAGGGATGATAATATAAAAATAGCCATTTTTAAAGGAAAAAAATAAGAAAACTTATTTATAAGAATGAGTGGTGGTTTTCAGTTATTGATGTTGTGGAAGTATTAATCGGAAGTGTTGATGTGGGAGCGTATTGGAGAAAACTAAAGCAACGAATAAAAGAAGAAGGAAGCGAAGTCGTGACATTTTGTCACGAGTTGAAGTTGGAAGACTCTGACGGTAAAATGCGAGAAAAAGATTGTGCGAATACCGAAGGTATGTTTCGGATTGTTCAATCTATTCCATCTCCCAAAGCCGAACCGCTTAAGCGGTGGCTGGCAAAAGTCGGCTATGAGCGGATACAAGAAATAGAAGATCCGGAATTAGCAACCCAAAGAACAAGAATATTATATAAACTGAAGGGTTATCCGGATGACTGGATTGAAAAAAGAATGCACGGCATCGCCATTTGGGAATAATTGACAGATGAGTGGCAAAAACGCGCAGTCAAAGAGAAAAAAGAATACGAGATTTTAACAGTCGAGATTTCCAAGGATACTTTTGGAATTACTTCGAGTCAATATAAAAAATGAAAAAATTTCAAAAATGAGAATTTACGAGACCATATGGATGATTTTGAATTGATTTTTATTATGTTCGGTGATCGTTCAACAACAGAAATTCACAGAACAGAAGATTCGAAGGGTTTTTCAAAATTAAAGGCGGATGCAAGAGCTGGCGGAGATATTGCCGGAGGAGCGAGAAAGAAGCTGGAAAAGCGCTTGGGTTATCCTATTGTTTCGAAAAAGAATTTTAAAATTCAAAATAGTAGAAAAAATTTAAATAAAGGAGAGGTTGAGTTTGAGTATTAGCGGATAATTTATCCACACTTGAAATCGTTTTTTTTTTTTTTGATATGTGATACAATAATGACAAAAGAAAAATAGTCAGAATCGTGCGATTATTTCTTTATTTTATTTTTCTTTTTTAATAAAATTTAGTATAATTATATTAATGAAAAATAGTAAGAAAAATTTAAGTCGTTTTTTTTCGTTTTCTTGTAAAAAGACATCAGCATTTACTCTGATTGAACTTTTGGTTGTAATCGCAATCGTCGGAATCTTATCCGGCTTGGTTTTTGTTTCTATGAGCGGCGCGATTAATTCTGCCAATGATGCAAAAAGAAAAGCTAATGTAGATTCTATTCGAAAGGCAGTAATGATGTATAGTGCCACTAGCGGAGCCTACCCCATTGAAGCTACAGCTTGTACTATTGGTGGAGGAACTACTCCTTGTTCGGTTTTAGCCTCAGCTTTAGTCCCGAATTACTTTGCTGTTTTACCTCAAGACCCGACTTCCGGTTATTACACATATATTTCCGATGGAACGAATTTTACTATTTCCGCCACGCTTTCTACTACTCAACAATACGCAATTAATTCCTCAACCGGAACTTGCGAAGCAGTGAGCTATGGTGGTAAAACCTACAATACGGTTGTTATTGGAACCCAGTGCTGGCTCCGAGAAAATCTAAATATCGGAACCATGATTGCTTCACCGGCTACTATGCCAACTAATAACGGGATTATTGAAAAGTGGTGTAATGGCGCTGACGGAAGTGGACACACCACAAGCGGAGATTGTGATATCTATGGTGGTCTTTATTCTTGGGACGAAGCTATGGGCTATTCAA
Organism: Patescibacteria group bacterium UBA6220; assembly: GCA_002421745.1. Classification (GTDB taxonomy): domain Bacteria; phylum Patescibacteriota; class Minisyncoccia; order Minisyncoccales; family Minisyncoccaceae; genus UBA6220. The sequence goes on along the minus strand of DISC01000006.1, from coordinate 56,566 downwards.
CTACTCCGGGAGCTCAAGGTATTTGTCCTGCGGGTTGGCATATACCTACACACGACGAATGGACCACAATGGAGCGAGCTATCAACGGCTCCACAGCTTTTCCTTATGATATTACCACAACTGGCTGGCTGGGCACCAACGAAGGATCCAAGCTTTCTCTTCTTACCTTAAATGGAACTAATTCCACAGGATTTACAGCTCTTTTGCCCGGC
>DISC01000006.1:0-56290 GCA_002421745.1 Patescibacteria group bacterium UBA6220 | reverse complement strand
CGGTTTTTCAGTGCGCTGCCTCAAGAACTGATTCTTCCCGACTATTTGACTATTAATGTTTGGGTCTATCCGCCATCCGCAAAGCGGTGGCGGATACAAACCCCAAACATTAAAATATTATTACTAAACAAAATAAACAATGAGTATATATAGTTCTCTGTCTGTGTATAAGGCGGGTTACGATCTCTTGATACAGCTAATAATATCCACTAGAAACTTTAATAGGGAATATAAGTTTACGCTCGGGGAAGACATAAAGAAAGAAGGGATGGAAATGATGAAAAATATTTATCGTGCCAATAGTAGTATTTCAAAAAAACAGATTATTCAGTCGGCAAGGGAAAACACAGAGATGATTCGCTTAAGCTTGAGACTTTTGCAAGATTTGAAGCAGATAAATTTGCGAAAATTCGTTTATTTGAATGAAAGAATTGAAGTTGTTTCCAAGCAGCTTGCTACTTGGCAGAGTTCTCAAAAATAATATCGGGCCGGAGTTGTTTTTGCTAAGGTAAAGACAAGAGAGCCCTTATCAGTTCAATAATCTTCTCGTTTTTTTTGGCGAGGTATATAATTCTTGTTTTTTGTTAGAAAATCAAGAAGAATCAAATGATTATTTTTGCGCTAGTTCCCAATTCGCGTAGAGCGAATTGGCGTCGGATTTATCAAAATCCGACGAACAGCGGACCCGGCAACCGGAATACGGACGGCACTTTCAACAATCGTTCCGTGAACACGAACATTTGGTCGTCGTCCCCATCCGGTACGTCGGCCTGGAAACGAAACCTAAATTCCAGCGAGGCTAGAGTGAATCGGAACACGAATTCTAAGGCTAACGGTTTTTCAGTGCGCTGTCTCAAGAACTGGTAACAAATTCCGGGTAATCTATAGGTTGCCCGGTGATTTATATTATTATGGCAAAAATTATAGTTGATAAAACTTTATGTGATTTGTTTCGTGCTTATTACGATGCGCGTAGAAATAAGCGATTAACTTTTAATGCTTTATTTTTTGAAAAAAAATACGAGGCGAATCTTTTTAAATTATATGAGGAAATTATAAGTGAAAAATACAGCATTAGTCCAAGTGTTTGTTTTATCTCATTTAAACCGCTAAAACGAGAAATTTTTGCTGCTAATTTCAGAGATAGAATTGTTCATCATTTTGTCTATAATTACATTGGTCCTATTTTTGAGCGTTTGTTTATTAATGATACTTGTAGTTGTAGAATTGGTAAGGGAACTTCTTATGGCGTAAAGCGATTGGGTCATTTTATTCGTTCTTGTTCGGAAAATTACAAAAAAGACTGTTATATCCTTAAATTGGATATTAAAGGATATTTTATGGGAATTGATCACGTAATTTTATATGAAAAAATAGAAAAATCCTTGAATCGATACCGTGAGATAGAGGATTTTGATGTGGATTTGATTTTGAAGCTTGTTCATCAGATTGTATTTCACGACTCAACAAAGGGATGCAGAATAACTGGCAAGAAAGAAGATTGGCAGGGTTTGCCTAAAAACAAAAGTTTGTTTTTTGCCGACCCAGATAAGGGTTTGCCTATTGGTAATCTTACCTCGCAATTATTCGGAAACGTTTATCTTAATGATTTTGATCACTTTGTCAGATATATGCTCGGTTGTAAATATTACGGACGATATGTGGACGATATCGTAATAGTTCATCGAGACAAAGAATATCTTAAATCCATTATTCCTCTTGTGGGTAGTTACTTAGAAAGTAATCTTTATTTGAAAATTCATCCAAAAAAGATATATCTTCAGCATTTTAATAAAGGAGTAAGATTTCTTGGTGCGTTTTTAAAGCCTTATCGTACCTATATTGGTAATCAAACGAAAGGAAATTTTTATAATAAAATACAATATTGGAACGATTTTTTAATGGAAAGAAATTTTAATCTTAGTGAAAATGATTTAAATTTATTTTTATCCAGCTCAAATTCGTATCTAGGAATGATGAAGCAATATAACACTTATCGGCTTCGCGAAAAAATATTAACACAGAAATTATCTTCAGATTTTTTAAATTATGTTCATTTTTTTGACGATTATGCGAAAATCATTGTAAATGAAAAAGAAAAATAGGGAGAAGATAGACTTTTAGGGACTTTATGAAACCGTATTTATCTGATTTAATTATTATATGATAAAAAATATAAAAAAATTGGAACTTTTGGCGCCAGCTAAAAATCTATCAACTGGAATTGCGGCAATTAATGCTGGGGCGGATGCTGTTTATATAGGGGCTAGCAAGTTTGGTGCTAGGTCTGAGGCGGGAAATAATTTAGATGACATAAAGGCTTTGATTAAATATGCTCATCAGTTTAGGGTAAAAATTTACGTGGCTTTTAATACGATTATTTATGATAATGAAATCGAAGAAGCAAAAAAAATTATTCAACAGATATATGAGGCCAAAGCTGATGGATTAATTATTCAAGATATGGGAATTTTGGAAATGGACTTGCCGCCCATACCATTAATTGCTAGTACGCAAATGGATAATTATGATTTGGATAAAATAAAATTTCTGGAAAAAATAGGCTTTAAGAGAATAATTTTAGCTAGGGAATTATCTCTTCATCAGATTGATGAGATAAAAAAGAATACAAATCTTGAATTAGAGACATTTGTTCATGGAGCCTTATGCGTTGGTTTTAGTGGGAGATGTTATTTTAGCGAGTTAATATCTGGACGCAGTGCGAACAGGGGTCAATGTATGCAAGCTTGCCGATTGCCATATTCATTAATAGATTCACAAGGTAAAGTAATCGCTAAAAACAAATATTTGCTATCCCTTAAAGATCTTAATTTGTCGGAAAATTTGGAAAATTTAATTGATGTTGGGGTAACTTCTTTTAAAATAGAAGGAAGATTAAAAGACGAGGATTATGTTGCGAATGTTGTTTATTATTATCGCAAAAAATTAGATGAAATTATTTTATCTCGAGATGAATTAGAAAAATCTTCAGATGGAACAATTGCTTCGGATTTTATGGCTGATCCAGCAAAATCTTTTAATAGAGGATTTAGTGATTATTTTTTGAATAATAGAAAAAAAGATATTTTGGCTATAAATTCACCGAAATCTGTTGGAAAATTATTAGGTAAAGCAAAAGAGGTTTCAAAAAATTATTTTGTTTTAGATTGTAATGAGAAAATAAATAATGGAGATGGGTTGTGTTTTTTTGATAAAGACAATAATCTTTGTGGAAGTAACGTGAATAAAATAATTGATAAAAAGGTTTTTCTTAGTAATATGAGTGGATTGCGGATTGGAACAGAAATATATCGTAATTTTGATATTCAATTTTCAAAACAATTAAAAATTAATCAAATTAAAAGGACTGTCGGCGTATCAATGTTAATTTCCGAATCAGTTGATGGGTTTAATCTAAAAGCTTGGGATAAAGAAGGCAATGAGGCTATTTTTAAATTAAAGACAGCGAAAGAGTTGGCGCAAAACAAAGAAACAGTTGAAAATATGATAATTTCTCAGCTTTCAAAAACAGGCGAAACAATTTTTACTGTTTCAAGTGTAAATATTGATTTAACGCAGGCGTATTTTATAAAGATATCAATTTTGAATGAAACGAGAAGGAATGTATTGATTCTTTTGGAAAAAGAAAGAAATAAAAATTATAAACAAGAGGTGTTTAAATTAAAAAATAATAAAGCCATATTTCCGATAAAAGAATTATCTTATGAGTTTAATGTTGCAAATAAATTAGCTGAACAATTTTATAGAAAACATGGAGTGGAAAAAATTGAACCGGCATATGAATTGACAAAGATAAGAAAAAATAAAAAAATAATGACCACAAAGCATTGTTTAAAATATTATTTTGGATATTGCAGTAAAGAAAAAAAAGGGCAATTAATAAAAGAGCCGCTATATTTAATTAATGAAAGAGGTCAAAAGTTTTTATTGAAATTTGATTGTGCCAAGTGTCAAATGTTAATTTACGGAGAGTGATATTTTAGTAGGCCATTCTGTTGAATGAGACTCGAATTTAGTAAAATTCGACGAACCATCATTGCCTTTAAAATAATTGAGAAGTATAATTAAATTAATAAGTATTAATTATATATTTATGGAAAACAACAAAGATTGGCTTTATGTAGGATTGGCTACTTTGACGATAATTGGTATTATTGGTTTTTCTATTTTAAACAATCCCAATACCGATAGATCAACTCAATTAAAAGGGCAAACACAAAATCAAGCGACAATTGAGCAGACTGCTCAAAGCGCTGATATAGATACTCTTTTAAATGATTTGGATTTTCAAGAAAATCAAGTCAATCAGAGCTTAAACGATGAACCAATTGATGTGTTGTCGGATGATTAATAATATGAAAAAAAATATTTTTAAAATAATAATTTTTACGATATGTATATTATTGGTTGGGTCAATTGTTGTGGCATCTCCAATTACTCAATCAGAAAAAGCTGCGGCTGCGGCTGCTTTGATTTCTAAACAGAAGACTAGGGCTATAGAAGAAATAAATCGTCGAGTAGTCTCTTTAAATAAGGCAATTGATAAAGTTAATGTTGTGAAAAAAATCACAAATGACCAAAAGAACGCACTTGTTGCTCAGGTGCAGGCAGAAAAATTGGTTTTACAACAATTAAAAGAAAAAATTAATACAGATGTAGATAAGGATGTTTTATTAATCGACAGAAAGACCATTGTGCAAAAATATAGGACTTTTGCTTTATTTGAACCGAGGATAGCAATAATTACTTATGCTGATAAAATTTTGAATTTGGTAAATTTGATGGACGCTGAAACAACTGACGATAATGTAAAGATAAAAATAATTGAGGCTAAAAACAAAGCTCAAAAAGCCATTGATGACGTTTCAATTTTAACTCCCGAGGGATATCCGGGAAATAGAAGTGTTTTATTGGCAAGTAGAGATTTACTTACCGCCGCCAGGCAACAATTGAATGAAGCGAGAGTGATGATGAAACAGACAATAAATTCGAGCGTCAGCGAATAAGATTAGTTTAAGATAGGACATTAATGCTTGGGCTTGCCTAAGCATTTTTATTTGAGGTATTTTTTGATATAATTATATTAATGAAAAATATTTTAAAATCAATCATATTTTGCGCAGTTCTTTTAGTTGTTGTTTTTTGTTTTGGAAGCTCGGTTTTTGCTGAACAAATAAACGAATATCAGGCAGAAATAATAGTTAATGCGGATAGTAGTCTAAATATTAAAGAAAGCATTGTTTATGATTTTGGTAATCTGCAAAAACATGGAATATATAGGTATATTCCGGTTCGTTATACCAGGGATAATTTAAGTTATAATTTAAGAGTTTCTGATATTTCGGTTGCTGATGAGAATGGTAATAGCTATAAATTTGAAAAAAGTTATTCCGGTGACAATCTTAATATAAAAATCGGTGATGCTGATAAAACGATTACCGGTATACACGATTATATTATCAATTATAAAATAGAAAGGGCTATAAATTATTTTAGTAATTATGATGAATTGTATTGGAATGTTAATGGTTTCGGCTGGGAAGTTCCGATTAATAAAATCTCAGCCAAAGTGATTTTATCGGCTAATGTTATTCAAAACGCAAATTTTAGATATGATTGTTTTGTTGGTGTTTATGGTAGTAAGGTTAATTGCTTAACAAAAGAAAGTAATATTATTAATGAAAAGACGGTATTGATTTTTTCTGATAATAACTTGGGCAATGGGAGAAATCTCAGTATTTTACTTGGTTTTCCAAAGGGAATAGTAATACCACCAACACAGAGACAAGTAATAGAAAGTATTTTAATGGATAATTGGATTTTGGTCTTACCTTTGATTATTTTCTTTGTTTTGTTCTTTATTTGGAAACGTTATGGCCAAGGGCCTAAAGGCAGGGGAATTATAATCGCGGAATATGATATTCCGGATAATTTAACTCCAATTGAGGTTGGTACTATTATTGATCAGCGCACTGACAACTGGGATATATCCGCCGAGATGGTCTACTTGGCAATCAATGGTTATCTAAAGATAACCAAAGTTGAGAAGAAGTGGGTTTTTGGTTCGGCTGACTATAAATTAAAAAAACTGAAAAATAAAAATGATTTAAAGAATCAATTTGACAGAGATTTATTGGATTATTTATTTGAAGATGGTGACGAAGTTTCTCTTTCGGAAATAGCTAATAGAAATAAGCGATTTAATTTTAGTGCAAAAAATATTAATGATATTACCGGTAATACTTCTAAGTCTTTGGAAGAAAAACAGTATTTTGATAAAAATTACTGGAAGCCGATTATGTTACTTATCTGTATTGGAGAGTTTTTATTTATTGTTTCAACAATAATATATTTTATAAATAGTATTCCTTCGTTGTGGCCGGTTTTGGCTATAATTTTGTCACAAGTAATTATTATTATTTTCCCTTTTTTGGTTTCCAAAATTACACAAAAAGGAGCTTATACCAAAGAACATATTCAAGGTTTAAAACTTTATCTTTCTGTGGCAGAAAAAGAAAGAATTAAATTTCATAACGCTCCAGAAAAAAATCCAGAAATATTTGAAAAGTTTTTGCCTTATGCTATGGTTTTGGGCGTAGAAAAACAATGGGCTAAACAATTTGAAGGAATTTACACGCAGCCAACTTCAGGCTGGTATTCTTCTTCGACAATGCCAATTTTTTCAGCTTCTCTATTAATTAATGATTTGAATAATTTTAATGGCGTAGCGCAGACTTCTTTTGCTAGCGTGGCTGCATCGGGAGGATCTGGCTTTAGCGGAGGTGGAGGTTTTAGTGGCGGCGGGTTTGGTGGAGGCGGCGGAGGTAGCTGGTAATTGGGTTGACTTTTGGTTTGATTAATGAAAAGATTTATAGTGTTTTAGAGTATTATTTTAAAAATAGCAGAAAAATAAAATTAATGGAAAAAATAAAAATCGGACTACCTAGAGCCCTGCTTTATCATAAATATCATATTTTTTGGGAGGATTTTTTAAATAGGCTAGGTTTTGAAGTAATAGTTAGCCCAGAAACAAACAAAGAGATTCTAAAAAAAGGAGTTTCATTAGCTATTGATGAAAGTTGTTTATCTTTAAAGATATATTTAGGCCACATTGATTGGCTTCTTTCTAGGGTGGATTATGTTTTTATTCCAAGAATTGTATCTTTGGAAAAAAAGGAAGCACTTTGTACAAAGTTTATGGCTTTAGGAGATATTGCCAGGAATACTTTTAAAAAAGAAATAAAAACCATTGAATATACGATAGATATCATTGAAAAACAATGGGAAATATTCGGAATTTTAAAGGCTTTTTCTAAATTCGAAAAAAATCCTTTTAAAATTATTTTAGCCTATAGGGCTGCCAAGAAATTGGAAAGAGAGACAGAAGAAGTAAAAATACAAAAACAATTTACGCAAATTAAAGAAGCAGATAACGAAAAGCCGACTGTTCTTATTTTGTCGCATCCTTATACTACTTATGATGCTCTTTTGGGTAAGCCGATTGTTGAGTTTTTAAAAAAACAAGAACTAAGTCTGATTTATGCGGATATTGTTCCCAAGAAAGAAGCTATGGAATTATCAAAAAATATTTCCAGAGATTTATATTGGACCTATAATAAAGAATTATTGGGCGCTATAGAATATTACAAAGATAAAATAGACGGGATAGTTTTTTTAATGGTTTTTCCTTGCGGTCCGGATGCATTGGTGGTTAATTTGTGTCAACATAAAATAAAAAATGTACCGATTACGGTTATAACTTTGGACGAGCTTGAGGGTGACGCGGGATTAAAAACAAGATTGGAAAGTTTTGCAGATATTTTAAAAATTAAAAAAATACAAGATGGAAAAAGAAAATAATAAAACAAAAAAAGTTTGTTTTCCGCATATGGGCAATTATTTTATTGCCTTTAAGGAAATTGTTGAGCCGTTGGCAGAAATTATATCGCCGCCACCAATTACTAAAAAGACGGTTGAATTAGGAACAAGATATGGTCCAGAATCAGCTTGCATTCCATTTAAATATAATTTAGGTAACTATATTGAGGCTTTGGATAAAGGAGCTAATTTTGTTATTCAAGCTGGCGGAGGATGTCGATTTGGTTATTATGGAGAGGTGCAAGAAGAAATACTCAAAAAATTAGGCTATGAGTTTGAATTTTTTAAATTTCCTAATGATTATAATTTTTTAACCTTAGCTCGAGCTCTTCAAAAAATAAATCCCAAAGTTTCAATTGTAAAAATTCTTTATTCTCTCGGATTGGCTTATTTTAAAATAAGGGCAATAGATAAGCTAGACGATTATGTTCGTCTTAATATTGGTTTTGAAATTGAAAAAGGAGAATTTGAAAAAACTTTTAAATTATTTTTAAAGGATTTAGAAAAAGATAAAAAAATATTATCTATAAGAAGAACACAGGCGCGATATTTGAAATTATTAAAAAATATAAAATTAAATAAACCGAAAAATCCTATTCGAGTAGTGATTTTGGGCGAAGTTTATGTGGTAATGGAGCCTTTTTCCAATTTTAATATTGAGAAGCAATTGGGCGCAAAGGGCGTAGAGGTTCATCGTCATAGTAGTTTGTCTACAACTATTCACGATTTATTTTTTAATAAAAGAGTAATGAAAGAGTTTTTAGAAAAAGCTAGGCCCTATTTAAGAAATGATACTGGCGCTCATGGCACAGAAACAGTTGGATTGGCGCATCATTCGGCTAAGGCTGGTTTTGATGGAGCGATTCACATAAAACCATTTGGATGTATGCCCGAAGTAAATGCAATGTCAGCTTTGCACAGAATTTCTAATGATTATAAATTTCCAATAATTTATTTCAGTTTTGATTCTCAGACTTCGGAGACCGGAGTCAAGACAAGATTGGAAGCTTTTTATGATTTATTAATAATGAAAAAACAAAAAAATGAACAAAGATAATAAATTTTATTTAGGTTTGGATATTGGCTCTATTTCTACTAAGGGGGTGATTATAGATAAAGATGACAATATTATAGCTCAATCTTATTTGTGGACCGAGGGGGATCCGATTAATGCGGTTAAAAAAGTAATAGAGGAATTAAAAGAATCTCTTGGGAAAGAAGTAAAAATAGTTGGAGTGGGAACCACTGGTTCGGCTCGAGAATTAATCGGAACAATTTTTAATGCAACTGTGATTAAAAATGAAATAACAGCTCATGCTATCGGGACTTTAAAATTTCATCCAGATGTGAGGACTATTTTTGAAATTGGAGGGCAAGACAGTAAAATTATTATTATTGATAATGGAATCGTGGTTGATTATGCTATGAATACGCTTTGTGTTGCTGGCACAGGTTCATTTTTGTCTTCTCAAGCTAAAAGATTAGCTATACCAGTTGAAGAATTTGGCGATTATGCCTTGAGATCAAAAAAACCTTCTAAGATTGCCGGACGATGTACGGTTTTTGCTGAATCTGATTTGGTACATAAGATTCAAATGGGACACACAAGAGAAGATATTATTGCTGGTCTTTGTGATTCGATTGTTAATAATTACCTTAATAACGTTGGTAAAGGAAAAAACATAGAGATGCCAATTGTTTTTCAAGGAGGAGTTTCAAAAAATATTGGAGTATTAAAATCTTTTGAAAAAATTACTAACAGTGAGGTGATAGTTGATGAATATGGTCATTTAATGGGAGCAATTGGTGTAGCGATTTTAGCCAAACAATCTGATAAAGAAATTGATTTTGATTTTGAAATAAAAGATCTTAATTTTAGAACTTCTGGATTTGAATGTGGAGGATGTCCAAATAATTGCGAGATAGTTTGCGTGCTTCAGGGGAATAAAATTTTAGATGCTTGGGGTAATCGTTGTGAAATTGGACGTGAAAAAGCTTTGGCAAAATATAAACAATAAAAATTTAATTAATAAATAAAAAACCCGCTATAAGCGGGTTTTTTAAAATTATTGATAACAACATAATAGATTATATTTGGTAACAAAATAGAAAAATATAGACAGAAGGGTTAAGGGGATTAGGGGCCAAACTACTTTTTGGTAGCGGAATAAAGATTTACCTCTTTTGGCTCGCATAGATCGATACCATTTTTCAAAAACAAAGAAAATAATACTACCAAGTGAAATAGTAAGAATTAATTTATCTATTCCCCAAATGGTGTGGTATTGATTTCCAATGGTTTCAAGGGAGCGAAGCGGCCAGAAAATTAAAACATAGAAAATAACAGTAGTTAGCAATTCAATACCCGTAAAATGAATATTCTTTTTTTTAAACCAATCAATAGTCCATAATAATACTGCTACAGTAACTCCACCAATCCAAAGCCCAGTAATAGTATCATCTATTTTTAACCAGCGAGCCAATCCTAATCCACTAGTTACTCCTAAAACACAGACAGGACAAATTGCTTGGGTGATTGAAACCCATAATATATTGATTGATGAAACTAGAGAAACTATGACAAGATTTTTTTTATTGAACATAAGAAATATAATATAAATTAATATGTTTTTAAGATACCTTAAATATTTTTTAAAAACAAGAGGCGATTTTTTAATTTGACTCATTATCATCAAAGGCTTTATAATGAATTAAAAGAAGTAATAATTATGGAAAAAAGAGAGATTGCAAAATTTTTATCAGGATTTTTTATTGCCGGAGCATTATCGCATATTTTGGTTATTTTAATGGCTGGCTATCTTCCTAATGGTTTGCCGGATAATATATTTAATTTAAGAATATGGACTATTTCTTTTATTATTTTTATGGCTCTGGCAATAATCTCTGCTTATATTGGCTGGGGGATTAAATCAAGTAAAAAATATATTTCTTTATCAATGTTTTTGTTGGTAATTTTCTCATTTTTTGTCGGAAATAATTTATTGAAATTAAAAAACATTAATCTTTTACAAGCTAATACTGTTGCTGTATTTAATTACGATGGAGAAAATATTAAGACTGATTCTGCTTTGGAACAATCATCGGGGACTGCAAAAAATGTATCTTTTAGTTTGGGCTCTGAAAAATATGACGGCGGAAAAGTTGTTGATGTAGATAAAGATAATAATATTTATACAGCTGGATATTTTCAGGGTACAATTAATCTTGATTCGAACGGTGGATTATTAAAATTAAATTCTATTGGTAATTCAGAAATATCTTCGGCTATTGATATCTATTTAGCTAAATATACAAATGATAAAAAATTACTTTGGGGATTTTCTATTGGGTCAGTGGGCAAAGATATGCCGCTGGCAATAGAAATAGATAAAGATAGTAATGTTTATCTTGCTGGATATTTTGGTGGCTTGGCAGACTTTAATCCCAAAGCATCTGAAGAAAATAATTTAGATGCTATAAGTGGCAGAAATGCTTTTATTGTGAAATATGATAAAGATGGAAATTTTTTGTGGGCTAAAAAAATTGGTAATCCTGTAAAAATTCCCTTTACCGATAATGATGCTAGGTTTGCTGAGGGTAGGGATATTACCATAGATAAAGATGGCAATGTTTATTTTACAGGAGTTTTTAATGGAACCGTAAATTTAGATGAGCCTAGTCTTGATACTCCAGAAAATAATTTTACGAGCAATCTAAGTTCTAGGGATATTTTTGTTGCGAAATATGATAAAGATGGAAATTATTTAAAAGGGATGTCTTTTGGTGGTTCATCTAGAGATGAGGTTATGGGCGTGAGAGTTGGTTTTGATGAAAATGTTTATTTGGTAGGATCTTTTATTGGTCAGATTAATTTAGATTCAAAAAATAATAAAAATAAAAAAACACTTATTTTTTCAAATGGAGGAAGGGATTCTTTTTTGGTTAAGTATGATAAAGATTTTAATTATATTTGGAGTAAAAACTGGGGTGGAGTTAACGATGAAGAACCAGCTGCTTCGGGTTTAGAAATTGATGATGCGGATAATGTTTATGTGGTTGGTAATTTTTCCGGATCAATTGCAATGGCAGGTAAAACTCTAAGCAGTTTAGGTTTAAGTAATATTCTTTTTGCGAAATATGATAAAGATGGAAACGCTCAATTCGCCAAATCTTTTGGTAGTAAATTTGCTAAAGCTTCCAAAATAAAATTGGATAAAAGCGGAAATATTTATATTGCTGGTTTGTTTAAGACTATTTGTGATTTTAACACAGCTAAAGAACCAAAAGCTTTGGTGTCTATTAGCGAAGGAGATGCAAGCGATGCTTTTTTGGCAAAATATTCTTCTGATGGAAGCTATCTTTGGGCTAGAGACTTGGGAGGAGAGGTAACTTTGAGTGAGCAATTACAAACAAGCGAAGGTATAGCGATTGATGAAGAAAATAATTATCCGATTATTACTGGTATTTTTTACAATGAGATTAATTTCCATTCCACTGATTCGTTGGATTTAAGAAGCAATGGAGAGAGTGATGCTTTTATCGTTAAATATAGCGATAATGGAGAAATAGAATAATTATTGACTTTTAAACTTAAATATTTTATAATTTGGTTACGAAATAAATAATTAAATTTTAAAAAAATGGAAGATCACGAAAATCCTTTTATAAACAAAAAAAAGCAAAAAAAAGAATTTCCGATTATTCCCGCATTGGTTGTTTTGTTGGTGTTAATGATTTCAATTGTTATTTTTATTTTTTTTAAATTTATAAATACGAGTATACCCTTGAAAAGCCAGACCTTTGAAGCTATATCAGGATTGCAATCAGCGCTCTCCAACAAGAGTTATGGATGGGCTTATCAAGATCAAGGAATTTGGCAAGTAGAAATTAATAATAAAACTTATGGACCATATAATGGTATGGTTGTTTTGTTATCTGTTTCGGATAAAGGTTTTTCTTATGCTTATCAAAATAACAACAAATGGACAGTTAACATTAATGGTAAGGAATACGGGCCTTATGATTCGGTAATGGATGTAGTTGTAGCAGATAAAAAATATGGATTTATCTATCAAAATAACAACAAATGGACAGTTAACATTAATGGTAAGGAATATGGGCCTTATGACTTTGTTCAACAAAAAACTTTGGGAGTTAGTAGTAATAACTTTGGTTTTATTTACCAAAATAACAACAAATGGACAGTTAATGTAAACGGCAAAGATGTGGGGCCTCTTGATAGCATTGGAAGTTTGGCTGTGGCCAACAAAAAAATTGCTTATGCTTATCAAAATAACAACAAATGGACAGTTAACATTAATGGTAAGGAATACGGGCCCTATGATCAAAATGTTTTTTATTTAACTGTATCTGATAAAAGCTTTGGTTATGTTTATGAAGATCAGGGGAAGAGATATATAAAAATTAATAATAATCAATACGGACCATTTGATGATGTTGGTGGGTTGGATCTTTATAATAATGCTTATATTTTTTCCACTTTTAAATTGGGAGAAAAATGGACAGTTAATGTAAACGGCAAAGAATATGGACCATATGATACAATAAAAAAAGTTTCCGTTTCTGATAAAATGTTTGGATTTATTTATCAAAATGACAACAAATGGGAAATAAATATAAACAACAAGATTTATGGACCATATGATAATGCTGATAATTTAATTGTTTTTAATGATAGCTATGGTTTTGTCTATAATAATTTAGGAAAAACCTTTTTTACTATCAATCCCGAAAATTAACACATTAAACCCCTTTTTAAAAGGGGTTTTTTGATATCTTAAAATGTGTTAAAATGACTTTATAATAATAATAAAGTTTAAATGAAAAAGAGTGGAAAAAAGTTAACGGGCATTTTAATAATAAGCTTAATAATGGTGGTTGTTTTTGGTTTAATTTATTTTTATGATTTTTCCGATTTACCACAAGACAAAAACAGTCCTATTGAAAATACCGATATATCCGATAAAGTTGGCGATATTCAAAATAAACAAATTCAAGGAGAATCTACTGATTTTATTATTGAAGTTAATTATCCCAAAATAGGAATAAATTATATTGATGAAGAAATACAATCTTTTGCGGAAAATAATGTGCAGTCATTTAAGGACCTTATAAGTAGTAATCAATCAACAATTGATAATAAGTATAGTTTAAATATTGAATATCTCTCTCAAAAATACAGCAATCGACTTTTGAGTTTTAAATTTATGATAAGCGAGTATACAGGAGGAGTTCATTCTAATTTTACTGACGCTACTTTTGTTTTTGATCTTGTAGACAATAAAAAATTATCTTTAGAAGATTTATTTGTTGAAAATGTTGATTATTTAAAAAAAATTTCAAACATTGCTATTACTCAATTTAAAATTGCCAATATTTCTGATGAAAATTGGCTAAACGAAGGGGCTGGACAAAAATTGGAAAATTATAAAAATTTTATAGTTTCTGATAATTCTATTATTTTTTATTTTCCTCCTTATCAGGTCGCATCTTATGCTGCGGGCGAGCAAATTGTTGAAATTCCTTTTTCTCAAATCAGAAATATTCTTAATCCAGAAATTTTTTCTTATGATAATCAAGTTGTTGTCGAGGAGGGAATAAGCCTTGACTCTTTGAAAAGTGGTGATAAGATTTCTTCACCAGTTAAGATTACTGGAAAGATTAATGGTAATGGTTGGATAGGTTTTGAGGGGCAGGTTGGAAGAGTTGAATTATTAAATCCTCAAGGAAACCCTTTGGCAGTTAGCTCTTTGTCTGCAATTACAGATTGGACGCAGCTACCTGTAAGATTTAGTGCAACGTTAACATTCATTGTTCCGCAAGGAGTTACTTCCGGCAATTTGGTTTTTTATAACGAAAATCCAAGTGGTAGCTCAAATAATGATTTACAGTTTATTTTGCCAATAATTTTTAAATAGTTATTAATTTATATTTTATGATTTATTCAGATAAAGTTTTGGAACATTTTAAAAAGCCCCATAATCAAGGGGTTATTGCTGATGCCAATGCAATTGGAGAAGTTGGTAATCCTGTTTGTGGAGATGTAATGAAGATATATTTAAAAATAGAAGGAGAAGTTATTAAAGATATAAAATTTGAAACCCTTGGTTGTGCTGCGGCGATTGCGGTATCTTCTGTTTTAACAGATCTTGTAAGAAACAAAACTCTTGAACAAGCTTTGCAGATAACCAAAGACAAAATAGTGGAAGATTTGGGTGGGCTTCCAGCTCCTAAAATTCATTGTTCTATGCTTGGCGTGGAAGCTCTGCATGATGCCATTAAAAACTATAAAGATAAACAAAAATGAAGATAACTTATTTTGATCATAGTTCTACCACTCCAGTGGATAAAAAAGTTTTAAAAGAAATGTTGCCTTATTTTAGTGACGATTTTGGAAACGCTTCTTCTCTTCATAGTTTGGGTAGGATGGCAGCTAAAGCAGTTGAAAAATCAAGAGTGTGCGTAGCGAATTTTTTAAACTGTTCTTCTGATGAGATTATTTTTACTTCTGGTTCGACTGAATCAAATAATATTGTTATTAAAGGGATTATTAAAGCTCTTGATGGCAAAAAAAAACATATTATTACTTCTGCCATAGAGCATGATTCTATTCTAGAGCCATATGCTGATTTAAAAAAACAGGGCATAGAGGTTACATATATTCCGGTTAAGGGAAATGGAGTTGTTGATATTGAAAGTTTAAAGAAGGCAATAAAAAAAGAAACGATTTTGGTTTCGATTATGTATGCTAATAATGAAGTTGGTTCTATTCAACCAATTGCGGAAATAGGCAAGCTGCTTTCTAAAATAAATCATAAAATATATTTTCATACAGATGCAACACAAGCTGTTAATGCTCTTCCTTGTGATGTTAAAAAATTGGGAGTTGATTATCTTAGTCTTTCTGGGCATAAAATTTATGGACCTAAGGGTGTAGGAGCTTTATTTGTAAAAAGTGGATCTCCATTGAAAGCATTGCAATTGGGTGGACATCAAGAAAAAAATCTAAGAAGCGGAACTTATAATGTTCCTGGGATCGTTGGATTGGGCAGGGCTGTTGAATTGGTTGAAAAAGATAGAGAAAAAAACAATAAAAAAATAGACAAACTCAGAAAAATTTTAATTGAAAAAGTTCTTAAAAATATTCCAGATACTGTTTTGAATACAGATATTTTAAATGCTCTACCATCGCATGCGCACTTTTCTTTTATGGGAACAGAAGGGGAATCAATAATGCTGGCATTGGATTTTAAGGGAATAGAAGTATCGACTGGTTCAGCTTGTGCCTCAGGAAGTTTAGAGCCGTCGGGAACGCTTTTGGCTATGGGAATTAAGCCAGAAACAGCTCATGGATCAATCAGGTTTTCTTTGGGAAAAGAAAACACAATCGAAGATGTGGATAGAGTTATTAAATATCTTCCTGGAATTATTTCTAAGTTTAGAAAAATGAATCCTTTATACAAAAAATAAAACCGCAAAAGCGGTTTATTTTTTATAAAATAGTTTTGTTTAAATTATTTTCATGTTATAATATTAAATATTATACATAAAATAATAATAAAATAATAGAATACTTTGTTGTATTTTTAAACAAGGTGTTCCAATAAAAAATGGCAAACAATATTAAAAAATTATATCGTTCCGCTACCGATAAAATAATTTTTGGAGTTTGTGGCGGATTGGGTGAATATCTAGAAATAGATTCTTTGATTGTGAGAATTATTTTTATTGTATTCGCTTTCGCTGGAGGTGCAAGTATTTTTATTTATTTAGTTTTAGCAGTCTTGATACCAAAAGAAGGAAGTGAAACAAGCAAAGCAAGCAAAAAGAATACAATAGAGGTGCCTCAAAAAATATCTCAAGAGGCCAGCAATGAGGAATCAATTATGAATCTCAAAGATATTTTTGGTTTGATTATTGTTGTTTTTGGAATAATGATGTTATTAAAAGAGCTTTTTCGTTTTGATATTTTTGCTTGGATAAATTGGGGAGTGATTTTTTCTTTGTTTTTGATTTTTGTGGGTTTTAGATTGTTAAGCAAGAAGATATCTAAATGATAAAATAAAAATCCATTATATGAATCAAGGAAAAAATAAAAAAATAATAGATTGTAAAAAAAATATTTGTATTAACAATAATAATTGCTGTAATGAATTTAATGTTGGAAGATTTTTCTTAGGGATGGCAATAATATTGATTGGTTCGGGATTTTTATTAAATAATTTAGGGTTTGTTGATTTTAGTTTTAATTTTTGGAAACTTTGGCCGCTTTTCATTATTTTTATAGGTTTATCTATATTTGATAAGAAAAGTTTTTTTGGTAATATTGTGGGGGCTTTGGCATTATTAATATCCATTTTTTTTGTATTAGTAGCTATTTTTGTGCCAATTTCTGGTAATTTGCGAAATCAAAACATTGATAAGATAATTCCTATTGCTGTGCCGATAATGGAAGAAACAAAGTCTGCAAAAATTGATATTGTTTCTGGAGTCGGACAGCTTAATTTGTCTGATACTAGTGAATCAGGAATGCTGGTAAGCGGAATTTTATCTAGTAATTTTATGCAGATAAATCCTGTAACTAGTTTGGGGGGTAGTGTGCAAAAAGTTTCCTTGGAAGAAGTTGGCAAGACAGTAAATTCTTCAATGAGTAACGAGCTTACTTTGAATTTAAACCAAGAAGTACCTATGGATATAATTTTGCATGGAAGTTTTTTTAATATGAATATTGATTTAAGTAATATTCTTGCAAATAATGTTGATATAAGCAGCGGAGCATCTTCTTTAAGTTTAAAACTGGGAAGTAGGGTAGATTCAAGTACTGTAAATATAAACGCGGGAACAGGCAGTGCTGATATATTTATTCCCAATGGCGTTGGTGTCTTTTTGAAAATTAATTCAGGATTATCAACAACGACTTTTACAGATTTTAAAAAAATAAACGACAATACTTATGAGTCGAACAATTATGCTAATAGTAATAAGAAAATAAACTTAAATATTAATATTGGCTTGTCTTCTCTTAATATTAATTGGTATTCGGAGCCTATAATCATAAGTGATGAAAATACCGAAAAAATAGAATTGTTTTATTATAATAAGCTAGAAGATAAAGAAAATTCTTGTGGAAGTGAGTATGTTTTGCCAATAAGCAGGCAAATTCCAGCGACTAAAACTCCAATTAAGGATGCGATTAATTTACTTTTATCTGGGCAATTGACTCAATCGGAAAGAAATCAAGGCTTTGTAACTGAATTTCCGAATGATAATTTTAAGCTTTTGGATGCTAATTATAATTACGATAACGAAACATTAACTCTAAGCTTTACGGAAGTGCCCGGTTTTTCTAATGGTGGATCTTGTCGCGTAGGAATTATAGAAAATGAGATTATAAAAACAGCTAAACAATTTGGCGTGAAAAATATTGTCTTGGAGCCCGAATCAATTTTTCAACCATAAATGAAAAACAAATCACAAATTTGAATTATTTGCACTAAAGCGGACTTTTGTCCGCTTTTAATCCATAATGTATAATTTTAAAATATGAAAATAACTTTTCAGGGTGCAACCAGAGAGGTGACTGGTTCATGTATTTTAGTTGAAACGGAAAATGAGAAATTTTTAGTAGATTGTGGAATGTTTCAAGGAGAAGATGCTTATGAGAAAAATAGCAAGCCCTTTGGTTTTGATCCAAAATCCATTGATTTTGTTTTGTTGACTCATGCGCATGTTGATCATTGCGGGCGATTACCTCGTTTGGTTGCTAATGGATTTAAGGGGAAAATATTTTGCACTCCCCCTACTGCGGAATTAGCCAACTTAATGATGCTTGATTCTGCTAAAATTTTTTTGAACGAGCAAAATCGAAATGCGACAGAACCTCTTTATTATGATTATGATGTGGCGAATACTAAAAAACTTTTTTCATTAATATCTTATGGGAAAGAAGCAATAGTAATGGGTGGAATAAAAGTTGTAGCGCATGATGCTGGACATATTCTCGGATCGTGTATTTTTGAAGTAAATATTAATGATAGGGGCGTTGTCAAAAAGATAGTTTTTTCTGGTGATTTGGGTAATTCTCCATCAGTAATACTTAAGGATACAGAAACAATAAAGGGTGCAGATGTTGTTTTTATTGAGTCAACCTATGGTAATAGCGTTCACGAGCCAAGAATACAAGGAAAAAATAAGTTAAAAAATATTATTAAAGAAATTATTTTAGAGGGTAAAAATTTGGTAATTCCCATTTTTGCTCTAGAGCGAGTACAAGAAATTTTATACGACTTGAATGATATGGTGGAAAGAGAAGAAATACCTTTCGTTCCGTTTTTTTTAGATAGTCCTTTGGCAATTAAAACCATGGAAAGTTATCGTAAATATGCTAAAGATTATTTTAATAAACATGCAAACGCTTTGATTTCGGCTGGTGATGATATTTTTGCTTTTAAGGGGTTGAAGTTTACGCCCAACATAAAGCAGTCTTTTTCAATAAAAAAAGTTAGACCCCCAAAAGTTGTTTTAGCTGGAGGAGGAATGATTTCTGGAGGAAGAATCAGAGGTTATATTGAAGAGTATGTTAAGGGTTCGAATAATCACGTTTTATTAGTTTCTTTTCAGGCTGAAGGAACTCTTGGGCGAGAATTATTGGACGGAAAGAAAGAAATTAAAATAGGTAAGAATAAAGTTTTTGTGCGCGCAAAAATTTCGAATATACTTTCTTTTTCTTCTCATGCCGACGAACCAAAGCTTTTAAATTGGGCAGAGGCAATTGTTGACCCCAAACCCAAGCAATTTTTTGTTATTCACGGAGAAGAAGAAACGTCTATTAATCTGGCAGAAGCAATAAATAAAAAAACCGGAGTTGTTTCAATTGTTCCAGAATTAAATAAAGAATACGAAATATAATATAGATTATCTTAAAGAAGAGTCGATGATTTTATTTAAGCGTTTTTTATTATCCTTGATAGAGATGCGAGCCTCTTTAAAAACATAAATTAATTTCGGGTTTAAGAGATAAGGATAAAAGTGCATAAGGCAGTGTATCAAAAATCCGCTAAGGCTTAATAAAATAAAAAGAGGATATTGTTTGTATATTCCACTAGCAAAAGAAGCTATAAGAAAAAAGATATGAAGCAGTGAAAGAATGGAAAAGGAAATAACATCAAAATGGATAAGATAATTTTTGTGATATTTTTTAATTGAAAAAATAACTAAATTGGCTAGTTCCACCATAATTATGATAAATATAATTAATTTCCATAGTTGTACTTCTGGGTTAAAAAGAATATTAAAATCAGGACGATAGTCGAATTTTAATAGGGTTGTCCAATTATTCATTTGATAGGGTAAGATTACAATTATACTAAAAACAACAAGAGAAATTATTAGTCCCAAGTAAGAGATAGCGGGACTTAAGAGCATTATTATTTTTGTGATCAATCTTTTTGGATTAAGTGTTCGTATGAACCGTATTAAATAAGAGAAAGAGAGCACTACAAAAATCCAGCCTACTAAATTTTCAAAAGGAACTCCATACCATTCTTGATCAAGGGGTATTGACCAATGCCAAAAACCAAGCCTGATGGCAATAACATCCATAGAAAGGTCGAGAATTATGGCTGTCAGAGCGTCTATAAAGGGTCGTAGGGTCCATGGAACCTTATATTGGTCGCTTAATAGCATAGCGCAATAAATAATGACTGCCCAGCCAAGTCCAATTGCCAAAGGAACGTCAAATATTTTTATAAGAAATAAATTACTGTAAGAGTAGGTGTGGGCTAGATAGGTATTTCCTATTTCTAAAATCATTCCAAAAATAGCGCAACTGATTATTTCAAAAACTCGCATTTTGTTGCGTTGTAGTATTTCTCTCCAAAGAATAATAATAAAAGAAAAAAATCCAATAAGCTCAAAAATCAAAAAAAGATTTGGATGTAGCGATTGAAGAATTTCCATAATGAGATTAGGTAATTATTTTTGGGCTTTAATTGGTGGATTTTTTCTTTTGCCACAAATCGACAAAAAATGAAAATTTAACAGCAATCCATAAGGAAGCTTCGTTTTTGCTAATGTCTCCATTTAAGTAAGATATCAGGGGCTCGGCAAAAACAGTTCTTCCTACAGCAAAACCAATTATTTCATCAAATAAAGATGCGTCACTTAGCCACTTAATTACGTTTTGCGTACTTTCTCCTCGACCCAAAACTATTATTTTAGATTTGCGTGTTGTGTCTATTATTTTTAACCAATCTTTTTTATTAAAACCTTCTAATTTCCAAATAGTCGGAATACTAATGTTTTGAATCTCTTTAATAGCTTCAATTGTTTTAATAATTCTTATTTTTTGTTCGTATTTTTTTATGCCGTAAATTTTTAAATCATTTGGCGTGGGGGGTACTAATAACTCAATAATTAATGGATATTTATTTTTTTTACAAAAATCATCCAATAGTTTTATTTTTTTAAGTTGTTTTTTGTTTAAAGATATGTTTTCCGGATTATATCGAATGAGAGCTTTAATAAAATTAGGTTTTATTTTTTTGATATGCTCTCCAAAATTATTACCATATTCAAAATCAAAAGAATGTCCACTTTTTTCCACTGGTAGACAAATGATTATTTTTTCTTTTTTAGCCTTGGAGATAATTTCATCTCCTGTTTTTTCATCAATAAGAATTCCAAAATCTTTTTTATTTTTAAAACCTTGAATACCAGCAAGAAATCCGTTAAAAATTATTTTTTTTAATTCTTTGGCTTGCTGAATATTTTTTTGAGATGGTTTTCCCTTGATGCCCATTATGTTTTTAAAAAAAGAAGAGCGATGATCAAAAGGAAGAATGAAAAGATTTTTAATCATAAGATTTTTTTAAATAATATATTAACAATATAATATCATATTATCGATAAATTAAAACGGGACATAGCCCGTTTTAATTTATTAGAATCTAGTAGTGTAAGTTTTGAGAGGGGGAATACCGTTAAAATTAATGGAACTATAGCTTGCAGTATAGGCTCCGGCAGTTAGAATATATACTCGATCTTTTTCTTTTAAATTTTTATCAAGATTATATCGAAAATTTTCATATAAAATATCCATACTGTCACAAGTTGGTCCAGCTAAAATCACCTCGCCCAAATTTTCTTTTGTTTTTTGTTCGTTTGTAAAAATGGGATATTTAATGGATTCATTAATTGTTTCAATTAGTCCACCAAACATACCAACATCAAGATAAATCCAGCTGTAATGATTTGAAGTTGATTTTTGTGAAATTAAAACCACTTCAGAGACGATTGTTCCAGCGTCTCCAGCAATAGATCGCCCAGGTTCGATTAAAATTTCAGGAATATTTTCACCAAAGTCTTCTTTTAGGAATCTGGTTATTTCTTTGGTATAAATTTCGATACTATTTGTTGGTTGTAAATAATCTGATGGTAGTCCTCCTCCCAAATTAATCATTTTTAGAGAAATATCAGCGTCTTCTAAAGAATCGAAAAGGTATTTGCATTGAGCAATAGCATCATCCCATTGTCCAATATCTCTTTGTTGCGAGCCAACATGAAAAGATAGACCATAAGGAATTAAATTTAATTTTTTTGTTTTGAGAGCTAATCGAAAAATCATATCAGGATGAGCTCCGAATTTTCTTGAGAGGGGCCAATCAGCTCCGCTTCCGTCTGCCAATAATCTAAAAAAAACTTTTGAGCCAGGTGCTTGTCGGCCGATTTTATTAAGATCGCTTTCTGAATCAGTGGCAAACAAGCGAATGCCTTTTTCATAAGCATAGGCAATATCTTGTTCTTTTTTAATGGTATTTCCAAAACTCATTTTTTCTGGAGAAATACCAAGAGATAAGAGTTGATCTAATTCAAAAATAGTAGCCACATCAAAATTAGAGCCTTTGTCAGCTAAAGCTTTGATAATTTCATTGTCTGGGTTAGCTTTTACAGCATAATATATTTTTGCATAAGGGAGATTATGTTGCAGTTCGTCATATTTTTCTTCTACCTTGTTGAGATTGATTAAAAGGAACGGGGTTTTTTTATCTTCTCCAAATTTTTTAATATTCTCGAATTCTTGAGGCTGTAAGTAGTCTGAAATATCGGGTTGATTCTCCATAAAAAAATGCTTGATAATTATTATAATAAATAAAATTATATTCCTATGAAAATAAAATGTAAAGGTGTACAATTTAAGGCAATAAAAATCCAATTATTGAAGATTATATAAAAGCCTGCGGGTATTCTAAAAAACACAAAAATAAGCTATAATATTTTAAAATAATAAAATTAAAAAATTCTTTTATTAATATGAACAAAAAGGTAGTAAATAGCATAACATTAGTATTTTTTATTGGATTTGTGTTGTTTGTTGGTTATTTTAGCTCTTTTGTTGTTGGTGTGCCGATTAAGGATCTTTATGCAGCGTTGATTAAACCGTCTTTTGCCCCGCCAGGGTATTTATTTGGTCCAATTTGGACTATTTTGTATATTTTAATGGGTATTTCAGCTTTCTTAATTTGGCAAAAAAGAGATGAAAAGGATATTAATCCTGCGACAGCAATATTTTTTATTCAATTATTTTTAAACTATATTTGGTCAATAATATTTTTTGGTAGAAGTAGTTACGGTTTTGCATTAATTGATCTTATTGCTTTATGGCTAAGTATTATTGCGACTATTGTGATTTTTCGCAGATTTTCAAAAGCTTCTGCTTACTTGCTTATTCCGTATTTGCTTTGGGTGAGCTTTGCCGGGGTGCTTAACTTTTTTATTTGGAGATTAAATTAAATTTTTATTATGAATGATATTATTTCAAAACTAAAAGAATCAGGTCTTACTGGAAGAGGCGGAGCTGGTTTTCCCACAGCTACAAAATGGGAAAGCGTAATGGCTGCTAGCGGAGAAGCAAAATACGTGATTTGCAATGCTTCTGAGGGTGAGCCTAATGTTTTTAAAGACGGTTTTATTCTAGAAAATTATCCGCAAGTTTTAATTGAAGGAATAATTTTGGCTATGGAGACTGTTAAGGCCAAAGCTGGGTATATTTATTTAAAATATGATTATTTTGATAAATACGGACCAAAGCTGAAAGAACTTATTGCTGATAAGTCGATTACTCTTTTTAGAAAGCCACATGAATATATTGCCGGAGAAGAGACCGTAATCTGCAACTTAATTGAAGGCAAAAGAATGGAGCCTCGTCAACGACCACCCTTTATCAGTACGGCTGGTTTGTTCGGTTGTCCGACATTGATGAATAATGTGGAAACTTTTTATTATGTTGCAAAGATAAACAAAGGCGAATATAAAAATACAAGATTTTATTCAATCAATGGAAAAATAAAAAATCCAGGGGTTTATGAACTGCCAGTGGATTTAACTATTAATCAAATTTTAACACAAACAAACAATGTCCCAGATTTTGATTTTTTCTTACAGGTTGGCGGAGGAGCGGTTGGAGAAATATTGCTTGTTAATGAAATTGATAAGCCCGCCACAGGCGCTGCTTCAATTACGGTTTTTGATAAAAATACTACGGATATTTACAAAATGATGGACGAATTGGCAGATTTTTTTCTTAATGGTAATTGTGATAAGTGTGTTCCTTGTCGCGAAGGAATTTATAGAATAAAAACATTATTAAAAGAAAAAAATATTGATTTGGATGATTTAGAGCTTCTTTTTCAAAATTTGGAAAAAGCCAGTTTTTGTGCCTTGGGCAAAGGGGCGCCTACGGGTTTTAGAGGCTTACTTAAAGTATTAGCAAATTAAAGTTTAACTTAATAGAACAAAAAAAGACATGGAAAATGAGATAAAAATAAAAATAAACAACAAGGATTATTTTGGAATTAAGAATGAAACAATCTTACAGATTGCTAGGAAAAATAATGTTGAAATTCCCAGTTTATGCGAGCATTCTGATTTAGAGCCAAAAGCCAGTTGTCGACTTTGCTTGGTTTCGATTGAGGGTCGTCGAGGTTTTTTTACTTCTTGTTCTACGATAGCAGAAGATGGAATGGTTATAACTACTGAGTCAGATGAAATAAATCAATTAAGGAAGAAAAATTTAGAATTATTATTTGCTCAACATATTGAAAGGTGTAATGTCTGCGTGCGCGAAGTTGATTGTAATTTATTAAGTTTGGCGAGAAAATATAAGGTAGATTTGAAAAAATACGAAGACAGAAAAGTTGGTTATCCAAAAATAAAATTTGGTCCATCTATTTGTTTTGATTCTTCGAAATGTATTGATTGTAGAAATTGCGTGGAGATGTGCGAAAAGCAAGGAGTTGGTTTTTTTGATTTGGAAAGCCACAATTCTTTTATTGAGGTTATTCCCAGTAAGGATCCAAAGAGAGATTGTACTTATTGTGGACAATGTATTATTCATTGTCCTAGCGGCGCTTTGAGTGAAGTTGATTCTGTTCCAGATGTGGAAGCGGCCTTGGAAGATCCAGAACAATATGTGGTTTTTCAAATAGCACCATCTATTCGCACGGCTGTTGGAGAAGAATTTGGTATGGATTATGGCAAGGATGTTACCGGTCAAATTTTTGCTGGCCTTAGGCAGGTTGGAGCAAAAAAAGTTTTTGATGTTTCTGTGGCAGCTGATGTAACTACTATTGAAGAAGCCAATGAATTAATAGAAAGAATTGTTAATAAAAAAACATTACCCATGTTTACGTCTTGCTGTCCAGCTTGGGTAAAGTATGTAGAATTTTATTATCCGGAATTTATTCCAAATTTGACCACAGTCAGGTCTCCGCAAACTATTTTGGGTGGATTAACAAAAACTTATTTTGCAAAAAAAGAAAATATTGATCCAAAAAAAATAGTAGTGGTATCTGTGATGCCTTGTACTGCAAAAAAATACGAAATTACTAGACCAGAACTTGATATTGATGGACTAAAACCAATAGATTATGTTTTGACTACGCGAGAATTATTTAGGTTGTTTAAAAATCATAAAGTTGATTTGGAATCAATTGCTCCTGAAATAGGGGACACTCCCTGGGATGAGCCAACTGGTGCTGGAATAATTTATGGTGCTAGTGGTGGAGTAACAGAGTCGGCTATGAGAACCGCAGCTTACAAACTTAGCGGACAAAAAGTAAAAAGATTGCAATTTAATTGTATTAGAGGTATGGAAGAAGCCAAAGAAGCTATTATAGAAATAGAAGATGTTTGTCTTAAGGTAGCAGTGGTTAATGGACTGGGTAATGCTAAAAAAATCTTGGAAATACTTAAAGAAAATCCTAAGGCTTATGATTATATAGAAGTTATGGCTTGTTATGGCGGATGTATAGGTGGCGGTGGTCAGCCCATTCCTACAGATAAAACAATCAGAACTTTAAGAGCTCAGGGTTTGTATAATATAGACGAAATTAAAAATGAACGATTAGCTGATGAAAGTCCTACAGTTAAAAAATTATACGAGGAATTTTTAACGAACAAAGAAATACAACATAAAATTTGTCACACGCATTATTCGCAAAAACAAAAAGAAAATAATTTTTAATTAACAAAATTGTATTCGATTGTATCCTTTGTCCGACGCGTCGATTTTCTGCCGAAAATCGCGCTCGTTCTCAATAAATTTCTACTGAAATTTATTTACGAAATGCGCCCAAATGATACAATTGAATACAATAAGAAAAAATAAAATAATCACTCGATTAAACAATTTAGCGGAGCGAAATTAGCACTTAGCGTTGTTTGATTGAGTAAAAATATATGGAAAATGAACAAGTTAAAATATCGAGTATCGGCAATGCAAAAGTTTTATATGCTATAAAATTTGTAGTTTTGTTTGGTGTCGCAATTTTAGCACCATTGATGCAAAATCAATTAATAACTGGGACTATTGTGAATATGGCGTTACTTGCAGCTGTATTTGTTTTGGGTTTTCGGGGAGCAGCCGCGATTGCTTTTTTCCCAAGCATAATTTCTTTGGGATTAGGATTTTTGCCTGGAATAATGACACCTATAATTCCTTTTATAATTATGGGTAATATTATTTTTATTGGAATTTTTACTTTATTGAAAAATAAAAATTATTGGCTTGGGTCGATTAGTGGGTCGATTTTAAAGTTTGTTTGGTTGCTTGTTTCCAGTCAGATAATTATTTCTTTGTTTATCCAAAAACCAGTAGCTGTAAAAATTGCCAGTATGATGAGTTGGCCGCAACTGTTTACTGCTTTGGCTGCCTCTATTTTAGTTTTCGTTATTTTTTATAAAAAAATTGAAGTAAAGTAATCTTAATTAATTAAAGCGCTTGAAACTTCAAGCGCTTTTTGTTTTAAAAATTATTGACGAATTTATTTGGGAGCGTTAAAATATAGAAGGTACCCATGGGTTCTGTTTGTAAACGATCTATGCTGTTGAGGACGTTCAATGAAAGTCTTCATAATCAGCACAGGGATGGCACAAAGGCTATCAAAAAAGCTATTGCTTTGACAGCAAAAGATGCTGGGGTATTGATTAAACCTGAAGATGTTCCTGACGATTGCTGTCAAAAAATAGTGCACGTTAGTCACGACACAATAAAAAGAAATGATTATGTTGTCAGTGTCTTGACCCGAGTCGGCGTGCCGGTATGCCTGTAGAATTAAAATATACATCATTTTGTTGATGTATTTTTTTATTGGATTTTTATGTTTTTATTTGTTATACTTTAGATAATAAAATGATTTTTAGATAATAATTAATAGTCCAATATGGACAAAATAAATAAAATAAAAATATGACATTTGAAGAATATCAAGTAGAGGCTAGAAAAACAGCGGTTTATCCCAATAAAGATAATAATTTTATTTATCCAACATTAGGATTAGCTGGTGAGGCCGGAGAAGTGGCAGAAAAAATAAAAAAAGTTTTGAGAGACAACGATGGAATTGTTTCTGATGAGAAAAAAACAGAAATCACTAAAGAATTGGGGGATGTTTTGTGGTATGTAGCTAATCTTAGTAAAGAATTAGGTATATCTTTAGAAGAAGTTGCAGCTAAAAATATAGAAAAGTTAAAATCACGTCAAGATAGAAATGAATTACACGGTAGTGGAGATAATCGATAGATTATGGAACTTAATCTTATTTTGGGTCCAATGAAAAGCGGGAAATCATTTGAAATGATAAGCCACTTTATGCCATTGAGTTATACTAATATTAATTTTGGTATATATCAACCACGAAAAAATATCAGAGATGAAAATATCTGGTCTAAGAGCGGATTATCTGTAAAAGCAGAAAAGATAGATACTTTAGATGAGATTTTGAAAAAAAACGAATCAATTGTTGGCATTGATGAGATTCATATGTTTGAAGAAAAAGAAGCAAGAGCAATAGCCTCCTTACTAAAAAAAGGAGTAAAAGTATTTGTTTCTGGATTAGATATGGATTATCGGGGAAAAATGTTTCCTATTGTTCAAAGATTGTTTGAATTGGGTCCACAAAAAGTAAATTATAAAAGGGCAGTTTGCGAGATTTGCAAAGAACCAGAGGCAATTTATACGCAAATTTATCAAAATAATATTCCAATTACAAGTGGTGTGCCCTCTGTTATACCTGAAGATGGAACGTATGTATATCGACCTGTTTGCTATCATTGCTTTCGCCAAAATTAATTAAATAATAATTTTATAAAAATATGGCTGAACAAGAAAAAAAACAAAATACTTTTATTGTCGGAGTAGTTGATAATTATGTAAAAGAAATAAGCAACAACTGGAAAACCTTTTTTATTACAGGGTTATTGTTTGTGGTTTTTGGACTTATTTTTTTAATTTGGCCAGAAAAAACCATAGTTTTTATTGCTTATACAATTGGATTGATGTCCATAATAATTGGTATGTGGATTATTGGAAATGCAATGAAAGTAAAGAGAATTGAAAAGAATTATCAGAAAATGAAAGATAAAATCAAATCAAATTTTTTTGAATAAAAATGTCAACAATTAAAATTATAGATTCAGCTGGAAAAGAAGAATTATTTTCAGCGCATAAACTAGAGAGATCTCTAAAGAGAGCTGGAGCAAGTAATCTTGTTGCCAGACAAATTGCTCAAAAAATAGAAAATCAAATTAAAGACGGAGTAACTACTTCTGAAATTTTTAAAATTGCAAGACAAGAGCTATCAAAAGAACAGCCACAAGCTGCAGTAAAGTTTAATCTTAAGCTAGCTATGAGAAATCTTGGTCCGGATGGATTTTCTTTTGAAAAATATGTTAAGCAATTGTTTGTAAATTATGGTTTTTCGGTAAAGACAAATCAATACATTTCAGGTAGATGCGTTGCTTATGAAACCGACATTGTAGCAGAGGATGAAGACACTGTTTATTTTGGAGAATGTAAATATCATAATCAAGCTGGGATAAGAGTTGATTTAACAGTTTGTATGAAAATTTTTGCTGCGGCTATGGATGTTTGTGAAAATTATTTTAAGGATCAAATAAAAATTGGCAAGAAAATAATACCGATAGTTATTACTAATGCCAAATTTACAACGCAAGCAATAAAATATTCTGAATGTCAAGGTATAAAATTATTGGGATGGAATTATCCAAAAAATAATGGATTGGAAAAAATGATAGAGGTTAAAAAATTATATCCAATAACAATTTTACCGTCTTTTAAAAGCTATGCAAAAGAAGCCTTTGGGGAGGCGGGGATGATTTTGGCAAAAGATTTATTGGAAATAAAAGATATTGAGAATTTTTCAAAAAAAATTGGATTGCCTGTTAGTAAAATTACTATTTTAATCAAAGAAGCAGAAATGCTCTCAAATAGCTCAGCTATTGTTAAAAGTTTTTAAAACTGTTATATTCTCAAAACAAATAAGTTAAATATATATGTCATTACAAATAGGAATTGTTGGATTTCCTAATGTTGGAAAATCAACTTTATTTCAATCTATTACAAAAAAACAAGTAGATAAGGCTAATTATCCTTTTTGCACTATAGACCCGAATATCGGGGTTGTTGCTGTTCCAGACGAAAGAGTGGAAGCCTTGGCTCGCCTTACTAGTTCTATAAAAAAGGTTTATACTACAATTGAATTTGTGGATATTGCCGGTTTGGTAGAAGGTGCGAGCAAGGGAGAGGGTTTGGGTAATAAGTTTTTAGCTAATATTCGTGACGTTGACGCTATTGTTTATGTGTTGCGAGTTTTTGGTAATGATAATATTATTAATACTCGTTCTAATATAGATGTTTTAAAAGATAAAGAAATTCTTGAAATGGAAATGATTTTAAAAGATATAGAAACTGCGGAGAAAAGATTGGCTTCTTTGGAAAAAGAAGTTAAGTCTGGAGATAAGAATGCCCTAAAAGAACAAGAAATTTTAAAAGATATTTATGAATTACTAAAACAAGGCAAGTCAGCTAATGAAATAGATAGAAATGAAGAAGATATGAAAATTATAAAAGGACTGCAACTTTTATCAACCAAGCCAAGAATGTATTTATTGAACGGAGAAGAAAAAGATGTTTCAGAAGAAATAATAAATATTTTTAAAAAAAATAATTGGCTTTATTTAATAATGGATGTATTAACAGAGGCTGATTATGCAGATTTGCCTTCTGAAGAAAGAGAGGCTTTGGGTTTACCCAAAGAGCCAAAATTAAATGAATTAATTAAAAAAGCTTATGAATTATTGAGTTTGATTACTTTTTTAACTACTGGTTCAGATGAAACTAGGGCTTGGACAATTAAAAGGGGCGATAAAGCTCCAAAGGCTGGGGGCGCCATTCATTCTGATTTCGAAGATTTTTTTATTCGAGCAGAGGTGATTAATTGGCAAAAATTGATTGATGTGGGTGGATTTGTTACTGCTAGAGAAAAAGGATTGATTAGAACAGAAGGAAAGGATTATATTGTAGAAGATGGAGATGTTATTGAAATTAAAAGCGGAAAATAGAAATCCCGCCGGCAAAGCGGCGCCGGTTTTTCGAGAAAGAACCTAAACAATTTTTGAAAAACTATATAGTCGCTCCGCGATTTTCAAAAATTGTAGATTTATGTAATTTTCTACGCTTCGTTCCGGGCTGGCATGCGCCAGAAATTATAAATTAAAATTATGGAAAAACAAAAAAATTTTGATGTAATAGTGATTGGGGGTGGTCCAGCTGGTATGATGGCTGCAATTAGGGCAGCTGAGTTGGGTTTAGATGTGGCGATATTAGAAAAAAATTCTATTTTAGGAAAAAAACTTTTACTTACAGGTGATGGCCGATGTAATTTGTCGCATATTGGTTTAACCAATAAAGAATTGGCTTCTATGTATGGTAGAGAAGGAGATTTTTTATTATCTCCTTTGTCTAATTTTGGCGTTAAAGAAACAATGAATTTTTTTAATGATTTGGGTGTTGAGTTAAAATCAGAAAAAGATGGTAGAGTTTTTCCTAAGAGTGATAAATCGCAAGATATTTTACAGGCTCTGATTAAAAAAATAAAAAACAGTAATAAAATTAAAATTTTAACTAATGCTGAGGTTATAAAAATAGAAAAACCGCAACAAATAATAAGAAGCGTTACTTTAAGTAATGGTGAAAAATTAACAGCTGATAAATATATAATAACAACTGGAGGAAAAGCATATCCAATTACTGGTTCGACTGGAGATGGATTTGTTTGGTCTGAGAAGATGGGACATGCCATTATAAAGCCACGAGCTACATTGGTGCCGATTCAAGTAAAAGAATCTTGGGTTAAAAAATTACCAGGATTGTCTTTTGAGAATGTGAGGGCGTCTTTGATGAGCAATGGAAAGTTAATAAAAAAACAAATTGGCGGAATTTTATTTGCTCATTTTGGCTTAACAGGTCCCTTGATTTTGGATTTAAGCAAAGAGATTGGTTTGGCAATCGGGTCTGGAAAGCCGAAATTATTAATTGATTTATTTCCTCAAAAAACACAAGAGCAATTGGAAAAAGATTTTCAAAAAATAGTTGAAAAAAATCCAAATATGAAGTTGAAAAATGTTTTAGCAAAAATTATACCGGAAAAAATTGTTCAATATCTTGTTTATTTCGCTGGATTAAAGGAAGATATTAAGGGATATGAAGTTACTAAGGAAATGAGAGGAAGATTGATAAAATTATTGAAAAAAATAGAGTTTAACGTGGTTTCTTTAGTTGGTTTTGATCGTGCAATGGCAACAACTGGCGGGGTGTCTTTAAAGGAAATAGATTCAAAAACAATGAAATCAAAGCTAGTTGATAATTTATATTTTGCTGGAGAGGTAATAAATCTCGATGGACCTTGTGGAGGATATAATTTACAAATGTGCTGGACAACAGGTTATGCTGCTGGCTCACAAAATTAAATTTTGTAAAAATAAAAAAAGAAGCCTTGTTGGCTTTTTTTATTTTAACTGAATCACCTCAAGTCGAGTTTCTCTATAACAACATTAATGATGTCGTAAGAAATATCGAGTATGCTTTGGTTTCCATTTATAATCACCCACTCAAGGCCGATATTTTCCTTTGCCATTTT
Organism: Patescibacteria group bacterium UBA6220; assembly: GCA_002421745.1. Classification (GTDB taxonomy): domain Bacteria; phylum Patescibacteriota; class Minisyncoccia; order Minisyncoccales; family Minisyncoccaceae; genus UBA6220. The sequence goes on along the minus strand of DISC01000006.1, from coordinate 23,879 downwards.
TTCATATGGCAATGAGTCTGTTTTGTAATTTTTTATATAAATTATAATATCTGGCTTCGGTCCGGGTTTTTCTTGAATGAGTTGTTTTAGCTTATCCCAGTCTGTATTTCTATTTTTCAGGGCAAGACGTAATTCTCCAAACAAATGAGGAGTAATAATCATTATTCCGCATTCCAGAGCTCCGGCAATTTCTCCACTTTCTTCTGCTGCCAAATATTGTTCATTTAAAAATTTTCGACAATAATAATCTTTGTTGAGATATTGTGACAAGTTGGAAATTTGTAAGTCTCTACAATAAATATCGGGACTAAGAATTACGATTAATTTGCCCGACTTTTTGCTTGATTTGGCTTCAGTAGTCATGTTTAATCTCTCCTTGAGTTAGAAATTTAAAATAAAAGACCTTTAACAAAAAGAGATAGTATTTGTAAAAGGTCTAATATATAAAATAGACCATACGGTGTTGACTGTCAATTCTTTATTAAAAAAACAAGGGCATGGACGCACAAGAATGGAATAATTTAATAAATAGAAATAATTTATTTGACTTTTATTGATGATTGTATTATTATTAAGCCAATAAAATAATAAGACAAAAGCTTTCTGCTTTTAGAAGCAGATTTTTTTAATAGTATGGAAATCAGGAACATTGCAATTATTGCTCACGTAGATCATGGTAAAACCACTTTAACAGATGCTATTTTAAGACAGACCGGTGTAGCCGAAGAAGGATTTAGCATGGACGTGAATGATTTGGAAAAAGAAAGAGGTATTACGATTTATTCAAAAAATGCTTCTATTTTTTACAAAGATACAAAAATTAACATTGTGGACACTCCGGGCCACGCTGATTTTGGCTCTGAGGTAGAGCGTGTTTTGCGTTCTATTGATTCGGTATTGTTAATTGTTGATGCACAAGAAGGGCCTATGCCGCAAACAAAGTTTGTTTTAAAAAAATCTTTGGAGCTTGGATTAAATCCTATTGTGGTAATCAATAAAATAGATAAGCAAGCTGCTAGGCCGGAAGATGTAAAAGAGATGGTTTTTGAATTATTTTTAGATTTGGGAGCTAATGATAAGCAATTGGATTTTCCGGTAATTTATGCCAACGGAAGAGATGGAATTGCAAAAAACAAACTGACCGACGAATCAACGGATTTAACTCCTTTATTAGACTTAATTTTAGAAAAGGTTCCACCGGCATCTTCGCCGGAATTATTAGGTAAGCCATTAAGAGCTCAGCCTTTTAATTTAGCTTATGATAATTTTTTGGGACGTTTGGCTATTTGTAGGATTTATGAAGGTAGTATTAAAAAAAATGACGATGTTTTTATTAAAAGCGCTGATCTTGAACCAAGAAAGGGAAAGATTATAAAAATTATTAATTTTTATGGAATGGAAAGAAAAGAAACCGAATCAGCTGAAAATGGTGATGTTGTAATTTTGGCCGGTATTCCGGATATTAATATTGGAGAAACTATTTGCGCCAATCCGGATCAAGAAATTTTGCCAATGATTAGAGTTGATGAACCAACTATTTCTTTGAATTTTTTGGTTAATAATTCTCCTTTTGCCGGACGCGAAGGTAAATATGTTACTAATCGTCAAATCAGAGAGCGATTAGAAAAAGAATTAGAAGTTAATGTAGGGTTAAAAGTTGATTTTAGTAATACTGATCATTACAAGGTTTATGGGCGTGGAGAATTGCATATTGCTATTCTTTTAGAGAATATGAGAAGAGAGGGTTATGAGTTGCAAGTATCCCAACCGCAAGTAATTATTAAAGAAGAAGACGGGCAAAAATTGGAGCCATTCGAAGAAGTTATTATTGATATACCTGAGGAATTTTCTGGAGTGATTATTGAAAAATTATCAAAAAGAAAGGGAATTATGAAAGAAATGAAACCCGAACAAGGGCACACTCGTTTGGTATTTGATATTCCAACTAGAGGTTTGTTGGGATATAAGCCAGATTTTGTAATGGATACAAGAGGAGAGGGTATTATTGCTAGTCAGGTGATTGGCTTTAAACCTTATGTTGGAGAAATTGAAAAGAAAAATATTGGATCTATGGCGTCTATGGTAACAGGAAAAGCTTCAGGTTTTTCATTGTTTAATTTGCAAGAAAGAGGAGAATTGTATATTGGACATGCCGAAGAAGTTTATGAGGGAATGGTAATTGGTAATGTTTCCAAAGGTAATGATATGAATGTTAATCCTACTAAGGGAAAAGAGTTAACTAATATGAGGGCTTCGGGGTCAGATGAAGCTATTAAATTAGTTCCACCGGCAACTGTTACATTAGAGAGAGGCTTAAGTATAATGAATGAAGATGAGTATTTGGAAATTACACCTAAGAATATTCGTCTAAGAAAACAATTTTTGAGTGATATAGATAGATTAAAAGCAAAAAGATCTCAAAACAAATAATAAAAAAACGGCATTGCAATGCCGTTTTTTATTTAATTAATCAATGATTTGAAAATCTACTGATTTGCCTTCTGGGTCGTTCATTTGCGCCCCAGAAGCAGAGTTTTGCCGCGGTTACGGCAAAACACGCTTCGGGGCTGCCGTGAACCGTGTTTCAAAACTCGCTCAAAGAGCGAGTTTTGAAAATCTGGTTCATGATATTATGGCAAGTAAAATTTTTATTCAATTATTTGAAAATCTACTGCTTTGCCTTCTGGGTCGTTCATTTGTGCCCAAACTTTTTTTACACTCATATCTGGAAAATGTTTTTTTATAATTTCTTCAGATTTTTTCATATCAGTGATCTGAGTCAATTTTTCTTCTTCGGCATCTTTAAAATTATAAGATTTTTTGTATTGACCACAATCACTATGATGAATCAATACAACTTCTTTGGATCCGTGCAAGTCGTGAGAAATTTGCAATTGCTCCATTAGCAATCTAACAACAGCAGAATCGTCATCAGATAATCCTTTACTAGATCCAGCAATTGATACTACGTCGCAATCACCAGATAGATTATTTTCAGACAACCAACGCTTAGTTTCATTTTGCAAACGAAAATCTATACACTTAAAGACAATAGAGCCACAGATGTGTTTATGTTCTTCTGTCATATTTTTTTAATTTATTTATTATAAAAATATTTTAACATATTTTTTGATTTCAATAAAATAAACGTTAAAGCTTTGACAATAAGCAATCTTAGCATTATATTATTAGTGGTTATTTGTCAGAGGATTATAATGGCTCGTCAGTTTGAGGTTGGAACCATTTCGGTTCGTTACGAACATTCTATCGAAGGAATTAAAAATTTTTTGACACAATTTGATGCAACCGCAGATTGCGTGATTGTCCAAAAGACAAGCGATAAGTCCGGTTTGATTAAATTGTCTAATGCCGAAGAACCATTGATTTATTTCAAAAAAGGAAAAGTTCAAAAAAACGAATTGATAAATAAACTGTCTTCAATGGAAAGACAAGCTGCGCAAGAAGCAAACCCAAACTTGGAGCTTTTGCCAATAATAGCCTATAAGGGGCTGGTTCCAGAGCTTGTTTCTGAAAAAGATCGCAAGAAGATTGATAGAAATTATTTCGGGTCAACTGCCGAAATATTATATGAGCGCAATGGTGACTCAATCATTCCGTTCATCAAAGAATTGTCTTTGTTAGATGCTTCTCAAATAATGCTTCAAATTGAAGAGTATTTGAAAAAAGACCAAGAGGAAGAAATATCCTCTTTTTATTTTATGTTAAATATTTGTAAATTGCCCAAAAGTGAAAAAGTGTACCTAAGAGGGTAAGAATATGAAAAATTTCATGAAAACCAAAAAATTTACTTAAATTAGGTTTTTTCTTTGAGTAAATAATTGCACCAACAGTATAAAAAATGCCACCCAATAAAATTAATAAAACAAAATTTATGGAGACTTTTTGACTAAGCGGGTAAAATAAAAATAGTCCCAACCAGCCCATTATTACGTATAGAGCAGTGGCGGCCCAACGAGGTACGTTGGTCCAGAATTTTTTAAAAAATACCGTAGAGACCCCTAAAATAGCCAGTGTCCAAATTATAATAATAGAGATATAACCCAAAGTTCCTTTTAGAGGAATCAGACAAAGAGGGGTATAAGTGCCAGCAATAAGAATATAAATCATGGCATGGTCTATTTTTCTAAAAACATCAACTTCTTCTGGTGAGTGTCCAAATAAATGATAAATAGCACTGGAAGAATAAAGAAAAATCATACTAAATCCAAAAATAAAGAAAGCAATAATGTTTAAAATAGATTGTTGCTTGTAAGCTAAATAAATTAAAATAATTGTTCCAATAATTGAAAGAACAGCTCCCAAAAGATGACTGACACCGCTTATTGGATCTTTAATTTTTATTTTCATATTATTGAATGTTGCGATTTTTTTTAAGTTGAATTATTTTATCATAAGCATCGTTTATTCTTTGTTCGGAAATTTTATTAGATTTAACTGCAGTAAAAATAGCATCAACAGCTTTGTAAGGGGATTCTTCATCGTAAGTATCAATATTGTTGCTGATAATTAGCATATCACATCCAGCGTTTATAGCTAAAGTTAAAGACTCTTCAAATCCATAATTATTGACAATAGCGCCCATTTGCATATCGTCAGAAATCACAACACCTTTAAATCCTAAAATATTTTTTAAAAGAGTATTAATAAAAACAGAAGAAAGAGTGGCTGGATAGTTTGGATCAATTGCAGTATTTATAATATGAGCAGTCATTATCATATCAGAGTATCCATTATTTATTAGAGATAAATAGGGAATAAGTTCTTTTGGGGTATAGGTTTTTGTAACATCAACAAGCCCCAAATGACTATCCGAAGTTGAGCTGCCATGTCCAGGAAAATGTTTGATGGCAGTTATAATATTGTATTTTTGCATTTCTTTTATAAAAGCATCGGCATAAAGAGATACTTTCTGTGGGTCATCACTAAATGATCTTTCAAGGTAGCCAATTACTGGATTGTTGGGATTAATATTTACATCCACATCTGGAGCAAAATTAACATTAAATCCCATTATTAATAATTCTTGAGCCAAAAGTTCTGCTTGTTGCTTGGTTTGTTCCAAGTTTCCTTGTCCCATTTTTTCCGCACTAAGAATATCAAAAAATCCATATTTGTTTTTTAGTCGATTTACATAACCACCTTCTGCGTCTACGCTAACAAAAATGGGAGAAGGGGAATATTTTTTTAAGTCAGTAATTAATTGTTGCGTTTGTTGTGGCGAGGATATATTTCTAGCTAGTTGGCCTTTTGAAGGATTATCTCTATCAAATAAAATTACTCCTCCAATGTTTAAGTCTTTCATAGTATTGGAAATATAGGAGTTTTTTGTGATTTCCGTGTCTCTAAATCCAATAATTAACATTTGGCCTATTTTATTTTTAAGCTCAATGTCTTTTTGGCTTATTGTTGTTGCAAAAGAAATTGCAGTTATCCCAAAAACTAATAAAACAGTTAAGATTAATAAGATGATATTTGATTTTTTCATATAGTGCGTTTATTTTTATGTAATTATTATAACACGAGGAGTAAAATTTTAAAAAATTAGGCGATTTATTTAGTTGGGGATAATTAAGCTGGATTAATTGACTTTACCTTGTCTTTATGTAATTATAAGGGCAATACTTTCATAAGTGTTCGTGCTCTAGTCTATTCTTGGCTGAGAGTAGGTCGTTAATTAACTAAATTTTTTTAAAAAGAAAATGGAAAAGAAGTTGTACGTAGGTAATTTACCCTATTCTACTACTGACGAAAGTTTGAAGGATTTATTTTCTCAAGCTGGAACAGTAGCTGCTGCCTCTATCATCATTGACAAGTTTTCTAAGAGATCAAAAGGTTTTGGTTTCGTAGAAATGGCCACTGAAGAAGAAGCTGCTAAAGCGAAAGATATGTTCAACGGTACTGAAATGGAAGGAAGAAAAATCCTTGTAGATGAAGCAAGACCGATGAAAGAAAGAACTTTCGGCCAAGGCGAAGAGTAAAAATTAGCCAAAAAATTAAAAGAGCCTTTCTGCCAGTCGGTGGATGGGCTCTTTTCTCATTATTTTTAAAATGATAGAATAATTAAAGATAAAAATTGATAAAAGAGATTTTAATAATTTAATTAAGTTTAAAAAAACAAGATGATAAACTTTGAAGATTTTGATAAAATTGATTTACGCTTGGCAAAAATAATTTCAGCGGAAAAAATAGAAGACTCTGATAAGCTTTTAAGGATACAGGTTGCGATTGGAGAAGAACAAAAACAAATAATTGCTGGTATTGGAAAATTTTATTCACCCGAAGAATTAAATGGAAAAACATTGGTAGCAGTTGCTAATTTGGAACCAAGAATGATGATGGGCTTAGAAAGTCAGGCAATGATTTTGGCGGTTAAAGATGAAAATGGATTGTCTTTGATAATTCCAGAAAAAGAAATGCCTTCGGGATTGAAATTAAGTTAAAAAAGGTTTAAAATTTTATTAGGATTTAATTAATAAATAACAGCCCGATTAAATAATTAATTTTATTTAACAGGGTAAAAATAAAAATATGCCAGTTGAAGAATTAAAAAAAGGAGTGTTGCCACAAGTATTAATGATTGTGGCTGCAGCTTTACTTTTTGTGTTAACTTTTTATTTTTTGGTTTCTATAAATACTAAGATAAAAGAGGGTCAAAATATAGGAGTAGATACTTCAAATAAAAGCACTATTTCTGTTTCAAAAACAGGTACTGTTTACGTAAAACCTGATTTAGCTGTTGTGATTATAACTGCAACCACAGAAGCAAAAACAGCCTCTGACGCAATAAATCAAAATAGAGATAAAGCCTCGGCAGTGATTTCTTATCTAAAGTCTCAGGGCGTTGCTGACAAGTATATTAAAACAGTAAATTATGATGTTTCTCCTAAATATGATTATATTATGGATCAAACGCAGAGTTATCCAATTAGACAAAATAAAATAATTGGTTATACTGCTACAGAATCTTTAGAGATTAAAATTAAGGAACTAGAAAAAATAGGAGATATTACTACTGGTGCAGTAACAGCTGGAGCTAATGATGTAAGTAGTCTGAGTTTTACTGTGGAAAATACAGATATTGTAAAAATGCAAGCACGAGCTCAAGCTATTGCAGATGCTAAAATTGATGCTCAAAATATTGCCAATGGATTAGGAATTAAATTGGGTAAGATCGTTGGTTTTACCGAATCAGGCTATAATCCAATTTATTACGGTTACGACACAAAAGCTAGCGCAATGGGTGGTTCATTAGAATCAGTACAAACAGGAGAAAATAAGATAGATGTTACTGTGAATATTATTTATGAAATAAAGTAATATGACAAAGAATACAAAAATTACAAGTATTGTTTTTATTGTTATTATTTTAGCTATCGTGGCTTTGCTGTATTTTGCTTTTAAAGAAAAGACAGAAGCTCCGATAGAAAATAATAGCACAAATACAACTCAAAATAATAATATAATAAATCAAACTAACGAATCAAAAATGAAAATAGAAACATTAAAAGAGGGAGATGGAGTAGAATCAAAAACTGGAGATAAACTAACTGTAAATTATACGGGAACACTAGAAGATGGTACTAAGTTTGATTCTAGTTTAAATCCTGGAAGAGAGCCATTTGTTTTTACAGTTGGAGCAGGACAAGTAATTAAAGGTTGGGATGAAGGAATGCTTGGTATGAAGGTTGGCGAACAGAGAAAGTTAATAATTCCACCAGAAATGGGTTATGGTGTTTATGGAGCTGGAAATGGATTAATTCCTCCAAATGCTACTTTGATTTTTGTAGTGGATTTATTGGAAATAAACTAAAATTTTAAAAATTAAAATCCGGGTAGCTATGCCCGGTTTTTAGTTTGTGTTTAATTATTGATTCTTGATTTGACAACGACTTTTGTGTTATTCTTAATAATAATGTTAATTAAAGTTAAAGCTTTTCCTGGAAGTAAAAAACAGGAAATAATAAAAAAAAGCGAAGATGCTTTTGATATCCATGTTCGCGCTAAGCCTATTGGTGGAGCAGCAAATCAGGCGGTCATTGAAGTGCTTTGCGAATATTTTGGATTAAATGAAAAAGAAATAAAAATGGTAAAGGGTTTTAAAGATAGAAATAAGATATTTGTCGTCAATATAAAATAAAATATTAAGTAATTATCATATGATTGATCTAATAGTCTCCATAATAGAGAATCAACCTTTAATGGCGAGTGTTTTTGCTTGGTTTGTGGCGCAGACAATTAAAGCTATAAATTTAACAATAAAAAATAAAAAATTTAGAGTAGATCTGTATGCTCTACCTGGAGGATTTCCTTCTTCTCATTCTGCTACATCTATTGCTCTCGCAACTTCTTTGGGAATACTATATGGATTTAATTCGCCGTTTTTTGCTATCGCAACTATCTTTGCTTTTTTTATAATTTATGATGCTAGAGTGATTAGAATGGCTGCTGGCAAACAAGCACATTCTCTTAATAGATTAATAGAATACGTATTATCAGAAGAGAGCGAAGATGAGATTGGCGATATAGAAAAAGCCAAAGAAGTGTTGGGTCATAGTATTTTTGAAATTTTTGTCGGGGGTTTAATAGGAATTTTATCAGCTTTTTTTATTGTTTATGGATTTTAATAAACTCCCTGATGCTTACGAAAAAGGCTATAAAGATTTTTTAGGAATTAAAATAGATTTATCCAAAAGACCGCTTATTCCAAGAGAGGAAACTGAATGTTGGGTTGATACGGTAATTGAGGAAATCAAGGAAAGAATTAAATCAGAAAAAAAACAAATAAATTGTCTCGATTTATTTTCCGGATCAGGATGTATTGGCATTGCGGTTCTTTCCAAAATTAGCGAAGCAAATTGTGATTTTGGAGAAATTGATGATAATTTTTTGGAGCAAATAAAAATTAATCTTGATTTGAATAAAATAGATTCTAAAAGATATAACATTATCAAATCAGATGTATTTTTTGGAGTTTTGAAAAAATACGATTTTATTTTAGCTAATCCTCCTTATGTGGCAGAGAAAAGAATTAATGAAGTGGGTAGAGATGTTATAAAACACGAGCCGAGCATCGCTCTTTTTGCTGGATCGGATGGTATGGATTTTATTAAAATATTTTTAAATGATGCTTTTGATTATTTAAAACAAAATGGTTGTGCTTTTATGGAAATAGATCCTCAACAGAAAGAGCCAATAGAGCAAATTATGAATATCTTGATAAAAGATAAAAATTATTCAAAGTACGAATTTTTAAAAGATCAATTTGGAAAAGTCAGGGTTTTAAAAATTAATAAATAATTATTATATGTGGGAATATATTTTAGCAGGAGTCTTACAGGGAATTTTTGAATGGCTGCCAGTTAGTAGCGAGGGAGTAGTAGCTTTATTTGCTAATTTTTCTTTGTCCAAAATAAATAGCGTGGATTTTTCTATATTTCTTCATTTGGGTACAGTTTTGGCGGTAATAATTTATTTTTGGAAAGATATACTGGAGATGTTTCTACTTAAAGATAAAAAGTTTTTAAAATTTTTTATTATTGTAACTTTGGTTTCTGGCGGATTGGGATTTTTTGTTTATAAGTTTGCAAGTAATATTGGTGGTGGAGCGGCTTTGTTGTTTTTAATGGGTTGCGGTTTATTTTTAACTTCTTGGTTTCAGAAAAAGAAAATAAAATTAAAAGTAAATGATAATATTTCCGCAATAATCGTAGGTTTATTTCAAGCAATTACTCCTATTCCTGGAGTTTCTCGCTCTGGGGCTACTATTTTTGGGTTGTCTTTATTTGATCATGATCCCACAAAGATTTTAAAAACATCTTATCTTATTTCTATTCCTGTAATTTTGGGAGCTGATTTGTATTTATATTTAAAAAATCCAACCATAATAACTGGTAATGCTTGGATAGGATTATTATTCAGTTTTATTTTTGGGTTTATTACGTTAAAATTTTTAATGAAAATAAGTCAAAAAATTAATTTTTCTAAATTTACTTTTATTTTTGGTTGTTTGTGTTTTGTGGGTGCAATCATTTATATTTTATCGCCAAAATAAATATATGACCTTGATTAAAAATGAATTAAAATCTAAATCAAATAAAGAAAAAGCGCAATTTCTGTTGCGTTTTTTTAAAACTAAAAAAGGGCAATACGGAGAAGGGGATATTTTTTGGGGCATTGTGGTTCCGGAACAAAGATTAATTGCCAAAAAATTTAAAGATATTGATTACAAAGAAATACAAAATCTTTTAAATGACAAAATTCACGAATGCCGCTTGACGGCTTTATTAGTTTTAATAGAAAAATATAAAAAAGCTGATGAAAAAGAAAGAGAATTTATTTTTAAATTATATTTAAAAAATTATAAAAATATAAATAATTGGGATTTGGTTGATTTATCAGCACCAAAGATAATAGGCAGTTATTTGATTGATAAAGACAAAAAAATATTGTATGATTTTGCTTTATCAAATAATCTGTGGAAAAAAAGAATAGCAATTGTTGCTACGTATTCTTTTATAAAAGAAAAAAAACTTGATGATACTTTTAAAATAGCGGAAATTTTATTAAAAGATGAACATGATTTGATTCATAAGGCTGTTGGCTGGATGTTGCGAGAAGCGGGTAAGCGTGATAAAAAAATGGAAATAAAATTTTTGAAAAAATATGCAAATATAATGCCAAGAACAATGCTAAGGTATGCAATAGAAAAATTTACAACTGAAGAAAGGGAATATTTTTTAAATATTGACAAGAGCATTAATTAGTATTATAAAATAATCAGAAACTTACAAAAAGGAGTTGGATTTAAGTGGAGTTGAATCATGCCTTTGACGGGCTTGGACTAAAAGAGAGAAAAGAAGAAGCACAATTGTTGGTACGAGGATTTACAAGTATCAATATTGCCTTAGACAAAAGATCTAAAAGATTAGACGAGGAACAAGAAGAACAATTGAATGTTTTTTGGAAAAAATATCAAGCAGGTCATCCCGAAGATGTTAATGGTAGCGTCCTAAGTCTGAAACAGTACTGCATTAAAAAGAAAGAGCTTTGCTTAACGGTAAGGCCAAGTAATTTTGCTTCTCATTTGGCAACACAGCCTAGGCGTCCCAGCCGCTTAGCTTTTACCGGAGGCTCAATGGATAATAATTATCCATTAGCTTTATCAGTTGGTGCAGTTACAACTACGACTGATGATTGTATGGTTTTTTGTAAAAGAACCAAAACAGCTTTCAATTCAGAAGAATACACTCTTCCGCCGGGAGGATACTTGAATCTTGATGACAAATTTTGTCAAAATGATATTCAGTATATTTCCGCTGTTAAGGGAATTAGACGAGAGTATTTGGAGGAATTATCTGGGCTGGGTGATTGTTTCAATATAAGTCTTTTGGGGCTTGTCTATAGTTGTATTGGCTCGCGTCAACCACTTATTGCTGTGGAATTAAAAATTCCATACAGCAAAAAAGAAGTTGAAGCAATGCTTAATTCAACAAAACAAGACTGGGAAATGGGAAAATTCCATTTTGTTCCTACAAGTATGGCCAAATTAAGGGAGTTTGCTCAGAATCATTATCTGTGCACTCACGATGTTTGGAAGCTAGCCCTTTGGGTTAGTAAAAATTTATAAATCATAAATATGGCAATTGTCATATTTTTTTTTGAAAAAAAAGCTTTTTTAAACTATAATATGATTTATATGGATTTATCTAAGCTAAATAAAGAACAGCGCTTGGCAGTCGAATTTAAAGATGGACCTCTTTTAATAGTTGCTGGAGCAGGTACGGGAAAAACTACGGTTTTAACTAATCGTTTGGCTTATTTGGTTAGTGATTGTGGTGTAAATCCTGAAGATATTTTAGCTTTAACTTTTACAGAAAAAGCAGCTCATGAGATGGAAGAGCGAGCAGAAAGCTTGTTGCCTTTTGGTTATTATGATTTTTGGATTTCAACTTTTCATTCTTTTGGTGATAGAGTTTTAAAGAATTACGGACTTTACGTTGGAGTGCCGACTAACTACAAGTTATTAAATGATAGCGGTAGTTGGATTTTAATGCGCAAAAATTTTAGTAAATTTAATTTTCTTAAAGAATATAGACCGCTTGGCAATCCAACTAAATTTATCCAAGCTTTGATTTCGCATTTTCATCAATGTAAAAATGAAGGAATTTATCCTGAGAATTACTTAGAATATGCCGATTCTTTAAAGTTAAATTTAGATGATATTTTATCGGGAAAAAAATCTATTACTGTTAAGGCTGCAAATAAAGGGAAAAAGAAAAAAATCAGCGAAAGCGATGATTTAATTTTGAGACAAAAAGAATATGAACGTATCAATGAGGTAGCGCTAGCTTATCATACTTATCAAAAAATTTTATTGGATAATAGTTGTTTAGATTTTGGAGATTTAATTAATTATACAATAGAGTTATTTAAAAAACGTCCGGAAATATTACAAAAATTTAGAGATAGATTTAAATATGTAATGGTTGATGAATTTCAAGATACGAATTGGGTACAGTATGAGCTGGTCAAAATGTTGGCTGCTCCCAAAAACAATCTTACGGTTTCTGCAGACGATGATCAGTCAATTTTTTCTTTTCAAGGAGCTTCTTTTAATAATGTGTTGCGATTTAAAAAAGATTATCCGGAATCAAAAGAAGTGGTTTTGACGGAAAATTACCGTTCGCCTCAAAATGTTTTAGATTTGGCCTATGCTTTTATTCAGCACAATAATCCTAATCGTTTGGAGTATCAGTTGAATGAATTGGCTGAATTGCAAGAACAGGCTATGGAAAAAGGTTTAAATTTGGGGACATTTAAAAAAATAAGTAAAAAATTAAAAAGTAATCAAGAAAAAAATGGAGAAATAGAATTGCTTAATTTTCAGTCAGGCGATGAAGAAACAATAGGAGTGATTAATAGAATTTGGGAAATAAAAGAAAGCGATCTCGAGGCTAATTTTTCAGATTTTGCTATTTTGACTAGATCAAATGATTCAGCCAATAATTTTAGTCGAGCTATTGAGCGCGCAAATATTCCATATCAATTTGTTTCTTCGAGAGGCCTATATGCTAATCCTTTAATTTTGGATGTTATTTCTTATTTTAAAGTAGTTGTTAATTTTTATGATTCATCTAGTTTGTATAGAGTTTTAAGAATGTTGCCGTTGGATATTGAGGCTGAAGAAGTAGCAAGAATTACTCAATATGGTGATAAAAAAGGCTTGCCAGTTTTTGAGGCCATTCAAGATAGTTATTTGTTGACCAAATTACACACTGAAACAAAAGTAAAATTACAAAAATTAGTAAAAGCACTCAAAAATCATTTTGCTATAGCAAAAGAAAAAAACACCAGCGAAGTTTTTATAAATATGCTTAATGATTTGGGTTACAATAAAAAACTTACGGAAGCTACGGAAATTAATCTTAAAAATTGGGATTTGCTTTATCAGTTTTTTCAAAAAATAAAAGATTTTGAAAATTCTCAAATAGACGGAAAATTATTGGCCTTTGTGGAACAATTACAAATGGAAATTGACGCTGGAGAAGAGGGAGATTTAAAAAATTCTGCACTTGATGATTGTGATGCTGTTAGAATTATGACTGTGCATTCGGCAAAAGGACTTGAGTTTAAATATGTATTTTTAACAAACCTAGTCCATCGTAAGTTTCCTAGCGATCAAAGAAGCGATCCAATTCCCTTGCCAAAAGATTTGATAAACGAGGTTTTGCCAGGTGGAGATTTTCATTTACAAGAAGAAAGAAGGCTTTTTTATGTAGCCTTAACTAGAGCAAAGAAAGGTCTATTTTTAACTTTTGCTAGTGATTACGGTGGAAAGCAAACTAAAAAACCATCAAGGTTTTTAATGGAAACAGGACTAGTTAACGAGGAAAACCTTAAAAATAATAAAAAACAAACCAGTCAAAGCAATTTTTGTTTTAGTAAGTCTTTAAATAATAAATTTAAATCAGAATCAAACGAAACAATAAATGGTGGAGCAGTTAAAGGTTTTTTACCCGATCATTTTTCTTTTTCTCAATTGACAGCTTTTTCCAATTGTCCTTTGCAATATAAGTTTGCTCATATTTTAAAAATACCAGTACGCGGAAGGGCTAATTTTAGTTTTGGAAAAACTATTCACAATGCTTTGCATAAATTTATCGGGCTTTTGGCAAGAGATATTGGGTCGAAGCAAAAAGGCCTTTTTGCTTCTAATAAAGAAGAAGAGAATCAAATTAATTTATCATTGCAAGATTTATTAGAAATATATGACAAAGAATGGATTGATGATTGGCATGATGGAGACTCCAAAAAAGATTATTATTTAAAAGGTAAAGAGGTGTTAAAGAAATTTTATGCTGATCTAGCCAAAAAACCTTTAAATGTTCATATGTTTGGAGATGAGCCAGGCTTGGAAAAAACTTTTTCTTTGAAATTAGACAAAGATATGATTTTGGGAGCTATTGATAGAATAGATAGTTTACCTAATAACGAAGTGGAGCTGATAGATTATAAAACTGGAAATCCAAAAGATTCTTTAAGTACGGATAATAAATTTCAGTTGTTGATTTATCAATTGGCAGCTTTTAAAATTTTTGGATTAAAAACTGGAAAATTATCTTATTATTACGTGGAAGATGGTTCAATGAAATCATTTGTTCCAACAGATGAAGATATGGTGGAGACTGAAAAAAAAATAAAGGATTTGGTTGGTAGAATAAAAAGAAGTAATTTTAAACCATCTCCAGGTTGGAATTGCCAGTTTTGCGACTACAAAGATATTTGCTCTCATCGAAAAGCATAATAAAGCAATAAGTAGTATTATTTCTTGATTTACTAATGTTTTTAAGGGTATAATTATTCATATGATTTCAAAAATTAAAAAGATAAATATTACTATTTTAGGGGATGGAGCTTGGGCAACCACGCTGGCAATTTTACTTTCAAAAAATAATCACAACGTAGTAGTTTGGAGTGCTTTTGGTGAGCATTTGGACGAATTATCAAAAGAAAGAGAAAATTATAAATATTTACCTGGGATAAAAATTCCAAAAAATATTATTTTTGAAAAAGACATTAATTGTGCAATAGAAAATTCAGAAATAGTGGTTTTTGCTATTCCATCTAAATTTTTTAGAGATGTGGCAAAAAAAATAAAACAATCCAAGTCGGATTTAAAAGGTAAGGTTTTTATTAGTGTTGCTAAGGGATTAGAGCAAAAAACTTTAAAAAGAATGACCGAAATAATCAAAGATGAATTGGGAAATGTGCAAACAGCGGTTTTGTCCGGACCCTCAATTGCAATTGAGGTAGCTCAAGGATTACCTGCCTTAATAGTGGCAGCTGCAAAAAATCATGATACAGCTAAAAAAATACAAGATATTTTTAGTAATGATTATTTTAGAGTTTATACTTCTACAGATGTGATTGGTGTGGAATTAGGCGGGCCTTTGAAAAATATTATTGCAGTGGTAGCTGGTATTTCTGATGGATTAGGATTTGGATCAAATGCCAAAGCTGCTATTTTGTCTCGAGGATTGGCTGAAATACAAAGATTAGGATTAAAAATGGGCGCGAAAACAAAAACTTTTATTGGATTGGCTGGTTTGGGGGATCTTTCGACTACTTGTATTAGTCCGGAAAGCAGGAACAGAACTTTTGGAGAAAGAATTGCTAAAGGAGAAAAAATGGATGAAATAATTAAATCAACGGCGAGCATAATTGAAGGCGCCACAACAGCTGAAGCGGTTTATCAATTAAGTAAAAAATATAAAGTAGATATGCCGATCACAGAACAGTTATATCAAATTTTATATAAAAACAAATTACCGCAAAAAGCGATTAAGGATTTGATGGGTAGAAAGAAAAAGCCAGAATAGCAAAATAATGATTTTTGTTGTTTAATATTGAAAAAACTCGATTTTTAAGATAAAATATTTATATAATTTAATAACTATAGTTTATATGAAAATTAATGTTTTTATAGAGAACCCGAAAGGAAGTACCAATAAGTACGAATTAGACAAAGAAACAAATAGAATTACTCTTGATAGAGTGCTTTATTCGGCAGTGCATTGGCCTTTTGAATATGGCTTTATTGATGGTACCTTGTCAGATGATGGTGATCCTTTAGATGTAGCTGTTTTGGTTGAACATTCAACTTTTCCTGGTTGTGTAATTCCTTGTAAAGTAATTGGTATGTTGAACATGGAAGATGAGAGTGGCTTGGATTATAAAATTATTGCCGTGCCAGATGATAAAATAGACCCAGCCTTTAAAGACATAAACAATATTGATGATTTAACTGAATATCAAAAAAAAGTGATCCAAGAATTTTTTGAAACATATAAAAGGTTAGAACCCAATAAGTGGGTTAAGATTACAGGATTTGAGCCTAAAGAAATTGCTGAATCTGTAATTGAAAAATCTAAAGTGTAAACACTTTTTCTCTGAGTGTGGTCGAAGAACAAAATGAATATTAATAATTAATTTTTTTCTATGCCTAGCATAGAAAATATTTAAAAAAAATGGAAGAAAAAAAATATATAATTATCGAAGAAAAGTGCGTGGGTTGCGGTAGTTGTGTTATGGCTTGCGAAGGAGGAACCGAATTAAAAGAAGATGGAAAAGCCAAAGTTATTAGCTCTGCTAAATTGGAAGAATGTGGCGGAGAAGAATTATGTCCCTATGGTGCTATTGAAGAAGAAAATGGGATATCTGACGAAGAAAGAGCGGATTAGTTTTTAATAAAAGATTACATAATTATGGAAATAACAAAAGAAACGGTTTTGGCCGATTTAATGGGAAATCTTGAAGCAGAAGAAGTGCTAGCTAAATTTGAAGTTCCTTGCTTATTTTGCCCTCGAGTTCAAGATGAAATGGGAAGCTTGCAGATAGGCACTATCTGCGAAACATATGGCATTGACTGTGAGAAAATTTTAGAAGAATTAAACAAAGTGTTAAATAAACCGGATGAATAAGCCGGTTTTTTTAATTTTTATATTTTTAATTTCAGCTAATATTTTCAGCTGGTCAGTTTTTGATTCTGTTAGAGGTAATAATTTTTTGGAGGTTAATTTTTTTAATGTTGGTCAGGGTGATTGTTCTTTTATTAAAATTCCAAATGGTTTAAAGGTGATTATAGATGGTGGTCCAGATCATAACTTGTTGGTGGAAAAAATAAGCAAAGAATTACCTTTTTGGGATAGAGAAATTGATTTAATTATTTTTACTCATCCTGAGGATGATCATTTTGCTGGACTTTTTGAAGTTTTAAAAAGATATAAAGTTAAAAATATTGTCTGGTCTGGTGAAGATAAGGATGGAGTAAAGTTTAAAAATTTTAAAGTAGTCATTGAAAAAGAACAAGAAGATGGATGTTTGGTTTCAAAAGTGAAAGCGGGTGATAGAATTATTTTAAAAGATGCGGTTATGGAGGTTTTGTTTCCTTTTGATATTACTGGTTTTAATAATCAAAATAGCACCAATGGATCTTCTGTGGTTATTAAGCTAACATATGGTCTTAATAAATTTTTATTTACTGGAGATATTTCTTCAGAAAATGAAAAAGAAATTATTAATAACGGAAAAGATGTTAAGGTGGATGTGCTAAAAGTCGCACATCACGGTTCTAAATATTCAACTTCAAATTATTTTTTGGAAAAATCCTTACCTAAGGTAGCTATAATACAGGTTGGTAAAAATACATATGGCCACCCGAGCAAAGAAACTTTAGAGAATTTAAATTTTTTTGGCGTAAAAGTATTTAGAAATGATATTGATGGAGATATAGAGATAATTTCTGATGGAAAAAATTTAAAATTATTATCAATTGATTCATAATATGAAACTCTTTAAAAATATGGTAAATTTGATATAATATAATTGGCTCTAGGATTCAAAAATTCCGAACAACTTTTCTTTAGGGGGTCATAATCTTTAATTGCCGTGGTAATTAAATGAGACACCCACATGGAATTCTCGGATTCCATTTTGAAAGGTCTAGGGCCAAAAAAATACCGTATATGCCAATTGGCAGGCGGTATTTTTTTGTAAGAGTCCTCATTGTCGGTTTCTGTTGAAATCGCTCTCCGGCCCGGCTCGCTGTAATCCAATGTAGGTCAGATTTTGCTAAATCTGACATCAATTAGCTCACGCTAATTGATCTTCAATTCCCACAAAAAACTTAAACACACTATTTGCATAGTGTGTTTTTAGTTTTGTCGGGCTGCTGGGAATTGAACCCAGGTCTTACGCACCCCATGCGCAAATAATTCCGTTATACGACAGCCCGTTTGCCTTGAGTTTATCGAAAGGCAACCCTGAGCGCAGTCGAAGGGCTGTAATGGTTATTTGGCCAAGGCCTTGATGCATTTAGCGCAAGCCAAAATTCTCTTTCCGGCAAAGTCTTTATATTTTTTGTGGGTAGTTTCTTGTGGAACAGTGACCCATTGTAGATTAGGGTACTTTCTTTTTTTAGGGGATGGATTGTATCGAGAAATTAATTTCTTGTAGTGTCCGCCCATAAAAGAGGATTTACCGCAAATTGTGCATTCTTTTTCCATATGTTAAGTATCTTAGCAAAAAATTAAATAATTTCAAGCCCCTGTCGGGTTTTTGATTGTTCCAAAAAATATAATTTTATGATAAGGTGTTTGTATGGAAATAACTATACTTACATCAATTTTTACCTTTATTATTTTGATATTTTCAATAATGATACATGAGATTGCTCATGGCAGTGTGGCTCATTCTTTGGGAGATTCTACGGCAAAAGATGACGATCGCTTAACTCTTAATCCAATAAAACACATTGATCCAATGGGCACAATTATTTTGCCATTGTTTTTAATAATTTTAAAAAGTCAAATTATTATTGGTTGGGCAAAACCGGTACCGATTAATTTTAATAATATTACTGACAAAAGATGGGGAGCTTTAAAAATAGCTCTAGCCGGACCTTTGGCTAATTTTATTTTAGCTGTTATTTTTGCTTTGTTAATTAGGTTTGTGCCTATGCTAAGTCCGAGTTTGTATTATATTTTTGAGGTGGTGATAATTTATAATCTTATTTTGGCAATATTTAATCTTATTCCAATTCCGCCTCTAGATGGATCACATATTTTATTTGATTTTTTACCACAAGGAGAAACGCTTTCAAAGGTAAAAAGTTTTTTAACCACTTATGGATTTTTTATTTTAATTTTCTTTGTTTTTATTTTTCCTGGAATTGATTGGATCTTTAATTTAGCAGAAGCTATTTATTATTTTTTGGCAGGACAACCATTTGTTTAGGTAGATAGGCGAGTTCTCTTGTCAAATAATTGTATAATTGATAGATGGGTTGAAAATATCGCTTCTTTGCATTGCTATGAGGACCGGCTTAATGATTTGCATGGAGCGGCCTGGTATAAAAGAACAGGAAGCCAATTCTTCTTCGAATAATTTATTTTTGTTTTAATGCTGATTATATTAATAATCAGTTTTTTTGTTGTGTATTTTATTTTTTTGCAGTATAATATTAATAATAATTATAAATCGTGTTTGTTAAAATTTTAACTGACACAAAAACAAATTTTTTATTGAAAAAAATGAAAAACAATAATATGAACTCAGGCAACAATGTTAATATCGCAGAAATAATTTTGGTAGTTTTAATCGGTATTTTTATTAGCGCAGTTTTTTTTGTGGAAATGAGTAATGTTTCTTCGAGAATAAATAAAATGGAAGAGCAGTATCAAGCTATGGAATCCGAAATAATTAATTTACGAATAAAGATTAATTCAGAAATTAATAAAAATTCTTTAAAAGATTCAGTTACTGAAAATCAAACAACGGTTACTGAATAATAAAATGTATTATTTCAAAAAAAGAGAGAATATCTCTTTTTTTGTTGGTTTTTCATAAATAGGACAATTTGTAAAGAGATTAAAAAAAATAAGCGAATAAGCCAAAATTAATAAATTTTTTAAATCGAAATTTATTTTAAAATAAAGATTTTTAAATTGTTAATAGCACAAAAAATAATCTCTAAAAGCAGGTAATTTTGTTTATTTGGATAGTTTTTGGCAATTACAATTTAGTAGATTTTAATCTGACAAAATAAGACGAATTGATTAGACCTGCAATTATTTGACATTTTGGCTTTTATTTGCTAATTTTATAGCAATATACTTCGTTTAAGTATTTAATTTTTAATTTTAGACAGATAATTTTTATATGCCAACAATTCACCAATTGATTAAAAATAATAGAAAAGCAGTTAAAAACAAAACTAAAACACCTGGTTTGTCTTTTGGTTTTAATCCAATCAAAAATAGACCCAAGACATATGAATCTCCTTTTAAAAAAGGAGTATGCTTGAAAGTTTTTACTGCTACACCAAAAAAACCGAACTCAGCTTTAAGAAAAGTGGCTAGAGTAAAATTAACTAATGGTATGGAAGTAACCGCTTATATTCCAGGAGAAGGACATAATTTACAAGAGCACTCAATCGTAATGATTAGAGGTGGTAGAGTAAAAGACTTGCCAGGTGTGAGATATCACATTGTAAGAGGTATTTTTGATTGTTCTGGAGTGGAAGGTAGAAAAAAAGAAAGAAGTAAATACGGTGCTAAAAAACCAAAAGATATAAAAAAATAAAGTATGTCAAAAGCATTTAAAAAAAGAGCAATAATGCCAGACCCAGTTTATAACGATATAATGGTAGCAAAGTTTACCAATCAATTAATGAGCATGGGTAAAAAAACAGTCGCTCAGAGAATTGTGTATGACTGTTTTGATATTGTAAAAGAAAAAACTAAACAAGAGCCATTAGATGTTTTTCGTTTGGCTATTCAAAACGTTTCACCAGCATTAGAAGTTAAACCTAAAAGAGTAGGAGGAGCCACTTATCAGGTTCCAATGGAGGTAAAAGGAAATAGAAGATTAAGTTTAGCAATGAAATGGATAATTACTGTTTCTAGAGCAAAGAAAGGTAAGGCCATGAGGGAAAAATTAGCCGAAGAGCTAATTGAAGCTTCAGAAAACAAAGGAGCTTCGGTGAGAAAAAGGGAAACCGCCCACAAAATGGCCGAAGCCAATAGAGCTTTCGCTCATTTTGCATGGTAGTTTTATTTAAAACCTATTTTTCTCAAAAATAGGTTTTCTATTTCTTAAATACTTTTAGTATTTAGAATGAATATTAATTAATAATTACGTAATAGAAATAAATATTTTTATTACAATAAAAAATCGTTATGCCCCGACAATACGCAGTAGAAAAATATAGAAATATTGGCATCATCGCTCATATTGATGCTGGAAAAACCACAACCAGTGAGAGAGTTTTGTATTATACGGGTATTTCTCATAAGATTGGAGAAGTGCACGAAGGTGCTGCTACTATGGATTGGATGGAACAAGAAAGAGAAAGGGGTATCACGATTACTTCTGCTGCTACTACTTGTTTTTGGGTACCAGGAGATTATTTAAAAAAAGATAGAACAAACGAATATCGCATCAATTTGATTGATACTCCTGGACACATTGATTTTACTGCAGAAGTACAAAGAAGCTTGAGAGTTTTGGATGGAGCTGTCGTGGTTTTTGACGGAGTTGCTGGAGTAGAAGCTCAGTCAGAAACGGTTTGGAGGCAAGCAGATAAATATAATGTTCCAAGAATTTGCTTTATTAATAAATTGGACAGATTGGGAGCTTCTTTTGAAAAAAGCTTACAATCAATTTGGGATAAACTTACAAAAAATGCTGTGCCAGTACAGATTCCTGTTGGAGAAGAGGCTAATTTTGAAATGGTTATTGATTTGATTGAAATGAAATTGGTAAAATTTGAAGGGAATATGGGTAATGATATCCAAAAAATTGAAATTCCCGAAGAATTAAAAGAAAAAGCTATAGAATGGAGAAATAGAATGCTTGAAAAAATCGTTTCTGAGGATGAGTCTTTAATGGAAAAATATTTAGAAGGCAAAGAAATAACTGTGGATGAAATTAGATCAACGCTAAGAAAGGCTACTATTGCTTGTGAATTGGTTCCTGTTTTTGTTGGTAGTTCTCTTAAAAATAAAGGAGTACAATTAGTTCTCGATGGTGTTATTTATTATTTACCTAGTCCAATGGATTTACCTCCTGTAGTTGGAATAGATCCTAATGATGAGAACATAAAGATAGAAAGAAAGCTTGAAGATAATGAACCATTCTGTGCTTTAGCTTTTAAGGTGGCAACTGATCCATTTGTGGGAACACTAACCTATTTAAGAGCTTACTCTGGACAATTTAAAAAAGGAGGTTATCTTATTAATATAACTAACGGAGAAAGAGAAAGAATTGGTAGAATTCTTCGAATGCACTCTAATGAAAGAGAGGAGGTTGAAGATGTTTATGCCGGAGATATTGTAGCTGTTGTAGGATTAAAAAATACTTCAACTGGACACACTCTTTGTGATGAAAAAGGGCAACAAATTATTTTAGAAAAAATTACTTTCCCTGAACCAGTTATTAGTATTGAAGTTGAACCCAAACTTAAAGCTGATCAAGAAAAAATGGCAGTATCTTTACGTAAGCTGCAAGATGAGGATCCAACCTTTAGAATGGAAACTCAGGCTGAAACCGGTGAAACTATTTTATCTGGTATGGGAGAATTGCACTTGGATATTATTGTTGACAGACTAAAAAGAGAATTTGGAGTAGAGACTAATGTTGGTAGACCGCAAGTATCTTATAAAGAAACTATTGAAAGAACAGCTGAAGCTGAATCTAAATACGTAAAACAGTCTGGTGGACGTGGACAATACGGACACGTAAAAATTAGACTTGAACCTAAAAACAGAGGAGAAGGATTTGAATTTGTTGATGAGATTAAAGGAGGTTCAATTCCTAGAGAATATATTCCAGCCGTAGAAAAAGGTATTAAAGAGGCAATGGCAAAAGGAGTTGTGGCTGGTTATACAATGATTGATATGAAAGTTGCTTTATATGATGGTTCATTCCATGAAGTTGATTCCTCGGAAATTGCGTTTAAAATTGCTGCTTCTATGGCTCTGCAAGATGGAGCAAAAAAGGCTGGAGCTTTCATTTTAGAACCAATAATGAAACTAGAGGTTGTTGTTCCACCAAACTTTTTAGGAGACGTAATCGGAGATTTATCTTCTCGAAGGGGTCAAATCGAAGAGACTCAAGACAGGCCGGGATTAAAAGTTATTGACGCCAAGATTCCTTTATCAGAAATGTTTAGCTATGCAACCAACCTAAGATCTTTAACTGAAGGACGAGGTACTTCTACGATGGAGTTTAGTCATTACGAAAAAGTTCCAAATAATATTGCTCAAGAAATTATTGAAGGTAAGAGAAAATAATTATTAAGCCATAATTATGGACATAAATGAAATCAAAAAGTTAATAAGAGAAGATGGTTCAAAAATAATTGTTACTGATGAAAAAGGACCGGCTATCGTAATCTTGGATTATCAAGAATACAAAGCCTTAAAAGACAAAAAACCACTTAAATCAAGCGAAACAATTACTTCAGAGGTTCATAAACAAGAACCAATCAAAGAAGCAATGCCAAGAGAATTGGAGGATGAACCGTTAAAGATTGAGGATTTACCCTTTTAATCATTGACTTTTTCTCAAATTTAGCTAAAATAGATTTGTTAATCGTAAAAATTAAGCGCTGTTTAATTTTAAACAGCAAATTACGAAATAAAAAATAATAAAAAAATATAAAATATAAATGCGGCATAGGGGATCCTCTAGGTCCACGATGATCCGCATATTGTATAAAAAAATATGGCAGAAGTTTTTGACAGAACAAAACCACACCTCAACGTAGGTACCATTGGACACGTTGACCACGGTAAAAC
>DISC01000004.1:167987-180075 GCA_002421745.1 Patescibacteria group bacterium UBA6220 | reverse complement strand
TAGGCGGCAGCCCAATTCTTAGCCAGTCATGCAATACTCCGCCCAGCATTTCGTCACCTAATTTGGTTTATTCAGTAATAGCTTCAGAGAAAGTTACTTTTACTAATTTTTCTGCTTCAGACGTGCAAGGGGACACATTAAATTATGGATGGTGGTGTACTAGCACTGGTGATGGATCTCGCTTTACCAATAATGCTGTTTTGAATCCCGAATATAATGCTCCGGCTGTAGTTGGAACAGACACATGCTATCTCAATGTTAGTGACGGAAAATCAATAACAACTTCTTCAGCTGTTACCATTACGATCAGTCAAAATATTTGTACTTCGTGGACATATTCTACTTGGGGCATTTGTCAAGCAAATAGCACACAAACCAGAACAATTTTAACTTCTTCTCCTTCTGGATGTACTGGTGGTAGCCCAATTCTTAGCCAGTCATGTACATATGTTCCGATTACAGCATATAATTTACAAAATCCCAAACAAATAGCAACTGCAATTAGTAATCTTGATGAATCTTGTTGGTTTTGTGATCATTACAAAAATACTTCAAATGCAGTTGTTTCGGCCTTGGGTGGAGTAGCTGAAAATCTTCAATTCAAGTTTACTTATCAGGGCGCTACTAATATTACTGGTTATCAAATTGCGATAAGTACTATTAATGATGCTAATTCAGCACCCATTAAAAGTTCTGATTGGGTATCAGTTTCTGGTGCATCTGAGTCTGTTGTGACTGTAAGTGGTGTTAATGGTAATTTAATTTCCGTAAAAAGAAGTCCAAATCCAGCTTTTCAATTAGCATATAATAATACTTATTATTGGTGGGTAAAAGTAAGAAATTCTTCAGGACAATCTGACTGGATTCAAGGCACTAATTATACAACGGTTTCTCATCATTACCCGATTGTTAAAGTGGCATATTTTAATACTGGTCTTGGTTTCCAGGCTTGTACAACAGTGGAAGGTGGCGTGTCTGGTTTCGTAAACACAGATCCTTGCTACACAGCTTGTGGAGCTGCAAATGTATCTACGGCTAATGATTTAGAAAATCCATTAAAATGGAAGTGCAGTGTTTGTTATGATGAAGCTACAAATACTCCTAAAGTTTGCGGAACAGGCGTAAACACAGTTCAATGGACTGTATTAGGAACCCCTCCTGTGGACTTTAGTTTTAAGCCAGGTTCAACTGCAACAACCCCTAATCCGCTTTTTTCTAAATTACTTGAAGATCAAATAGTTAATTTTAGATTAGAGGTAAATGGATCATCTTGTCCCCTTGAAGAAGGTTTAATAGGCACGTCTACACCTTTACCTAGATGGACAGAAAACTAAAAAAAAGCTAATGGTAAAAACCCTTGTAAATACAAGGGTTTTTTGTTATAATTTACTCACAATCATTAATTAACAATAATTTTGAATTTTTGGTATCAATTAAAATTATAACTGGAAAAGAAAGATGTGCAAAAAAATTAATAAAATATTTTATATTAATTCTATAAATTTTAAATCACGCAAAGCAAGACTTAAAAACATCTTTGGCTAGTTTATTTTGTGAGCCAAATTTTCACCTTAACATAATATGGAAGAGCTATTAAATATAGTTGGTGCAGCTATAGTTGCTCTTTTGGTAGGTTCTGTAATCGGTTATTATATTAGGCAATCAATTGCTAGAAAGAGAGCAGGGACAATTGAAGCTGAATTACAAAAAAGGATCACACAAACAAAGCAGACTACCGAAGAGTTGGTTGCAAAAGCAAAAGAAAAAGTTGAAGCTATTGAACAAAAATCTTATAGTGAAATAGAAGAAAGACAAAAAGTAATCATCAAAGCAGAAAATCGCATTTTTAAAAAAGAAGAAGAAATAGAGACTAGAGAAAAAGAAACTATTCAAAAAGAAAAAGACGCAACAGGTAAATTGGAAAAGTTAAAAGAAATTAAAGCTGATTTAGATACATTAAAAAATGAAGCTATTGGAAAATTAGAAAAAATAGCAGGTTTAAATAAAGAACAAGCTAAAGACGAGTTGTTGGAAAAAGCCGAAAGAGAATATCAAGCAGAAATATTGGAGAGAATTAGAAAATTGGAAGATAGGGGAGCGGAGCAATATGAAAAAAAAGCTAGAGAAATAATTTCTGTAGCTGTACAAGGATATGCTCTATCTCAAGCTCAGGAAATAACTACTTCTTCGGTGGCTATTCCTTCTGACGAAATTAAGGGAAGGATAATTGGAAAAGAAGGTAGAAATATTCGTGCTTTTGAAAAAGCTGCTGGAGTTGAATTAATTGTTGATGAAACGCCGGGATTAGTTATTATTTCCAGTTTTAATCCAATAAGACGTGAGATTGCCAAGATTGCATTAGAAAGATTGTTGCATGATGGCAGGATTCAGCCAGCTAGAATCGAACAGGAAATAGAAAGAGCAGAGCAAGAAATTGCTAAAAAGATAAAAGAAGCTGGAGAAGCAGCTGTATATGAAACCGGAGTGTTGGATTTGCCAGAAAAATTAGTTCAAGTATTAGGACGTCTTCAGTATAGAACAAGTTACGGTCAAAACGTGTTAAGTCATAGCGTGGAAGTTGCTCATTTAGCAGCTATGATTGGATCAGAATTGGGATTAAATGTTCCTCTTGTCAGAAAAGCCGGTTTGTTGCATGACATTGGAAAAGCGCTTGACTATAAAATAGAAGGGTCTCATACTGATATTGGAGCAAAGATATTGGAAAAATTTGAGATGGATCCTGCAATTATAACAGCTGTTAGGTCTCATCACGAAGAGTATCCATATGAAAGCTTGGAAGCTAGAATCGTTCAAGCAGCAGATCAGATATCTGGAGCTAGGCCTGGAGCCAGAAAAGATAATTTGGAAAATTATTTGAAGAGATTGGAAGACTTAGAAGATATTGCGCTATCTTTTACTGGAGTAGAAAAGTCATATGCTATCCAGGGAGGTAGAGAATTAAGGGTATTTGTAAAACCAAAAGAAATTGATGATTTGAGTGCACATAAGTTAGCTAGAGATATTGCCGTAAAAATTCAGCAAGATTTAAAATATCCAGGAGAAATAAGAGTAAATGTTATTAGGGAAATGCGAGTGATAGAATACGCAAAATAATAAATAAAAAGGTCGACAATATGCTAATGGCTTATTTGACGGAATAATCCGCCATCTAGGTTTACAAAAAAATGACAAAAGATGATATCGCAGAAGCAATAGTAAAAAAAACCGCTATTGCAAAAAAAGATGCTATTGAAGCAATAAACACAGTAATTGAAGAAATTACAAAAACATTATCTAAGGGAGGCGAAGTGGCCTTAACAGGATTTGGAAGTTTTAAAGTAGGCAAACGTGCCGCTAGAGAAGGAAGAAATCCTAAAACTGGTGAAAAAATTAAAATCCCAGCAATGAACAGTCCAAAATTTAAAGCTGGTAAAGCTTTGAAAGACGCTGTAAGATAATATTATTAAAAACCACCCATTCGTCAGTTGACGGAGGGTGGTTTTTTCTATTTACTCAACGTTTGTTGTTTTACATCTTCGATTCCATAGATACAATATGTTTTAATTGTGGACCCGGGGGGAATCGCCTTCGGATAAATCTTTGGTAAGATTTTCCTTAGGCCGGGCTCGGCGCCGTCGCGCCTCCGCCTTCGATTTCATAGATACAATATGTTTTAATTGTGGACCCGGGGGGAATCGAACCCCCGACCCATCCATGCCATGGACGTATGTTACCGCTATACCACGGGCCCTAATTACAATTGAAATTGTATTATAAAGTTTATTAATTAGCAATAAGCGTAATGTGCCCTCGAGAGGAATCGGACCTCTATCTTAAGCTTAGGAGTCTTAGGCTCTATCCATTGAGCTACGAGGGCTAATAAAATAAAGCTAACATATTTTAATCTTGTTTTCAATGTTTTTATTTTGTGATAAAATTATCTTATAAATATAAAAAATAAAGTATGGCCATTAAAAAATCACCGATTGTTAAAATTGCAAAAAAGATTTGTCCTTCTGTTATTACCATTGTTGCTACACGTGACTTGCCACAAATAGATGAATTTTATTTTTTACCAGTAAGAGGGGAGAAAGTAGCTTTACCAAAAAAATTAAAGGGGACTCAAAAAACTAAAATTGGGGGAGGTTCCGGTTTTATTGTTAGTAAAGATGGATATATTTTAACTTGCAATCATGTCGTAGAAGATCATGAGGCTGATTTTACTGTTATTATTGATCCAGACCATAAATATCCTGCTAAAGTTTTGGCAAAAGATCCGCTCATAGATATGGCTATCTTAAAAATAGAAGGAAATAAATTTCCTTGTTTAAAATTGGGAAACTCAGACAACTTGGAATTGGGAGAATCTGTTATTGCGGTTGGCAATCCTTTGGGAGAGTTTGAAGACACTCTTTCTTCGGGAATTATCTCAGGTCTTAGTCGAAAAATTACTGCCTATAATGGTTTTGATTCCAAGTCTACTAATTTAAAAGGACTAATTCAAACCGATGCAGCTATTAATCCAGGTAATTCTGGAGGTCCTTTAGTTGATATGAATGGAGAGGTAGTTGGCATTAATACAGCTATGATTATGGGAGCGGAGAATATTGGTTTTGCCTTGCCAATTAATTATATTAAAGATGATCTAAAAGAAGTAAGAAAAGAAGGAAAAATCAAAAGGCCTTATTTGGGAGTTAAATATATATTATTAAATGAAGAAATTTCAAAAACAAATAAATTGCCAGTTACTTATGGGGCATTAGTGGCAAGAGAGATGTTTGGCGAACCTGCGGTAGCTAAAAATTCTGGAGCTGAAGATGCAGGAATAAAAGAATATGATATAATCTTAAGTATTAATGGACAAAAAATAGATGAAAATAATTCGCTTTCAGATGCCTTGTCTGTTTGTTTAATTGGTCAAGAAATTTCAATGTTAATTTTGAGAGATAATAAAGAGGTTCTTATAAAAACATCATTAAAAGAAAAAAAATAAATAAAAAATATAATAAATAAAAATATAATTATGAAAAACAAGGAGCAAAATATTTCTCAATTATCAAATCCTTGGTTGCTTTTAAAACAATCTTGGAACCTTTTTATTAAAAGAGCGCCAACTTTATGGGGAATAGCATTGCTTCCTTTTGTGTATTTTTTAATTTTATTTTTAGGGTACTGGGTTGTCGGAAGTAAGCCGGAAAATATATTATTTGCGTTATTAATGAATGTTTTAGTTATTGTTTTTGTGGTTTTGTTTTTGTGGTCGCAAGTTTCTTTAATTTGTGCTGTTGTAGATAAGAGCCTTACTATAAAAGAAGCTTACGAAAAGGGCTCAGTAATGATTTGGGATTATATTGTTATTTCTTTTTTGACAGGATTAGTTATTTTAGGTGGATTTTTTATTTTTATAATCCCAGGTATCTTGCTTTCTGTATATCTTGCTTTTACAATGTTTGTTCTTATTAATGAGGGGGATAGAGAGGTGGAAGCTTTGTTGAAAAGTTATGAATATGTAAAAGAACATTGGTGGCCGGTTTTAGGAAGAATATTTTTTATTGTTTTAATTTTTTTAATACCAATTTGGCTTATTCAGGGATTTTTTATGTTTTTAGGCATGCCAGAAAAAATGGCCGAAGTTTGGATTAATATTCTCTCGATATTTTTCGGTCCTTTGATTACGATTTATTATTTTTTAACTTACAAAAACTTAAAATCAATAAAAGGTCATTTTAGTTTAAAAAACCATCAAAGTAAAAGAGGTGTTTTTATTGGGTTATTTCTTTTAGCTTTTGTGATTTTAGCTATTTTAGCAGTTTCTTTCTTTGGATTTATTTATCTTTCGGGATCGTTAAAGTGCCTTCAAATGATTCCAAAATTTTATTAATTAATAATTTAATGCCTACTGCTTTAGTTAGCAGTAGGTGTTTTTTTGTAAACAAAAAATGCCGTAAGGCATTATAAAAAATTTAATGAAGTTTTGATGACCAAAGGTTGTATCCTTCGGGGCAGTTGCTTTGCGAATTAAACTGAAAATGCGGAGCAACTTCCACGTTGGGCACTTTCATTCGGATAGAATCAATTATGCGATTAGCTGTATCAATCTGTGCTTGGGTTGGCTCGCTATTGGGATAGTCGTCCAAGATAAAACACATCGACAGAGCTTCACAATTGTTTTCCCAGTTGCCCAAACTCCAGACAATCTGGTTTACGTACCATTGGCCATTTTTTAGAATTAGATATGGGCTTGCGCCAATGAACAGCTCGCCATTTCGATAGATTACGTAGTGGAAGGGACTAAAGCTTTCTGTTCCGTCCACAAAATGTCCGGAATGAGCTGGCAATCCTTTGACGTAAGGGTCGTTGTCGTTGGATTGATAACGTGGTTCGTATAGAATATTTTTATAGAAAGCGTTCATTTCTTGCATACTCATATTGGGAGCAGTGTGAATGCCGATATATTTTAGCGGTCTTGCTTCAGCGTCCCAATTGATTGACCAGGACTCATTGCCTGCAGAATATACAAACCAGGTAGACACTTTTTCTGGAGCTGTTTTTAATATATAGGGCAGCGGATCTATTTCTTCAACAGAATAATAGTCAGGTCTGATTGTTATAATCGCTGGCTTTGTGAAACCTTCAATCAAATAAGGTGATGGCCTGGGTCTTTCTATTGGTAAGATCTTGGGAGTGGGCTGTGCTTGTGGTAAATATTTGCTCGCATTAAATGCAGTCTGTGTTGTTTTGTGAGCGTTAATTAGCTCCTGGGTGTTTATTGGTTTTGTCTTATGTTCAATCAGCATGTCAGCTGTGCTTGCGGAAGCATAGGCTACGCAAAAGCACAAAATAATCACAATACAAAGTGCGGTTTTCTTCATTTTTGTGTTCCTATGTCAAGGTTCAAAATGGTTTGGAATTACCTTGCCATATCTTTGATTTACAATCTTTTTATTGATTTGTCAATAAATCAAATAAAAAAATATTATAAATGCATAGCAATACAATCAGTGTTTATTTTACGATTATTCCTCCACCAAGAACAACATCCTTATTATATAAAACAGCTGATTGTCCAGGAGTAACTGCAAAGACGGGTTTTGTAAAATATAAAGTTGCTTCTTTTGAGTTTTTTATTTTTAGAGTGCACTCAGAAAAATTTGATCCGTAGCGTATTTTAGCTTTAATCTGTTTGTCGGTTATTAGTCTTGGCGGAACAATCCAATTAATATTGTTAATAGTTGCTTTATTGGAAAAAGCCAAATTTTTTGGTCCAGCAATTATTTGATTTTTTTTATTATCAATTTTTAAAACATAATAAGGTTCTTTCAGTCCACCTATTTTTAAGTTTTTTCTTTGACCAACAGTATAGCGACTAATTCCATTATGGCTTCCTAAAACATTTCCTTTAATGTCGATTATTTCACCTGGTTTGCCGAGTGAAAAAATATTAGAAGAATTATTACATTCAATAAAGTTTTGACTTTCTTCTTTATTGGCATATTCAGTAAAACTATTTTGTTTGGCGATTTCTCTTATATCATTCTTTTTTTTATTGCCCAAAGGAAACAAAATTTTACTTAATTGTTTTTGAGTCAAGCGATAAAGAAAATATGATTGATCTTTGCTTTTATCAATGCCAGTTTTTAACAAGTAAAGATTATTAATTTTATCTAATTTTATCCTACAATAATGTCCGGTAGCAAAATAATCAAAAGTTATACCGCCTTTAATAGCTTTGTCTAGAAATAAGCCAAATTTTATTTTAGAATTGCAGACAACACAAGGGTTGGGAGTTTTACCTTTTTTATATTCATTACGAAAATATTCAATAATAATTTTTTGATATTCTTTTCGTAAATCAACTACAAAGTGGGGGATACCGATTTTTTTAGCGGCTTTTTTGGCATCAGCAATATCTTTAGCTTCGCCTGGACCATAACATCCATTGCGCTTTATTTTTATTGAATCTGCTCCGCTCCAAATCTGCATGGTTAATCCGATTACGTCATATCCCTGCTGTTTCAAAAGAAAAGCTGCGATGGTTGAGTCCAATCCACCGCTCATTCCAACTGCTACTTTTATGGGTTTTTTATTAATCATTGATTTTATCTTAGATGAAGAATTGTCTAAAATCAATGTTATAAAATTAAAACTGAAAAAGCTAGAGTAGATAATATAATATTAATAAGTAACTTAAGATGATTTAAATAAAAAAATTTAGTTAATGATTTTAAATTTTGATAACATTGTGATACCATACAAAATATAAGCAATGAAAAAAGAAAATAAAAAAATAAATACATTTGGGCAATTTTTGTTGGAATTAAAAGATATATATCGACCGTTTTTTGGTGCGGTTGTTGTTGTGCTTATTTTGATTCTTTTACAACAAGCAATTGCTTTGATTGGTCCTTATATATATGGAAAGGTGATAGATGGAATTGTGCAGGGCCGTGAAATTAAAGAAGTAATTGGTTTGTGCTTGTTGTCACTTGTTATTTTTTTAATAAACGACGGATTAATTAAATATTATGAGGACAAGACCGAAGTTCAAAAAATTGATTTTGATGTTAGTCGCGCAGTAAATCAAAAGACAATGGATAAATTGTTTGCTTTTTCAATTGGTCAACACGAAAATCAAAATTCCGGAGTTAAGAAAAGTATAATTGATCGAGGTCAAAAATCTTTAACAGAATTAGCTTCTATGTTTGTATATCAGGTTTTTCCAATGGTTTTGCAGATTATAGTAACTATTATTGCTTTGTTTATCCTTGCGCCAATTTTAGGAGCTGTTGTTTTTGTTGGGGTTTCTATCTATGTTTTTATTTCTATTTATAGCACAAAAGTTTTTGGAAAAAGATTAAGGGATTTGCAGGATATGTATGTTGAATCCGACAAAAAGCAATCAGAATTTTTGAGAAATGTTTCTTTGGTGAAGTTAAATGCTAAAGAAAAAGACGTGTCAAAGGAACACGATGAAAGCGTGGAAGCAGCTAACAAAGAAGCGAAAAGTATTTGGCTTAGATTTATAAGATTTTTTCAACTAAGAAGCATTGTTTCTAATATAACAAGAATAGCGGTTTTAATGGTTGGAGTTTATTTGGTTTATCAGAAGATGTATACTCCGGGATTTTTGGTTGTATTTTTATCATGGTCTTCGGGCGCCTTTGAGCGAATATATATGCTCGGTTTTTTACAAAGACGAACAATGGAATTATACGCAGCTATTAAAAATTACTTTATTTTATTAAATGTTGAACCAAACATAAAAGAAATAAATAATCCTATAATATTGAAAAAAATAAAAGGCAAGATAGAATATAAAAATATTTATTTTAAATATCCAGCTAGAGAAGAAATAATAAAAGACGGACAAGAAATATCAATAATAAAAGATAAAAAAATAAAAGAAAAAGAGGAAACATTTAAAAAGGTAAATATAATAATTGAACCTGGTCAAAGGGTGGCAGTTGTAGGACATTCTGGAGCTGGTAAGTCAACTTTGGTGCAATTATTAACAAGGGCTTATGATCCCGACAAAGGCAAGGTTTTAATAGATGATTATGATTTGAAGGATTTGTCTTTAAAAAGTTATAGAAAATCACTTGGTATTGTGCCGCAAGAGGTTTCTTTATTTGATAATACTCTTCGTTATAATATTTTATTTGGAGCCGACAAAAGCGTTACAGATAAGGAATTAGAGCAAGCTATAAAAATGTCGAGAGTTGATGGGTTTTTAAAAAATATGGAAAATGGTTTAGATACTTTGATTGGCGAGAGGGGAGTAAAGCTTTCTGGAGGAGAGCGTCAGCGCGTGGGTATTGCTCGTGCTTTAGTAAAAAATCCAGCAATCCTTATTTTTGATGAAGCTACTTCCAGTTTGGATGTAGAAAATGAGGCAATAATTCGCGAATCAATAGAAAAAGCTTCAAAAGGCAGAACAACTATTATTATTGCTCACAGACTTTCTACAATTAAAGATGCGGATAAGATTATTGTTTTGGAAAAAGGCCGAATAATCGGCGAGGGAAAACATAAAGATCTTTTAAAGAATTGTGAATCCTATCGCAAGATGATTAATATTCAAACTGTAATTGTAGGTGATAATTAAAAACAAGCTCATCAGCTTGTTTTCTTTTTTTTCTTTGTATTTTTTGTTTGAGCATTTTTAACCTTTCCTCTTAATCGGGGAGGACGAGTTAAATGTTCATCTTGTATTATTTCTTTTTTTGTTTTTTTGGTCATATATATTATATTTTGATTTATTTATTTGAAAGTGTCAACGAGATCAAATAACAAAAAATATGCATAATATTTAATTTTTGTTATAATATAATTATAAAATAATAATTTAATAAAAATATGAATTTTGAACAAAGGCGAGAATCAGAACCAAATCAAGAAAATAATGAAATGAGTCAGGAGGAATTGGCAAAAATAGGGGAAAGAGTTTTAGCTGGAATTTCTCAAACAAAAGAAAAAATAGAAGAATTAAGAAATCGTAAACAAGAAATAGTTACTAAGGGCGGAGACAATGAAGATGCTTTAAAATATATAGAAAATATCTTACCAGCATTTGAAGCAAAATTAGAATCATTGGAAGGTTTTGCCGGAATGGATATCGCTGATGTTCAAGAATAGTTTTTTTAAAAATAAAACACCATTAGAGGTGTTTCTAATTTAAATGGTGACTAACGGCCCTGCTAGAGGATTGTTGATTTCTAAATTCGCTCCGTTTATCAAGAAATCAGGGAAGACTCGCGGTTTAGGAATTAGTAATATCAAAAGACCCTCATCAAGAGGGCCTTTTGATATAGGGGTCGGCTATGTGACACATTTAGAATTTTGGATTGAGTAGAAGTATTGAGAAGTTAAATTTTATTTGTTAAAATATAATCAATGAAAAATAAAGAAGAAAATAATCTAGCATTTATTGATGGTCAAAATTTATACAGAGGAACTATTTTAACTAATCCTAGGTGGAAAGTTGATCTTTTAAAATTTAGAAAATATTTATTTGAAAAATATAATATTCAAAAAGCTTATTACTTTTTAGGATTTCTTGACGAAAATAATCATAATCTTTATGACGAAATACAAGAAGCCGGGTTTATTATAAAATTTAGGGAACATAATTCGGCTATGATTGGAAAAAAGAAGGGGAATGTTGATTCTGATATTATTTTTGATGTTATGAAGAGAATGTATCAAAAAGAATCTTTTGATAAAATAGTTTTAGTTTCAGGGGATGGGGATTATAAGATGCTAGTGGATTTTTTAATTAAAGAAGATAAATTTAAAAAGATTTTATTTCCCAATAAGTATTTTGCTTCTTCTTTATATAAAAGTATTACAAGGGTATATTTTGACTATCTAATTAATATTAAGCATTTAATAGAAAAGAAATAAAAAAAAGGGGGCCTTTGCAGGGACCCTTTTGTCTTGATATTTAATCAATATCACGAGGTAGCGTAAATGTCAATGTTCGCTGGGGTGACTAATGGCTCTGCCAGAGGATTGTTGATTTCTAAATACGCTTCGTTTTTAAAAAATTAGGAAAGATTCGAGGTCTGTAGATTTGCCATTATGAGTTAGTAATATCAAAAGGCCCTCTTAATGAGGGTCTTTTGATATTACAGGGGTGACTAACGGGACTCGAACCCGTACAAAGAGCTCCACAAGCTCTTGTGCTGCCATTACACCATAGCCACCATAATCTTTCTGTGTCCCCGGCGCGAATCGAACGCACAACCTACGGATTAGAAGTCCGTCGCTCTGTCCTATTGAGCTACGGGGACATTAATATATAAGTAATACCAAAGAATAGCCTAAAAATCAAGGTGAGATTTTTGACGCAAGCCATAAAAAGTGATATAAAAATATCTATAGCGGGGCATAGTGAAACGGCTATCACGAGTCTTTTGGGAAGATTTATTCTGAGTTCGAATCTCAGTGCCCCGACAGTTGAAAAATAAATATAAGCGGGTGTAGCTCAGTGGTAGAGTTCCGGCCTTCCAAGCCGATTACGAGGGTTCGATTCCCTTCACCCGCTCCATAATAATGACCGTCCCGAACATTTGTTCGGGAAGGGCAT
>DISC01000004.1:0-167968 GCA_002421745.1 Patescibacteria group bacterium UBA6220 | reverse complement strand
GGAAGAAGGGAATCGAACCCGTAGGCCAATTCGCGGAGAGCGAATTGGTGTCGGATTTAGCAAAATCCGACGCACATAGTTTTATGGAAAATAAAAATTTTAAAATAGCTATAATTGGTGGAGGATTGATTGGGTTATATTTAGCATGGAAATTAAGCGAACAGGGACATAGCGTCTCTGTTTTTGATAAAAAAAAAGAAAAAGAGATTGGTAAAAAAGTTTGCTCATCTTTGTTTTCAGAAAGGATTAAAGGTTTTATTCCGCAAGTCGAAACATGTATTAAGAATGAAATTGCTGGTTGTGTTATTAATTTTCCTAAAAAGAAAATTAAGCTTAATTTTAATCCCAAGCATTTAGTTGTAGATAGAGAAAAATTGTCAGCCATTCTTATTGATTTAATTAAAAAAAATAAAGTAACTATATTTTTTGAACAAGAATTAAATCAATTACCAACAGGATTTGATTATATTATTGGTTGCGATGGAGTAGGTTCAATTACAAGAAGATTGCTTAATTTTCCTAGTCCAAAAATTGTTTTAGGTTCTCAAATTTTTGTGCAAAAAAATAATAATTCAAACAATGTTTTCACTTTTCCTACTGCCACAGGTTTTTGTTGGAAGATTCCGATTGGAGATTATACGGAATATGGAATTATGGGAGATCCGAAAAATCTTAAAAAAGAATTTGATGATTTTTTAATTGAAGAACAAATTAAAGATTATGAAAAAATATTATCAGCTGCCATACCACAGCCAAGGTTTTCTTTAAAAGACGGAGGTTTGATTTTTCCAGAACAAAAAAATATTACTCTTTGTGGCGACGCTTCTGGTTTAACTAAGCCATGGAGTGGGGGAGGGATAATCTGGGGGTTAACTCAGGCCAATATTTTATTAAAAACTTTTCCTGATTTTAATAAATACAAAAAAGAAACAGTCAAAAGGTTTAGATGGCTTAT
Organism: Patescibacteria group bacterium UBA6220; assembly: GCA_002421745.1. Taxonomy (GTDB): domain Bacteria; phylum Patescibacteriota; class Minisyncoccia; order Minisyncoccales; family Minisyncoccaceae; genus UBA6220. The sequence continues at coordinate 167,013 of DISC01000004.1, read as the reverse complement.
TTTAAAGGGGCAAATATCAAAGAAAATGATTTATTTTTTGGGTAATAATTTCCCAAGTCTTATTCCGTCAGAATTGAATTATGATAATGATTTTCCATCTTTTTTTAAATCTTTTTGGCATTATTTAATTAAACAAAGGCATTAAAGTGGATTTGGTCGTATGTGGTATGTTTTGACGTCTTGATAGAATTGTTTTAAAATGCTATGTTTTATGATATTAGGCAAGCTCAATTATTCTTTCAAATGGTTTGCCATTTGGAAATAAGATTTGTTGGAGAGGTGCCTGAGCGGTTGAAAGGGGTGGTTTCGAAAACCATTGTGGGGAAACTCACCACGAGTTCGAATCTCGTCCTCTCCTCATTTATTTCTTAGGATGGATTGTTAAATCCATCCTAAGAAATGAATAATAATGAGCGAGACGAGATTCGAAGCCGCAGGAGCGACGGCGACGAGGCCGTACTTGAGCGCAACTTCACCAGAAGTTGACGCGAAAGCGAATCTCGCACAAATAGCGGACACGCCTTCTCCTCATTTGTTCGCTATATAGATAATTGAAAAGCAAATAAAATAGCATGTTTTCTTTTTCAAATAGAAAATCTAAAAAAGGAAAGTTGGAAATCAAAACCTTAGAGCAAGCTATTGCTCAAATTAATCATTTGGAAAACAAGCTAGAGGAAGCAAGTGGAAAGATTAAGGATATGGAAAACAAGAGTAATAGTTTTTTTCAAAAATTTAGCATGGTGAGGTTTAATCCCTTTAATGAAATCGGTGGAGATCAAAGCTTTTCTATTGCCATGCTCGACAATAATGATACAGGTTTTGTTTTGACTTCTATTTTTATCAAAGAAAGCGCTAGGATTTTTGCCAAACCTGTCAAAAAAGGGATTTCGCAGTATCAATTATCGGAAGACGAAAAACAAGCCATAGAAAAAGCAAAAAAACAATAGAATTATGACTAAAGAAAAACAATCAAACAACATAACAGTAAAGCCGCCGGTAGTGGTTGTTTTGGGTCATATTGACCATGGAAAAACATCTCTTTTAATGGCAATCAAAGATTTTAAAGTTTTAAATAGAGAATCTGGTGGAATTACTCAGCATGTTGGCGCTTATCAAATTGAGCATAATGACAAAAAAATAACTTTTATTGATACTCCAGGGCATGAATCTTTTTCCGCTATTCGTTCGCGTGGTTCAAAAGTGGCGGATATTGCTATTTTAGTAGTAGATGCTGCAGAGGGAGTAAAAAAACAAACCAAAGAAGCTATAAGTCACATTAAAGCAGCCAATCTTTCGACTATTGTGGCTTTAAATAAAATAGACAAACCAGATGCTAATCCAGACAAGGTAAAACAACAACTGATGGAAGAAGATATTTTAGTAGAATCTTTTGGTGGTAATGTGCCGAGTATTAATATTTCGGCTAAAACAGGCAAGGGTATTCCCGAGCTTTTGGATTTAATTCAATTAGTAGCTGAAATGGAAGAATTAAAATGTGATTTAACTGAGCCAGCACAAGGAACGATTATTGAATCTTATCAAGATCAAAGACGTGGCCCAACTGCAACAGCTATTATGGAAAAAGGCGTCTTAAAACAAGGGGTTTTTATTGGAACCGATTCGGCTATTGGGAAAACTAAGAATTTAGAAAATTTTCTTGGCAAAGATATCACAGAAGCATATCCTGGTGATCCGATTATTATAGTTGGCTTTGAAGCAATGCCTATTGTTGGTGAAAAATTTACTGTTTATGCTAATACAGCTGAAGCTCAAGAAAATCTTAAAATTACGGAAAATAACATTAATCGTCTTAGTCTGGCGACCGATGAAGATTCAGGAGATAAAAAATATTTAAATTTGGTTTTAAAATCCGATGCCTTTGGTTCTCTCGAAGCAATTGTAGAAGTTTTAAAATCTTTACCTCAAGAAACAATCGGTATCAGGGTTATTAGAGCTGAAGTTGGAAATATTAATGAATCAGATGTAAAATTAGCTAAAAGTGCGGATGGGGTTGTTATTGCTTTTAGGGTGAAGACAGATAAAATTGCTGAAATTACTGCTCAAAAAGAAAATACAAAAATTTATGATTTTGAATTAATTTATACTCTTTCTCAAAAAATTAGAGAATTAATGGAAAGAAAATTAGTAAAAGAAAAAGAAAGAACTGATTTTGGAAAAATGGAAGTGAGTGTAATTTTTAGAACAGAAAAAAATAGACAAATTGTGGGAGGAGTTGTGACAGAAGGGGAGATAGAAAAAGTTTCAAATTTAGAGATTGTAAGGGCAGGGGAAGTTATTGGTCATGGTAAGATCATTGATTTGCAGGCAAATAAAAAAAGTTTTCCTTCTATTAAAATCGGTAAAGAGTGCGCTGTTCTTTATCAGGGAAGCGAAAGAATAAAAGAAGGAGATGAATTAATTTCATTTAAAGAAGAATACGTAAGAGAAGTACTTTAATGTTTAGAAAAGAAAAAGTAGATAGTTTAATAAAAAGAGAGTTAAATGCTATTATTTTGAAAGAAATAGATATCTTTCCTGGTATTTTGGTTACTATAACCAGAGTACAGGCTTCTGCTAATCTTTTTGAGGCAGGGATTTATATTTCCGTTGTTCCAGAAGAAAAGTTTAATGATGTTTTTTCTTTGCTCTATAGGCATGTTTATGATATACAGCAAATTTTGAACAAAAGGTTGAAAATGAGACCTGTTCCAAAGATAATTTTTAAAAAAGAAACAAAGACTACTGAAGCAGCTAAGATAGAGCAATTATTGTTTGAAATTCAAAAGAAAGAGAGTGGAAAAAATTAGGTCAATTAGCGTTGAGCTAATTGACGTCGGGTTTAGTAAAATCCGACGAACATATAGTTTGAGTTACAGGGTAGAAAAAAAATTAATAATATGGTAAAACCATTTTATTGGCGTGGTAGCCAAGTAGGAAGGCAAGAGTCTGCAAAACTCTCATGCGCGGGTGCGACTCCCGCCCACGCCTCAAGTGTGTTATATTAGCCTCGGTGCTGGAATTGGTATACAGGGCGGACTTAAAATCCGCTGGTCCTTGACCTTGAGGGTTCGAGTCCCTCCCGAGGCACTATTAAACTAAAAGAACGGCTATTGCCGTTTTTTTAGTTTGCTATGCTATGGATAGGGACTCGAAGGGTTTTCGTGACGACGAAAACCCAGGCCTGAGCAAATTTTAGTAAAAATTTGAGAAGGCGAGTCCCTAACAATGGACGAGAAGCCGGAAGCGCGACGGCGCTGAGGCAGGCCCTAATCTTCGACGAAAACCCAGGCCTGAGCAAATTTTAGCAAATCAATTAGCGTGAGCTAATTGACGTCAGATTTAGTAGAATCTGACGAACAGATGATTATGCGAGCCCCTAACAATGGAAAAAATAAAAGTTTTGATTTAAAGAAAGAGGAGTGTTTTGACATTAATATTCGAAGATGGTATAGGTTTATTGCGACTATAGTCGCTATATGGTGAGAAAATGATTTCGAAATTTCCAATGTTTATGCTTGAAAAAGAGACAGATAATGTTGCTTTTGAGGAATTCCTGAGATCTTCCAATATCAAATCTGTTCGTTCAGATCTTTTGGTTCTTTTTGGGCCATGTAGTATTGTGCTCAATCACAAGGATGCAGACCTAACAAGGGACTGGCTAAAAGAAAAAAATATACAATTCGTTGAAATTGAGATAATAATTATATAGGGGTGCTCGGCGTCTTATTTAAAATAAATAAGACGTTTTTTATTTATCCAAACAAAAAACCAATCCTAATGGATTGGTTTTATTGTTAGAATTAGATTTCTGAAACTTCGATATAGGCCTTTTTTACTCCAAAGTTTATAGCTTCCAATCTGCTAGGCATCCAAACATCTAAATGATAGGAGCTTTTTCTAGCATTCATTCTATCGGCAACTACGAATTCTTTGTCACCATAGAGTTCTGGAATTTTTAGCTTTGTTCCAAATGGAAGCATATTATTGGCCACGATACCATCCCTTACAAATGTACCATTAGCGGTAATAAAGGGAGTGTCGTCAGTTTGATCAACTGTAGAAGAGTAGGCAGTGATTACTACCAAAATCTTTCTTGTCTTTACTGTTTTAGCTTCACCAGTTAATTCATTTAAATCTATTAAGGTATTCTTAATAGGGTAGGAAATGGTTAACGGGCCGTTGTTTATGCTAGTTTGTTTGTTAGCGCTTACTATATTAAAGGCGCACAAACCAACAATTACAAGAGCAAAACAGGATAAGGCGATATGTTGTTTTTTATTCATATTAAAAACACTTCTTGAAGTGTTGTCAATATTTTACCCTGTAAGCTGTTAAATGTCAATGGTTTTGTCCACACCCTAGGGCTTTGAATTCTTTAAGAAAAATTTAGCAAAAAATAATAATTTTATAAGCATAAATATAATCATAAAGCCTTTTATTTCCTATCTTTTATAAAGATTTAGCTTTCTTGCTTTCTAAAAACTTTTATGCTATAAAAAATTATATGCAAAACGAAACATTACAAAAATTAACAGACTCTGTTCATGTTTTAAGGAATGGAGAAATTGTCAGTGGCAAAGTTTTAGCCATTGAAAACCTCGCAATCTTTTTAGATTTGGGGCCACGCAAGACCGGTATAATCTACGGGTCTGAATATCAAAACGCTAAAAACGTTTTGAAAAATATAAAAATCGGAGATTCTATCTCTGTCAAAGTCATTGACCCAGAAAATGAAGAGGGCTTTGTTGAGTTATCTTTGAGAGAAGCTGAAAAAGAATTGGCTTGGAAAAACATCAAAGATATTAAAGGTGAAAATAAAGAATTCGCTGTTAAGATTATGAAAGTGAATAAAGGTGGTTTAATCACCGAAGTTTCTGGAGTTCCAGCATTTTTACCAACCTCGCAATTATCTCCGGAAAAATATCCTAGAGTTCCGGAAGGAGATAAAACTAAAATTTTAAGAAAATTGCAATCATTCATTGGGCAAGAGATTAAAGTGAAGATTTTAGATTTTGATGAAAAAGCTGGTCAAATTATTTTAACTGAAGAATCAAAAGAAAGTGAAAACGTTCAAAAAGCCATTAAGGTTTTGAAGGTAGGGGATGTTGTTGAAGGTAAAATTTCTGGAGTAGTAAATTTTGGAGCTTTTGTAAAATTTGCTATGCCAGAACAAGAACTGGAGACTACTCCCGAAGAAGAACTTTTGGAAGGATTGGTTCATATTTCAGAATTAGATTGGCAATTAATTGAAGATCCAGCCCAATTTGTAGAGGTTGGCGAAAAAGTTAAAGCTCAAATAATTGATATTACTCAAGGTAGAGTTTCTCTATCTCTTAAAAATCTTAAAAAAGATCCTTGGCAAAATCTAAACTTAAAAAACAGCGACACTATTAAAGGTGAGGTTGTTAGATTTAATCCTTATGGAGCTTTTGTTCAACTAAAAGGCATTTCCGAAGAAGCGGATAATGCAAAAATTCAAGGACTAATTCACATCTCGGAATTTGGTTCTGAAATTAAAATGAAAGAAAAAATAGAAATAGGCAAAGAATACGAATTTCAAATTTTGAGTTTTCAACCACAGAGACATTGGATGTCTTTAAGATTAAAATAATATTTTAATATGAAAAGTCCTATAAAGGGCCTGCTTAAAAACATAATTATCGTTGTTTTGATTTTTTTAGCTTTAGGGGCTATTTTCACGCTGGTAAATAATCCTACAGCTCAACCAAAAGAAACCTCTATTACTCAATTAGCTAAAGATATTAATGATGAAAAAGTTAGGGAGCTAAGGTTGTCTGGTAATGATATTGCTATTGTTTATAATGATGGCTCAAAATCGCAAACCCAAAAAGAAACAACAGACACTCTTAGTTTGTCTTTGCTTAATTACGGAGTAGATAAAACAAAATTAAGTAATATATCTATTGTTTTTGTAAATCAAAGCAGTGTTTGGGATTGGCTTAGTCCTCTTTTAATGTTGGTAGTTTTACCGTTTGTTTTATTGGGTGTTTTCTTCTGGGTTTTTTTCAAGCAAGCCAAAACTGGCGCAGCTCAAACTTTTGATTTTACAAAAGCTAAAGCTAAGCTTTTTGGCGCCGAAGGTCATCCAAAAGAAACAATCACTTTTAAAGATGTGGCAGGGCTAAAAGAAGAAAAAGCAGAACTAGAAGAAGTGGTGGACTTTTTAAAAAATCCGCAAAAATATCTAAAAATGGGAGCTAGAATTCCTAAAGGAGTTTTATTAGTTGGTCCAGCTGGTACAGGAAAAACCTTATTAGCTAGAGCCGTGGCAGGAGAAAGTAATGTTCCATTTTTTTCTGTAGCAGGTTCTTCTTTTGTAGAAATGTTTGTGGGTGTTGGTTCTGGTCGCGTAAGAAGTTTGTTTGCAGCTGCAAAAAAACAGCAACCATGTTTAATTTTTATTGATGAATTGGATAGTATTGGAAAAACTAGAGGGCCAGCTATCACAGGGGGACATGAAGAAAGAGAGCAAACCTTAAATCAGCTTTTGACAGAAATGGATGGCTTTGAGCAAAATGATAAAATTATTATTTTAGCAGCTACGAATAGGCCTGATGTTTTGGATCCTGCCTTATTAAGACCTGGAAGATTTGACAGAAAAGTAGTTATTCATTTGCCGGATATCGAAGAAAGAGAAGATATTTTAAAAATTCATTCTAAAGGAAAGCCTTTGTCTGATAATGTAAAATTAAGAGAAGTTGCAGAAAGAACCCCAGGATTTTCTGGAGCGGATTTATCTAATGTATTTAATGAGGCTGCTCTTTTTGCTGCTAAAAAAGGCGATAAAGCTGTTACGCAGCATGATTTATTAGTTTCTATTGAAAAAGTATTACTTGGTCCTGAAAGAAGAAGCCATGTAATGTCAAATAAAGAAAAGAAGATAACTGCTTATCACGAAGCTGGACATGGCTTGGTGGCAGCTCTTACGCCGGAAGCTTCGCCAGTGAGAAAGATTTCAATTATTTCAAGAGGTATGGCTGCAGGTTACACTCTTAAGGTTCCTACTGAAGATAGATTTTTAAGAACCAAAAAAGAATTTGAAGCGGAAATAAAAGTTTTATTAGCTGGGTATCTTTCAGAAAAAATGATATTTAATGATATTACTACAGGCGCTTCTGATGATTTAACAAAAGCTTCGGGAATAGCTAGAAACATTGTTAAATCTTATGGTATGTCGTCAATGGGACCGATTGTTTTTGGAGATAAGCAAACCGATATCTATTTAGATAGAGAGTTTGGCGAAACAAAGAATTATTCCGAAGATGTTGCTAAAGAAATAGATAAAGAAGTTCAAAAGATAATAACAACAGCTCAAGCAGAGACAGAAAAAATATTAATGGAAAACAAGTCGTTGTTAACTAAAATTGCCGAAACATTGATTAAAAAAGAAACTATTGAAAAAGAAGAGTTTGAAAGTCTGATAAAAGGAAAGAAAGGGAAATAAAATCCCTGCTCGTGTAGCTCAGTTGGTTAGAGCACGGCTCTTATAAAGCCGGGGTCGATGGTTCGAGTCCATCCACGAGCACACTTACAACAACGACTCCCTTGGGAGTCATTGTTGTAAACTTACTTCGTAAGACGGACTCGAAGATTTCTCTCGACGGAGAGAAGCCGGTCTGAGCAAATTTCAGTAGAAATTTGAGAAGACGAGTCCATCATGGTAAAATTAACGATAGGACTGCAAAATAGCGCGTATTTATTGACTAAATCAATAAAATCGCATAGTATAATTATGTTATTAGATGTGCGACTCTATTCGTTTTAAGGGGCGTATAGCTCAGTTGGTTAGAGCGTTACGTTGACATCGTAAAGGCCTCCTGTTCGAGTCAGGGTACGCCCACACCAAAGATAAATAATAAGTAAAAGTATGGCAGAAGAAACACAAAAACAAGAAAATATTGAAGAAACTACAGAAACTATTGTTGAGACTCCTGTAACAGAAGCAGAGATTGTTGAAACTCCAGCCGAACCGGTTGAAGAAGTTGTTGTAGTAGAAGAACCAGAAGAATTAGGGATTATTGAAGCATCTCTAAAAAAAGATTTACCCGAAATTAGACAAGGAGATATGGTAAAGGTTTATCAAAAAATTAAAGAAAAAAACAAAGAAAGAGTTCAGATTTTTGATGGACAGGTTTTGGCTGTAAAGCATGGACGAGGAATTTCCGCAACCATTACGGTTAGAAAGGTTATCTCAGGAATTGGCGTAGAAAAGATTTTTCCAATACATGCTCCTTCTGTTGAAAAAATAGAAATCACGAAACAAACAAAGACAAGAAGAGCTAAGTTGTATTACTTAAGAACAGCCAAGGGCAGAAAGGCAAAATTAAAAACTGCTAATCATACTAAAAAAATAGTAGAAGAAGTGGAAGCTGCAGAATAAGGCCCGGATGCTGAAATTGGTAGACAGGCTAGCTTGAGGTGCTAGTGAGCATTGCTCGTGGGAGTTCAAGTCTCCCTCCGGGCACAGTATTTAATAATTTTTCGGAGCAGACTTGAACTCTCCGAAATATGGGTGGTTAGCTCAATTGGTAGAGCACTTCGTTTACACCGAAGGGGTTGGGGGTTCGAGTCCCTTATCACCCACAGATTTGCATATTACCTCACCTTTGGTGAGGTAATATGCAAATTTATTTGTCCGTAAAGAGACTCGAAGGCGGAGGGCTGGCGAGCCCGAGCCCGGTCCGAGAAAAATCTCAACAGAGATTTATTCGAGGACGAGTCCCTAACAATAGTCCCGAGTCCCTAACAATAGGCGAGAAGCCGGAAGTCAACGAGCGTTGAGTGAGTTGACGTCAGATCTACCAAAATCTGACGAACAGATAATCATTATGTTATTTGATATTATTAATAAATTTTAGTAAGATAGATAAAGATGGCCGAGAAGAATAAAGCAACAAATTGAATCCTAGGCCGAGGTAGCCAAGTCGGTCACGGCGAATGTCTGAAAAACATTAGATTCCGGTTCGATTCCGGACCTCGGCACAATTTACACAAATAAACAATATCAGCTTTGCGGGCATCGTATAGTGGCTATTATGCAACCTTGCCAAGGTTGAGACGGCAGTTCGATTCTGCTTGCCCGCTCCATAATTTTTAAAAATTTATGAAAATAACTTGGTACGGAGACACTTGTTTTGAAATAGCAAGCACATCTCAAGATAAAGAAAATATTTCAGTTCAAATAGATCTTAAAGAATCGGAAAAAAAATCCGGCAAATTCGGCGCCGACATTCTCTTAAAAACTACAGCCTCAGAAGAAGTAAAACCAAAAACAGACGGACAGTTTGTTATTTCGGCTTTTGGTGAATATGAAATTAAGGAAATTTTTGTTCAAGGAATTCCATCATTAACTTTAGAAAAAAAACAAAACATTATTTATATTGTTGATGGAGAGGGAATTAGGGTTTGTCATCTTGGTATGTTTGGTGAAGATGATTTAAACGAAGAGCAGTTGGAAAATATTGGCAGGGTTGATATTTTAATTGTGCCAATTAATGGAGATACAACTATTGGCTTCAGAGAGGCAGAAAAAATAATTGCAAGAATAGAACCGAAAGTAGTTATCCCAACAGCTTATAATCCTAAAAAACCCGAAGCTTTGGCAGCTTTTTTAAAGGCTATGGGAGAAAAGGATATTGTCCCTCAAGATAAATATAGTATTCAAAAGAAAAATTTAGGAGCTAGAGATGAAGAAAAGGCTGAAATAATAATCTTGGAACAAAAATAAAATTAAAAAATGGCAAAAAAAGAAGACGACAATTTTTTACAAGCAATAGGCAAGATTAACGAAAAAGACATCTCATTAGAAATGAGAGAGTGTTATATTGATTATGCGATGTCAGTTATTGTTTCTCGTGCCTTACCTGATGTTAGAGACGGATTAAAGCCAGTACAGAGAAGAATTTTATATGCCATGTATGATATGGGTGTTCGATCAGATGCAAAGTTTAGAAAATCAGCAGCTGTTACTGGAGAAGTATTAGGAAAATATCATCCTCATGGAGATGCTTCTGTTTATGCGGCTTTGGTTAGAATGGCTCAAGATTTTTCATTGCGCTATCCCTTAGTTAAGGGACAGGGAAACTTTGGTTCAATTGATGGAGATCCGCCCGCTGCACAAAGATATACAGAATGTAAACTAAGTAAAATCGGCGAAGAGTTATTGCAAGATATAGAAAGAGAAACTATTTTATTTAGAGAAAATTACGACGCTACAAAAAAAGAACCGTCTGTTTTGCCAGCTCCTTTACCAAATTTATTATTAAATGGTTCTACTGGTATTGCGGTTGGTATGGCTACAAATATTCCTCCTCACAACTTGAGAGAGGTTTGTTTGGCGTTAATTCATTTGATTGATAATCCTAAGGCAGAAACAGAAGATTTATTTCAATTTATTAAGGGTCCAGATTTTCCAACTGGTGGAATAATTTATAATCAAAAAGAAATATTATCAGCTTATTCTCAGGGCAAAGGTTCTTTTTTGATGAGAGGCAAGGTTGATATTATTGAGCGAGAAGGTAAAGGTTCGCAAATTGTTGCTACGGAAATTCCTTTTCAAGTTGATAAATCTGTTTTAATAACACAATTAGCTAATTTAGTTCAAAATAAAAAGGTTGACGGCATTAAAGATATTCGAGATGAATCTGATAAAGACGGATTAAGGGTGGCAATTGATTTACAGCGAGGTGCAGTGCCACGTAAAGTTTTGAATTCATTATACAAATACACTGATCTGCAAAAAAAATACCATATGAATATGCTAGCTTTGGTTAATGGTATTGAGCCAAGAATTTTAAACTTAAAGGATGTTCTTGAATTATATTTGGCTCACAAGCAAGAAGTAGTAGTAAAAAGAGCTCAATTTGATCTAAATAAAGCTAAAGAAAGAGCACATATTTTAGAGGGTATTGCGATTGCTTTGGATCATATTGATGCAGTTATTGAAACTATTAAAAAATCAAAAGATAAGGAAGAGGCTAAAATTAATTTATCGACTAAGTTTAAACTAACCATCATTCAAGCTGAGGCGATTTTGGAAATACGTTTGCACCAACTGGCTAAATTGGAAAAGAAAAAAATAGAAGACGAGTTAGCAGAAATAATGAAACGAATTAAAGAATTGACAAAACTTTTGGAAAGCAAAGCCGAACAGAAAAAAGTGATGAAAAAAGAAATCGAAGCAGAGCTGGAAAAATATGGCGATGAAAGAAAAACTAAAATTGTTAAAAACAGCCCAGAGTCAATTTCGGAAGAAGATCTAATTCCTTTAGAAGACACAATCGTTATTTTAACAGCGGGTGGTTATATTAAAAGATTAAATCCGTCTGAATACAAAAAACAAAATAGGGGAGGTCAAGGCAATTTGGGTATGAAGACTAGCGAAGATGACGAAGTTAGCCACTTTATTACCGCCAAGACTCATGATTCAATATTTTTCTTTACTGATTCCGGAAAAGTTTTTCAAACTAAAGTTTATGAGATTCCAGAAGGTCAGCGCACCAACAAAGGAAGAGGTCTTACTAATTTTTTAGAAATCAGTTCACATGATAAAATATTATCTGTATTGCCGGTTAGTAGAGAAGACCAAAAAAATATAAAATATTTGGTAATGGCCACCAAAAACGGAATTATCAAGAAAACGCCATTAAAGGATTTTGAAAATGTAAGAAGAAATGGTCTAATTGCTATTAATCTTAAAAATGGAGATTCTTTGCGTAGTGCTAGAAAAGTCAGCGATGCAGAAGAAATTATTTTAGCTACAGCGCACGCTCAATCTATTCGTTTTCCCGAAAAAGATGTTCGTTCAATGGGAAGAACTGCAGCTGGTATCAAGGGTATTCGAATTAAAAAAGACGATGAAGTTATTGGAATGGAAGTTGTTAGAAAAGATCAATTGAAAAGTAAAGATCATTTATTAGTTTTGACTGAAAATGGTTATGGAAAAAGAACTCCTTTAACAGAATACAAAAAACAAGGACGCGGAGGCTCTGGAGTTAAGACGGCCAAGGTTACAGCAAAAACTGGAGGTTTGGTAAAAATAGAAATTATTGAAAACCAAGAGGACTTGATTGTTATTTCGCAAAAAGGCCAAGTTATTAGAACAAAAATATCTAGTATTCCAAAATTAGGTAGAGACACTCAAGGAGTAAGAATAATGAAAATGAAAGAAGGGGATAAAGTCGTTTCTGCGGCTTGCTTAACTCCCGAAGCTGCGCAATAATTGAGATAGTTTAAAAAATAATTTATAACCATCTTATTATGGATCAAAATAATATACACAACGAAGAGTTTCTTGATCCGGTTAGCATTCTTAAAAATATTGCTTTAAAAGAGGATATGATTGCCTGTGATTTTGGCTGTGGTAGCGGAGGCTGGGCAATTCCTTTGGCTAATATTTTATCTAATGGTTTGGTTTATGCTGTTGATATTTTACCAGAAAGCATAGACGCTTTGAGGGGTAAGGCAGCCAGACAGAATCTTTTTAATATTTCTCCAATGTTGGCAGACGTAGAAAAAGGTGTTAAAATCGAAGACAAGCAAGTTGATTTAGTTTTATTAACAAATATTCTTTTTTTAATAAAAGACAAAGAAAGCTTAATCAAAGAATGTCGTAGAATATTAAAAAGTCGCGGATGGCTCTTGATTGTGGACTATAAAAAAGATGCAGCCTTTGGTCCTCACAAAGAAGATAGATTTTGTCCTGAAGACATTTTGCCGATGTTAGATAAATTGGGTTTTCGTGAAGAAAAAAGAATTTCAGCTGGAAAATATCATTGGGCAATATTATTAAATAAGTAATTCAAAACTAGAGTTTGACGCATTGCAAAGAGTAAAATGAAAAAATCTTTAAAAATAATTTTATCAATTGGTTTGGCGTTAATGATATTCACAGCTTTTAGTTTTGTTTTTGCGGAAGGCAATACTATTGATAATCCACTAACAGGTGTTAATAATTTAACAGATTTATTAAAAAGGGTTGCAGATTATATACAATACATTGCGCTGGCGCTGGCTGTTCCTTTTATTGTTTGGGGAGGTATTACTATTCTTGTTTCCGGTGGAAACCCTGCTGAAGTGCAAAAGGGAAGGTCGATATTATTGTATACAGTTATAGGAATAGTAGTTACATTATTAGCAACATGGGGATTGGATGTTATTCAACAATTGTTTGATATAACACCAACTAATTAATAAATAAATAATTAATAATAAATTTATAAAATGAATAAAACACTTAAAAAATCATTATTGTTTATAGCTATTTTATCGTTATGTTTTCCATTGTTTGTTTCCGCGGCAGTTGTAGCTGTGCCCCAACAGCTACTTGATTTAATAGAAACATTTACTATTTGGGGAGAAACTATTGCTGGATCATTGGCTGTTCTTTTCATTATTTTGGCTGGTATTAATTTTATTTGGAATGGAGGGGATCCAAGCAAAGTAGAAAAAGCCAGAAATATGATTTTGTATGCAGCTATTGGAATGGCAATCGTAATGCTTGCTGAAACAATTAAAGCAATCGCCGCAAGTTTAGCTAGAGTATAAAATTTTCACAATAGATTTGCTAATTATTTTATTAATCATTGCGATAGAAGCATAATTTAAAGATTGTTGAAAAATATGAATAAGAAATTTTTATCTTTATTAATTTTTGTAAGCCTTTTGGCTGCTATTATTGTGCCTGTGAGTGTTTTTGCTGACAATACAACTGCCTTAAACGGTTGTAAAATAACAAATGAGCTTGGTTGGGATAATATATGTCCCAAACCAACAACTAACACAGTGGGATATCCTGCGGGAACACCTGCTGGTACTTGTTTGTACGATAATCCAGCTGGTGTAAGCTATTCTTGTGGATTATGCTGTTTGTTGAATGCAGTTTATACTGTTACTTTCTGGATATTTATTGGCTTAATGGCTATTTCAGCTTTGATGATTATTTTGGGAGCTTTCACTTTTGTTACTTCTGGCGGAAGTCCAGACAAAACAACTCAAGCTCGAAATTACATTATTTTTGCTGCTATTGGTATTGCCGTGGCTTTGTTCTCAAGAGCAGTGCCATCTTTGGTAAAATTAGTAGTTGGCTCTTTGTAGTATTTTTTGATATTTGCCTTGTTTCAACATAATTTTAAAATAGACAGACTTCATTAAAGAGGAGATAGTGTTGCTAAATATTTTATTAATCGCTATAATAGAAATATAATTTAAAGGTCGTTAAAAAAATAAAAAATAAAAAAATATGAATAAGAAATTTTTATCTTTATTAATTTTTGTAAGCCTTTTGGTTGCTATTATTGTGCCTGTGAGTGTTTTTGCTGACAACACAACTGCCTTAAATGGTTGCAACATAACAAATGATCTTGGTGTAACTCAATGTCCTGTTGGTAGCGTTACCGCTCCAGTAGCATGTGATTATAACAACACAAACTTTTCTTGCGGATTATGCTGTTTATTGAATGCAGTTTACACTGTTACTTTCTGGATATTTATTGGCTTAATGGCTATTTCAGCTTTGATGATTATTTTGGGAGCTTTCACTTTTGTTACTTCTGGTGGAAATCCTGACAAAACAACTCAAGCTCGAAATTACATTATTTTTGCTGCTATTGGTATTGCCGTAGCATTGTTCTCAAGAGCAGTGCCATCTTTGGTAAAATTGATAGTTGGTGCTCAATAAATTTTTATAATTTATTCTATTCAAAAGAGAGGCATTTGCCTCTCTTTTGGTTATAAATAGTGTGCCTCAGATAAATTACCGCTGTAATTTTCTTCGGGCCCCGCTCGGACTCGTCAGTCCTCCGCGTTCAACTCCCCCTCAATAGATATAGTTAAGAAAAGAGAGGTAATAAATACCCCCCCTTCTTTTCTTAAGTGTGCCGAAGGGGGGACTTGCCTTCGCGTCAACTTTTGGTAAAGTTGCGCTCAGGCCGGGCTCGCGGTCGTCACCGCTGTGCCTTCAAGTCTAATATATAAAAATCGGATAGGAATAAATCCCTATCCGATTATTATTAGTGCCGAAGGGGGGACTTGAACCCCCACGTCTTACGACATATGTTCCTAAGACATACGCGTCTGCCAATTCCGCCACCTCGGCTTGTACGTCAATTATATTAGCTAAAAAATATATTTTGTGCAAGTAATATTTTTTTAAAACGGCCGATGGGCCGTTTTAATTTTATTCTTCGTCTTGTTCTTGATTGTTCGCTTTTTCTTCTAAGCCAATTTTTTTATTTTTGGCTCTTTCCATTATTTTTGGTAAACGAATGGTTAGCATGCCGTTTTTAATGCAAGCTTCTATTCGGCCAGTGTCAATTTCACGAGGTATAATAATTTCTCTAAAAAATGGTCCAAAATAACATTCTCTAGTGAAATAATTTTTAGTTTCTTCTTCAATGGGATTTATTCTTTCGCCTTTGATTACGATTATATCGTTTTCTAAGGAAATATCTACATCTTCATTTTTTATACCAGCAATCGCAGATTGAATAACCAAGTCTTTGTCGGTTTCATAAACATCTACCACTAATTGTCCTTCGGAAACATTCCATTTTTTAGCTGTATCAGCAATGCTTGCTGATTCTATTTTTATTTGATCTGATTTTTTTTCCGAATCTTTTTTTGATGATTTTTTGAATAAAGCCATGATTTTTAAAATTATTTATTCTTTTGTTGAATAATACAAACACTTTTTAATTTTTTAATTTTAATTAAAGAGAAAGCTAGTAGGGCATAAGACAGTATTAACAGTAATATTGGATAAAATATAGCATAATTATTTTGTGTTAATCCTATTATAGACGAATCAAGATTAAAATCAAAGAGTCCATGAATAACTATTCCCAAAGTAAAACCCGTAAAGAGCAACAAAACCCTTTGTTTTAACCAATAAAAAGATAAAGCTATAAATACTCCAATAACTCCTGAACAGAGCGCATGAAGCAAAGTAGCGCCCAAAAAGCGCACTAAGGATAAGATGAAAGGTTCGGTTATGATATTAAAACTATGTCCTGCAAAAACTAATAAATTTTCTGCTGTAGCAAAACCCAAAGCAGAGACAATCATATAGAGAGGGATATCAACTGGTTCATCCATGCAGGAGTTTTTTAATACAAAATATCTAACAACCAAATATTTAAATAACTCTTCAGCCAATCCAATAATCAAAATATATTTAATAAGCAAGTGGGGGATTATTGATAGCGAAGTTATTATTGGAGTAGTGTCAAAACCTTTCATTAGCCATAATTCCAATAAGGCGGCTGGAAAAGCGGAAAAAATTCCAAAATAAAATATTTGAAGAATTTTAAATTTTGGTTCTGGAAGCTTGTCTTTTTTTAAAAAAAACAATAGCCAAGTAAATCCTGGAAGAATGGCCAGTAAAAAATATAAAAAAATATTGTTAAAAGAGTTGTCCATTAATTAAATTTTAAAATTAGAATTTGGTTTTATTTTTTGCCAAGGATATATTTTTGATTTTGGTGAAATGAAAGCTGTAAGGCCAATCATACTGGCATTGTCAGCTGTGTGGGTATTGTCTGGAAGATAGCAGTTTATGTTTTTTTCTTTGCAAAGATTAAAAATTTCTTTTCGTAATTTGGTATTTGCTGAAACGCCTCCACCCAAGATTATAGATTTGGCTTTGTATTTTTCTACAGCTTTGGAGGTTTTTGATGTTAACACTTCAATGATAGAATTTTGTATTTCTTTGCTTATTTCGGCAATGTATTTTGGAGACTTTCTATCATCTTCGCTTCTTTTATTAAAATCGTAAAGTACAGCAGTTTTTAATCCGGAAAAACTAAAGTCAAAATTCTTTTCATAAATCATAGGGCGGGGCATTTTTATTTCATAGATTGATTGTTTAAATTTCTCAGCTTGCTTGCTGATTTCTTTTCCTCCAGGATAGCCTAATCCTAAAATTCGAGCTGTTTTATCAAAGCATTCTCCAGCTGCATCATCTCGAGTTTCTCCAAGAAGACGATATTTGCCAATATCTTTCATCAAGATTAATTGAGTGTTGCCTCCGGAAACAATCAAGCCAATAGCTGGGAAAATTGGAAATTTAGTTTCTTTTAGCCAGGCTGATAATAAATGTCCCTCTAGATGATTAACTCCGACAATAGGTATTTCCCAATAAAAAGAAAGGGCTTTTACAAGATTAACTCCTACCCATAGACACGGTTCTAGTCCTGGGCCAGTGGTTATGGCTAATTTATCTATTTTTGGTTTATGGTATTTTTTTAAGAATGTTTTTAATTTTTCAAAAAGTTCTGGGTTTCTTTCCAGTATCTTTTGAATGGTTTTTATTTTTTCTTGTTCGTTGTGATTTTCAAAAGAGTTTTTTAATGTTTTGGATGGCTTAAGTAGGCTAGCTTCTTTTAAAGCTTTGGTTATTACAGGTATTATGTTTATTTGATGTTCTCTTTTGGCTAAGCTAGGAAAAACCCCTCCATATTGTTGATGGAGTTTTTCTTGAGAAGAAATTATTTGTGATAATAATTTTATGCTGCCTGGCTTTATAGGGGAGCGAGCCGAGAGTATGCTGGCGCAAGTATCATCACAGCTTGTTTCAATTGCTAAAATTTTCATTTGTAAGGATATTTTTTATTTAATTTTAAACTAAAGCACTGGTTAATGCAAATAAGGCTTTTGTAGTTTGGGTTGCTTTTTTTCACCCTTTTTGGTATATATAATCTATATTTATTGATAAATATTTTCTATTTTGGCCCTATCGTCTAACGGTTAGGACATCAGATTTTCAATCTGGTAATCAGGGTTCGATTCCCTGTAGGGTCACCATTTGTATTGTTAAGGTATCGCTAGCGATACCTTAACAATACAATTAGAAAAAGACCCAGCAGGGAATCGAACCCGTAGGTCAATTAGCGTGAGCTAATTGACGTCGGATTTAGCAAAATCCGACGTACCTTGGATTGTAATACCATCTTAATACACAATTATAGGAGCCCGAAGGGAATCGGAACCCGTAGGTCAATTAGCTCAATTAACGAGAGTTAATTGACGTCAAATTTAGCGAAATTTGACGTACCTTGGATTGTGAGATTACACTTGATGAGATTGCCTTAATGCAATCTAGAGACCCCGAAGGGAATCGAACCCGTAGGTCAATTAGCGTGAGTTAATTGACGTCGGATTTAGCAAAATTTGACGCACCTTATTTATAAGGAAATTAAAATAATTCTAAATTTTATTCAAGTTAAGCAGGCTTAACTCTAGCTTGGGTTTGTTATATAATTTAAAAAAATGCGAGAAGATCAATCTTATTTAAGAGTTGGAACAGCTAAAGATTTTAAAAATAAAAAAGACAGACGACTGTATCGTTTTTTTGAAATGTTAACGCCGATTTTAAGTTTCGGTGTTTTATTTTCGGCGATTATTTTTTCTTTTAAGATCCCAGACTGGGTATCATTTTTTATTATTGTTTATGATATTTTTTGGTTATTCAAAACAATTTATTTTTCTTTTTATTTAAGATCTGGATATAGTCAAATGCGCAAGAATGAAAAAATTGATTGGATTCATAAATTAGAAAATTTAAAAGAAATTAAGAATGGGCTTCCTGTTAATTCTTGGCGTGATATTTATCATCTGGTAGTTTTGCCAATGTATAAAGAGCCTCTAGATATTGTGGAGCAAACTTTTTCATCGATTGTTAAAACAGACTATCCCAAAGATAGAATGATTGTTGTTTTAGCTCCAGAAGAAAAAGCAGGGGATGAAGCGCAACAAATTGCGCAAAAGATAAAAGAAAAATTTGGTAACGAATTTTTTAAGTTTGAGATTATTACTCATCCGCAAGATTTGCCAGGAGAAATTGCTGGACATGGCAGTAATGATGCATGGGCTGGAAGAAAATCCAAAGAAATACTAATTGATCCACTGCAATTACCATACGAGAATGTGATTATTTCTTCTTTTGATGTGGATACTTGTGTTTATCCAAAGTATTTTAGCTGCTTAGCCTACGCTTATTTGACTACGGCCAAGCCTACTAGAACCAGCTATCAGCCTATTCCGTTATATCTTAATAATATTTGGCAGTCTCCTGCTGTTTCCAGAGTTTTTGCTTTTTCTTCCACTTTTTGGCATACCATGAATCAAGAGCGTCCGGAAAAATTAATAACTTTTTCATCACACTCAATGAGCTTTAAGGCTTTGGTTGAAGTTGGATTCAAACAAGTTAATGTTGTTTCAGATGATTCTAGGATTTTTTGGCAATGCTTTTTTAAGTATGATGGCGATTATCAGGTTCAGCCATTATATTATCCTGTGTCTATGGATGCTAACGCTGCGCCAAAATTAAGTGTAACTTTGCGTAATATTTATAAGCAACAAAAAAGATGGGCCTATGGAGTAGGTGAGGTCCCTTACTTTCTTTTTAATTGTTTAAAAAATAATAAAATACCTTTTAAGAAAAAGTTTTCTATGGGGTTTGATTTAATTGAGGGGCATGTTTCTTGGGGAACTTCTTCTATTTTAATTTTTGTTTTGGGTTGGTTGCCTTTAATTTTTGGTGGACCTCATTTTTCGCAAACACTTCTTTCTTACAACTTGCCAAAAATTACAAGCACGCTTTTAACTATCAATATGTCAGGACTGATTATTTCCATTTACTTAAGTATGCTTTTGTTGCCACCCAAGCCAGTTAATTATGGAAAATTTAAATATGTTATTTTATCTTTTGAATGGATATTGATTCCATTTATTATGTTGTTTTTTAGTGCCGTTCCAACTTTGCATGCCCAATTGCATTGGTTGTTTGGAAAATATATGGGTTTTTGGGTTACTCCTAAAACTAGGGAAATAGGCTTAAAACATGGTAAATAAGAAAAAATTAATTTTAATAATAGGATTTTTTTTAATAACGCTTTTAGCGTTTGATGTTTTTTTTGAAGTGAATTTTCCAAAAATCAATCAAATTAATATTCAAAGTTCAAAAATATCTCAAGGACAAGAAATCAAAATATTGCAAATAACAGATTTGCACAATAAAGAGTTTTTTGATGCAAACAAAAGTTTGTATGAAAAAATAAAGCAAGCAAATCCAGATTTTATTGTAATAACAGGAGATTTAATAGATAAGAGCACAAAAGACTATAGTTATGTTAATCAATTCATTGCATCTCTTTTGGATATAAATAAAAATATTTATTTTGTTTCTGGTGATCATGAACAAAAAAACAAAAAAAATATTATTGCAGATTTAGAAAATTTAGGTGTCAAAGTTTTAAATAGGGAGTCAATTGTTTATAAAAAAGGAGAACAGGAGATAGATATCTATGGATTAGATTATTATAGTGATGATAATGATATTAATTTTGTAAAAAATATAGCAACTGAAAACTATTCAATTTTACTTGTACATAATCCTAATTTTGTAATTAATAATAATCTTAAAATAGATTTGGCCTTATCAGGAGATACTCACGGCGGACAGATACGAATGCCTATAATCGGAGCAATTATTGTGCCAGGACAACCATTGTTTCCAAAATATTCAAAAGGATTATATTCAATGAATAGCGGTACAATTTTGTATATAGATAGCGGTTTGGGTGAAACTTTTATGCCTTTTAGATTTTTAAATCGCAGTCAAATTAGTTTAATTACAATTAAGGGTTAACTAGCAAAAAATAGTTGACGTTGGATTTAATATAAGTATTATTCGAGATGAATGCGTTCCTCAAAAGCCTCAAGGCGAGTTTTAAGAATAGGGTATTTTTTTAAATCAGGACTTTGTTTTAAAATTGCTTCCGCAATTTTTTTAGTTTTTTCAATTAAATGAGGCTCTTTCAATGATTCAAAAGCAAAATCAGGCAAACCCCATTGGCGCACACCAATAAAATCTCCAGGGCCCCTTATTTTCAAATCCATTTCAGATAATGCAAATCCGCTATTGTATTTTATCATAGCCCTTAGTCTTTCTTTGGTGGCGCCTGATCCAGAAGTAGTTAAGAGAAAACAATAAGATTGATGTTCTCCTCTGCCAACTCTTCCTCGAAATTGATGTAGTTGCGCTAAACCGAACCTGTCTGCTCCTTCTATCATCATTACAGTAGCATTGGGTACGTCTATTCCAACTTCAATAACAGAAGTGGAAACCAAAATATCAAATTTTTTAGCTTTAAAGTTTTTCATTATTAGTTCTTTTTCTTTGGGAGTCATTTTTCCATGTAGCATTTCTATTTTTAGTTTTGGAAAAATTTCTTTGGATAATTTTTCATATTCATCTTTCACAGCTTTGATATCCATTTGATTTTCTGTATCTTCTTCGGAAGATTCAATACGAGGACAGATCACAAACACTTGTCTTCCTTTTTCGATTTCTTTTTCTATAAATTCATAAGCTTGTTTTCTTTCTTTTTCGTCCACAATTTTTGTGATTATTTTTTTTCTGCCTTGTGGCATTTCGTTGATTGTAGATAAATCAAGATCACCCCAAATAGTTAAGGCTAGTGTTCGGGGGATTGGGGTTGCCGTCATTGATAATAGGTGCGGAATCATTTCGCTATGTTTGGCGCAGAGAGTAGCGCGTTGAGCTACGCCAAAGCGATGCTGCTCATCCACGATTACTAGCCCTAGGTTTTTAAATAAAACCTTGGTTTTGATATTTTTATTTTTGGTTTTGTTTTTTTTCTTTGGTGGAGCAATCAATGCGTGAGTACCAATCAAAATGTCGATTTCTCCGTTTTCTGTTTTTTCCAGCATTTTTTTGCGAGATATTTCTATGGTATCGTTTTTTAGTTTTTTGGAATAATATTTATCTTCCTTGCCCGTCAAAAAACCAATATTAATATTAAAATCTTTTAATATTTGAAAAAAAGTTTTAAAGTGTTGCTTGGCTAAAATTTCCGTTGGAGCCATTAAAACTACTTGTTTTTTGTTTTTTATGGCGTTAATAGAAGCTAAAATTGCAACTACGGTTTTTCCCGAACCAACATCTCCCTGTAATAATCGATTCATTGGATAAGATTTTTCCATATCGTTTAGAATCTGTTGGCTGGCTTTTTGTTGGCCATCAGTTAGCTTGAAAGGAAGATAATTTAAAAATCTTTCGATAATGTCATTGTTTATTGGAATAGCCGGAGCTTTTTCTTTTTGAAAATCTATTTTTTTCTTAGCGCCAAATAGAGATATAAGAAAAATATTTTCAAAAGAAAATCTTTCCTGCGCTTTTTTGGCTGCCTCCAAAGAGTCGGGAAAATGGATTTGATAAAGAGCTTCTTTAAAGCTAATTAGATCGGCTTCTTCTAATACCTCCAAAGGTAATGTCTCTGGTATTTTATTTTTTAAAGCCGTTAGTGATGGTTTTAAAATATATCTAATCAAGCGAGATGAAGCACCTCTGGTTTCTGGATAGATTGGAACAATTCTTCCGGTATGAGTAGTTTCTTTGAGTGATAATTTTTCGTAAATAGGTGAACTTAAAAAAATATGGCCGTCTTTTCCAATAGAAACTTTTCCCGAAAGCATTAATTCGTCTCCCTTTTTTAAAGATTTAATTAAAAAGGGTTGATTAAACCAAACAATTTCAATTGAGCCAGTATCGTCTTGTATCAACCCCTTAGTAATAGACATTTTTTTTACCCAGCTTCTTTCTTGATTTAAGTCTAATAGTTTTCCATGAATAGTTATGTTCTCGTTTAGTTTAATATTTTTAATTTTTGAAATATTACTTAAATCTTCATAGGTACGTGGAAAATAAAAAATCAAGTCTCCAAGAGTCCTTATTTTTAGCAATTTAAATCTTTTGGCAAAAGCTGGTCCGACTTTTGGCAATTCTTCAATGGGCGTAGAAAAGTTCATTTTTAAGGAGTTTAGCTATTTTCAGAGATGTTAGTTACATTTTTATTTAAGGGGCGTTTTTCGTTTTGTTCCCACTTTTCAAGAAATGCTTTTTCCAAATCAATATCTTTTAATTCAGCTAATCTAAGAAGATTCCAAAGTACATCAACCATTTCATAGCTTAAATTTGTTTTGCTTTGGTTTTCTCGAGCAGCCTCCATGACTTCTCCAACCTCTTCTCCTAATCGAAGCAAAACTTCTTTATCGTCTTTTGGATAAAACCCACGTCTTTTTAATTGTTCAACCATTAATTCTTGTAATTCTTTTATTGTTTTTGACATAAACGCAAGATTTACGAATTACTTATATTTGTGTCCTCAAGAGGATTCGAACCTCTATCGTAAGCTCCGCAAGCTTATATTCTATCCGTTGAACTATGAGGACTGATTAAATGTTTTTAAGGGTTCGAATCCTCCCGCAAGCTACTTAAGGTACGTCAGATTTTATTAAACCCGACCTCAATTACTCTTGTTAATTGATATTAGCAAAATTAGGCCAATAATCAAGCAAGCAAATAAAATTAATAAAATTAAGAATGTTAAGGTATCGAATACCTTAACATGATATTTTTTCAAATGCATATTATTGTTTTGCTTTGTTTGTGGGTTGGGTTATAATAAAAAAACAAAGAAATGAAAAAATATTGGTTTTTTATTGGATTGTTAATAGTTTTATTTATTGGAACCATTTATTTAAATTGGAATTTTTTGAATAAATTTTTGATTTTTGAACAAACCCCCAATATTAGTTTAATAGAAGATCAAAATATGCTTTCGCCAAAAGCAAGCGAAGTTTCTTTAATTGCAGTGGGGGACATAATGCTTACACGAGGAGTGAAGACCAAAATAGTAAAAAATGGATCTGATTATCCATTTTTAAAAATTAAAGATTATTTAAAGAGCGGTGATATTGTTTTTGGAAATTTAGAAACACCGATTGCTTCTGGGCGAGCTATTTTACCAGGTGAGATGCTCTTTCGTTCTGATCCAGGATTGGAAAAACAACTCAAAGAAAGCAATTTTTCAATATTATCTCTTGCAAATAATCATACTGGTAATTTTGGAACCTTTGGTTTTGAGCAAACTTTTAAATACTTAAATGAAGTTGGCATAAAATACGTTGGTGCCGGACAAAACAAACAAGAAGCATATTCTCCAGTTTGGTTAAAAGTTAATGGAATTACTTTTGCTTTTTTGGCTTATGACGATATTGATTTTACGCCAGCTACTTATGAGGCAAGCGACCAGTCAGCTGGTATTGCTTTTATGCATCAGGCTAATTTAGAGGAGGCGATAACAAGCGCAAAAAAACAAGCGGATTTTGTAATTGTTTCTATGCATTCGGGAGATGAATATAAAGATTTTCCCAATCAAGAACAAATTGATTTTGCTCATGCGGCAATTGATTTTGGTGCAGAATTGGTGATTGGCCATCATCCTCATGTGATTGAGCCTATTGAACAATACAAGGGGAAATATATTTTTTATAGTTTGGGTAATTTTATTTTTGATCAAATGTGGTCTTTGGGTACACGAGAGGGCATTGCTACTAAAATAACTTTTGATAAAAATGGAATTATAAAAATAGAAAATAGCGCTATCTTGATAGAAGATTATTGCCAGCCGAAAATAATTACCGGACTTGAAGCCGAAAATATTTTTAAAAGGCTATATGCTTTAATTGAAAATTGATAAATTGTTTTCATTTTTTAGGAATTAATATATAATAATACAAAGAGTTCAGTATCAAAAATAAAAAATACATGGAAGATTCTCAAAAGGGAAATAATCCAAAAATTAATTCCGGAGACGAAGATACAAGTTTGATTTATCATAACTACAGAGGTTTGTCCGGAGAAATAGAAAGCTTGGAAGAGGCTTCTTCTTTGGGTTCAAAAAATAAAAACGAAATTCAAAAGATAAAATCTAAAATCGAAAAATTAGAAGGCAAAGAAACAGAAGAGGAAAAACAAAAAACTGAATTATTTCTTTTGAAATATAAAGATTTGAGCGATGAAAAGCAGAAACAAATTATATTCAACCATAAATCTGCGGAAAAAATAATCACACATTACATAGAAGGCACAAAAGATATAGATGGTTTAGATGAAGAAGAGCGTTTTATTTTAAATAAAATTAAAAATCAATATAAAGATTTTAGAAAAAATCACAAAGATGATTCTTTTCAGTTTGACTTGGCAGATGAGGTTGATAGAGCCACTTACAGTAATTTAATTTACGATATTGCTTTTAGGTTGTCTGGAGTTGAGAGTCCCACCAAAAGAGAAAAGAAACAATTACTTGAAAAAGATCCCAAAGACAAATCTTCAAAAAGAACAAGTGAAATAATTAATATCAAGCCAGCTGAAAAGAAAAAATTTATAAAATCCGATGAAGAAAGCGAAACAGACTCTTTGGAGATTGATGAAAATGCAAAATATCTTAGCATAGTGTATCTAAAGAAAAAAAAGAATTCTTTAACTGAAAAAAAATCTAAAGAAATAATTAGACTTGTTAAAGATTGGGTAAATTATGATAATGATTTTTATTGTCATTTGACGGGTCGCACATTAAAGATGCGAGAGGGAGTTGATTATTCTCGTGACGAAGAGGGGAGTCAAGATAATTTTTTAACAGCTAGAAATAAAAAAATAGAAGAATG
The DNA here is from genome assembly GCA_002421745.1 of Patescibacteria group bacterium UBA6220. Taxonomy (GTDB): domain Bacteria; phylum Patescibacteriota; class Minisyncoccia; order Minisyncoccales; family Minisyncoccaceae; genus UBA6220. The sequence continues at coordinate 141,465 of DISC01000004.1, read as the reverse complement.
GCTTAAATTGCCCAGTAATCGTACTTGGATAGCTCAAGCTAATGAATTTAAGAAACAAAATGAAGATAAAATTTCTTTAAAAAAACAAAAAGTTCAAATCAAAGACTCAAAAGGACAGACCATAGAGGAAGAAAAATATATTACGCCTTTTTTTGTTGAAGATAAGTGGTTTTGCTATGAGTCAAATTATTTTGATACATATGCTCAGTCTATGACTCAGAGAGAAAGAGAAGAATCAAAATATAGAATATATTTTTATACCCAAAAAGAAAACATAATTGGTATATTCAGAGATTTTGTTTTAAAGTTTAGTCGGAATGAAGATTTTGATGGATGTGGTTTTGCGGCAAAGACAATTAATATTTTTAATCCTAATGCAGACGATTTGGCTATTTTTATGAATCAAAAAGATCAAATAATTTTATCTTTCGGAGAAAAGGGGATTGATAGAGCTTTATTGATTTTACAGGAATATGTTCACAAAAATAGAGCAAAGTTTGAAGAAAAAGGGATTTTGTTGGGGCAAAAGTTTTTTGATAGAAGCGGTAAAGAGGTTCCAGGGATTTGTATTTCTTCCGAAGTAATGGGAGTTTCTCCTGATTCTTCTAGGGGATTTCAAAAATATAGATCTTTTAATCAAATGCAAGCTGAAATAGTTTTATCTTCTCTTAGTTCGGTATTTAAAGAAATATATAATTTTGATAATTTGGACAGGATTGGCACTAAGAATCCGCGCCTCAAACAAAAGCTTTTGGAAATGGGACACGAGGCGCCGTTGGAAGATTATTTGTATCTATTTTTTAGTCAGCCTAGCGGAGATATGTTTTTGATTAAAAATTTAGAAAAAGTTTATTCAAAGTGGTCGCAAGCTTTTGGTATGTCAAAAAGAAATATTGCTTTTAAGGATGAATAATTTTATTTAATAAAAAACAGCCTGTTGTTGATTAATCGGCTGTTTTTTTGTTGCTATGGTTTTATTATTGACCAAAGGGACTATTTTGTATAGAATGATTTATGTTTGGAGGGATGCCTGAGCGGTTGAAAGGGATAGTCTTGAAAACTATTGTGGGGCAACTCACCGAGGGTTCGAATCCCTCTCCCTCCTCATTTGTTTTTTGTTATGGGACTTGCTCCCATAACAAAAACCAATAGTAGAAAGAGGGGATTCGAAGGGTTTTCGCGACTGGCGGAAACCCCGGCCTGAAAAAACTTTAGTAAAAGTTTTTGAAGGCGAATCCCTCTCCCTCCTGCTGTAAAAATTTTGGAGAGGTGCCAGAGCGGTCGAATGGGGCACCCTGCTAAGGTGTTAGCTGCGAAATCGGCTCGAGGGTTCGAATCCCTCCCTCTCCGCTCTATTCTAATAAAACGCCCTTTGGGTGTTTTTGTGATATTTTTTGAGTAGTGATATAATATAATCAATATATTTTGATAAAGATATATTGCTAAATTTAAGCTTGATGATATCTAAAATCTCACTATTGAAGCTTTGCAAAAAATGGCAAAGGCGCTGGATGTTCAAGTCGAGGATTTAATAAAATAAATTTATGAACAAAGAAAAAGGACATTCAAATAGCAACCTCCACAAAGCTAGCAAAGGAAAGAATGATGAATTTTATACTGAACTTGTTGATATTGAAAAGGAGTTAAAACATTACAAAAACCAATTTAAAAATAAGGTTGTCTATTGTAACTGCGATGATCCTTTTGAAAGTAATTTCTTTAAATATTTTGCTTCAAACTTTAAAGCTTTGAAATTAAAAAGACTTATCGCCACAAGCTATAAACCATCACCAATCGCGAATACTCAACTTGGATTATTTGGAGACGATAAGACTTTGGAACCCTCAAAAGGACGACCGAAAAATAATGCCAATAAATTCATTATTAACGATGTAAGTGATATTGATGGTGATGGTGCTTTTGATTTGCGAGATATTTCGGAGCAGTTAAAAGCAAATAAAAATAATGAGTGGTCTCCGATGGAAGGTGATGGAGATTTCCGAAGTCCAGAAAGTATTGAATTATTGAAACAAGCAGACATCGTAATAACAAATCCACCCTTTTCGCTTTTTAGAGAATATATCGCGCAACTTGTTGAATATAATAAAAAGTTTTTGATATTGGGGAATATGAACGCTATTACATATAAAGAGGTTTTTAAATCAATAAAAGAAAATAAGTTGTGGTCGGGTTACGGTTTTAATATGTCAATGGTATATAAAACACCTTATAGCAATACCCTCGAAGCTAATCAAAAATTTGTTATAGGAAAAGGTTATAATCCGAATGATGGATATGTAAAAGTTCCTGCTGTTAATTGGTATACAAATCTTGATACAGACAAGCGACATGAGGAATTAATTTTATATAAAAAATACTCGTTAAAAGAGTACCCCAAATATGATAATTATGATGCGATTGAAGTTTCGAAGGTCTCTGATATCCCAATGGATTATGAGGGTGCAATGGGAGTACCGATAACTTTTTTGAATAAATATAATCCTGAACAGTTTGAAATAATTTGGATAGCAGATAGACAAAATTCACAAGGATTAAGGACAAAAACTTATACGGCAAATGATACTCCAAATTATAATGATCTAAATAGAGGACCTGTTATAAAAATGGCAGAAAAACTACAGGTTGTCTATATGAGAATTTTGATTAGAAACAAAAAACCACAAAAATAATTATGGAAAATGATTTATTAAAAATTAAAGAAGACGCTATTAAAATTCAAGAATCAGATTTATTAGATACAATTAAAAGTATTGAAGCAGAAAATACAAAATCTTCCTTTGTTCTTATTTTTGCTTCAGCTATAATGGCTTTGCTTAAGGATTTTGATAAGTTGCCATTATGGATCAATATTTTTTTTCTTGTTTTGGCTATCGGTTCAATTATTTTTGCACTTTACAATATTTCGGCTAAAAAAGTTAGTATTCATGCAAATGTTGATGAAATTTTTGTGAAAAATATCCCAACACAGTGGGAAGAGCATTTACAAAACAAACATTTATTTTTAAGAAATAATTATCAAGAAGCAAAGAGTTTGCTATATACAAAAGCGAATTTAACAAGAATATCATTTGTTCTTGTTGCATTATCAGCTATTTTAATATCAATCGCTAAAATAATTTTATGAGTGAAGATAAAAAAACAACAAAACATGTCAGCGAGCAAAAGCCTTTAAATCAAAACCCTAAACCTGCTGATAATAATCAAGGCAGCGATAATGGTAATTCTGGAAATCCAATAAAACCACAAGAAACACAAAAGGGGCTAGAACCGAAAAAATAAAAAGATTTATCAGACATTAATTAAAATATTATGAAAATAGGTTTACACAAAATTAAAATTGCGGAAGTCGTAAAAGACTACAAAGACAGTGCCGAAGAGGGTGTATCTGCTTTTGGCGGTAAGCTAGATATTCGTCCAAAATATCAAAGAGAGTTTGTATATAGCGGAAAACAACGAGATGAAGTAATTAGAACTATTAAAAATGGTTTTCCTTTGAATGTGATGTATTGGGTAAAAAAAGAAGATGGAAATTTTGAAGTGCTTGATGGACAACAAAGAACAATCAGTATTGCTCAATTCGTAAATGGGGATTTTTCAATTGAATTTAATGGCAGAATTGCAATGTTTCATAATCTAACCAAAGAAGAGCAGGAGCAGGTTATGAATTATGATCTTATGATTTATCACTGTGAAGGAAATGATAAAGAAAAACTAGATTGGTTTAAAATCATCAATATTGCTGGTGAAAAATTATTTCCTCAAGAATTACGAAACGCTGTCTATACTGGTTCGTGGCTTTCTGATGCAAAATTAAAATTTAGTAAAACAAATTGCGCGGCGTATTTGCTTGCGAATGACGGAGGACAATTGATAACAGGTTCTCCTATTAGGCAAGAATATCTAGAAACCGCAATTTCTTGGATAAATAATGGAGAGATTGAAGAATACATGGCAAAGCACCAACATGATAAAAATGCAGATGAATTGTGGAAATATTTTCAAAATGTAATTCATTGGGTGAGAGAAGTTTTTCCAAATTATAGAAAAGAGATGTCGAGTGTAAATTGGGGAGAACTTTACAATGAGTTTAAGGATAAAAAGTTTAATTCAGAAAAATTGGAAAAAGAAATAAAAGAATTAATGCAAGATGAAGATGTAACAAAAAAATCGGGCATTTATTCGTATGTGCTAACTGGAAAAGAAAAATATCTTTCTATTCGAGTATTTACACCAAACATGAAAAGAGAGGCATACGAACGACAAAATGGTATTTGTCCAGATTGTAAGGGTGAAAATAAAAACAAGAAATGGGGAATAGGAGAAATGGAGGCAGATCATATTGACCCGTGGCATGAAGGAGGAAAAACAACCGCAGAAAATTGCCAGATGTTATGCAAAGAATGTAATAGAAGGAAATCTGGGAAATAAATTAGCATGTTTAAGACAAGAAAAAAATGATAAAATAGTAAATATGGGTAACGATTTGTCAAAAAATAAAACTGATAAGCTAAAAGCTGTTGATTTTTTCTGTTCAGGCGGCGGAATGAGTTTTGGCATGCAACAAGCTGGAATTAATGTTATCGCTGGAATAGATTTTGACCCAGAGTGCAAAGAAACTTACGAAGCAAATATAAAAGGAGCCAAATATATATTGGCAGATGTTTCCACCCTAAAAGAAGCAGATTTATCAAAAGAAATTGATATTAAGAAAAATGACGACAATTTAATTTTGATTGGATGTAGTCCTTGTCAGTACTGGACAATTATTCGTACGAGTAAAAATAAATCAGAAAAGTCTAAAAATTTATTACACGAATTTCATCGATTTGTAAAATATTACAATCCGGGATATGTTGTTGTTGAAAATGTTCCTGGTATTTTAAACAAACAAAAAGAAAGTGGTCTCAACCTATTTATTGATGATTTGAAAAAAAGAGGTTACGCCGTTCATTTTAAAGTCGTGCATCTAAACGAGCATGGTGTGCCAGAAACAAGGAAGAGATTCTCATTGATTGCCAACAGAGTAACTGATAAGGAAATCTTTCCAGAACCAAACAATTCTTGCCCAACAGTCGCTGACTTTATTGGAGCTAAAAATGGGTTTAAGAAAATTCCAGCTGGCCATACTGATGAGACTAATTTTATGCACACGACGGCTGGGCTTAGTGAATCCAATTTAAAACGATTAAAGCTTACTCCAAAAAACGGTGGCTCCCGGGAATCATGGGCTAATACAGATCTTCAACTTGAAGCTTACAAGAAAAAAGATCGCGATATCTCTTTTAACGACACCTATGGAAGAATGTCTTGGGATAAACCAGCCCCAACTATAACCACAAAATTTTTTAGTATTTCTAATGGTCGTTTTGCTCACCCAGAAGAAGATCGCCCGATTTCATTACGAGAAGGAGCCACACTACAGACATTCCCTAAAACTTATAAATTTATTGGTACTAGCATCTCATCAATAGCTCGCATGATTGGAAACGCAGTTCCACCACTATATGCAAAGAAGCTCGGGTTAACTATATTGAAAAATCATGGCAAAAGATAATAAAAAATTACATATGTCTTTTGATCCCTTAGTCATAGATGACTTAGGGGCAAAATTATATTCGACACTTCCTCCAGTATTAGCAGAGTTAGTTGCAAATGGATACGATGCTTGTGCTAAAGAGGTTTTTATAGACTTAAATGACAATAAAGAGACGGGAAAAGAAATTATTGTCTCTGATGGCGGCATTGGGATGAGTTTTGATGAGATAAATGAAAAATACCTACGAATAGGGAGAAAAAGAAGGGACTACCCAGAAAAAAATAAAAAATGCAAAAGACAGCCGATAGGCAAAAAGGGGTTAGGAAAACTAGCCTTTTTTGGGATATCCACAAAAGCTGAAATCGAAACGGTACAAGATAATAAAAAAACTGTTTTTACGATGGATTGGGATGAGATACAACACGTTCCAGATCAAAAAGAATATGAACCTAATTACTCAATAAGTGACACGAAAGAGAAATCTTACACAAAAATTACATTAAAAAATATTAAACGAAAAACAGATTTCGACGTTGATAAATTAAAGAAAAGTATTTCTAATTATTTTATTTTCGATAAAGATTTTAAAGTTTTTATAAAAACTGTTCAAGAAAATGATTATAGTGAGATAAATAATGAGCTTAGGTATACATTTAGCGATAGGCAAGAAGAATTTTTTTGGAATTTTCCAGATTTTTTAAAAACCTATCCAGAGATTGAACAGAAATATACTTTTACTAAAAACCTAACAGGTAAAATAATTACATTTAATAAACCTGTGCCCAATAATATTAGGGGGGTTACTCTTTTCTCAAGAAAAAAACTTGTAAGCACCCCCGAAACATTTCCAGTGTATAGTTCTAGTCACTTCTATCAATACTTAACGGGATGGCTTGAAGTTGATTTTATTGATGAGTTAAAACCAGATGTAATAGCGACTAATAGGAGTAGTTTAAATTGGAATGATGAAAAACTCGAAGAATTAAATAGCTTTTTGTATGATGTAATAAAAATTATTGAAAAAGAATGGAGAGATAAGAAGGCGGACAAAAGAAAGGATGACTTAAAAAAAGAATATAATATTGATTTCGGAAATTGGCAAAAAACAAACGAAAACAATTCTATAATTTCGGAAAACATAGAAAGTCTATCTAAAATACTTGCTGATCCAGAAAAAGCAGAGGGCGAAGATCTAGATAAAATTGTAAAAATTATTTATAATCTAGCTCCAGAACATGCAAATTTTGTTCTATGGCAGGGCTTAAACAAAAAGATTACAGAGAATTTTACAATTAAAAAAAATTTTTTCAAACAAAAATATTTAGAAGCAGCACAAGAGGCGGTAAAAATATATAATGAAGAAGTACAAAGTGTATCTGGCAGAAATGATATTTGTGATAAAGATTTGATGGCACAAGTTTTTGGTGCTGAGGTAAACAAACCCATTGCTTTAACTGCTAAATCAAATGATAATGAAAAAAATCTTGATGAAGGACACAAATTTTTATCAATGGGAGTTATGATTGGTTTTAAAAATCCAGCAGGAAGTCATACAAGTATAACTAAGCTATTAAAGGACGGGACTTTTACTGATAGAAATTGTTTGGATATTTTAAGTACCGTTTCTTATTTATTTAATAGATTAGAAAGACGAGAAAGTCCTCGAATTTAATTTTAAATAACCAAATACTCTACCTCATTTTTATCTCTATTGGACTCTGGGTGAGGCGTTTCAAACCATTCGATGTATTTTGTATAAGCCCTTAATTGCTGTATACTTTTATCAATATCCTTGAATTTGAGCCACCTAGTTCAAACTTCGGGACATCGTGCCCGCTCTGTTCTAATAAAACGCCCTTTGGGCGTTTTGTATTAGGGTTAAAGGGATTTATTGATATAGATTCTATAATTTATACAAGAGGGTGGTTTAGTTGGCTAAAAAATGATAAAATATAAATAATAATCAAATATATTTTATGATTTTTGAACATCAATCAAAAAACAAAAAAACATTAATAATCATCTCCCTTATAATTCTTTTAATTGGAGTAGGTTTTTTTGTTTATAAAAATTTAATTAAAGATCAAGGAAGTGTGGCTTGCACTCAAGAAGCTAAAATTTGCCCCGATGGTTCTGCTGTTGGTCGTGTTGGTCCTAATTGTGAATTTTCAGAATGCCCAAATAGTGAAAAAACCTCTGGCTTTAATAATGATAAAATAGAAAAAGCTATAACTGATTATCTTTTGACAGAGCAGTATTTTAGCTGGAGAAACAGAAATGATAGTTTTAATTTTTGTGCTATTGAAAATCTTGATACAGAAAAACAATTATTTCCATTATATGTTTGGGTATATTGCGGAGAATATGTTGTCGAAAATGGAAAACTAGAAACAGTGAGCGGATCTTCAGGGCCAGCAAAGATAAATTACCCGAATGAATTGTCTTTTTATGATATAAAAAAGTTTTCTTATGAGGCTCCTGGAAGTGGCTCTCAATATGGAGATGATATTAGAAAAATATTCCCAGAAAATGTACAAAATAGAATTTTTAATTTTAATGCAAATTCTATTATTGAAAGAATAGAAAATACAGCGCTTATTAATATTTTATCTTGGGAGGCTATAAAGCAGGCAATTAATAATTGCGAAGTTGAAAATATATTCCAAAGTCACAATAGGGACGTAATCGCCACCCTCAAAAGCGGGGATAAGTTAACGGCTGTTGAGCCGAACATTGATGATGTCATAAAAATCACTGATAGTGTTTTTCAAAAGTGCGGAAAGATTCAAGTAGGAACAGAATAATTGTGGTTTTTTAGGTTTTGTTACTTTTAAACCGCTAAAGCGGTTTTTTACTTGACAATAATGTTGTATTTTTCTAACATATAAATAGTTAGAAATAATTAACAAATAATATGACATTAAAAACATATAATAAAATAAGATTAGGGATAGTTGTTGTTACAGCTTTTATATTTAGCCAGTCTTTAGTTTTTCATAATTTTTTTATTCCAATTATGGTTTTGGTTTTGTCATCTCTCTCACTTTTTTATTTAAGAAAGAAAGTAGTTGAAATTATAGCAGATGAGAGAGATTATCAAATTGGCGGTAAGTCAGCATTACTTGCCATTCAATTGACATCATGGATTGGGGTAGTTGTTATGTTTGTTTTATATGCTCTTAGTAATACAAATCCTTTTTATCAACCTATTGCTATGACGCTGGCTTTTTCAGTTTGTATTTTGATGCTTACTTACTCTGTTATTTTTAAATATTATAGTAAACACAATTTCAAAGATGAAAAACGAGATTAAAAAATTTAGAACCAAACTCGGTATTACTCAGGAAGAGTTAGCAGAGAAAGCTGGGGTAAGGCGAGAGACTATTGTTTTTCTTGAACAAGGAAAATATAATCCGTCTCTTAAATTAGCTTTGAATATAGCTAAAGAACTAAAAACCCCAATTGATAAGCTGTTTTTCTTATAGATTATTGATGATTTATTTCTCTGGCTACTGTTAGCCCCCAAACTTGTTTGGCTCCAGCTTTTTTTAATGTTTTGGCGCATTCTTCCATTGTTGCTCCAGTAGTATAAACATCGTCAATTAAGATTATTATTTTATTTTTAATTGATTCTTTGTCTTTTACTGTAAAAGCGTCTTTGATGTTTTTTTCTCGTTCATTTTTACTTAGGCCAACTTGTTGTTTGGTGTTTTTGATTCTTATTAGGTTTTCTGTTGTTATTTGGATGTTTATTTTTTCAGAAATTATTTTACCAATTTCTTCGGCTTGATTAAATCCGCGCCTTCTTTTTCTTTTTGTAAAAAGCGGGACAGGAATAAGCAGGGAGTCTATTGGAAAAACCTTTGCGACAAAATATAAATGTGTTAAAATCAGAGCAGAGAGGGGATAGGACAATTCTTTAATTTGTTGATGGTATTTTAAATTGTGTATTAATCGTTTTACAATTTTTTGTTTAAAGTCTGTGGCAGAATATAATCCGTTTAATGTTTTTTTCTCACAATGAAAACATTTTCCCGTGTTTGGTAGTTTTTGGGGGTTTTCGCAAAGGCAATATTCAAAAGGATTAATGCTAATCAAAGAAAAGCAATCTTCACAGCAAAAAGTCCCTTCTTTTCCGCAATTTAAGCATTTTTTTGGAAAAATTATATCTAAAATAAAATCTTTTATATTTGAAAAAAAATCGAATTTCATTTTTTGTAAATATTATAAATTAATTTTTAAGAATAGTCACTTGCAGGTGTTTTCAAAAGTTTTTAAAAATGGTATACTTTAAAAAAATATTATGTCTCTTTTTGGCAAGAAACAAAATCACAATAGTGTAGGTATAGATGTTGGCACAAAATCAATTAGAATGATTGAAGTGTCCAGAAAAAAAGATAAGGCGCAATTGGAAAATTACGGTGAGTTAAATTTGGATATTGCAGCTAGTCATTCTTTTAGAAATTTTGATAAAAATACTCTTAATCCATCTATTGAAAATATCTCAAAGGCCGTAAGATCAATTATTGATGCTGCGGATATAAAATCAAAAAAAGCGATTTTTTCTTTGCCGGATTTTTCTACCTTTTTTGTTTCTTTTGAATTGCCGCCAATGACAAAAAAAGAACTTAACGGCGCGATTGGTTTTGAGGCTAGAAAACACATTCCTTTGCCAATGTCAGAAGTTGTTTTGGACTGGCAATGCATAAGCAAAGACCCAGTTAAGCAAAAAAACAAAGTATTGCTAATGGCTATACCAAAAGTTTTGGTTGAGCAATACAAAACTATTGCCGAGGTTTCTGGATTAGAATTGCAGGCTTTGGAAGCTGAAGCTTGGGGATTAAAAAGATGCCTTGTTAAACCTAATGAACCTACTACGTGCATAGTTGAAATCGGATATCAAAGTACAATTGTTAGTATTGCTGATGATAATTACGTTAAAACAAGTTTTAGTTTTGATATTGCTGGAAAAGATTTGACCGAAAAATTAGCTGAAACTTTGGGAATAGAAATCAGGGAAGCGGAAGAAATTAAAAAAGAAAACGGATTGTTAAATGACGAAAGAGATGATATTGCTCAAATTCTAGTTCCAGTTATTTCGTCTATTATTAAAAAAATAAAAAAAGTTGCTATAGATTATCAAAATATAGAACACGCTAAAATTAAAAAAATGGTGTTGGCTGGAGGATCTTCTCAAATGCTTGGCATTGTAGATTATTTTAAAAGCGTTTTTGATGAGGAGGATTTTTCCGGAATGGAAATATCTTTGGGAAAATCTTTTAGTGGAATAGAATTTCCACAAAAATTAAATCGCCGGATAGATGAATTAAATCCAACTTTTGCAATAGCTATGGGGGAGGCTCTAAGAAAATACGAAGCCTGATTTGAAAGTTAATTGAAAATAATTTATAATATTAATGAAAATAAAGATTGTGTTTAAAAATAATCTAAAAAAATAAATAATAATAAATGGCAATCGAATTAAGTTCATCAGAAAAAGAAAGCTCATCTCTTATTGTTAATATTTTTTTAACAATCGCTGTTTTGGTATTGTTTGCAGCGCTTGGATTTTTTGCTTATTTTCATTTTATGGCTAATCCCGAAAAAGAAATGCGAATAAGCGATCTTAATAGGGAAATAGCTCAGCAAAAATCTACAACAGGCGGATATTCTCAAGAAGATTTAGCTTCTATTGGAGAAGAAGTATCTGACTATAAGATTTTATTCCAATCTCGAGCCAAAACATCGAAATTTTTTGAAAACTTTGAAACATGGGTTCATCCACAAATTTATTTTAGTAATTTTTCATTAAATTTGGATAGTCGTTCTGTTAGTCTGAGTGGGGCTGCTAATGGTTTTCAACCAGTGATACAGCAGATAGCAATTTTAAAAAATCAACCATTAATAGAAAAATATGAAATTTCAAACATAAGATCAAATGATGCAAATATGGTTACTTTTGATTTTGCGCTTATTGTTAGTTCCCAAGTTTTAAAATAAAAATATGAATAAAAAAACAATTCTTTTGCTTATAGCTTCTTTGGTGCTTCTTGTTGTTTCAGCAGGAATTGTTTATATGTTTGGTTTGAGTGAATATGACTCTAATAAAAAATATGATGATCAAATAAAGAGTTTGGAAGCACAAAAATCTTTGGGGGCAGATAGAAATCAAAAATTATCACAAGCAGAGCAATCATTAATAGAAGTGAATTGGCCAGAAAAAAAGGAAAAAATAGATGCTAATTTTATTTCTACGCCATTCTTTTTATCAGAAATTAATCTTTTTTTCCAAGATATTATCAAAAGAAGTAAAATGTCTTTAATTAGCCTTAGTTTTACCGAACCAGCATCGATTGATGGGGTGGGGGCTAGTAATAAAGAGCAGCCAGTTTTAAAAAATACTACTGGAAGTAGCGAGACTGCGGGGGTTCCAGTCAAAAAATCTACTAGTTCTTTTGGTTCAATTCAGGGGCCAGTAAGGGTTACGACAGTTACAATTAGTGCTAATGGTACCTATGATCAATTCAAAAATTTATTAAAAATATTCGAAAATCAAGCTTATTTGATTTCAATAAAGTCAATTAGATTTTCTGGAGGAACAGCGATAAGTTCTTATAATATAAGTGCGGAAATTTATTCTTATTAATAAAAAAATGGATATTTTAAAAAATAACAATCCTAGTTCGGGCACAAGTCTTACAAGGTCTAGACCGATATTTTTAGTTGGTATTTTGGTTATTCTTTTGGTTTGTGCATTTTTCTTTTATTTTAAAAAACTTCCAACATCGTTAGTTTCTACTTTAACTATTCCAACTGGCACGACATATCAATCACCAGTTGCTATTGATTTTGAGTTTTTAAAATCAAGTGAATTTGAATCTTTAGAATCTTTTCCTGATTATTCTCAATTTAGACCAAGCGATGGCTTGGGAATAAAAACCGGCAGATCAAACCCTTTTATTCCTCCAACAGGAATGTCTATTCAAAGTTCTACACAATCGAATCCTAGTGATACGATTGAATAATGTATTTAATTTTATTAAATTATGTTAATTGAAAAATTAGTTGAAAAAAAAATAATTACCGAAGAGCAGGCAGATTCTTTAAAAAAAGAATTAGCAGAAGAATATAAAGAATCCACGGAAGAGGATTTTTTGTTAATTAAAAGAATTTTAAGCGAGGAAGATCTAAACAAATTAAAATCAGAAATATATAGTACTTCTATTTTTGAAGAAGATGTTTCATTTATTATTCCAGTAGAAACTCTTGCTTTGGTTCCAGAAGAATCAGCTAGATTTTATCAAACAATACCCTTGGGCTTAGGAGAAGATAATGTTTTAAAGGTGGGAATGCTTGATCCGGAAAATATCAAAGCTAAAGAAGCTATTGATTTTTTGGCAAGACAACAAGGGTATGCTATTCAATTTTATTTAATTAGCCAAAAGCAGTTTGATAAATATATCAAGCAATATCGAAGTATAGAAGAGGAGGTAGATAAAGCTTTGACAGAACTAGAAACTGAGCTGGGGTCTGAAAAAAATGTAGCGGTTTTTGGAAAAAAAGACAACATGGATATTGCCGAGCTTACTGAGGAAGCTCCGATCATTAAAATGGTAGGAGTTATTTTGCGTCATGCAGTAGACGGGAAAGCTTCGGATATTCATATTGAACCAGAAGAAAAACAATTAAGAATTCGTTTTCGAATGGATGGAACTCTTTATTCGTCGCTTTTTTTACCCAGCCATACACATCCTTCAATTATTGCGAGGATAAAAATTTTAAGTAATATGAGGATTGACGAAACAAGAATCCCTCAGGATGGTCGTTTTTCTGCAAAAATAGATGGAAAAGAAGTTGATTTTAGGGTTTCAACTTTGCCGACAAAATTAGGAGAAAAAATGGTAATTAGGGTTTTGGATCCAACAGAAGGACTAAGGACTTATGAAGAAATAGGAATAAGCGGAGTTAACTATGATATTATAAAAGAAGCAGTAGAAAAACCATTTGGTATGATTTTGGCTACTGGTCCCACAGGATCTGGTAAAACCACAACGCTTTATTCAATGTTGCAAGAATTAAATAAACCAGAATTTAATGTAATAACCTTGGAAGATCCGATTGAGTATTATATGGAAGGAGTTAATCAATCTCAGATTAGACCAGAGATTGGTTATGATTTTGGACAAGGATTGAGGTCAGTAGTGAGGCAGGATCCAGATATTATTATGGTTGGTGAAATTAGAGACGAAGAATCAGCTTCTTTGGCTGTGCAGGCCGCTTTAACTGGTCACGTTGTTTTATCTACTCTGCACACCAACAATGCTATTGGTGTTGTTCCTCGTTTGATTGATATGAATGTTAAGCCGTTTCTTTTGCCCGCTAGTTTAAATATCGCTTTGGCGCAAAGACTAGCTTTGAGGTTGTGTCCATATTGTAAAGAAAAATTAAAACCAAGCAAAGAAATTGAAAAATTTATTTTGAAAGAATTAGAAGATGCTCCTGCAAAGTCAAAAAAAGACATTGATCTTAGTGATATTTATGTTTACAAACCAGTTGGTTGTTCTAAATGTAGTATGAAGGGGGAGAAAGGCAGAATTGGAGTTTTTGAAATTTTGAAAATGACACCAGAATTAGAAGCAATTATAATTTCCGATCCAAATGAATCAAGAATTATGGCAGAAGCGAAAAGGCAAGGAATGATTACTATGAAACAAGATGCATTAATAAAGGTGGTTTCTGGAGAGATTTCTCTAGAAGAAGCTTTGCGAGTAACAGATTAAAAAAATGGATTATAAAAATTACTTACAACAACTTTTGTATCTAGCAGTAGAAAAAGGGGCATCTGATTTGCATATTGTTGCTGACCATCCTCCAGTTTTGAGAATTAATCGAAAGTTGATGTCTTTGAGTAAGGATAAAAAAACAAGCGCATTGGACACAAAAGAATTGTGTTATGCTTTGATGAGCGAAGCGCAAATAGAAAAATTATCTACAGAAAGAGAAATCGATTTTTCTTATGATTTTCAGGGGGTTGGACGATTTAGAGTAAATATTTATTATCAATCTGGAACATTGGCCGCAGCTTTGCGTTCAGTTCAAAAAAAGATTAAAAGTATAGAAGAATTAAATCTGCCAACAATCTTATATAGATTCACCAAGGCTATGCAAGGATTTGTTTTGATTACTGGTCCAGCTAGTCATGGAAAAAGTACTACAATGGCAGCGGTAATTGATGATATAAATAAAAATAGAGCTTGTAATATTATTACTATTGAAGATCCGGTTGAATATATTTTTGAAAACGATAAGGCTATTATTAGTCAGAGAGAATTGGGTTCGGATACACTTTCTTTTTCAAAAGCATTAAAATCAACTTTTCGTGAAGATCCAGATGTGATTATGGTAGGTGAAATGAGAGATCCTGAAACAATTGCTACAGCTATTACAGCTGCGGAAACAGGACACTTGGTTTTTGCTACTTTGCATACTAACTCAGCGTCCCAAACTATCAATAGGATTGTTGATGCTTTTTCTGGAGAACAACAAAATCAAATTCGTGCACAATTATCCAGTTCTCTTTTGGGTATTGTATCTCAGCGTCTTATTCCATCTATTGATGACGGTCGAGTGGTGCCAGCCTGTGAAGTTCTTTTTAACACTCAAGCAGTTTCTAATATAATTAGAGAAAACAAGGTTTATGAATTACCATTAGTTATTGAAACGTCGTCAGACTTAGGAATGGTTTCTTTAAATCGGTCTCTTGCTGAGATGGTAAGAAAAAAAATGGTATCTCTTGAAAGTGCGCTTAATTATTCGCCTAATGCTAAGGAGCTAAAAAAGATAATATTGCAATAGTTATTTATGAAATATATTTATCAAGCAAAAGATTCTAGTGGTAAAACTCTTACTGGAACAATCGAGGCAAGTTCTCGAGACGAGGTTTTGGATGCCTTAAGCACTAAAAATCTTTACCCAACACTACTTGAAGAAAAAGAAAATGCAGGATTTCTTGATACAAAGTTTTCTTTGCCTTTTTTAAATAGAATTTCGCAAAAAGAAATAGTTATGTTTAGTAGGCAGCTATCTATTATGATTGATAGTAATGTTTTTCCAGCTGAGGCTTTGGATGCTTTGGCAAATCAAACTACAAATAAGGCAATGAAAGAAAAATTAGCCAAAATATCCTCAGACGTAAGAGGTGGAACTTTATTGTCAAAATCTTTTGCTAGATATCCAGAAATTTTTTCAACTTTTTATGTTAATATGGTGAGGTCTGGAGAAGCTTCTGGTGATTTGCCTAATATTTTGGAAAGAACAGCTGATCATGTGGAAAGTGAATATAATATTCGCAGCAAAACCATGGGAGCAATGATTTATCCAGGCGTTATTTTGGGTATTTTTGTTTTGATTTTTATTGTGTTAATGACTTTTGTAGTGCCGAATTTAATTAAAGTTTTAACTGCTTCTGGACAGCAATTACCATTGACTACGCGTATCTTGATTTCAATTTCTGACTTTTTTGTTACCAGATGGTATATTGTTTTGGCTGTCTTAGCGGGATTAGTTGGATTTGGTATTTATTATCCAAAAACAAAAGAAGGCAAAGAAGTGATAGATACATTTATTTTAAAGGTTCCGGTTTTTGGTAGATTTTTTCAGAATCTTTTTTTAACTCGTTTTGCGGAAAATTTTTCTACTCTTATTTCTGCCGGTATTCCTATTGCGGATGCTTTGGAAGTTGTGGCAGATTTGATTGATAATAATGTTTATCGTCGTATAATTTTAGATACTAGAAATAGGGTAATCAAAGGAGAGGGAATTGCTTTTGCCTTGTCTCAATATGAAAAAGAAATTACTCCGCTTTTTGTGCAAATGGCATCAGTGGGAGAAAAAACAGGACGTTTAGATTCGTCGCTTTTAAATATTGTGCGTTTTTTCAAAAGAGAAACAGAAGTTTTTGTTTCTTCGATTAGTAGTGTTATCGAGCCGATTTTAATTATTGGTCTCGCTGTAATGGTGGCATTTTTGGTGGCAGCTATTTTATTGCCTATTTATCAAATCAGTACTACGGTTCCACAGTAATAATTGAATTACTTGACGCTAGGTCTCTTAAGCTGATAAAATGATTTTATAAAAATAAAAAGTTTGGTAAAATTAAAATAAAAATAAAATGACAAAATTAAACAAAGGTTTTACTTTAATTGAGTTATTGGTAGTTATTGCCATTATTGGTATTTTATCCGGCTTGATTATTGTTTCTATGAGTACTGCTACTCAATCAGCTAATGATGCTAGGGTGCAGGCTGGAGCAGATCAGTTAAGGTCAGCAGCTATGGTTTATGCAATTAGTAATAGTAATTTATTTAGCAGTACTACTACAGCAGTAAATCTTACGGCTTGTACTGCAACACCTAGTACCTTTATGCTCGCTGGTGGTGATGCTAAAACAGTATGTGATGATATTGTTGATTATGACACAGCTACTCCAAGTATAAGGATAAGCGCTGATGGAACAGCTTATTGTGCAGCTTTTGATTTGCAAGCTGGCACAGTATGGTGTGTTGATTCTATTGGTTATTCTGGTCTTACTTCTGCGGTAGCAAATTGCGATGAAGGTACTTTGGATTGTGCTTCTGATTAAAAATTGTTGATTAAGCTGTGAAAACTTTCTTTATGGGAGTTTTTTACTTGACGTTAAGTCTATTAAGCTGATAAAATGATTTTATAAAAATAAAAAGGTCGGTAAAATTAAAATAAAAATAAAAATAAAATGACAAAATTAAACAAAGGTTTTACTTTAATTGAGTTATTGGTGGTTATTGCCATTATTGGTATTTTATCCGGCTTGATTATTGTTTCTATGAGCGGTGCTCAAAACTCAGCCAAAGATGCAAGAATAAAAGCTGATATGGATCAAATGAGAACAGTAGCTGCATTGTATTACAATACAACGGGTGCGTTTGCAAATTACGGAACAGTTACTACTAATGGAGCTTGTGCAACTGCAGGAACGAACTTTGTTGTTGGAACAGATGGTGCGGCATTAGTGACTGATATGAATTCTCAACAAGCAACAACTCCAACATGTTGGGGGCCTACAACAACGCTTACAACATATTGTGTTTTAAAAACATTAAATGGTGGTTCAGGAGTTACCCATTATTGGTGTATCGATAGTAATGGATGGTCTGGGAACCCATCAACTACTGATGGTTGCACATCAGCAGTTCACAATCTTTGCAACAACTAATTTCTTATTATCGCTCCCGCTTCTGCGGGAGTTTTTTATTTTTTTGCTTGACGTTAAGTCTATTAAACTGATAAAATGATTTTATAAAAATAAAAAGGTCGGTAAAATTAAAATAAAAATAAAAATAAAATGACAAAATTAAACAAAGGTTTTACTTTAATTGAGTTATTGGTAGTTATTGCCATTATTGGTATTTTATCCGGCTTGATTATTGTTTCTATGAGTAGTGCTCAAAACTCAGCCAAAGATGCAAGAATAAAAGCTGATATGGGCCAGATGAGGGCAGTGGCTGCGATTTATTTAAATACAACAGGCGCTCTTACTAGCTATGGTACGGCTGGTAGTGGAGTGCAGGGAAATGCAGCTAATTTTAGTGGTGTAACTGATGGACTAGCTTTGTATAATGATATTGATGCACAAACTGCTGGTGCTATAGTATTAAATATAACTGCTACTGGACCAGCTTATTGTTTTTCTACTGTGATGAATTCTGGAACTTACTGTGTTGATTCAACTGGTAATGTTGGTTCAACTGCTTGTGGTGCTGCCACAGCTTGTCCATAATTTTTTAAATTAACAAAAGCTCCCGTTTTTACGGGAGCTTTTGTTTTTTTAAGAATCTTGTGGTAAAATTATTTTATGCAAATAGAAATAATCTTTATTTTTATCATAGGGCTTCTTATTGGAAGTTTTTTAAACTGTGTTATTTGGAGAATTGGCAAGAAGCAAAGTTTTTTAAAGGGCCGCTCGTATTGTCCTCACTGTAAGCATTCTCTTGAGTGGTATGATTTGTTTCCAGTTTTTAGCTTTATATCTTTAAAAGGTAAGTGTCGTTATTGTAAAAAATCTATTTCCTCTCAATATCCATTAGTTGAGCTATCTGTTGGACTGCTTTTTGTTTTTGTTTATCTTCAGTCAAGTATCGATTTATTGGGATTTAATTTAATCTACAATCTTTATCATTTGGTATTTTTGTGGTCTATTATTGCTATTTTTACAATTATTTTTGTTTATGATTTAAAGCATTATATTATTCCAGACGAAATCACGCTTGCTGGATTAGTTGTGACAATAGCTTGGCTAGGTTTTAGTTTTTATTTAAAATTTTTAAATACAACAGATTTACTTTTTTATTTATATTCCGCCTTGGGTTCGGCAGCTTTTTTCTTTTGTTTTTGGTTTTTTTCTCGAGGCAAGGCTATGGGTTTTGGTGACGTTAAATTGGCTTTTCTTTTGGGTTTTGTTTTGGGATGGCCCAATATAGTTGCCGGACTATTTATCTCTTTTCTTTTGGGTGGTATAGTGGGAGTAATCTTAATTGCTTTAAAAAAAAGAAAATTAAAGTCAGCAGTTCCTTTTGGTCCATTTTTAGTAATAGGAGCTTTGATTGCAATTTTTTATGGATCAGATTTAATAAATTGGTATTTATCTCTTAGTTTTAGATAAAATGAATAAAATTTTTAAAAAACAAAATGGATTAACAATGATAGAATTGTTAACCGTAATGTCGATAATTATTATTTTAACTTCGGTTGTTTTTGGTAATTACAAAATTGGTAATAATACGCAAGCTTTGGATAGGGCAGCTCAAAAATTAGCGCAAGATTTTCGTCGCGTTAATGAAATGTCGGTTTCAGGAAAAGCAATGGATTCTACAATTAATGCTTATGGTATATATTTTGATAAAACCACGACGCCTAATTCAAAATTATATATAGTTTATAAAAACAATAAAAACGTTTCTAATTATACTTATAGCTCTTCTGATTCTGACGTAATTGCAGAAACTATAGATATTGAAAGGGGTGTAAAAATTTGTGATATTTTGGATAGAATTACAACCCCTGCCTCTGAATCAAGTGCAGACACTGCTAGTGTGTCTTTTGTTCCTCCTGAACCAGTGGTTTATATGGATGCTGACTATACTAATCATGAAACTGTAATTAAACTGGGAATTGAATCAGATAACTGTGTTTCAACTGCAAAATTTAAATATATAAAAATAAATCATGTAGGCAGAGTAGATGTAGCTAATCAATAATGGTGATGTATAAAAATATTTTTTCAAAATTTAATAGTAATCCCAGTAAGGCTTTTACTTTGATTGAAACAATGGTTTCTTTAATGATGATTTCGGTTGCTTTATTGGGAATTTATGCAGCGATTGCAAAATATACCCAGCAAACAAAGCAAGTTAAAGAAAATTATATAGCTTCTCTTTTGGGTCAAGAGGGAATAGAAATCATTAGAAATTTAAGAGATACTAATTGGATTACCGGAGGAAGGGCTGCTTTTTCAACTGGATTAATCAGTTCGAATTGCAATGTTGATGGTACGGGTGGGTGGAGAGTTGATTATTTGGCTACTTCTACTGCTGATCTTGTTTCCAACACTGCGCCAGTGCCTTATCTTTATACTAATGATACAAATGGGTTTTATAATTATACCAGTGGTACGGTAACGCCATATAAAAGGCAAATTTGTGTTGTTGAGGATGGAGATATTTTGCATGTGTCAGTTGTTATTTATTGGACCAGTCATTCGACCACTATTAAAGAGGATCTTTATAATTGGAAATGGTAAATATGAAAAATGTTTTTAAAAATATATTAAAAAGATCTAGACTTAATAGTTTGTTTTTGCGAAACTATCAAAAAAATGCACCAGACGCAGGGCTTACTTTGGTTGAGGTATTGGTTTCTATGGGACTTTTTGCTATTTTATCTATTTCTTTTGTAACGTTATTTACTACCTCGATGAATAATCAGGCGGCAATTTTACAAAAACAAGAGTTATTAAATCAGTCTGGTTATGTTGTTGATTATATGCATCGTTTTTTGAGAATGGTTACTCGAGACGATAGCGCTACGTGTACTTTAATAAGTAGCAGTAATTATAGTGGAAATAATTATAGTTCAGATATTTATTTTTTGGGTTATGATACGATTGCTTTGGATTATAGATGTATGAGACTTAGATTAGATAATGACAAGATAAAAATTACAAAATTTGATAGCGCTAGTCGAACAAATGGAGTTGAAATGGACATTACTTCGTCTACAGTTAAAGTTAATAATTTGCAATTTTATGTTACTGGAGATGCATCTTCTGACACGGTTCAGCCAAAAGTATCTATTATGATTGATATGCAATCAGCCAGCTTGCGCACTAATCCAATTCCAAGAATATTAATACAAACAACAGCCTCGCAAAGAAACTTAGATGTACCCTAAAATTATATGAAAAAAAATAAAAATAAAAATCAACAAGGATTATCTATATTTATTGTTACGATTATGGTTTCTATTTTGTTAGGACTTTCTTTGTCTGTGGCTAGTATAATTATTGGATCGGCAAATATTACTAGTGATTTGGCTGATGCGGTTAAGGCTTTTCATTGTGCGGATTCAGGAATAGAAAGAGCCCTTTATAATGCTAGTGGCTGGGGAACTGTAAGTTGTGACGATATTTCAGTTCCTCCTTCGGGTACGGGATTTGTGGGTGCCACAGACTCGGGTTATCATTATAATGTTAATGATATTTATACTGTTGGTGGTGGATCAATGGATTCTACTTTGGATTGCGCGCAAACTGGAACAACGATTATTTCTTCTGGTCTCTACGGCTCAGCAACTAGGAGAATAAAGATAAGTTATTAGTTTATGAACAAAACAGAAGCAAAAAAAAGAATTGAAAAACTAAGAGAGCTTATTAATTATCATCGATATCTTTATCACGCTTTAGATAAGCAAGAAATAACGGAAAATGCTCTAGACGCTCTCAAAAAAGAGCTTTTTGATTTAGAGCAAGCTTATCCGGATCTAATAACTTCTGATTCTCCTACGCAACGAGTAGGAAGTCAGCCATTGGATAGTTTTGAAAAATTTGAACACAAACAACCAATGCTTTCTTTTTTTGATGCTTTTTCTCGAGAAGATATGGACAATTGGGAAATTCGTAATAAAAAAATATTATCCGAAAAAGAGATTGAAAAAATAGAATATTATTGCGAGCCAAAGTTAGATGGTTTGGCGATTGAACTTGTCTATAGGGACGGAGTTTTGGTAATTGGTTCTACTCGCGGAGATGGTCGCATAGGAGAAAATGTTACACAAAACATTAAAACTATTGAAGCTATTCCTTTAAAATTAAGAAATGAAAAAGATGTTATTATTGAATTAAAAAAAATAGGATTATTGGCTGTTGCAGAATCTTTAGAGCAAAAGGGCGTAAAAGAATTGATTGTGAGAGGGGAGGCGATTATTACAAAAAAAGATTTTGAAAAAACAAACAAACAAAGATTAAAAAATAATTTGCCTCCTTATGCTAATCCGCGCAATCTAGCTGCTGGGTCTATTCGCCAACTGGATTCGGCGATTGTTTCTGAAAGAAAAATGGAATCAGATGTGTATTCCTTGGTTACTGATTTGGGTCAAAAAACCCATGAGCAGGAACATTTAATTTTAAAGGCTTTTGGTTTTAAAACTAATAATAAATATAATCGACTTTGTCGGAATATGGATGAAGTTTTTGAGTATTATGAATATTTAAAAAATATCAGAGAAACCTTGCCTTATGAAATTGATGGAGCTGTAGTTTTAGTTAATGATAATAAAATATTTAAAGAACTGGGCATTGTTGGCAAAGCGCCGCGGGCTGGTATTGCTCTAAAATTCGCTTTAAAGCAGGCTGTTACCATTGTTGAAGATATTGTCGTGCAAGTAGGTAGAACCGGAGCTATGACGCCTGTGGCCATTTTAAAGCCTATTGAAGTAGGCGGGATAACTATTACGCGAGCTACTTTGCATAACGAAGATGAAATTAGACGATTGGGATTAAAAATCGGAGATACAGTTGTGGTTGGGCGTGCCGGAGATGTAATTCCAGAAATAATAAAAGTATTTTCAGAGTTAAGAACAGGTAAAGAAAAAAACTTTATAATGCCTCAAAAATGTCCGGATTGCGACAATAAGCTTGTAAGAAAAAATAAAGAAGTTACTTGGTATTGTCCTAATGCTAATTGTTTTAGTCGCAAAAGAAGATACTTGGATCATTTTGTCTCGCGAAAGGCTTTTAATATAGATGGTCTTGGTCCAAAAATAGTTGATCGATTTTTAGAAGAAGGACTGATAACCGATGCAGCGGATTTATTTGATTTAAAAGAAGGGGATATTTTGCCAATGGAGAGATTTGCAGAAAAGTCAGCTAAAAAAGTAGTGGAAAAAATTCAATCTAGAAAACATATTACTTTAAGTAGATTTATCTATGCTTTAGGTATTAGAAATGTAGGTGAAAAAACTGCACAGGATTTGGCCAAAAAATTTGGTTCAATCGAAAAAATTAAAAACTTATCTTTGGAAGACTTGGAAAACACTCAAGATGTTGGGCCAATAGTAGCCCAGTCGATTTTTGATTGGTTTCGAAATCAACATAATATAAATTTTTTAAACAAACTTTTTGATAAGAAAATTACCATTGAAAAAGAAGCAACAGTAGGAATAAAATTAAGAGGCAAGTCGTTTGTTTTAACGGGTACCTTAATCAGTATGAGCCGCGAAGAGGCGAAGGAAAAAATTCAAAGTTTGGGTGGAGAAGTTTTGTCTGCGATTTCAAAAAAATTGGATTATTTGGTTGCAGGAGAAAACCCTGGCTCAAAATACGATAAAGCTAATGAATTAGGTATAAAAATTATTAATGAAACAGAATTTTTGAGAATGTTAAAATAAAGTTTATTTTCATAAAGTTTTTAATTGTGGACTAGCGTGCATTTTTTATGTCTGATAATATAAGGTCGTTGAATATACAATTAATACACAATTTATAATATTAATTTTAAAAAATGAATTTTTTGGCAAGACTTGAAAAACTTGATTGGATTTTAATAATAGCTTCTTTGATATTAACTGGTTTTGGGCTTGTTTCTTTGTATACATCTGTCGTTTCAGGGGATTTTTCGCTTTTTTATAGACAATTGATTTTTTCAATTATATCAATTATTGCAATGCTCGGTGTTTCTTTTGTAGATAATCGTATTCTTCGAGAAAATCCGATTATTTTAATTTTGCTTTATTTTATTTGCATTGTTTTGTTAGTTGGGGTTTTCTTTTTTGCGCCTGAGATTAGAGGAATTAAGTCTTGGTATAAAATAGGCGCGATTTCTTTTAATCCAATTGAGCCAATGAAGCTAATAGTTATTCTTATTTTGGCAAAATATTTTTCTAAGCGTCATATAGAGTTATATGATCTAAAGCATATTTTTATTTCCGGGCTATATGTTGCTTTGCCAGTTATTCTTATTTTTTTTCAACCAGAGTTTGGTTCAATGGCGATTTTGTTGGCAATTTGGATTGGTACGCTTTTGGTCTCTGGGATTAAAGTGCGACATTTTATTTTATTGTCATTGGCTTTCGTGTTGATTTTTGGGGCAAGTTGGTTATTTCTTTTAAAAGATTACCAAAAAAACAGAGTATTAAGTTTTATTGCTCCGCAGGCGGATACATTGGGTGAGGGATGGAGTCAAAATCAGGCCAAAATCAGTATTGGTTCCGGTGGTTTGATTGGAAGAGGAATTAATAATGGCACACAGACGCAATATGGATTTTTGCCAGAAGCTCATACAGATTTTGTTTTTGCTTCGATTGCCGAAAAGGTTGGATTTATCGGAATATTTTTATTATTTGGTTCTTTTATTTTATTCTATTGGAGGATTTTAAAAATAGCACTTAATGCTAATTCTAATTTTTCTAGGCTTTTTGCTTCTGGATTAGCGATTTCTATTTTTTTTCAAATGAGCATTAATATTGGTATGAATTTAGGAATTTTGCCGGTTATTGGGTTGCCCTTACCTTTGGTTAGTTATGGCGGAGAAAACTTACTGTTTATTTATATTGGTCTTGGAATTTTGCAAAATATGAAAACAACTGAGTCTTAAATTATTAATGACAGTAGATTTTTATTTTAAATATTAGGATTATTTTAGATTGTTAATATTTAGTTTTTTGTGTTTCTTTGCTATAATGCTTTTAAGATAAATAAAAATATTATGGAAAAAAAATTCGAACAAAAATTTGAAAAAAAACCATTATCTCCTGAGCAAGGTAAAGATTTTTTAGATTTAGAAAAAAAAGAAAAAGTTTCAGCTATTGAGGATAATGTCACAGAACAAGCAATTAATGAAACAATTTTAACTACAGAGCAGGAGGATTCTCAAGTTGATAAAAAAAATATCAATCCAGTTTTGCAAAATAAGCTTAAATATTATTTGGATATGGCCGAAGAAAGGGGAATTGATAAGACCATTAAAATAATTGAAGAATCAAAAGACCCTTTTCTTTTGGATTCTTTTCATGATGTGGTTGCAAAAGAAAATTTATTTGAAAAATTTTTAAATAAGAAGAAAAAATAAGCATGGAAATAATTTTTCCACAAAATATTTTCTTTTATATATCAGCAATTTTAACTCTTGTTTTGTTTTTTGTATTATTGATTGCTTTTTTTTCTGGGAAAAAGAAAAATCGTATAAAAAAG
This sequence comes from Patescibacteria group bacterium UBA6220, assembly GCA_002421745.1. Lineage (GTDB taxonomy): Bacteria > Patescibacteriota > Minisyncoccia > Minisyncoccales > Minisyncoccaceae > UBA6220. The sequence goes on along the minus strand of DISC01000004.1, from coordinate 116,131 downwards.
AGCTTGGATTCTTCATTGTTTTTGATTAGACTTCCTAAATATGAAAAAATAAAAGAAGGAGAAAAAATTGATCAAAAAATCTTAATTGGAAAAATGGAACAGATTTTTGCCAATTTTCTTTACCTAGAAGATAAAAGTTTTTCTTCTGTTTTTTTTGGAAATCGTCCCACAGCAGCAATGGAAGTAGCTTCTGAATTTGGAGGATCTGATATTTCTTTTTATATTGCTGTGCCAAATTATTATGCTTTGGCTTTGCCAAAGTATATACAAGGGGCTTATCCTGGGGCTATCGTGGAAAAAATCGCTAATGATTACACTATTTTTGAGCCAGAAGCTATTGCTGCTACAGCTTATCTTCGATTGAAAAGTTCTTTTTATTTACCACTTAAAACCTATAACGACTTGGATACCGATCCATTAGAAGCTATTGCTAATTCTTTGACAAACATTAAGGAAGATGAGGGCGCAGCTATTCAGATAATTATTCGTCCACCAAAAACAGATTATAAAAAAATAGGAGATGAAATCATTAGGCATATTATTAATAATGGAAAAGATTTGCTCACAGCTATTAGTGAGTCCAATAAGGGCCTTTTATCTGGACTTGTAAGCAGTCCAACACCCAAAAAAAATGAATTGGGAGAAAATCAACTTAAAGAGAGAAGGGTGGATGATGCTACCATAGAAGCTTTGCGTGCCAAATTAAAAAAACCTTTTTTCGAAACTAATATTAGGCTAGTTGCGTCTGCGAAAAATCAAAATAGAGCTAATGAAATTTTACAAAATTTGGAATCAAGTTTTTCTCAATTTTTTTCATCATTTAATAATTTGCAAGTTGTTCGCCTAAAAGGAAACAACGCCAGAAGATTAACTTATAAATATATTTTTAGAGAATTTGAAGAAAGAGAAAGGCTGGTTTTGAATAGTGAAGAATTGAGTAGTCTTTATCATTTGCCGTTGCCTCATATTGAGAGTCCTTATATAAAATGGGCAGGAACAAAAGAAGTAGAGCCATCAATTAATTTGCCGATTTCCGGGCCGATCTTATTAGGTAAAACAATGTTTAGAGGAGAAGAAAAAAATGTATATATTGCCAGCGAAGAAGATAGGCGTCGTCATTTTTATATCGTGGGGCAAACCGGTGTAGGAAAATCAGGATTTTTATCGGAAATGATTCGTCAGGATATTGAAAGCGGGCATGGAGTAGGGGTAATTGATCCGCATGGCGAACTAGTAGAAGATATTTTAACTCTTGTTCCAGAAGAAAGAGTGGGCGATGTTGTGCTTTTTGAGCCTTTTCAAACCGAAAGACCTTGTGGGCTAAATATGTTGGAATGGGAAACTCCAGAACAAAAAGATTTAGCTGTTTCAGAAATGGTAGCTATTTTTTATAAACTTTTTCCTCCAGAAATGATTGGTCCGATGTTTGAACATTATATGAGGAACGCCATGTTAGCTATTATGGCAGATAAAGATAATCCTGGAACTTTGATTGAGATACCGCGTATTTTTACAGATGATAAATTTATGGAAGCTAAGTTGCAAAAAGTTTCTGACCCATTGGTTAGGAGTTTTTGGCTAAAAGAATGGAAACAAACAACAGGTTCTACTAAATCAGATATGCTAGGTTATGTTATTTCAAAAATAGGAAGATTTATAGAAAATGAAATGCTTCGAAATATTGTCGGCCAGCCGAGATCAGGTTTTAATTTATCTGAAATTATGGATAATAAAAAGATATTTTTAGCTAATCTTAGCAAAGGTCAAACAGGAGAATTAAATAGCTCTCTTTTGGGTTTGATTTTGGTGTCTAAAATGCAAATGGCAGCTATGAAAAGAGCTTCGATGCCATCAGAATTACGCAAGGATTTTTATCTTTACTTGGATGAATTTCAAAATTTTGCCACAGACAGTATTGCAACTATTCTTTCTGAGGCCAGAAAATATCGTTTGGATTTGATTTTGGCGCATCAATATATGCCACAATTGACAGATACTATCAAGAACGCGGTTATTGGTAATGTGGGAACCTTTGCCTCTTTTAGAATCGGAGCCGATGACGCAGAATTTTTGGAAAAGCAATTTTCTCCACAATTTTCTAAGTTTGATTTGTTAAATTTAGATAACTTCCAATTAATTCTAAAAATGATGATAAATAATAAATTAGCTACGCCCTTTAAGATAAAAACTTTGTTACCTCAAAAGGGAAATCCAGAAATATCCTTGGCTATTAAAGAATTATCAAAAATAAGATATGGACGACCTAAGTCAATGGTAGAAGCAGATATAATGACCACGCTTAATTTGTAGGTTGATTTTAAATCAATGGTATCTTATAATTATTTTAAGGAATTAATTTAATATAAAATTATGGCAAAAAAAACACCTGAAAATATTCCAGAAAAAGATCTTGAGCCACAAGAATTGGATACAAATAAAAAAGAAGACGATTTTCTTCCAGAATATAAGGACTATAATGAGTATGACTCTGAAGAAGAAAAACCAGAAAAAAAACATGATTTGATTCCAGAATATAAAGATTATGGCGATTTTGAATTAAAAGAAGGCAAGAGTAGCGATAAGCAAGAAGAGATTGTAGGCAAAAAAGAAAAGGCTGAGAAAAAAAAGAAAGAAAAAACTGAAAAAGAAAAGAATGAGTTTCGAGAGCAAAAGCAGGAAAAAGAAGAAGATCAGAAAAAAGATCAAGAAGGGGATCAAGAAGAGGAAATTAATAGTTTCGAGGATTTGTTTGATAAATTTAAAATTCCTCGAGATGATCTTTCGGAAAATATTTTTAAAGAAAAAAATGATAGCAGGTTTGAACTGGACGCTAGTTTAAGGAAAGACGTAAGATCGGAATTAATAAATCAAATACATGACGCTAGGTTGAAAGCAGAAAGGTGGTGGTATCAAAAGAACAAAGAAATTCTTTCAAAAAAGGGAGTTTATTTGGAAGGCGCAGATAGTGCTTTAGTCACTAAAATTTTTAATGAGCAACGAGGAATAAAGGAGGTTCTTAAAAATCAGGATTTAATGAAAGAATTTGAGCGCTACGGAAAATTAAATAATGAGGCTCAAAAAACAGAACCAAGTATTATTGGTTATATGAAATTGATTAATGAAATTAAAAGAATAGTTGCTGAGCAAAACTCAATTCCAGAATCGGAAAAAAGTCTTTCTTCTAAAATAAGACAAAAAGATTTGGTAAATATGGGGACCAAATTAATTGAAAATTTAACTAGTCGCAATTTAAAACAAGAAGGAGAAAAAGTATTTCCTTCAAAAACCTTAAAAGATTCTATTTCAGAGGATGCCATTAAAGAAAAATTAGACTTTATAATGAATGAGCATGGTAATCCAGAACAATTAAGCAAAGTTTTGATTGATAATTATGGTTGGAAAAGAGAAATTGTCCGCGGAGGATTAAAAAGGGGAAAAATTATTTATAAAAATGAGAAAGAGGAAATAGTAAAAGAAATTATTCCTAATTTTTTTGGTTCTTATGATCAAAAAGCTGTTGAAAAGGAGGTGGCAAAAATGCTAGATGATCGAATAAAGCAAGAATTGGAAAGTGGCTATGCAGAACAAGAGAAAAGCAGAGAAAAACAAGTCGATATGTATGTGTTATCTGAATTTTTAAAATTTGATAGTACTTTAATAAAAGAGAGCATTGTTGATGAGGCTATAAAATCAGCTTCAAAATCTTCTAAAAAGCCAGATATAGACAATCAAGAAAAAACAATGACACTTGATCAAATTTTAGACAGCCAAGAATTAGAAAGTTTATTTGAAGATAAATAAAACTAATCATATGAACGAAATACTTTATACCGGAAATTTAAAAGCTTTTATTGAGTCTTTAAATATTAACGAAGAAAAGAAAAATATTTTAATTTCAAAAATTCCAGATATGGATTCAGATGATAGAAAAGCTTTATTTAAAAAGTTGTTAATGATTTATTTTTTGGACCTGGAAGACGAAGAGGCAGGGGAGAGAATTAAAAAATATTGTAGTTAAATATAAATATAATTAAAATCCATAATATTTGAGCAAGAAGAAGGCTTATTCTTGCTTTTTTGTGCTATCTCTTGACAACTTTATGGTTTGTTGATAAGGTAGTAATAATTTTGAAATATAAATTAAATTTCCTAAATTGATTTCTAATTTCCCCACTTTTTTTTAATTTTGTAAATAAGACCCAAAAATAAATAGCCATGGGTATTTTTCCATTTGGAATACCCAATTTGTTTTCTAATAAACCCCAATTTGCCTATGAAAACTAAAATCAAAGATTTTGCAAAAAGTAAAATTTCCTATCCATTGCCCAGCTTAATTTTCTTGCAACAAGAAAGTGGTAGGCAATTTTGGGAAGAGGAACTAAGGGATCTTTTCATCGAGGTGTCTCCTATTAGGGACTATACCGGTAAAGAATTTGAGCTTCATTTTTTAGATTATAAGCTTGGTAATCCAAATTATCCATCAGGCTATGAAGCTAAAGAAAATAATGATTCTTTTGTTGCTCCTCTTAGAGTAAGGACAAAGCTAACTAATCTCAAAACAAAAAGAAGTCAAGAGCAAGAAATATTTTTTGGTAATTTTCCTCTTTTAACAGAAAGGGGGACTTTTGTTTTGAATGGAGTAGAAAGAGTAGTAATTTCTCAATTAATCAGGTCTCCTGGAGTTTTCTTTCCTTTGAGCATTAACCGCGGTAAAAGATGTTTTGGAGCAAAGCTTATTCCCAATAGAGGTTCTTGGTTAGAATTGGAAACCGAAGGTACTAATGTTATTTCTGTAAAAATAGATAGAAAAAGAAAGGTTCCAGCCACTACTTTATTAAAAGCTTTGGGCGGATATAGTAATGACGACATTAAAGAAATGTTTTCTACTGTAGATAACGGTGAAGTAAGCTATATTGAAGAAACTCTTAAAAAAGATTTAGCCAATAATCAAGAAGAGGCGTTGCTTGAAATTTATCAAAGATTAAGATCTGGAGAAATGGTTAATCCTGATTCAGCTAGAGAGCTTATCTTTAATATGTTTTTTAATTTTGATAGATATGATCTTAGCAAGGTTGGACGTTGGAAGCTATGGTCTAGAATTCCAGAATTAATGCCAAAGAAAGCAAGAGAAATCACCAAAGAAGATAGAATCTTAATGATTGAAGACGTAGTTGCGGTAATGAAGGAAATTATTCGATTAAACAAAGATCCATACTCTATTCCTGATCAAATCGATCATTTGGGCAATAGAAGAGTAAGAACTTTATCAGAATTATTATCTAATAAGCTAAGAATCGGTATTGCTAGAATGTCGAGAATTATCAAAGATAGGATGTCTATTTTGGATTTTGAAAATATTTCTCCTATGCAATTGATTAATCCAAGGCCGTTTTCTGCTCAAGTTACGCAATTCTTTACTGCTAGTCAATTTTCTCAATTTATGGATAACACAAATCCATTATCAGAATTAGAACACAAGAGACGATTAACTGCTACTGGTCCTGGTGGTTTAACTAGAGAAAGAGCTGGTTTTGATGTAAGAGATGTGCAACCTTCTCACTATGGTAGAATTTGTCCAATTCAAACTCCAGAAGGTCCGAACGTGGGCTTAGTAACGCACTTATCTTTGTATGCTAGATTAAATCCTTATGGATTTTTAGAAACTCCATATTACAAAGTGGAAAACAAAAGAGTTACAAAAGAACTGTATTACTTAGATGCAACTGCCGAAGAAAGATATAATATTGCTCCAGCTAGCGTAAAATTAGATGAAAACAATAAAATAATAGAAGAACGAGTGGAAGCGAGAATTAAGGGTGAATCTGGTGAAATTGAAAGCAGCGCGATTGATTATGTAGATGTTTCTCCTCAGCAATTTATTTCTGTTTCTACTTCTTTAATTCCTTTTTTACAAAATGATGATGCTAATAGAGCTCAGATGGGTTCCAATATGCAAAGACAAGCTGTACCTTTGGTAAATCCAGAAGCACCTTTAGTTGGTACTGGTATGGAATCTTTTGTGGCTAGAGATTCAGGGCAATTAATTGTAGCAGAAGAAGCAGGAAAAATTATTAAAGTGGATGCCACAGAAGTAAAAATAAAAAGCGAATCAGGTACCACTTCTTATCCAGTTAGAATTTTTGATAGAACTAATCAATATACTTGTTTTCATCAAAGACCGGTAGTTGAATTAAATGAAATGGTTAAAAAAGGTGATCCCTTGATCGAGGGTGGCTCTATTGCAGATGGAAAATTGGCTTTGGGTCGAAATCTTTTGGTGTCATTTATTTCTTGGAGAGGTAACACTTTTGAAGATGCAATTGTTTTATCTGAAAGAATTGTTAAAGAAGACGTATTTACTTCGGTTCATATTGAAGATTTTTTCTGCGACGTTAGAGAAACAAAACTTGGGCCTGAGATTACCACATCAGATATTCCAAACGTGGGAGAAGACAAATTAAAAGATTTAGACGAAGAGGGAGTAGTTAGGATTGGGGCTGAGGTCGGACCAAACGATATTTTAGTTGGTAAAATTTCACCTAAAGGTGAGGCTGATTTGAGTGCGGAAGAAAGATTGTTGAGAGCTATTTTTGGTGAAAAAGCCAAAGAAGTAAAAGATACTTCTATGCGATTGGAGCACGGCAAGAGGGGTCGCGTAACTGATGTTAGAGTGTTTGCTAGAAGCGAAGGATATAGTTTGGAGCCAGGCGTTATCAAAAGAATTAGAGTAAGAATTTCTGAAGTTAGAAAAGTTCAGGTCGGAGATAAATTAGCTGGACGTCACGGTAACAAGGGTATTATTGCTAAAATTTTACCAGCTGAAGAAATGCCATTTTTGGAAGACGGAACTCCAGTTGATATTGTTTTAAATCCTTTATCTGTGGCCAGTAGAATGAATTTGGGGCAAATTTTAGAAACTCATTTTGGTTTGGCTGTTAATAAGCTTGGATATTTGTCAGCTACTCCAGCTCTTTCTGGAGCAAATGAGTCAGCTATAAAAGAAGAATTAAAAAAAGCTGGTTATCCTGAAAATGGAAAGTTAACTTTATTTGATCCTGAAACTGGAGAAGCTTTTCCAGAACAAATTACAGTTGGTTATATTTATATGATGAAATTAGGACACATGGTGGAAGACAAAATCCATATGCGTTCTATCGGTCCTTACTCGCTAATTACTCAACAGCCATTAGGAGGAAAAGCTCAATTTGGAGGACAGAGATTTGGTGAGATGGAAGTTTGGGCATTGGAAGGTTATGGCGCAGCCTTTACTTTGCAAGAAATGTTAACGATAAAATCAGATGATGTTTTGGGTCGTGCTGCTACTTACGAAGCTATTTTGAAGGGTGAAAAGATTAAAAATCCAAACATTCCAGCTTCGTTTAACTTGTTATTAGCCGAACTAAAAGCGCTTTCTTTAAATGTAATTATTAAAGGAAAAATAATAGAAGAAGAACCAGACATCTCTTAATAATTTAACATAATAGTAAAAAAAATTATTAAAATCATTGTAACTATTTCTCAATAATCATAAGCCTAAAATTATAAAAATATGTTTGTCTCTAACTTAGAATCCCTTAAAATCAAACTCGCTTCTCCTGAAGAGATTTTGAATTGGTCTTGCGGTGAAATCACTAAGCCGGAAACCATAAATTACAGAACACAAAGACCGGAAAAAGATGGTTTGTTTTGTGAAAAGATTTTTGGTCCCACTAAAGATTATGAATGTTTTTGTGGTAAATACAAAAGAATTAGATACAAAGGTATTATTTGTGATCGTTGTGGGGTTGAAGTTACAAAATCTTCAGTTAGGCGCGAAAGAATGGGGCACATCAAATTAGCTGCTCCAGTTTCGCATATTTGGTTTTTAAAAGGAATGCCTTCCAGAATTGGTATTGCTTTAGGCTTAGCAATTCACAAAGTGGAAGAAGTTGTTTATTTTATTTCATATATTATTACTAATGTTAATGAACCTTTGAAAGAAAAAATCTCAGAAGAGATAGAAGAGGAATTTAAAATAAAAACAAAAGACATAAAGAATAATATAAAAAATTCTACTGATTCAGAGAAAGTAAAAGAAAAAAAACTAGAAGAGGCTTTGGATGAATTAAAAAATGCCAAGGATAAAGCTAAGCAAGAAATTGCCTCTTTAAAACCGATGCAAGTTTTATCTGAATTGGAATTTCATGAATTGTCTTTAAAGTATGGAGAAGTTTTTGAAGCTGGCACTGGCGCAGAAGTATTAAAAGAGATTTTTGAATCAATGGATTTGGGTAAGGAAATTTTAAAAATCAAAACACAGCTAGAAACAAAAAAATCAGTTGAAGAAAAAAAATCCATTCTTAGAAGAATGAAATTGTTGCAAGAATTGAAACAGTCAGGAGTAAGACCAGAGTGGATGTTTATTCAAGTTTTACCGGTTTTGCCACCAGATTTAAGACCTATGGTTCAATTGGATGGAGGCCGTTATGCTTCGTCTGATCTAAATGATTTATACCGAAGAGTAATCAATCGAAACAATCGTTTAAAATATTTATTGGAAATCGGAGCACCGGACGTAATTGTTCGAAACGAAAAAAGAATGTTGCAAGAAGCAGTAGATGCTTTGATTGATAATAAGATGAGAAAGGGAACCACTACTCAAGCTAGTACTGGTGGCCGCAGACTATTAAAGAGTTTGGCAGATATGTTGCAAGGAAAGCAGGGTAGGTTTAGACAAAATCTTTTAGGAAAAAGGGTTGATTATTCTGGTAGAAGCGTAATTGTGGTTGGTCCTAATTTAAAATTAGATCAATGTGGTGTACCAAAAAAAATGGCTTTGGAATTATTCAAACCGTTTGTTATTAAAAAATTACTAGAAAAAGAATTAGCTTTTAATGTAAGAGGTGCCACTCGCTTAATCGAAGAAGAAACTGATGATATTTGGGAATCTTTAGAAGAAGTAGTAAAAGAAAAATTAGTATTATTAAACAGAGCTCCAACTTTGCACCGTTTAGGTGTGCAAGCTTTTAAGCCAATTTTGATTGAAGGAGAAGCTATTCGGTTGCATCCTTTGGTTTGTACTGCTTTTAATGCTGATTTTGACGGAGATCAAATGGCTATTCATTTACCTTTATCAGACGAAGCTCAAGAGGAAGCTAGGACCAGAATGTTGTCTAGTGTTAACTTATTAAAACCTTCTACTGGAGATCCGATTATGATTCCAACTAAGGATATTGTTTTGGGATGTTATTATCTTACAAAAATTGTTCCTGGATTATTGGGAGAAGGCAAGGTTTTTGCTTCAACTGAAGATGCTTTAATTGCTTATAATCTTAAAGTTATTGATCTTAAAGCTTTGATTAAAGTAAGAATGGAAGATGTTTTTGTTGAGACCAGTGTTGGTAGAATTATTTTTAATGAAGTTTTGCCTGAAGATTTTGAATTTCAAAATGAATTGATGGATTCCAAAACTATCAAAAAAATGATTAACTATATTGTTGATGCTTATGGAAATAAAGCAGCGGAAACTCTAGATAATATTAAAGAGCTTGGATTTAAATATGCTACTAAATCTGGAATTACTTGGGGAATGGATGACTTAACTGTGCCAAAAGAAAAACCTCAATTAATCGAAGAAGCGGAAAAGAAAATAAAAGTAATTCAGGATTATTACGAAAAAGGACTTTTATCAAAAGATGAAAAAGCTAATCAAGTTATTGAAGTTTGGAAAAAAGTTAAAAATGAAATAGAAAAATTGGTTCCCAAGTCAATCAGTAATCAGAGTCCAGTTTTTTCAATTGTTGATTCTGGTTCTCGTGGATCTTGGTCTCAGCCTGTACAGATGTGTGGTATGAAAGGTTTGGTGGCAAATCCAGCTGGACGTATTATCGAATTGGCTATTAGAAATTCTTACAAAGAAGGTTTTGATGTGTTGGAATATTTTATTTCTACTCATGGTGCCAGAAAAGGTACAGCTGATACTGCTCTTCGAACATCCACTTCCGGTTATCTAACTAGAAGATTGGTTGATGTTGCTCACGATGTAATTGTTTTTGAGGAAGATTGTGGAGATGATGAAGGTTTGGTAATGTCTAGGAAAGAAGCAGAAGAAATTAATCAAGATTTTGTGCATAAGATTTTTGGACGTATTACTTTGGAGAAAGTGGTTAATCCCGAAACCAAAGAAACTATTGTTAAAAAAGGTGATGTTATTGATTTAAAAACTGCTCAAATAATAAAAGAATTACATATTGAAACAGTAAAAGTAAGATCTCCTTTGACTTGCAAGTGCAAGCGTGGAATTTGTCAAAAATGTTATGGCTTAGACCTTGGATGGAAAAAAATGATTGATATCGGTGAAGCTGTAGGAGTTGTCGCAGCTCAGGCTATTGGTGAGCCGGGAACACAGCTAACTATGAGAACCTTCCATACTGGAGGTGTAGCTGGCGAAGCAGATATTACTAGAGGTTTACCTAGAATTGAAGAGTTGTTTGAAAGAAGGACTCCTAAAGGTGAAGCTGAAATGGCTTTGAAAGATGGAAAAGTAGTTGACATTGATGACAAAACAGGAATTATTAAAATCGAAACATTGGATTCTAAGAAAAAAGAAGAAGAGGTTATTGAGTATAAAATTCCTCTTAATATTGAAATTTTGGTAAAAAAAGAAGACATAGTGAAAAAAGGACAATCACTATGTGCTGGATCTCTTGATTTGAAAAAGTTAACCAAATTAATGGGGCAAGCTGCTACTCAAAAATATATTACCGAAGAAATTCAACGAGTTTATGTTTCTCAGGGTGTTTCTATTAACGAAAAGCACGTCGAAATAATTGTTAGGCAAATGTTTTCTAGAGTAAGAATTAAAGATCCAGGCGATAGCATCTATAGCTTTGAAGAAATTATCAGCAAAGCACTTATGCTTGAAGAAAATGAGCAATTAGTAAAAGATGGAAAGGTTCCTATTGATGCTGAAGAAGTAATTTTGGGAGTAACAAAGGTGGCTCTAAACACAGATAGTTTCTTATCAGCTGCTTCTTTCCAAGAAACATCTCGCGTATTGATCGAGTCTTCCTTAAGAGGAGAAGAAGACCTTTTAAGAGGATTAAAAGAAAATGTGATAATTGGTAAACTAGTTCCAATTGGTACTGGATTACGAGTTAACAAAAAAGCTTTAAAGTAAGAAACCAAGAATAAAAAGAGCGGGCAAGAGCCTGCTTTTTTTTATTTTGCCATTTATTATTTTTATGATAAAATAAACACATAATAAAAAGACATTTTTTGTTTTAGTTTAATTTTCTTATGAAAAAAAAGAGAGGCAGACCCCTTAATTCTAAAAATAAAAAAAGAGTAAAGTTAGATCAAGAAGAAAAAATTCCTCTTATTGCTCTTTCTGAAAAAACGCAGAGATATCTTTGGGTGGGAGTTTCTTTTCTTTTGGCTATTACAATTATATTTTCTTTTACTAATGCTGCTGGAGTAGTAGGGGAAGGATTAAAGCATTTTTTAAGCTTGATTGTTGGTAATGTTATTTTTATTATTCCCGTTGCGCTTATTTTGATGGGAATTGTTTTTATTCAAAACGATGAATCTTTTAAAGAATTAAAAAATTCTTTACTGTTAGCTGGATTGGTTTTTTTGTTGGGTTCTACTGGCATTTTTGCTTTAGGTGAATTAAAATCTGCAATTGATTTAAAACAAACTTTTATTTGGAATCATACAGGTCCTGGCGGTTGGTTGGGTTATTTGGTTGCTTGGCCGCTATTTAGAGGTTTTGATTTTTGGGTAACTTTTTCTGTTTTTGTTTTGGCTACTTCTATTTCATTGTTGATTATTATTGATCCGTTTTTAAAGAAATTAGCTGAAATGAGAGAAGAATATTTTGAGGAAGAAGACGAAGAGGAGGAAAAAGAAAAAACAAAAGAACAAAAAAAAGAAACACCTTTGTTAGAAAAGGTAAAACAAGAAGCTAAAGATAAATTGCAATCGCTTGATTTTAGAAAACCCAAAGAATCAATGGATGCTCCAGTAATGGAAATAAAAAAATCACAAAAAGGTTTTGAAGAGAGAAAAATGGAAAATCAAGAATATAAATATCCACCACTTGATTTATTGTCAAATAAAAATAGCAGTTCTGAGGGTGGAGACATTGAATATAATTCAGCTGTTATTAAAAGAACTTTGCAAACTTTTGGCATTCCTGTGGAGATGGATGAGATTAATATTGGACCTACGGTTACGCAATATACCCTAAAGCCAGCCGAAGGTATTAAGCTTTCAAAAATTACTACTTTGCAAAATGATTTAGCCTTGGCTTTGGCTAGTCAAAGTATTAGAATTGAAGCTCCAATTCCTGGGCGTTCTTTAGTGGGAGTAGAAATACCTAATCGCAAAAGAGCGGTGGTAGGTTTGCGTGAAATTTTGGATCATAATGAGTTTAAATCATCTCCATCGTCATTATTAATGGCAGTTGGTAAAGATGTTATGGGTAAGGCTGCTTTTTCTGATCTTGCGGAAATGCCACACTTGTTAATTGGTGGAACTACTGGTTCTGGAAAAACTATTTGTTTAAACGCTATAATTTTGAGTTTATTGTATAGAAATAGTCCCGATGAATTACGCTTGATTCTAGTTGATCCAAAAAGAGTAGAGTTTCCTGTTTATGCCACCTTAGATCATTTAATGTGTCCAGTGATTTATGACGCACAACAGACACTGGTAGCCTTAAAATGGTTGGTTGGTGAAATGGAACGTCGATTTACAGTTTTGGCTGAAGGAAAAAGTAGAGATATTGGTAGCTATAATAGCAAGCAAGAAAAGAAAGGAGAAGATAAGTTGCCCTATATTACACTAATTATCGATGAATTAGCAGATTTAATGAGTGTAAAAGGTAAAGAAATCGAGTCTTATGTAGTAAGGCTGGCTCAGATGTCTAGAGCTACGGGAATACACCTTATTTTAGCCACTCAAAGGCCTTCTGTTGAGGTTATTACTGGTTTGATTAAGGCTAACATTACCAGTAGAATTGCTCTTAAGGTAGGGTCTTTAATTGACTCTAGAACGATTCTTGATGCTTCGGGTGCGGAAAAGCTTTTGGGTAAAGGAGATTTATTGATTATGAGTAAAGAATATAGTAAACCAAAAAGAATCCAGTGTCCTTATATTTCTGAAGCAGAAATTAAAAAAGTTGTTACTTGGCTAGAAGAAAACAATAAAAAAGAATTAATAGAAGGAGAAGAAGATACAGCGGAATATATTGATATGGGTAGCACAGAGAGAGTTTCTCTTTCTGGAGAATTGCAAAAAGCTATGGAAACTCCAGAGGCTGTAATGGATTCTTTTTATTCTAAAGAAGATCCGCTTTTTGAAGAAGCAAAAAGAATGGTAATTACTAGTAAAAAAGCTTCAGCTTCTTTATTACAAAGAAGATTAGGAGTCGGCTATGCTAGAGCAGCTCGCTTGATTGACATCTTGGAAGAAAGGGGAATTGTTGGTCCAGCTGATGGCGCTAAGCCCAGAGAGATTCTTGTTAGCGAAGAATCAGGAGATTAATTATTTTAAAATATATTGCTTGTTTATACATCTTTGTTATAATTATAGCAAGATAAAGAAGTTTGCGTGGTTTAATTTTTAATAAAAATATGGCGAGAAAAAAAATAGAAGAAAAAGAAAAAATAAATTTAGCAGAAGCGATTTCAGAAATAAAAGAAAGATTTGGAGAGGGTTCTATTATGAAATTGAGTGAAGCGCAAAAAGTGAATGTAGATGTTATTTCTACGGGTTCGCTTTCTATTGATTTGGCTTTGGGTGTAATGGGTGTGCCACGAGGAAGAATTATAGAAATTTATGGAGGAGAAAGTACAGGAAAAACAACTTTATCTTTAAATATCTTAGCAGAAGCTCAAAGAAAAGGAGGTGTTGTAGCTTTTGTTGATGCGGAACACGCAATGGATCCTGATTATTCTAAAAGAATAGGAGTTAATGTTAATGAGCTTTTAATTTCGCAACCTGATTCTGCTGAGCAAGCTTTGCAGATTGTGGAAACTTTGGTTAGAAGCGGAGAAGTTGATGTGATTGTAGTTGATTCTGTAGCTGCTTTGGTTCCTAAGGCAGAAGTTGCTGGAGAAATGGGGGAATTGCAAATTGGTTTGCAAGCTCGTTTAATGTCGCAAGCTTTAAGAAAATTATCTGGAATTGTTAGCAAAACCAAAACCATTATTATTTTTATCAATCAAACTAGAATGAAAGTAGGTATTATGTTTGGCAATCCAGAAACAACTCCAGGTGGCTTGGCTTTAAAATTTTACAGTTCTGTTAGAATTGAATTAAGGCGTATCGCTCAAATCAAGCAAGGGGAAAACATTATTGGCAATCGAGTTAGAGCTAAGATTGTAAAAAATAAAGTAGCTGCACCCTTTAAAACAGCTGAATTTGATATTTATTACAATGAAGGTATTTCTAAGATTTCCGAAGTTATTAGTCTTGGTATTAAAAATAATTTAGTGAAAAAGTCTGGAGCCTATTTGCAATACAAGGATGAAAAATTAGGACAAGGGATGGAAAAGGCAAAAGAATTTTTACGAGCTAATCCAAAGTTATTAAAAGAAATAAGAGATGCAATTATTAAAGAAGAAATGGCTCAAGCTAAAAATAATAACGCGCCCGTTAAAGAAGAAAAAGAAAAAGCTCCAACAGAATAATATTTTATAATAAAAACCGCCCCTTAGGGCGGTTTTTTGATGGGCTTCGACAAACTCAGCCAGAAATAACTTTATTAAAAGCTATTTCGCTACGAAAGGTAAAAAGGCCATAAAGCGAGCTCTTTTAATGGCTTCCGAAGTTTCTCTTTGGTGTTTTGAGCAAAGTCCGGTTTTCTTTTTTGGTTTTATTTTTCCTGACTTGGAAATAAATTTAGTGATAGTGTCTGTGTCGTGAAAATTTACTTCTCTTATATTTTTTTTACAAAAGTAACAGTACATAGTTAATTTTTATTAAAATGGAATATCTTTGATGTCTATTTCTTCTCCGTCCTCGATAACGGGAATATCATCTTCTTCTTCCATTTCTTTTTTATTATTTGGTTTTGGTGAATAATTGCTCTTAAAATCTGAAGACCCTGTGTTAGCGCCTTTTGGTCCGAATTGGAAGGATTCAACAATAACTTCTGAAATATATCCTTTGGTTCCATCTTTCTTGTCATAGGTTCGATTGTCAATTCTTCCTTCGACCATTATTAGGCTTCCTTTGGTGCAATATTGTTTAATTACTTCAGCTGTTTTTCCCCAGGCAACAATGTTATGAAAAGTTGCTTGTTCTTGTTTTTGGCCATCTTTGCCTTTCCATGTTCTATTGGTGGCAAGTCCAAACGAAGCAACTGTATTGCCAGAAGGAGTTGATTTAAGTTCAATATCCTTAGTAATGTTTCCGATTAAAAATACTTTATTAAGATTCATAAAATTAAATTACGAACTTATTTTATTTATTAATAGCTCGGGTTAAATTTGATTTAAACTTTAAATTATTTAACCGGGTTAGATTATTCACCTAACATTTCATTAATTTTTTCTTCAACATCTTCCAATTCAACTTTTTTCTGTGAATCCTCAGGAGTTTCCTCTATGGTTTCTTCCTTGGGTTCTTCTTTTTCAGTCTTTTCTTTTTCAGCTTTTTCGCTTCTAGCTTCTTCTTTGGAAGCAGCAGCAGCAGCTACTCTCATTTCAGATTTTTTAATTTTAATCTCTTCTTTTTTTAAGATTAAATGTCTTAAAATGTTTTTTTCTTCTTTGATTTGTTTTTCTACAGCATCAAGCATTTCTTTTTTGTTTAATCCTTTTTCAGGATAAAGGGTCAAAAAACAAAACCAAGCCTCTTCTTCTTTTAAGATAGGGTAGGCTAATTTTTTAATTTCTATAGTCTTTTCTCCGGTTAATTTACCGTTCTTTTGCAACAATGATTCCAAGCTGCTTATTATGGAATTGGCTTCTTCTTGCGAAAGCTTTGAAGACAATAGCAGATTTATCTCGTAAAATGACATATTTTATCGTTTCTACTTATTAATTTTTTATTTCTCGCGAAAGCGTTTTTTCGTACAAGGTAGTAATAATATAGCAATTTTAAGGCTTTAGGTCAAGTTCGATAAGTATTTTAAAAATCAAAATTAATTGCCTATTCTTGGGCCTTGCGCTATAATATATTTAATTTATGAAGACTAATTTAAAAAACAATCAAGCTTTTTCCTTAATAGAATTAATGATAGCTGTTTTAATTGTGTCTGTTGTGAGCGGAATAATTATTATTGGAATAACCAATTCTGGAGCAAAAAATCAGGTTGATTTGAATTCTGTAAAAGTTTTTGATATGACTGTAAAAAATAAATTAGCGGAAAATATTGTAGGGGAATGGTCTTTTGACGAGGGTAGCGGCACAACTGCCATAAATTCTACTGATTATGGCAGTGCCTTGAATGGAACTATCACGGGTGCGACTTATCAAGCTAGTAGTAATTGTATTAGTAATAGTTGTTTGCTTTTTGGTGTAGCTAGTAGTTACGTTTCTACGCCCATAACACAAAGTTTTTCAGCGGTAACGGTTTCTGTTTGGGTAAAAACATCAAATGTTTCTTATTCTAGAGACGGCACGGGAATTCAAGAAATTATATCAAAATGGGCTATTGGAAATAAATCTTGGGATTTTCGCATGAATAGTGGGGCAGTAAACGTTGCTATTTCTCCAGGTGGAGATAATAATGGAGAAAATGAAATATCTACACACATTTTGGTGTCTAATGAATGGACGCATCTTGCTTTTACGTATGATGATGTTTCTGATACTGTAGTGATTTATAAAAATGGCATTGGTCAAAGTTTTGTAAATTCTATAACAATGGGCGGATCGACAGCAATGCAAATAGGAAGATTAACTTGGGGTGATTCAACTGATAGAAATTGGAATGGGTCAATGGATCAAGCTTGTATATACAATGCTGCGTTAACAATTTCACAGATTCAAGAACAATATCGCGCAGGATTAGATAAATTATTAGTTAAGGGTGCGATAACACAGCAAGATTATAATCAAAAAATAGTTGAATTGCAAAAACAAATAGCAGTTAATTAATTAGAATTATGGATACTAAAATTTTTAAAGCTTATGATATAAGGGGAATTTTTCCCGACGAACTAGATGAAGAAACCGCTTACAAAATTGGGCGGGCTTTTGTTTTATTTGTAAATAAAAATCGTATTCATAGTTTTGAATTATTAAAAAACGAAAATCCGAAGATTGTTGTTGGTATGGATAATCGTTTTTCTTCGGTTGCATTATGTAATGAATTAAAAAGAGGAATAACTGATCAAGGTGGAGATGTGGTAGACATTGGTTTATCTACCACGCCAATGCTTTATTTTGCTACAGCCAAATATGGATATGACGCCGGAGTTAATATTACGGCTTCGCATAATCCATCCCAATATAATGGTTTTAAATTGGTAAGTAAGGGGGCAGTGCCGATTAGTGGAGATACGGGCATTGAAAATATAAAAAATTTGGTTATAAAAAATAGTTTTCCTGATGTTAAAAAAAAGGGCAGCATTGAAAAAAAACATATTTTATCTAATTATATCGAAAGCATTATTCCAGATGAGGATTTTTATTCTACAATTATAGTTGATACAGCCAATAGTGTTTCCGGTATTCCAATCAATGGAATGCTTAAAAGAACAAGATTGATTCATATTTTTGATAATTTGGACAGTGGTTTTCCTAATCATGAGCCTGATCCGATCAAATCGGAGAATATTTGCGCTCTGCGTAAGGCTGTTGTTGCTGGTGCGGCTGATTTAGGAGTTGCCTTTGATGGAGATGGAGATAGAATGGTTTTTGTGGATGAAAGAGGTCATGCTATTTCGTCTGATTTAATAGTAGCCTTAATGGCCTCAATTATTTTGAAAAAACAAATAAGACAAAAAATATTATGCGATATTCGTTGTAGTAATATTGTTTCTGAAACAATTAAAAAGTGGGGAGGAATTCCAGTTATAAGTAGAGTGGGGCACTCTTTTATTAAACAAATTATGCGTAAAGAAAATGTTCTTTTTGGTGGAGAATTTTCTGGGCATTATTATTATAAAAAAGACTATTTTTGCGAATCGCCATTTTTTGTTTTGTTTTCCATTTTAAGAGAAATGAAAAAAACAGAAAAAACTTTATCTGATTTAATGGATCCATTTAAAAAATACTATCATTCTGAAGAAATAAATTTTAAAATAACAGATTCTCAGCAAAAGATTAAAGAAATAAAAGAAAAATACAAAGATGGGATTATAAATGAATTAGATGGTTTAAGAATTGATTTTCCCGAATGGTGGCTGTTAATAAGAGCAAGTAATACAGAGCCTATTTTGAGATTAATTATAGAAGCGCAAACAAAATTTTTAATGGAAGAAAAAATCAAAGAAGTATCTAGTTTTATTCAGCAATAAATTTTTTTAAAGTTTGTTTAAAAGCTTTAATCTATATTTTAAAGGGGGAGCAAAACAAAACGATACCAATATAGCCAACAACAATAAAAAGTCCATTTTAGGGCTTTTTTTGATGTTGTAGGTTGATTGTGGGTATGTGGACAACTCGCTATTGACAAATAATTTATATATATTATAATTTAAATGTAAAAGGAGGAAAAAGAAGTGACACAAACACAGAAACAGTTCTTTTCAGTACAGCAGCAGAAGCAGATCATTCCAGCCCGAATGGATCATGATGTCGGGCCATCGATTGGTGGACCTTGCCACGAAATGTTGCTTCGGCAACGCGAGATGATTACAAAGTTCTATAAAGGAGAACTTTGAACACATAGGGGGCCAGATTTTTTTGTAAAGTCTGGCCGCCTCCTTACTCTCTCAAACAAGAATTGACAGCACAGCTGTTTTTTTGTTTCTCAACAAAAAACCACCTTAGGGTGGCTTTTTTGTTATTGATTTTTTATACTTCAATAATAACAGGCAAGACCATAGGTCTTCTTTTTGTTTTTTGGAAAAGAAAATCGCCGATATTATTTCTAACGCTATCTTTAATATAAGTCCAATTAATAACTTGTCCGCTGTTAGTAGCCTTTTCAATAGTCAAGATTACTCTTTTTCTTGTTTGATAGAGTAGATCTTTTGATTCTCTCAAATAAACAAATCCGCGAGAAATAATATCTGGTGAATCTTGTACTTTTCCTGTTTTTCGATTGACTACGGCAATGATTACAAAAATACCATCTTCTGCCAACATTTGTCTGTCGCGTAATACCACTTCACCTACATCACCAATACCTAATCCATCTACCATAACGTATTCGGCTGGCACATCTTTCTTTTCGATAAAGGCTTTGTTTGGCATTAAATTAATTACGTTTCCATTATCAGCCAGAATCACGTTAGCTTCTGGAATTCCACAATCGTGCGCCAATTTTGAATTGGCGAAAAGCATTGAAAACTGTCCATGGATTGGCATAAAGAATTTTGGCCTCATCATCAAAATCATTTCTCTTAATTCTTCTCTTTGAGCATGCCCACCAGCATGGATATCCATCATTTTATAATGAAACACATTGGCTTTTTGTCTGATCAGATTATCTTTTATCATTTGTACTGTTCTTTCGTTTCCAGGAATTACAGATGAAGAAAAAACAATAGTGTCTCCTGGCTTAATCATAATTGACGGGTGTTGTTTTGTTACAATTTTCATTAGTCCGGCACTTTCTTCGCCTTGAGCTCCAGTACACATAATTGTAACGTTTTCATCTGGCAGAGCATTGGTGTCTGCTACTTTTTTCAAAACAGTACCTTTTTCTGTTTTAAGATAACCAAGTTTTTTGGTTATTTCCACATTGCTTTTCATACTGTGCCCGATAAAACCAACTTTTCTGTTGTATTTTTCCGACAAAGTAACAGCTTGTTGAATTCTGTTTACGAGAGAAGAGAATGTAGCAATAATAATTCTACCTTTAGCATTCTCAAAAATCTTTTCCATATTCTCAAAAATCTGTTTTTCTGACAAAGAGTGTCCTTCTTCTTCAGCTCCAGTAGAATCTGACATCAAAAGAGTGATGCCCCTTTGGCCGATTTCTCTTAGTTTTGCGAAATTGGTTGGTAGTTCGTTTACTGGAAAGTCATCAAATTTAAAATCTGAGGTATTTACCAAATTACCAACTGGAGTTTTAATGAAAATTCCCATATTGTCTGGAATATTGTGATTTTGTCTAAAAAATTCAACTTCAAATACTCCCAATTTTATTTTTGAGCCATCTTTTATTTCTGTAATATCTAATTTTGGATGTTCTGGAAATTCTTCTTGTCTTTTTAAGATAATGCCTTTAGCTAAAGGAGCGGCAAAAATAGGCGGATTGCCAATTCTATTTGCAATATATGGTATGGCGCCAATATGGTCGTAATGGCCATGAGTGATCAAAACACCTTCTATTTTTTTATATCTATCATTTTGTAATAAGTATGAGATGTCGGGAATAATATAGTCAATTCCAGGCATATCTTCTTCTGGCATTCTAAAGCCAATATCCATAATCAAGATAGAGTTTTTATATTCCAAAATTGTCATATTTCGTCCAACTTCTCCTAGTCCGCCTAGCGGAATTATTTTTAGAGAATCGGCTTCAATAGGTTCATTTGGTCTTTTTTCGCTATGAGCCATTTTTGTACGAGAATTGATTTCTCGTTGTTGTGGTCGTTGCGAATATCTTGTTCGTGGATTTCTTGTTGATCGCTCTTTATTCGGATTTTTTTCCGGGAACGATTTGTTTAATTTTTTTTCTTCCATAGTTTTACTGTGCCATTTTTTATTTCAGATAATTTTAATCCAAAAGAATATCTTTTAATTTAGTAATTCTTCCTTATTAAAATTAAGAAAGTAAAAAAGGGTCTTTTTATTTTTTTCGTCTTACCCAGTAGGGGTATGAGCGAGATTTAATTTATTATTTTTGAGATTTTAGTCTCGTTGTTTTTATTTTAAAAAGTCTAAATTTTCAGGGCAGGTGATTGGTTTTTCCATACGTAACTCGGGAATGTTTTTGTAGTTTGTATTTTTTATCCATCCTTTGGTTGTATAATAATAGCAAAGTCCTTTTTTGTTTTTTACTGTTTCATAATCAAATCCAGAAGTTTCTTTTACCCAATTGGCCATCTTAAGTGGTTTTGGGGATGGATTAATTGTGACATGAGCATAACCTTTGGGAATTATAATACAATCTCCAGTTTTTCCTTCAATAGCATAAAAATCTTCTACAGTGTCTTTTCCTTTTTGCATCAAAAAAAATCCTTCGCCTTCAAGCACAATATACATTTCATTTGAATCAGTACCGTGAAAGTGTCCCAAAGTTTTGACTGGTTCTGTTCCCATTAAAAATGGAGGGATAACGGTAATGTCATATCTTAAATCGTTTTCATGTTTTAATCCTCTATACATATAGTATATTTCAGGATTGTCTGCTTGTTCGGCAAACCAAGCAGTGTCAAAAATTACACTGGCAATGTCATTTAGCTTTCTTACGTCTGGTGTTAATTTGTCTAAGTTTATTTCTTCCATTGTTTTTTTATTTCCATTCTCTTTTTAATCCTACGTACCAATCTTTTATTTGGGAAAATATTCTAGATGAATCAACGATTCGATTGGTTTTAATTCCTTGAATTTTTTTGTTTGTAATATAAATATAGTCTGAAGTGTATAAATATACAGCTGGTGCGGCGCTAGTAAGAGTATCTTGAATAGATTCTAAAGTTTTAGTTCTATCTGGATTGTTGTAGTCAGAATAGCTTCGTTGTTTTTCCAATAAAGCATCTAGATCAGAATTAGTATAGAGCGACAAGTTAAGACCTGGGTCAATTACTTGCGAAGAATGCCAATAAGGTAATGGATCCGGAATAGCGCCTAATTTTTCTCCAAATAGCAAAGCATCAAAATCTCTTTCCCTAATTACTCTTTTCATCTCTGTGTTATCCAACACTTCAACTGTGGCTTGAATACCAACTTTTTGCCATTGATCTTTTAGTGTATTGGCGGCAACAATTAAGGCTGGATGATTGCTGGTTTTAATTTTAAAAGATAAGGAAGTGGTTTGATCAGGCACAGTAAAACAAATTTCGTTAAGCTTTTTAATTGTAGATGCGCTAACCTTACCAGTGCCAGCAGATAATCCATTTGGAACAAGAATATCATCTTTGTATTTTTCTTGAAAAGCAATAACTGCTTTTTTTGTTTCTTCTCCAAAGCTTCCACTGATTGTTCCGTTTGGGTAAACATCAGGATCTTGAGCTAAGCATTCTTGCAGTTTTTGAACCGAAGTATTTTTGTTTCCCAGTTGCATGGTTTGTTTAAACTGGAAAGTCGCAGCCTTTTGCAAGGTTTTTTGTCTTAATCCATCTTTTAGGATAAAACCTTCTTTATCAAAAAGATTATTTGCTTCATCAACATTATAGGCAATGATATTTTTTGATTCACTAAAACCATAAAAACTGGGTAAAAGAGGGGAGTCAATAGTTTCACCTTTACCATTCAAAGCTTTATCTACTAATTCTTGTTTATCAACTGCCATGGCAATGGCTGTTCTAATAGATAAGTTTTTAAATGGATCTCGTATATTGTTTAAAAATACGCTGAAATAATTGGTTGTTTGTAAAATATACTGATCAAAATTTTTGAATTGAGATAAGTCTGTTTTGGTTGAATTTTCCAATTCAGCTGCATCAATAGCGCCTTTTTTTAACGAATTTGCCAAATCTTCTTGTTTGTCAAAAAATATTACTTCTACTTTTTGAATGTGCGGTTGTCCATCATAATAGTCTTTGTTTGCAATCATTGTAATGGACTTAACAGTTTTGTCTTTGCGTTGATCCACTTTTTTGATTGTATATGGTCCTGAGCCTATAGGGGATATCAGATTGTATTCTGTGTTGCCAGTGATTGCTTGCACTGTAGCATTTTGCCAAATATGCTCTGGCATAATCCTTAGACTAGCTAAAGCCTCTAAGAAAGCACTATAAGGTTGTTTTAATTTAATAATACCTTTATAGTCAGAAGTTTTTTCCACTTCTACGCCTTGCCAATTGGCTCTTAAAGGACTTAGATAGTCTGAATCTTGTACTAATCTTATGGTAAAAATAACATCATCCATTGTTATTGATTTTCCATCGCTCCATTTGGCGTTTTCTTTTAAAGAAAATTCAATAGTTTGGCCATTGTTTGTTGTGCGGTAGTCTTTAATTAGGTTTGGTACAACATTTCCATACACATCATAATCCATTAAACTGGAAAAAGTTAATTCTACTAAAGCGCGATCAACATCTGAAGAAAAAGCATAAAGCGGATTAATGAATTGGGGTTGCCCTAGCATACCAATTTTTATTGAACCTGTGTTGCTGGGAACTATATTTGTATTTTTGTGATAAAAAGTAATAGTTAAAAACAAGAGAGAAGATAAAAAGATAAAAAGCAAACCAAAGAAAGTATATTTTTCTTTTTTATCCAACACCTTAAAAAACTGAAGCCATTGATTGGCTGATGGTAGTTTTTTAGAGTTTCCTTTGTCAAAAAATGTTCGCCCAAAAATAGACATTAATAAGTATTTGAAACTTAATCAATCAAATTGACGATAGATAGAACAATAAAAACAATAGTCAAAACAATAGTAATCCAAAGTAGATTTTTTTGAATACCGCGTCTTGTGCTATACACTTCACCGCCCCCTCCAAAAGCTGAGCCCAAAGCTGTGCCTCTTTGTTGGAGAATGATAAAAATAATAATTAAAATAGAAACAATGGTTTGTATAATAGTAAATATTTGATTCATATAAATCGATTTATTCTGATTTTAAGATATTTGAGAAAAGTAAGTCAGACGCCCAAACAATTAAAGATACCCAAAACAAGTTTTTTAAACCATTAATTTCCAAATGAGTGGAAAATAAAATATCCACCACCCAAACTAGAAACATAATAATGATAAAAGAAAAAAGGTTTAGAGTGATTAATCGTATAGGGAAGGTGACGATATTGAGCAGAGGTTTTACAAAGTAAAAGAGTAGTCCAATGGCAATACCTGCCAAAAATATCGTTAAGATGCTGTCGGAGGATGCAATTCCTTTAATTAAATAAACAGAAACAGCTATTCCAACTATTCCAGCTATCAATTTCGCAGCCAAACTTTTCATAAACCAATGATACCAAAAATACCAATAAAGTCAACCTGTTTGTATTTATTTTTTTAAATAATTATTCCTTGATTATGACCATATAAGTGTTATAATGTAGTCAATAATTTATCTTAATAAGACTTAGTAGTAAAATATTATGAATAAAAAATTTAAAAATAATAGCGAGATTGGTTTTACTTTGATAGAAATGTTGGGAGCTGTTTTGATAGTTGTAATTTTATCTGGAGTTTTGATTGCTAGTAATCGAGGGGCAGTGACTCAAGCTGTAGATACAAAAGTAAAAGCATTTGCCACTTCTATTCCAATAACTTTGTCCGGTAGTTATATAGCAAATTGGAAGCTTGATCAAATTAACTATCCTACTACAAATCAAACTCCAGATTCTTGGGGTGCGAATGTTGGAACATTGAATGGTGCCACATTGCCTGTTTTGCAAACAAGTGGTTGTGTCTATAATAATTGTTTGAATTTTAGTGGTGATGATTATATTGATATGGGTAATCCCATTAATTTTCAAATATCTACAGGAACAGCAGAGGCATGGATTAAAACCGCAAACGCCGGAAGTTCTTATAGGGGTATAGTTGTTAAGCCCGGAGCTTATGGAATGTTTTTAAAGGATAATATTTTTGAAATATATGACTGGACTCAAGGGGATCTTACGACCAATATTAACTTAGCGGATAATAATTGGCATCATGTACTTTTTATTTTTAATGCTGGAGCCACTAACGGAACAAAGCTTTATATTGATAGTGTCTTAAAGCTTACCACAACAATGAATATTAATTCTCAGAGCAATATTTTGCTTTTAGGCTCTGGCTCAATAAGCGCACAATATTTTACAGGATATATTGACGATGTTAGGTTATATGAAGATGCTTTACAAATTGGACAAATTCAACAAAATTATTTGGCTGGTTTAAAGCAATTATTAGCTAGCAATCAAATTAGCGAAGAAGACTATGCTAGTCGTTTAGATGCGCTTAATCAATATATAGCTCAAAATTAAAAATTAAAAAATTATCATAAAATGCAAATAAAATTATCAAATTTGATTTCTTTCGTAGTTATTTTGTTTTCTTTTGGCATCGCTTTTTATTTTTATCCTAATTTTCCTGATACGATTATTACGCATTGGGGTTCGCAAGGTGAGCCTAACGGGCAATCTTCCAAAGTTTTTGGTTTGTTTTTTATGCCAGTTTTAATAGCTCTTATAACGGGTTTGTTCTTATTAATTCCCAAGATTGATCCTTTGAAAAAAAATATTGAATCTTTCCAAAATTCTTTTGATTGGTTTATTGTTGTTTTCAATGTTTTTATGTTTTATATTTACATCTTAACTGTTGCTTGGAATGCTGGATATTCATTTAATATGATTAAGTTTTTTGCTCCTGCAATGGCTTTATTGTTTTATTATATCGGGATATTGATGGTTAAAGCCAAAAGAAATTATTTTATTGGCATTAGAACTCCGTGGACTTTGGCTAATGATAAAGTTTGGGAAAAAACTCATAAACTCGGTGGTTTATTGTTTAAGATAAGCGGTCTGGTGATTTTATTGGTATTTTATAATACTTGTCTTGGTCTTGTTGCCTTTATGGCATATTTAATTTTAATTAGTCTTTTCTTAGTAATTTATTCATATTACGAACACAGTAAGTTAAAAAACACAAATAATTAAAACTCAACCAAAACACAAATAAGAATGTTTGGGCAAATCGCGCGAGAGCGCGATTTGTGTCGGATTTAGTAAAATCCGACGCACTTTAAATTAACATTCTTTTGTTTGAGGGTTTGTTGACAAAAATTTTATGAGTGCTAAAATCTTAGCAGATAGATAGACCAAGTGCTAAATTTATTTGTTAAATAATCAAAAAAAGATATTATAAAAATAATCAAATTGATTAAATAGTTTTGCTTTTCAAGTGTGTGAAAAATCAAAGCAATTTCTGTTTAATTCAGCAAAAAAATATGAACATTAGACCTATTTCAGATCATATTATTATAGAAGCCCTAAAAGCTGATGAAAAAACTAAGAGTGGAATTTTATTGCCACAATCATCTGAAAAAGATAGACCAGAGCAGGGCACTGTGATTGCTGTCGGTATTGGTAAAACTGTTGATGGAAAATTAATACCAATGGAGGTAAAAGTAGGCGATAAGGTTTTGTTTAGCAAATATGGACCTCACGAAATTAAAATTGAAGATAAGGAGTATTTGGTTGCAAGTGCTGATGATATTTTAGCAATAATAGATTAATTTAATTAAATACTATGGCAAAACAAATTTTTTATTCAGAAGAAGCTCGAGCAAAATTAAAAGCTGGCGTAGATAAGTTAGCAAATGCTGTTACTGTTACTTTGGGGCCCAAAGGCAGAAATGTTGTTTTGGAAAGCTATGGTTCGCCAACTATTACTAATGATGGCGTTTCTATTGCCAAGGAAATAGAATTAGAGGATAGAATTGAAAATATTGGCGCTCAAATCGTAAAGCAGGTAGCAGAAAAAGCTAATGATGTAGCTGGTGATGGCACAACCACAGCTACTTTATTGGCTCAATCTTTAATTAGAGAAGGCTTAAAAAATGTTACTGCTGGAGCCAATCCTTTGGCTATTAGACGGGGAATGGAAAAAGGTTCGGAAGTGATTGTGGAAGAAATAAAAAAAATGGCCAAACCTATTTCTACAGAGGCTGATTATGCTAGCGTAGCAACAATTTCTGCAGAAGATAAAGATTTGGGAGATTTGATTGCTAAGACAATAACAGAGGTTGGTAAAGATGGAGTAATTACTATTGAAGAATCAAAAACCCTTGGAATGGAAAAAGAAATTGTAAAAGGTTTGCAGTTTAGCGAGGGCTATAAATCTCCATATATGGTTACTGATGTTGAAAGAATGGAAGCTCAATTAGATGATCCCTATATTTTAATTACAGATAAAAAAATATCTGCCATTCAAGATATTTTGCCGATTTTAGAAAAAATTATCCAAACTGGAGAAAAGAATATTTTAATTATTGCAGAAGATGTTGACGGCGAAGCTTTAACAACCATAGTGCTTAATAAATTGAGAGGCACCTTTAATGCTGTGGCCATTAAAGCTCCAGGTTATGGTGATAGAAAAAAAGATTTACTTCAAGATATTGCTATTGTAACTGGCGGCCAATATATTGCTGAAGATTTAGGATTAAAATTAGATGCTACTGAGTTAACATCTTTGGGTAGAGCCAGAAAAGTTATTATCAGTAAAGATAAAACTATTATTGTAGAGGGTAAAGGTGAAAAGTCTGAAATTGATAAAAGAGTTGGTCAAATCAAATCTCAAATTGATAGCGTCGAGTCTGATTTTGATAAAGAAAAGCTACAAGAAAGATTGGCTAAATTGGCTGGAGGCGTAGCTGTAATAAAAGTGGGAGCCGCAACAGAAGTAGAGCAAAAAGCTAGAAAGCATAAAGTAGAAGATGCTTTATCTGCTACGCGTGCTGCCATTGAAGAGGGAATTGTTCCTGGCGGAGGAGTAGCGTTATTGCGCTGTCAAAAAGCTTTGTCAGAATTAAAATTAGAAGGAGAAGAAAAAATTTCCATTGATATTTTAATAAGAGTTTTAGAAGATCCAATCAGAAAAATTGCAGACAATGCTGGTAAAGATGGATCAGTGATTGTTTCAGAAGTAAAAAAACAACAAGGTGATTACGGCTACAATGCCTTAGATGATAAATATGAAGAAAGTATGGTTAAGGCCGGAATTATTGATCCTGCTAAAGTAGTTAGATCTTGCATTCAAAATGCTATTTCTGCTGCTTCAATGCTTTTGACTACTGAATGCGTAGTGGTTGATAAGCCCGAAGAAAAATCTAGTAACGATCATTCTGCTGCTGGAATGGGAGGTATGGGAGGTATGGGTGGAATGTACTAAATTTAAAACTAAAAGAAAAAAAGCACAATAATAATAAAGAATGCTTAAACAAAACCGCGGATACGCGGTTTTTGCATATTAAGGCGCATGTTAAGGCAAAACCGCGGACGCGCGGCTTTGTGTTGGATTTAGTAAAATCCGACGTACCTTATATTATTAAACATTCTCTTGTTTGATTTAAATAAGCCTTGTCTTTGATTAGGTTTTTTTATGTTAAGGTATTCGATACCTTAACATTAGCTTGATATGGGAAAAAAATAATGTGCTTGATTAATAGGGGATTTTTGTTTATAATTAAGTTATAAAATTCTTTTAAATTTATTTTTTATGGAACTAACAACCCTATATGTAACCATTGCTTTGTTTGGTGTTATTCTTTTACTTGTTTGTAATATTTTTTATACTTTTTTTAGGGTGATTAGACAAACCAAACAAGCTATAAAAGATATTGAAAGGCAATTTAGAGAAAAAGTGGAATTGTTTTCACATATAGTTGGGGAAGTGATTCAATATATAGCCTTTGAAAAGGTTTTGGCTGAAGAAATAAAGTCAGCTATGAGAAAAGCTAATTCTGCTAAAACCATCGAAGAAAAAGAAGAAGCTGGAGATATTTTAAGCAATGTTTTAAAATCAATATTTAAGGCTTCGGAAAAATATCCAGAATTAAAAGTTTCTCAAAGATTAGCAGATTTGAGAAATCAATTAGATGAATTGGAAGAGGGAATAGAAAATTCAAAAACCCTTTACAGAAAGGGCAAAACCGTGCTAAAAAACATTATTGACAAAATGCCCTTTGGTTTTAATGGTTTGGGTAAAAAAGTGAAAAAATCAGCAAAAATAGAAGATACAGATGCTGATTTTACAGAAAAAAAATCTAAATCTAAAAAACCAATTAAAAAAATTATTATTGCTGAAAAAAGCAAAAAAAATAAAAAAAGTTAATAATAAATAAATATAAATATGGACACATTATTAATAGTAATTTTAGCTGCAGTAGTTTTAGTTATATTTTATGTGATCGGAGCTTTTAATGGTTTGGTGACTCTTAGAAATAGAACGCAAGAAGCCTGGTCAGATATTGATGTTCAATTAAAAAGAAGATACGATTTGATTCCCAATTTAGTTGAAACAGTCAAGGGTTATGCTACTCATGAAAGTGGAACTTTTGAAAAAGTTGTTCAAGCCAGAAATATGGCTATGTCAGCTCAAGGAGTAAAAGAAAAAGCTCAAGCCGAAAATGCTTTGGCTGGAACTTTAAAAACTTTATTTGCTGTTGCAGAAGCATATCCAGAATTAAAAGCTTCACAAAATTTTATGGAATTGCAAGGTGAATTAAGAGACACTGAAGATAAAATTCAGGCTGCTCGAAGATTTTATAACGGCAATGCGTTAAATTTAAAAACAAAAATAGAAACTTTTCCTTCTAATATTATTGCAGGAATGTTTAGCTTCAAGTCAATGGACTTCTTTGAATTAGAAGACGTTGCTCAAAAAGAAGCGCCAAAGGTTGATTTTAAGAATTAAAAAATAACAGAATAGGTAAGATGAAAAATTTCAAAAAGACCATTATCAGGCACAACAAAAAATTAAGAAAGAAATTCAAAAAACTGACTGACAAAGATCAGAGAAGAATGGGAATCTTAAGAGATAAATAGCAAGTGAATGTCCGGCAACTCTGTCGGACATTTTACGCTAAAAATTAAACATATGCCAACTTTATATAATCAAGCAGATTCTAATGTTAGAAAAACATTTTTGTTGATTACACTGTTCGCCATTTTTATTATCATTTTAGGGTGGCTTTTTAGTTATGTTTTAGATAGTAGTCTTTTTCTTTATTTGTCTTTAGTTATTAGTATTAGTCTTAGTATTTCTTCTTATTGGTTTTCGGATAAAATAGTTTTATCTACTACTGGCGCCAAACCAATAGAAAAATCAGACAACCCTGATCTTTATCGTATTGTTGAAAATATTTGCCTTACTACTGGGTTGCCTATGCCAAAAATATATATATTGGAAGAGGCTCAACCTAATGCTTTTGCTACAGGTCGAGATGAAAATCATGCGGTGGTTGCAATCACAAGGGGATTGCTGCAAAAGTTAGAAAGGATAGAACTTGAAGGCGTAATTGCTCATGAGATGGCACATATTAAAAATAGGGATATTCTTTTGCAAACAGTGATTGTGGTTTTGGTTGGTTCTGTGGCCATTATTTCTAATTTCTTTTTTAGATTTAGTTTTGGTAGAGATAGGGAAGAAAAGAATATTGTTTTTGTGTTGCTTGGTCTTGCGGCAGCTATTTTGGCGCCCATTGCTGCAACAATATTGCAATTAGCGATAAGCAGGCAAAGAGAATTTTTAGCTGATGCATCAGGAGCTTTGATTACTAGATACCCAGAAGGATTAGCAAGCGCCTTAGAAAAGATTTCAGCAGATCTAACACCAATGAAACATTCTAATAATTCGGTTGCACACTTATTTATTGAATCACCCCTAAAAGGGGATGAGCAAAAAGGTTGGATGACAAAATTATTTGATACACATCCGCCAATAGAAGAAAGAATTGCTGCTTTGCGTGGAATGCCGAAAATTTCATCAAGAGAAGAAAATGAAAACGGCGAAGAGGTTGAAAAATATACTCTTTAATAGAAAAAGATAATAAAAATAAAAAACGAACAAGAAACTGTTTGGAGGTTTGACCTCCAAACATTCTTTTAGGCGCAATGGAGAGATGCAAGAGTGGTTGAATTGGCAGTCCTGGAAAGACTGTATGGCGAAAGTCATCGGGGGTTCGAATCCCCCTCTCTCCTCCAACAAGAAAAGATACCCAGAATGGGTATCTTTTCTTGTTGGTGAGGGGGATTCGAAGGCGGAGCGCTGACGAGCGCGAGCCCGGTCCGAAAAAAATCTCACCAGAGATTTATTTGAGGACGAATCCCCAACATATCGAATTTGAGTGGGATTCGAACGCGGAGCGACGACGGTCGCGAGCGGGGCCCGAGCGCAATATCAGTAGATGTTGACGACTCGGGCGAATCCCGACTTGAATTCGAACGCCGAAGCAATGACAAGGCTTTTATTGAAGTAATAACAGTTATTTGATAGCATTAAGATAATGAAAAAAAATAAATTGAAAAAAGTTTATAGAGGTACGCTTATAGCAATTGGATTCTTAGCAGTTGTTTTTTTGATTTTGTTTGTGATCTATAATCAATTCGAAGGTAAGTACGATCAAAGGATTTATCCGGGCGTATATATTGGAAATACGAAATTAGGTGGTAAGACCGCAGATGAGGCCAGGATTATGCTCAATCAGCGATTAGATGAATTAAATCAAGACGGCGTTATCTTTGATTATGCGTCGAACGAAAGTATTATTTATCCAGTAATTAATAAGTCTCCAGATGGAGATATTATAGATATTTTAGTTGATTTTGATATTGATAAAACAATTGAAAAAGCTATGACTGTTGGTAGGTCTGACAATTTAATCTCTGATGCAGGTACTAGATTTTGGCTATTTTTTACTGGTTTGCCGATTGATATGGTTTTTAAAACAAATAAAGAAAAAATAATTTATAGTCTTAAAAAAACATTTACTTTAATTGAGTCGACAAATGCGGCATATTATATTGAAAATAATCAACTTTTAATCAGGCCCGAACATTTTGGTGAAAAAATAAATTATGAACTCGGAATAAACAAGCTTAATAACAACCTAAAACAATTAATTTTTGAAAAAATTAATTTAAAGAGCAATGGAAAAGGGGTTCCAGAATTTACGCAAGCGGATTGTGAGCAAATGAAAGACTTGGCTCAAGAGATTGTTGATTTGGCTCCTGTTTCTTTAAAATATGAAAACAATACCTGGGCCTTAACAGCAGATATTTTGGCTGATTGGATTGTTGTTTCAAAAAACAATACAGATAAAAAAAATCCTTACTTATTTTTACAATTAGATAAATCTAAAATTAATTATTATTTAGAAAATGAAATAGAGCCGAAAATTGATGAGCCGCCAATGCCGACAAAATTTGTTTTAAGATCTGGAAGATTACAAGCAGTTGAAAAGCCCAAAACTGGATTAGAATTAAATATATTTTTAGCTACTGAAAATTTGGCTGATTTGCCTAATAATCATTTAAAACAACTTAATTTATCTGTTTCCAAGATTTTAGTTGAAAGTCAAGAAATAAATAACGAATTTGGCATTAAGGAAAAAATTGGAACCAGCACATCTAAGATAATCGATTCTACGCAAAAACGTATTTATAATATTAAACAAGGCGCCTCCATAATTAACGGGTTGTTGATTTCACCAAATGAAGAATTTTCTTTGTTAAAGTTTTTGAGTCCATTTAATGAGAGCAATGGCTTTATTAAAGAGCTGGTAATTCAAGATGGAGAAATGGTGCCTGATTATGGTGGTGGCTTATGTCAATTATCTACTACTGTTTTTCGTGCAGTTGTTGACGCTGGCTTACCAATAACAGAAAGGCGCAATCATTCTTATTGGTTGCATTATTATAATCCTCCAGGCACAGATGCTACTATTTTTAGTCCAGCACCGGATTTGAAGTTTATTAATGACACGGGCAATTATATTCTTATTAACGCTAGTGTTGATACAAAACTTAATTTAAAGATTGATTTGTGGGGGATTAAAGACGGCCGCATTATTACAAAAACCGAGCCAATTATTTTTAATATTGTTTATCCAGGAGATAAAATTGTTTATACTGATACATTGCCAAAAGGGGTAATAAGTTGCTTGGTTGCAGCTTATAATGGAGCTGATACATATTTTGATTATAATGTAACTTATCCCGATGGTTCTATAAAAAAAACTAGATTTAATTCACATTATACTCCGCATCAAGGCATTTGTTATATTGGAAAATAGTTTTTTAAAATGATATAATTTTATTAATGATATTTATAACAGGCAATTCTGACAAAGTCAGAGAACTAGAATTAATCTTAGGGCAAAAATTAGAAACAAGAGACTTGGATTTATCAGAGATTCAGTCTATCGATTCAGAGGTAGTGGCAACTTATAAGGCGCAAAATGCGTATAATCTATTAAATAAGCCGGTATTAGTGGAAGATACGAGTTTGGCTTTTATTGGATTAAATGGTTTACCCGGAGCCTTAATTAAATCTTTTTTACAGTGTCTTACTTTGCAGCAAATAGTGGATTTATTAAAAGAAAATCGAGAAGCTATAGCTAAGACATGCCTTGCTTATTGTGATAATAATGGTGTAAGGTTATTTACGGCTGAAATATTGGGACAAATAGCCAAAGAACCAAAAGGAGAAAAGGGTTTTGGCTGGGATTCTATTTTTATTCCCAGTGGACAAAACAAAACTTTTGGAGAAATGGAACCAGAGGAAAAAAATAAGTTCTCTATGCGTCAAAAAGCTGCAGAAAAGTTAAAGGGGATAGTATTTTAGCACTCTCACCCCTCGTTTGCTTTTTTTAAGGTTTTGGTATAAAATATTTATATACAAAACATTTTAATTACTAATAAACTATAAAAAAATGGAAGGAATAAATTTTACCAATAAAGCCCAAAAAATGGTAATGAATGCGCAAAATATAGCGCGCGATTTGGGGCAACAACAAATAGATGCCTTGCATTTATTATACGCTATCATTACTGACCACGATAATATAGTGCTTAATCTTTTAAATAGATTAAGCGTGGATATTGAAGATTTACAAAAAAGAACGAATAGTTCGTTAAATCAAATACCTGTGGCCACTGCGCCTCAAGCTATGGGGCAGTTTTATCTTACTCAAGATATGGCTAAGGTTTTGGAGCGAGCTAGAGAAGAAGCTTTAAATATGAGTGATGATTTTGTTTCTTTGGAACACTTGTTTTTAGCTATTTTAAGCTCAGAAACACATGCTCATGATGTATTAGAAAAGGTGGCTTACTTAAAACAGGTAACCGAGGCTAATGATCAATCTGCAGCTAAGCTTAATTACACCACGGCTGTAAAATTATTTAATCAAATTAGGGGCGGAGAGAGAGTAACCAGTCCCAACCCAGAAGCAAAATACAAAGTATTAGAAAATTATTCACGTAATTTAACCAACCTTGCTAGACAGGGAAAATTAGACCCAATTGTTGGGAGAGAAGATGAGACTAGACGCTTGATGCAAATTTTATCTAGAAGAACAAAAAATAATCCTGTTTTGATTGGTGAAGCTGGTGTGGGTAAAACCGCAATTGTAGAAGGATTGGCTCAACGTATTGTTAAGGGTGATGTTCCAGAAAGTTTAAAAGACAAAGAAGTAATTGGCTTGGATTTAGGATCTTTAATTGCTGGTACTCGATATCGCGGTGAATTTGAAGACAGAATGAAGGCCCTATTAAAAGAAGTAAGAAAAGCTGATGGAAGATATTTATTATTTATTGATGAATTACATACTCTAATTGGCGCTGGTAGTGCGGAGGGAGCGATTGATGCGTCTAACTTATTAAAACCAGCTTTAGCTAGGGGTGAACTACGAGCTATTGGAGCAACTACACTAAAAGAATATCAAAAACATATTGAAAGCGATCCAGCTTTAGAAAGAAGATTTCAGCCAATTTATGTTACTGAGCCTACAATTGAGGATACAGTATCTATTTTGCGTGGCATTAAGGAAAAATACGAAATGCATCATGGTTTAAAAATAAAAGACTCAGCTCTTGTAGCTGCAGCAGAATTATCTGCTCGCTATATTCCAGATAGATTTTTACCCGATAAGGCAGTGGATTTAATGGATGAAGCTTCTTCAGCTTTGCGTTTGGAAATAGAATCTAATCCTATTGAGTTTGAAAATTTGAGAAAAGAAATTCAAAAATTGGAAATTGAAAGAGAAGCGATTAAAAAAGAAATGACAACCAATCCCAAAGATAAGGAAAAATTAAGTTATGAAAAAAGGGAAAGAGTAATTAATCGTGAATTGGCTGAGAGAAACGAAAAAGCCAATGCTTTTGCTGTACGCTGGAAAACAGAAAAAGAAGTTATTGGTCAAATTAAAACATTAAAAACGCAAATAGAAAAACAAAAATATTTAGCGGAAAAATTATTAAAAGATGGTGACTTGCAAAAAGTAGCAGAAATAAAATACGGAGTTTTGCCGGATTTATATGCCAAATTAAAAAAACAAGAAAACAAGATAGAAAGATTGCAAAAACAAAACCCTATTTTAAAACAGGAAATTGGGCCAGAAGAGATTGCACGCGTGGTTGCCAAGTGGACTGGTGTGCCAATTACTCGATTATTAGAGTCTGAAGTTTCAAAATTAGAAAATATGGAAAAGTTTTTGGGCAAAAGGATCGTTGATCAAGAAGAAGCCATAAAAGCCGTATCTAACGCGATTAGGCGCTCTCGTGCCGGTATCTCTGAAGAATCTAGACCAATGGGCTCATTCTTGTTTTTGGGGCCAACTGGTGTGGGTAAAACCGAAACCGCCAAAGCTTTGGCTGAGTTTTTATTCAATGATGAAAATGCTTTGATTAGAGTGGATATGTCCGAATTTATGGAAAAATTTGATGTATCAAAAATGATTGGTAGTCCTCCCGGCTATGTTGGCTATGAAGAAGGCGGTCAATTAACTGATAAGGTGAGACGCAGACCATATAGTGTAATTCTTTTGGATGAAATAGAAAAAGCCCATCCCGAGGTGTTTAATATTCTTTTGCAAGTACTGGAAGATGGTCGTTTAACTGACTCCAAAGGACGTGTAGCTTCTTTTAAAAATACAATTTTAATTATGACTTCTAATGTTGGCTCTGATATTATTGCCAAAGAAGCGCCTTTAGGATTTATAGATAGTGGCAAAGTCAGCAAAAAACAAGGATTGCAAGGCAAAGTGCAGGCAGCCTTAAAAGAAAAATTCAAGCCAGAATTCTTAAATAGAATTGATGATATCGTTATTTTTGATTATTTGGGAGCTGAAGAAATAAAACAAATTGTTGATTTGGAAATTAATAAAGTCCAAAAAAGATTAGCTAAAAAAGAAATAAAAATAAGCGTAAGCGATAAAGCCAAACAATCTTTAGCTAAAAAAGGTTTTGATCCTAATCTTGGAGCAAGACCGTTAAAAAGAATTATTCAGCGTTTGATTTTAAATCCTTTGGCTATGAAAATAGTTGTCGGAGAAGTAAAAGACGGCTCTAAAATAATGATTGATGCCGATTCTTCTGGAGAAATCACTTTAATCTCGGCTGGTAAAGAAAAAACAACAACCAGAAAGAAAATAGATGCCTTAAAAAGCTAATTATGGAACAGTCCGCAAAAAAAGATAAAATAATCTTTTTAAAAGACAAAGTCCTCCATCAAGATGCGGGAGGATTTGTTTTTTATGAGTCGGAAAACAAAAATCTTTATGTAGCTTTATTAAAAAATGAAAGAGGGAAATTTGTTATTCCCAAAGGACATATTCAGCACGGAGAAACTCCAGCCTTTGCTTCACAGAGAGAGATAAAAGAAGAGCTTGGCTTGAGTATGCATTTGAATCCAATTGGTTTTGTTGGACAGAGTCGTTTTAAATACAAAGATTATGACGAAGATAAGATGCATTTTAAACGAGTAAATGTTTTCGTTTTTTTTATTAGAAAAATGGCCTTATTGTCTCCTCAAAAAGAAGAAGGCTATATTGAGGCCAAATGGCTGAAGGTTGAAGATGCTTTAAAGAAAATAGCTTTTGACAAGACATTATTAAACAAAGCCATTGATGCTTATCGTGCTTATTTTAATCAGCCCAATCCAAATAAATCAGTTAAGTAACAATTTAATTAAGGAATTTTATTAACATTAAGGCCTTTTAAGGGTCTTAATGTTTTTATTTGATTAAAATTAGTATATAATTAAAATATAAAATTAAATTAATAAATAATATTTATGGAAAAAGAAATTAAAAGAATCTTGGGTATTATGCTAATTATTACTGGATTAGTAATTTTTTATTGGGATGTTTCAACTTCATATCAATATTATACTGCTAAAGAAAAATTTCCTCAGATTTTTGTTCAGCCAGAGCCAGCATCCAATAAATCATCAACTGGTTCAACTCTTCAAGATCAAATGAACGCATTAATAACACAACAGCTTGGAGATCAGGTAAAAAATTTGATTCCCACTAACGCTATTACAGAAACATTAAATGCTAGTCTTTGGTCTCTTTTTGCTATGTTATTGCTTTATGCTAGCGGTAAGGCAGTAGGAATGGGAAGGGATTTTCTAAAAGATGCTAGAGAAATAGATAAGATTTAATAACTATTGATAATTTAAAAATGCTTGGATTTTTTAGAAAGTCCAAGTTTTTTTATTTGATTTTGAGGGTTTTGCTTGTTTGACAAAGAGTTTTTTTGTTGTATGCTTAAAATATTAAGGTGATTAACCTTAAGGAGTGATTATGATGGTCTTTGACAATTCAAGTTCAAGCAAGATTAGAGTTCTTTTCGTTGATGACGATGAAGACATCCTGATGATTAGCAAGTTATCGTTGGAAAAAGATGGCATTATGGTTATTACCACAGCCACAAGCGCTGCAGAGGCAATGAAAATAATGGAAATCAGAAATTTTGACGTTGTGGTTTCCGATTATTATATGCCCGGAATCAATGGTATTGATTTCTTGAAGCAACTTCGAAATAAAAATGATTTAACGCCTTTTGCTTTTTTTACTGGAAGAGGAAATGAAAGGCTGGCTATTGAGGCTATAAATAGCGGAGCAAATGGTTATTTGGAAAAAGGAGGTATTTTGATAAATCGTTTTGAAGATTTATCAAAATCAATACAACGAATATTTTCGGATAATAAAAAAGAAAAGCAACTTCAAGAACAGCTCAAGATAAATGAAAGAAAATATCGTCTATTGGTAGAAAATAGCCATGATGCTATTTTCACGATTGATCAAAAGGGGATAATTACTTTTGTCTCTCAGTCTTGGAGGTCGCTTGTCGGACGTTCGCCCACTGAGGCAATTGGTAGATCATTTGAGGAGTTTATTCATCCTGATGATGTTGAGGCTTGCAAAAAAATGCTAAACCAATCAAAGGAAAGTAGCGTTGAATATCGGATCCGGCATATCGATGGGTCGTGGAGATGGCATCACGTCAATGCAACAGCCCTAATGGATGGAAACAACATCGTTGTTGGACACGAAGGTAGCGTCAGTGATGTTACTTATTTCAAGGAAATGGAATGTAATCTGAGAATGCTTAATAAAAAGCTAAAATTAATATCAAGCATTACTCGGCATGACGTTTTTAATCATCTGACTGCGGGGATGATCTATCTGGATCTTGTTCGTTCCGACAATTTGAGTCCAGAACAAGTTGAAGATTTGGATAAAGCATTTTTAGCAATGCAGCGGATCAAAAGTCAAATCGATTTTGCCAAAACCTATGAAGATATAGGTTCGGAAAATCCTAGATGGGAAATTGTCTCTGATTTGATACTAAGGACCGAAAATGAGAATATTATTCTCAAAAATAATTGCTATGGCCTTTTGGTCTATGCTGATCCAATGCTTGCGAAATGTTTCCATAATTTAATGGACAACACTCTTCGTCATTCAATTCGAGCGACAGAGGTTTGTGTTCGCTATGAAATTAAAGATAATGGAGTTGTGATTGTCTGGGAAGACAATGGAATCGGTGTTCAAAACGACAAAAAAGAAAAAATCTTTGAGCGAGGATTTGGAGAAAACACTGGGATGGGTCTATTTCTTACGAAAGAGATTCTGGCTATCACTGGAATAATGATTCATGAGACTGGTGTTCCAGAAAAAGGAGCAAGATTCGAGATTTTTGTTCCTAAGAAAAATTATATAATAAAGGGAAGTGATTAAAAGCTTCCTTATTTTTTTTATGTGTTTTAGCAGATTATTTTATTTGACAATTTTATAATAAAATTTTATAATGCCGATGGTGCAAAATGCAGATATCGTCAGGTTACTCAAGATCATTCAAAATTCTCATCGAAGGGGTCAATTGTTATTATTTACTAATAAAGCCCAAAAAAGAGAAATATCTTTCTCTGTTTGTGATTTCCAGTGGAAGATTTCTTGTCTCTAAGGGTACAGAGCTTGAGATAGACGAAGAAGTGAAAATGTTTTCTCTTTACAATAGTGAAAACAAAAAACAGAACAAATTAATCCCATATAATGATTTTTGGGAATTAAAAAGTATTAATAGTCTAGAGCTACAATAGCCTAGATTTTTTTTACCCAAACCATATAAATCACCTTTTTTACGCAAGAGGACAAGGGAGAATGTTAAGGTATCGAATACCTTAACAATAAAAAAGGCAAAGGGGAATGTTAAGGTATCGAATACCTTAACATTTGAATGTTTGGAGGTTCGACCTCTAAACATGGGTTTTTTCTTATTTTATGTGTAATCTTTTTATATATATTTTTTTACGCAAGGGGAATGTTAAGGCATCGATGTTAAGGTATCGAATACCTTAACACAGCCAAAAAGGGAATGTTAAGGTATCGAATACCTTAACACAGCCAAAAAGGGAATGTTTAGGTGTCGGACACCTAAACATGTTTAAATATAATAAATATGGACTTTGGTGCTTTTTTAAAAAGGTGTAATCTGTGGGTAGGTACGTAGGTGTTGGGGTAGGTACAGGTTTAGTTGACAGGATTTATTGTTATGTTATAATTATATTAGCAATACCAGTGTTTATCTGGTATTTGAAAAGTAAAAAGTGATAACAATGATTGACAGACTTTATCTCACTCAGGACGATGGAGTACAACGCTTCATTGTTTCTGATTCAAACATAGTTGCTGTAAAGCAATTAAGGGTATCGCAAATGAACAGAACAGCATACGCACCTCTTAGTGCGTGCGAAATATCTTCTGATACTTTTGACGCAAAGGATTATAACGGAAAAAGAATCAGAATAGGCCAGATTATTGGCTGGTATGATAAGTTCAAGGGTTTCGGCAAGGGTCTTCATTCTCTCGCTGTTACAGCTGATGCCGAAATCTGGGAAATTGTTCAGGGCAATTCTTGTTATATGACAAGAAAGCTGGGAACAATTCCAGAGAGTGTTCAAGAATGGACACCAAAGCCAAAAGAAATCGGCGACAGATATGAAGACAATGGCAAACATGTCATTGTCTATCGTGGAGAAGTAGAACTTCACCGCATTGACTGGATTACCAGTCGTTATGATCGCCGAATCAATGGGCAACTTTCAAGAGTTGCTCAAGCAACGAGCCAAGCATCTATTCAATAGTAATATTGAATAAAAATGCTATAGGCTCTTTTTTTTCGAAAAATCATTAGTAATTGTCTTATTGTGTAGGATTTTTACAGCTTGCGGTCATATTTTTGCACAATTGACTTTTAGTTTTGTTTTAACTATAATATTCAATATATTATGATGGAAGAAGCATTAATCAAACTAACGAATGCTCTATATAAAGTTACTGGTCTTTTTCCAGTAAAAGAGCCTTTAAAGTTTGCTATTAGGAAAGAGGCCTTGGACGTGCTCTTTTTTTCTATTGCTTCTGAAAAACATCATTTTTCTTTGGTCTCATCAGAAAAAGAAAGTTTACTAGAAAAAAGTTTAACAAATATAAAATTATTAAAAACCTATTTCAGTATTGCTATGGAGCAGCAGTGGGTAGATAATCGAAATTTTGAAGTTTTGGAAAATGGCTATACGGACATAGAACAATCATTGAGAAGCGAGCTATTCAAAACATTATCAGAAAAAAAAGAAAAAATAATCACTGCTCAAATTGAGGCGCAAATTGAGAATAAAAAATCAGAAGAAAAAGAATTAAAAAAAGAAATTCCAACTGAGCCAAAACCAGAGAGGAAGATATCAAATGAGCCTGAAGAAAAATCCGAAAACAAAAAACAAGAAACATTAAGCTCGAATGAAATAGATTATGCCAAGCTCACAGATATTCAATTAAAAGTTTTGGAATTGCTTCAAGGTAAGGGTCAATTAAAAACAAATGATATTAGCAAACATTTTCCTAATGTCACTACGCGAACTATTAGAAGAGAATTAAAGGGATTAAGAGAAAGAAATATTATTAATCCTATTGGAATCGGACGAGCAATTGCTTACGAATTAAATCAAGTTTTTTAAAAAGTATATTTTTTATTGTTGTCCGTCAAAATATATGCGGACATTATGAGGACATAAAAAGGAAATTAGCTGGACATTATCCGGACAATGCGGACAACAATGATCTTAATTGGGTGATTAATGCAACTAATCTGGACATTATCCGGACATTGATTGCGGACAATGCGGACATTGATTGTGGAAAAGGTATGGACAAGATTGTCAAAATGTGGAGAAATATATAAATTAAAAAATACCGCCATTTGAGTAGTTAGGCATCAATTATGCAAGAACAACCTCACAAATTTAAAGAACAATTTTTTTCTCAAATATATGATGAATACGTAGATAAAATCTACCGCTTCATTTTTTTTAAAGTAGAGACGGAATTAGCAGCTCAAGATATTACTTCCGAAACCTTTACTCGTCTTTGGAAACAAATTTATTTAAACGTGGAAATAAATAATCCATCTGCTTTTTTGTATCGCACAGCCAAAAATCTATTAGTTGATCATTATCGCGCCAAAGCTAAGAGGCCTGATGATTTGGGAGATGCTGCTATTTTAGTTAAAGATGAAAGTCAAAATATTGAAAAGCAAGCTATGTTAGCTAGCGATATGGAGGAAGTAGCAAAAGCGCTTTGTCAATTATCAGACGACTCCCGACAAGCTGTTTCTGCCTATTATATTGAACAAGAGCCGATCAGTGACATTGCCAAATCTTTGGGCAAGTCGCCCAATGCCACTCGCGTAATTATTAGTCGGGGAATGAAACAAATTCGGCAAATTTTAGAAGCTTAAAACCCTGCATTAAAGTGCAGGGTTTTTATTTGACGAATTATTAGGATAAGGTAAAATAAAAGCATGAACAAGTTAGATAGGATAAAATCACGAATAAAACCAATACTTATTAAAAACAATGTTTCTCGATTGTCTATTTTTGGTTCGTTTGCGAGAGGCGAAGAAAAGAAAAATAGCGATATTGATATGTTGGTTAAGTTTACTGGACAAAAAAGTCTAATGGATTTGATGGATTTAAAGTTTGATTTGGAAAAAGAATTAAAAATAGATGTGGATATTGCGACTTATGACTCTATTAATCCTTTGTTAGAAAAAATCATTAAAAAGGATGAAATTAAAATTTATGGTTAAGGGTGACGATGTTTTTTTAGAGCATATTTTAGAAAGTATCAATTCGATACAAAAGTATTGTAAGGGAGTTAAAAAGTCTAATTTTTCTCAATCTCAACAACTTCAAGATGCAGTAATCAGAAGAATAGAAATAATTGGAGAAGCAGTAAAGAAACTTAGCGAAGATTTAAAAAATAAAAACAAGGTTATTGAATGGAAGAAGATTGCGGGAATGCGGGATATTTTAATACATGATTATTTTGGAGTAGATGTTAATCTTGTTTGGAATACAATAAAAAAAGACTTGCCAGAATTAAAAAAAATAATCAAAGAGATTTATAAATAGTCGCCTAATGCCACTCGTGTAATTATTAGTCGAGGAATGAAACAAATTCGACAAATTTTAGAAGCTTAAAACCCTGCATCAAAGTGCAGGGTTTTTATTTTGATTTCTCTTGACAGGGGAAATATTAATGTTAAAATGATTATACAGACAGGTAATTCCTTATACGTGGGCCTCCGGAATGGTTGCTCGTAAATAGCGTATAAGGTTTTGTCTTTTTATGGGAATAGTGGATTTTCTTCCACTATTTTTTCTTTTATTAAATTATAATAAGTTGAGTCATTTTTTTCTTGTTTTCTAAAAATAGCCCAACTTGCAAAATCAACTGCTTGTAGAGATTTTTCTTCGTGGGGGGTTTTGATAAAAATTTCAATATTCGCTTTATGATTATTTTGGGTGCTTTTAGAGAGATAGTTTTTAAAGTTTTCGTTTAAAAATTTATTGGTTTCTTTCCTAGAAGCGATTAAAATTATTTTTTGATTAAGTGGAAGTATTTTCTTGGTTATAATGCGATCTAACAGAATATTAGTAACATAATTATATAAAACAGGCTTTTCGTCTTTTAATCTTGAATGAACTTTCTTTTTGTTAAGATAAATCGTCATTATATTACAATCTATTTTAGCAATTTTTTTCAACAACCTTTCTCTAGTTATTGGTTTTTCTTTGAAGCAGTGTAAGGTACCGCTTTGTTTTCGATATTTCTTTTTTAAACAGGAGTGTGTTTTTGAAACAGCTTTTTCGAGTGCGTTCTTTTTTTCTGAAAAAATAAAAGTTATTATAAAATATTTGCTGGTTTTTTTGTTGGTGAAGTTAAATCCCAAATCACCGCTTTCGTCTAAAAATATATATGACATTGTTTTTTATTTTA
This sequence comes from Patescibacteria group bacterium UBA6220, assembly GCA_002421745.1. GTDB lineage: Bacteria > Patescibacteriota > Minisyncoccia > Minisyncoccales > Minisyncoccaceae > UBA6220. The sequence continues at coordinate 72,582 of DISC01000004.1, read as the reverse complement.
GCAAAAAAATAAAAAAAGTTAAATAAGTTTAAAGTGTTACAGGCTATTTAACTAACAAAGATTTTATTGTATAATAAATATAGATAATAAGGGATAATAATATAAGTAATCTTAAATTTTAACTTATGGATAATCCATCAAAAAATCCTTATACTAACCGAACCAATTTTGTTAATTTGGGTAAGAATTTTTGTGGCAGAATGTTTGGTAAGGCAGTTAAAGGTTGTAGTCGTTCAGCTAATTATCTTTCAAAAAAATCATCTTATTACAATCGAAAGATTAGAAATATGTTTGGTGCCTTGCCACCAGAAAAAAAGGGAAAGGAGCAAGATCAAGAACAAGAACAACAAAATCAAGAATAACAACCACATCAACAATAAGCTTGGATTGTCAAAATCCAGGCTTTTTTATAAAAACAATAGAATGTCTAGGTTTGGGAATATTTTAAACAGAGCTACCTATATATACTGTCAAATATTTACAAAATTTGCCGGACATTTGCTGGACATTATCCGGACATAGATTATGTCCGCTAAATGTCCGCATAATTTGCCGGACATTTGTTGGACATTATCCGGACACAGCTTATTTAACCAATATATATCTATATATTATGTGCATAGTCTATTTGGAGGACATCAATGTTCTTAATCGCGGACACAGTCATTATGTCCGCTAAATGTCCGCATAATTATTTTAATAGGGGATAGGGTATTGATGATTTGATGAATATAGGGTACCCTAATTTAGCAGCTAATCCCATATAGGATCAAATAGGCTGTTTGTGTGTAATAGATTGGCGATTTCTACGTCTGCATCTTAGAGAAGGTCAATTAAACAATATTATGGACGAATTTACATTAGGTAAAAAAATAGGCGAATTAAAACAAATCAAGCCCAACGCACAATGGGTGTCTTTGGCTAAATCGCAAATCGTTCAAACTACTTTTGAAAAGACTACGAACCCTTCTTTCAGAGAAGCTGCTATTAATATTTTTAATTACATCAAGCAACCTCAATTAGTAACCGCCCTCGCTTCTTTTGCCTTATTCACCATTGGTTCTGTTTCTTTTGCTGCTGTTGCTGCTAAAGATGCTGTTCCGGGTGAACCTCTATATATAGTAAAACATGCTCAAGAAAACTTGCGAATGGCTACCATTACTTCACCCCAACAAAAAGTTATTGCTCAATTTGAGCGAGCCTCTATTAGATTAGATGAACTTGACAAGGTTAGTAAACAGAGCGAAAATAATCAAGATAAAAAATTAGCTGCTATTACTGAAATCAAAAAAGCTGTGACTCAAGCTACCAAAGACATTGCTAGTCTTCCTGCTGATGAACAAGCTAGTTTGATCGGTCAATTAGCTAATAAGATTCAGACAGTTGAAAAAAATACCAACGCTGCTATAATGGATGATAAAGAACCAAGTTACGAATCGATTTATAAATTTTTAGCAGATAGTGAAATAAAAGAACTTGATGCAAATGCAAAAAATCTAACAACTAATCAAAAGAGGCTCCTAAGTCAAGCAAAGGGCCTTTTCGACGTTCAGAAATACAGTGAAGCTTTAGATGTTATTTATCAAATCCAACCCCAACCAAAAATCGAAGAAACAAGCACATCAGACACCACCGCTAAGTAATTTACAATTTAATAGCTCCACAGCTGTTGAGCCTTCGTTTCTATATCAAAGATTAAAGAAATGAATGCCCATTATTTGTGAGAGAGGTGAGGAGTTAAAAATTGCGTCCCAACCTTTAAGAGGTTCAACCAGTGAAATCTAATCTGGATTTAACTGGTTGAATCTTCAGAAAAGGAAAAGGATTGCAAACAAGTCATTTGGTTGTATCATCCTTTCTTGCCTTCTGCTTTCTTCAAATGGAGAAAGCAGAGTGGCAGGAATTAATATGCGGATGGTATGACTATAATGGTCGACAAATGACTATTATAAAAAAATCAAATTAAGATTTATCCTCGAAAGAGGAAAATCAAAAAAAATACAAACGCAAAAAAATGAGTACAAAAAAATTCGGCTTAATCGCCAGTGTTTTATTTGCCCTTTCCGTAGTAGTTACTCCGGCTTTTGCTGCTTGTGATTTGCAACACTTAAGCGAATGCGACAACGCAGGCTTATTGCAATTGATTGCTAGTTTAGGTGGACAAACCACAACTACAACAACCACAACAACAACTACCGGTTCTATTACTGGAATTCCAAGTGGATTTCAATTCACACAAACATTGAAACAAGGATCCACTGGTACAGAGGTAAAATATCTTCAAATCTTTTTAAATTCTGACGCTGATACCGCTGTTGGTAACGCAGGCGCAGAAACATCTTACTTCGGTGCTTTAACAAAGGCTGCAGTAAACAAATTTCAAACTAAATACGCTGCTGAAATCTTGGCTCCTTTGGGCTTAACAGCTCCAACAGGAAACTGGGCATCTGCAACAAGAGCAAAAGCTAACGCTATTTTAGCTGCTGGTGGTACAAGCACAGGAACTGGTCTTCCTGCTGGTTGCACATCAACTGCTGGCTTTAGCACGGTAACTGGACAACCATGTTCTGGTGGTTCAACTGTAACTCTTCCTGCTGGCTGCACATCAACTGCTGGATACAGTCCAACAACTGGACAAAAATGTGATTCAACAACCACAGCTCCAGGAAGCGTAGGTGTTGTTTTATCTGCTAATCAACCATCAGGAACATTAGGAGAAAATTCAGCATACAATACAGTTTTAAAAGCTTCTGTTAGTGCTGGTGCTACATCAGAATCAATAACAAGCATTACTGTTCAAAGAACAGGTTTGTCTATTGACTCAAACGTAGCTGGTGTATTAGTTGTTGACCAAAACGGTGTTAGACATGGAAACATTGTAACACTTGCTAATGGTTCAGCAACAATTAGTTTCTCTAATGAACCAATTATAATTCCTGCTAATACAACACAGGAAATCGCAGTTCAATTAAATATTGGAACAGCTAATCCATTATCTGGAACATTAGGTATGAACCTAACAGCTATAGCAAGCACATCTTCTTTCACTGGTTTACCATTAGTAGGAAATGTACTTACATTAGCAGACACATCCCTAACATTGGGAGCAGTAACAGTTGATGTTGTTTCTTTAACAACAGCTACTGTTTCTAGAGATATTGGTACAACAGGTTACGATATTCAAAAATTTAGATTTGCTGCTGGTGCAAATGAAGATGTAGATGTTAAATCTATAAAGATTTATCAAAATGGTACAGTTGCTGATACAGATGTATCAAATCTTCAATTAATTGCTCCAGACGGTACAGTCTTAGCTACAGTTTCTGGCTTCACTAACAAATATGCAACATTTGATTTATCTGCTGCTCCTTACAGAATCGCAAAAGGATTAACTAAGGACTTTATAGTAAGATTGGATGTTGTTAATGGTGCTTCAAGAACTGCACAATTATTAATCCAAAACGATTACGACGTTGTAGTTACCGGTGTTTCAACTGGATTGAACGTTCTTCCAACAGCAGGTGCTGTGCTTGACAATTCATTCCCAATTGGAGACATTGCTGTTGGTGCAGCAGGCTACAACCATATGACTATTGCTTCTGGAAGCTTGTATGTTTCAAAATCAACAACATCTCCTTCTGGAACAATAAACATTGGTGCTAACTCAACAACAATTGCTACATACAAATTTGAAGCAATTGGAGAAAACATTGAAATTCAAAGAGTAGATGTTAGAGTTGAGGGTACAGGTTTAGCCACAACTGATCTTTCTGGTACAGTAAGATTGGTAACAGAGGATGGAGCGACTATTTGGTCTTCTTCTCCTACAGCTACTGGTTTAGTTGGTGCTGCTGGTGGCGTTGCTGCTGGTACAAATATTGATACTTTGAACAGTTACTACACAATCACTGCTGGAACATCAAAAACTATTTCTATAGTTGTTGACACATCAAGCACATTGGCTGCAACTGACACAATTCAAGGAAAAATTTCAGATATTTACTACAAAAAGATTACAACCAACTCTTACGCAACTTACTCTGCTGCAAGCTATATTCTAGGCAACGAATTAAGCGCCTCACAAGGCACTTTAACAGTTGTAAAGAATGGTTCATTGGGTAACAGTAGTAAAGTTGAAGGTCAATCTGATGTAAAGATTGGTTCATACTTGTTCCAAACTGGTGCATCAGAAGGAGTTAACGTATCAAGTGTTGGTATTATTATTACTGGTGCAGATGCTGCTGACGTAGACGCAAGCTTTAGAAACCTAAGACTTAAAAAGTCTGATGGAACATTGCTTGGAACAGCCGTAACATCTCCAGTAATCGATGGTGCTACAGCAAATACATTCACAACATCAGGACAGTTAAATATTCCTGTTAACACAACACTACAAGTAGATGTATATGTTGACTTAGGTACAGCTGCTTCTGATGGTGGAGCAAACGACACATTAACAACAAGCATTGGTATTAGTGGCGTATCAGGAACAGGTGCTACATCTGGTGCTGCTGCTAATGGTCCTGCTGCCGCTCAAACAGGTCAAGTAATTTTAGTTGTAGATGGTGGATTATTGACTGTTGCTATGGAAACTTCAGGTGCAGCTTCAAGCCAATTCTTATCAACTGGTTTAGCTGGTGTTGAATTAGGCAAAGTTAAATTAGCTGCTACAGTTGAGAATATGAAGATAAACAGATTAGAAGTAAGATCAATTAACGGTAATGGAAACATTGCAAGCGTTAAACTTCTAGGAACTGGCTTATCTACAGACCCAACTGCTGTTGTTACTTCTGGTACAGCTGTATTTACATTTGCTTCTGGTAGCGAAATTATTGTTCCAGCTTATGGTTCAAGAGTATTGACAGTTGCAGTTGACACAACAAACGTTGGTACAATTACAGCTGCTCAATTGGGAACTGTTGGATTTGGAACAATGAATGCTATGGGTGAAGGCTCAGGTGCTATTACACAAGAAACCTTAACAGGCACTTCTTTTGTAGCCGGTACAAATAACTTTACTGGTAATATCGGTGATGTTATTTACTTTACTGTTGCTGCAACAGATGGTTCTGGCGCAGGTACAGCAGTTAACACAGTTCCGGGATATTATATGGTAACAGCTGCTCCTACTAGCGCTGATTTAACAAACGCTGCAGGATCATTAAAATTAAATGGTGATGCAGGTGATGTTAAATGGGCAGCAGGAGACAACGTTACAATGCTTACTAAAGTAGGAACAGATGCAGCAGTTGATAGTATGGCTTTCGCATTAGCAGTAGGTGATATTGTTTATGTTCACGACGTAAGCGTTATTGCTAATGATGGTTTCTATACTGTTACTACAGCAATTGCTGCTACTGGCGACGCTACTGGTGCAGACACTATTATTAAAGGTTTGAACTTAGTGGTTGGCGACAGTGTTACAAAATTAACTAATGTTAACGCTTTAGTTGGTAACACAATGAGATTTGAAGAAGTAGAACCTGTTATCACTAAAAACACATCAAGTCCTTCTGGAACAGGATATTCTGCCTCAGAAGAAGTTGTTGGTATTTTCGATGTAAAAGCTGAAGGAAGTAGAGATTTAACTTTCAACAGTTTTACAATCGAAAAGGGTGGAAATAATACACCAGCTAGATATGTTGTTAAATATTCATTATGGAATGGTGCTAATAAGCTTTCTGAGGTTATAACAACAACTGCTACTGGAACAACTCAAGATGGAGCTGCTGGTGGTTTAGCTATTTCTGGTACCACAGTAACTTTATTCTCTGGAAATATTTCTGCTGGAGGAAGTGATGAATTAGGAAATATTTCTGCTGCTGAGTTTGCTACAATTGCAATAGGAGACACAGTTTCCTTCTACAATAATGCTGGCACACTAACAGCTACGGTAACTGTTACAGGTAAATCCGCTTACCCTTATGTAAGTGGAACATCGACCTTGACATTCAGTGCAACTCCTAATGTTGCTGGAGAACAGGCAACTGTAACAATCACTAACAATAGAGTACACTTTGACGCTAATCAGGCAGGTACAGGTGACACAGCTTTAGTTGCACAAACTATTACTGCTGGTCAAACAATGACTTTGACAGTAAAAGCTGATACAACATCTGTAAAAACTGGATTAGGTGCTGGTGTAAGTGGAACATTCTTTGTTTCTGTTCCTGGTTCAACTGGTCCTCTAACAACAACTGTTGGTGGATTAAACTGGGATTACACACCGCTTAACGCAACAGGTACTGCTGATTACAAGACACAAGCAGATGGTTATCCAGTTAATGGAAACAGTCTAAGCTACTAATCTTGTATAGAGTTTCTCGATAGCAAATAATCGGACAAACACACCCAGAAATGGGTGTGTTTTGTTATTGATTTTTGTTTTGTTTTTGTTATAATAGCTACATATGAAAAAAGAAACAAAAATTATTTCAGTATTTGTTTTGTTGTTAGTCTTGATTATTTCTGTTGCAGTTTTTCTTTTAGCAAACAAAAAAGATGGAAATACTAATAATTTTCAAGGAAATGAACAACAGATTGAAGAATTAAATAATAGCGAAAATCAACAAAATCAAAATTCTTCCGAAAAAGAACAGAGCATTAATCAAAGAGTTTTAGATGCTGTTGGCAAAGCTAATACCGGAAATAAAGAACAAGCTCTGAATGATTATTTAGCTATTCTTAATGAAGATCCCGCCAATTTAATTGTCTTAAATAATATTGCTGATTTGTATTCTGATATGTCAAATTGGACAAAATCAGAAGAATATTATAAGAAATTAATCGAAGTTCATCCCGAATATATTCCAGGATATAGAATGCTTGCTTATCTATATTGGTATCGATTTAATGATGATGAAGTTAAAATAAAGTCCTTGATTGATAATGGCTTAGAAAAAAACAATAACCACCCAGATCTTTTGTCTTGGATAATAAATTATTATCAAGAAAAAGGAGAAGGAGAAAAAGCCTTGCCATATTCTAATCTACTGGTAAATCAATTAAATGGAGAAAGCAGCAACTAAATGTTGCTTTTTTTATTTTTAGCTTTGTGTTAAGATAATTTCAATGATTAAAAAATTAAACAAAATATATAGTTTAATAATTTTTGGTTTTTTTCTTTTAATGCCTGTTTTTACTGCTAGGGCTGATTCTTTAAATCAACAAGTTAGTTTTTTTGTTGACTCTGGTTTTTCTAAAAACGAAGCAGTTAAGATAGATGCAACATTAAAAGGAAGCTACGATAATGTATATTTTTATTTTGAAGATTCTTGGTGGAATGATAAAAAACAAGAAGAATATCCAGATTTATTTTCAAAAATGAGTAAGCTAGCTTCAGAGTTTGATTCCAATATTTATCCTCAATTAACTTCAACTTTTGGAAACGAAGCAAATCCCGGAATAGATAAAGACAAAAAAATTACCGTTCTTTTTTATTCAATGAAAGATAATGCGCGTGGCTATGTAAGAAACATTGATGAATATGATCGCTTAGTAAATCCATATAGTAATCAGCGCGAAATGCTTTATCTAAATGTTGATAATTTAGACAGTCCCTTGATGAAATCTTTTTTAGCGCATGAGTTTATGCATCTAATTACTTTTAATCAAAAGGAAATGAAATACAATGTCGCTGAAGACGTTTGGCTCAATGAAGCTAGGGCAGAATACGCGCCAACTTTACTTGGATACAATGACAATCTTGCTTCAACTAATTATTTATCTAATCGAGTAAAATCTTTTATTAACTCGCCTTCTACTTCCTTAATAGATTGGGATGGTAGTATTGATGATTATGGAGCCGTGAGCATATTTGTGCATTATTTGGTGGATCATTATGGTTCATATATTTTAGTCGACTCCTTAAAATCAAAAGAAGTTGGAATTGAAAGTATTAATCAGGCTTTGTTAAAAAATAATATTAAAGAAAGATTTAACGATATCTATACTAATTTTACGATAGCGGTTTATCTTAATGATTGTAGCGTTTCTGCTAAATATTGCTTTAAAAATCCTAATTTAGTTGATTTGCATATTTTGCCATTTAGTAATTATTTGCCTTTTTCTGGAGATAGTAATCTTTATTTAGGACAAAATATAAAAAATTATACTGCTCATTGGCAAAAGTTTAGCGGGGGAGTTGGAACGCTAAAATTAACTTTTAAAAGTTCTTCAAACGCAGAATTCGTAATTCCATATATTGTAAAAAATATTTCAGGTGATGCGATTGTAAATTTTTTAGAGTTTAATCAAAATCAAAGCAGTGATTTGTTGGTTCCTGGTATTGGTAAAGATATTGCTTCAGTAATCTTAATTCCTTCTGTGCAGCAAAGTAGCTTAGATACAAAAGTAAGTTATTATTATTCTTTAACTGCTGCAAGTTTTTTTGATACTAATGCTAATCAGGGAGATGATTTAGAGGCAGACGAAATAAAATTACCGTTTACAATCGATAAGCCGTTAAGTCAAATGAATAGGGAAGAGCTATTAACTGTGTTGTTAAAATTAATTATTACTCTTTTAACTCAAGGCAGACTCATCCCCATCCAATAACCTGTTTAAAAAATATTAAGTAAAGAATGTTAAGGTATCGAATACCTTAACATTAATAATAGGCAGAAAAGAATGTTAAGGTATTCGATACCTTAACAAGGCAAGCTCATCCCCAGTCAGTAGCCCTTATTGACAAATGTAAGAAAGTAAGATATTCTTACATTAATACAGTAATATAAATAATTATATGTCAATAATAGTTAAATCAACATCAAAGGGGCAAATAACCTTACCGGCAAAATGGAGAAAGAATTTTTCTACTAATAATTTTGTAATACAGGAAAAAGGAGATTTTTTGGAAATAAAGCCACTTATTTTAGCTGATAGCAAAGAAAGCAATGAATATACTGTTTTCGATGCCATAAGGGACAATGAGGGCAAGGGAATAAAAGCTAAAGATCTTTTAAAGATAATTAAAAAAACTATTTAGACATGGCTGACGATATCGAAAAGCTTTTTAGAAAAATAAGAAAACAGGATAGGGAAATGATTGCGGAATTAATTAATAAGCTGATTAATGGCGACAAAAAAGGATTGGATATAGTTAAGATTAAAAATACGGATTTTTATAGGGCGAAAAAAGGAAATTTTAGAATTATTTATCATTTAGAAAAAAAAGAGATAATAATTGATAGCATTAAATTAAGAAACGAGAACACACACAAATAATAATGTTAAGGTATCGAACAAATAGGAATGTTAAGGTATCGAATACCTTAACATTAATAATAAACAGGAAAGAATGTTAAGGTATCGAATACCTTAACATTAATAAAGAATGCTTGGGCAGCCCTCTAGGCATTTTTTATTTGACAGATTATTTTTAAATAGTAAAATATAAATAATAAATTAACAAAATAATAATCAAAGATAGTTTTTAATTAAATCTATATTTAATAGATTATTGTTTTTTTAAAATTTATTTATGCGGAAATATTTTTCCCTATTTAATAAGAACGTTAAGGTATCGAATACCTTAACATTATTAGATATATTTTTTGTGCAAAGCAAATTATTAATCTGCCTCTATTCAGCTGTCCACAAACGTAAATTTTTAAACACTTTATCGGTTGACGCTATTATTAATTTATTTACAACATTTAGTATTTTTTTACGAAACTTATTTACAACTCCCATTCCCGGGAGTTTTTTTAATAAGAACGTTAAGGTATCGAATACCTTAACATTAGAATAAAAGCATTTATGCCAAACAAAAAGCCACAATTTATTAATGGAGAATTCTATCATATTTACAATCGCGGAGTAGAGAAGCGAAATATTTTTCAAGAAGATAAGGATTATAAATTGTTTGTTCACGATATGTACGAATTCAACGATAAGAATTTTGTGGCGGCAGCTAATGTTCGTTTTTCTTATCGTAAATCAAAGGAATTGGACGAAAAAGCAATTGATATAGCTTTTATTAAAAATAATGACAAAAAACCACGCAAATTATTAGTTGAAATTTTAGCTTTTTGTTTAATGCCCAATCATTATCATTTTATTTTAAATCAAAAAATAGATGGTGGTATTGTAAAATTTATGCAGAAGCTAGGCATAGGATATACAAATTATTTTAATTTAAAAAATAAGCGAGTTGGCCCTTTGTTTCAAGGATCATATAAAGCTAAGCATATAAATCAGCAAAATTATTTTGATTATTTATTGTTTTATTTACACTTTAATCCATTAGATTTAATTGAGGAAGATTGGAGGGGAGGAGGCGCTAAAGATTATGATAAATTAAGGGACTATTTAGATGATTACCGTTGGTCAAGCCATTTGGATTATTGTGGAAAAAAGAATTTTCCGTCTGTTATAAATAGAGATTTTTACGCAGACTTATTGGGGGGTGAAAAAGGATATAAAGGTCAGACCATAGATTGGATGAAGGTAATTCCTAAAAAAATAAAAGCAGATGATTTCGGTTTTATTATCGAAAAAGATTAAAAACAATAAGATTGAGAATGTTAAGGTATCGAATACCTTAACATGAATGATTGTAGGTGTTTGGATTGGCTCGTTTAAAAATTAATAGATCTAAATGATTAGTTCTTTTGATAAAAGTTGTATTTAGCAACAAGTTATATTTAGTAATAAGTGGTAATTATTAGCTCTTTGTTGGGAATGTTTAGGTGTTGGACACCTAAACATGGGCGATTGGTTCGTTTATGTATTTAATAGGGAAATATATAGAATGCTGTTTTGTGTTTGGTTTTTTGTGATTTTTTGGTTTGGAAATTTAAACATTGGGCTAGAAATTTTAGAGAGTTTTAATTTTAGAATATTTTATGGCGTACGTTAGATTTTGTTAAATCTGACATTAATTAGCCCTCGCTAATTGACCTAAACATGGCTGGCTGGCTGGTTTTAATTTCCAAATTTTATAAAATATAATTAATTTTAACTTTTATAATATTATGAACAAAATTGTGAAGATAATAGCAGGTGTAGTTCTTTTGCTTGTGATTGTTGGATTGGGATTTTTTTGTTGGCAAAAATGGCAACAAAAGCAAGAAGAATCCTTAGGTTATATTCAGTTTGAGGAATTTAATAAACAAGAATCAAATGAAGAAGTTTATTTTGAAAATATAGAATCTGGTTTAAAATTTAAAGTACCAGTTGGATGGACGGCGAGTGCTAGTCAGCTAGCGAGCATAGCTTTAAGTAGTCCAGATTTTAAACCATTTAAGGATAATCCGTCGGCGGCTTCTGTTCCCGCGACTGGTTGTTGGATTGGAGTAAGCGCAAAAAAGACATTAATCGACGATTTTGATTATGCAGAAGTAAAGAAGTATTTAGATCATCCAGATCTGTTGACTGGTATGAGTAGCGAGGAAAGCAAATATGCTATTGTGGATATTGGTGGCAAAAAAATGTTGCAAAAAAATCTTACAGTTAATGATAATAAAGAAAATAACGGAAACATTATTGATGTAGAATTTGTACAAAGTAATAAACTTTATTTTATAGAAGCGGATTTATTTGGCAAAGATAAAGAAAAGTGCTTGCAAATTTTTAATGATTTTTTAACTACTATTTTTATAAAATAAAATGAACTTTTACAATTTGGTCTTTAAGTTTTTATTAACTGTGTCGTTAGTATGCTTTTTTGTTGTACCCAATAACACTTTTGCGGCTAGTTCGAATTATCAAACTTTTTCTGAAATAGAAACGAAAAAAATATTTCAAAGTTCTATTGGAAAAATTGGTGAAGAAGCACAAAGACTAAAAGTATCCGCTTATTCTTCACCAAAAGAAACTACTACAATGTTTTTTCTAAGAGAAGTTGTTAGGATGGATCTCTGGAATTATCTTTTTGGTGATTTGCCAGTTGAAGCAGCGATTAATATTTCTAAAGAGTTGGTAAATATTGCAAAAATATTAAACACTGAAAATCCTGTTGGTGGAATAATAGGTCTTGCAGAATCATTAACTGTTAAAGAAGCGACAAGATATGTTAATGATTATCTTTTTCAGTATGATATGAAGGTGGCAATTGGGGCTATGAAAGTAAAATATACAACTGGAAAGACAGAGGTTGATTCTCCCTTGCAATATATTATGGTCTATAAGCCAAAAGATAAAGATAGAGGAGAATTAATAATTAGACTTTATTCTCCAAAAGCTTTGGAACCACCAACAAGCCATGGATCGGTTGGTATGTCCATGGGGTTTGTGAATGATTTGGCGCCTGGCGAAAAGATACCACCTTTTATTGCGGAAATAAGAGGAGAAATTGAAAAAACCAATTTTCTCTTTGATAGACAATGGACCAGTAGTCCAGTAATTACTGTGGCGTTTCCAGACAAGGTTTCTGATTTTAATTTAACGCCAAAATCTTGGGTGGATAAATATATTAACGATCCAATTGGTAAAGGCTTAAAGAATGTAGAAGATTTTATTAATTCGATCTTTCCAGTTAAGGCCAAGATAGTAGATTATATTCCTTATAGCGAAGAGCAGGGAAATACGAGGGCAATTAATGCGGAAATAAATAGAATTGATCAAGGCGATACCTTGGTTAAATCAACTTCGGAAATCGTAAAACAGCCGCAAATAATTCAAAAAACCGAAGATGATAATATTAAGAACAAATCAGAACAGCAAATAGTTAAAGAAGAAATAATAGAAAAAGATACTAGCCTGATTGAAGGAATGACAGATGATCAAAAAAAGAAAGCTTTGGTTAAGGTTTTAAAGGAGTTGGAAAAAAGGTTAGCAGAAGAAGATGAGCAAGAAGTTGAAATTAAACAAGCAGCCGAGGATAAAGCTCTTAAAAAAATAGAATGTGATATTGCTAATTTGGGAAATCCAAGACAGGATAGTGTTATTATTAATGAATTGGCTTGGATGGGAAGCAAGCAAAGCGCTAGTGATGAATGGATGGAATTAAGAAATCGATCTACTCAAGAAATTAATCTTGATGGATGGAGTTTGGTTAGCGAAGATAAAAAGATAAATATTAGTTTTGAAACTGATCATGTTATTTTGCCTGGCGGATTTTTTTTATTGGAGCGTACTGATGATAATTCTGTGCAAAACAAATCAGCTGATATTATTTATAACGGTGCTTTGAAAAATACCAATGAGGCGCTTTATCTTTTTAATGATAAATGTGAATTAAAAGATTTTGTTAAGGCTAATCCCGATTGGGTAGCTGGGGATAGCGCGACTAGAAGAACCATGGAAAGGAATGTTGCAGATATGAGTTGGCATACTTATGGTGGTGTTGAAGCGGAAATAATGGGTACGCCCAAAGAAAAAAATAGCGAAATATGGTGGCAAAAAACTACTACTCAAACAATAAGCAGTGGGAGTAGTGGCGGCGGCGGTGCATCCGTTAACTTAAATGTAAATAGTGATCCAGTGGAAACAATTAATTATTGTGCTCAAACAAATCTAGTGGCAGCAATTAATAGTCCGATTATTATTAATGAAATAGCTTGGATGGGATCTGAGCTTAGTGCTAATGACGAATGGATAGAATTAAAAAATATTGGATCTGAGATAGTTAGTTTAAACGGCTGGCAGTTACTAGATAAAGATGAACAAATAAAAATCGCATTTAATAGTGATGAATTAATTAATCCTGGAGATTTTTATTTATTGGAGCGTACAGATGATAATTCTGTTCCCAATATTGTTGCTAATAAAATTTATGCGGGAGCGTTGGCTAATTCAGGAGAATCATTGCGTTTATTTGATTCGAATTGTCAATTAATTGATGAGGCATTAGCTTCGCCTAATTGGATCGCTGGTAATAGTGAAACCAAAAGATCAATGGAGAGAAATAGTGAATTAAGCGGTTGGCATACTTTTGCGGAATTATCTGCAGACGCGGAAACATCTCTATATGCTACCCCCAAGAAAGAAAATAGCGTTGTCGCAGATGAAAGTCAAAATCAGGAAGGTGAGGGTGAGGGTGAGGGTGAGGATGAGGGTGAGGATGAGGGTGAGGATTTGCCACCAGAAGATGATTCATTATCAGAAGAATTAATTGGGGATTTAGAAATTAGTGATTTAAAGGCTGAGTCAATTGAAGGTATTGGTAATGCGTTGACTTTGTTTTGGACGGGATTATCAAAGGCCGATAATTATGAAATTTATTATTCTATTAATGAATCTATAGATTTGAATAATTTAAAAAATATTATTGATTATGAAGATGTGGAAATTATAAAAGATGGCGAATTAGTTCAGGTGAAAATAAAAGATTTGTATTGGGGTTATGATTATTATTTTGCTATAAAGGGAAAGGACAGTGAAAATAATTATTCATTAATTAGTAATATTGTTAAATATACAACATCCATAGCGATTCATCAGAGGGCCTTGGGTTGGGGAGATAATAAGCGATCTGGCAAAATACCTTTTGTTGGACCAACCGGAGGAGATATTGGAACAATAATTTTTGCTAGCGAACAAAACAATAGCACCTACGACGACGACATATCTTCTCCTCCTATAATTGATAGTAATGGAGTGATTTATTTTAAAGCTAGGATCGATGGCAAGCAGGGATTATATGCTTATAGCGAAAACGGCTTTAAGTGGTTTTATGAATTTAATCTTGCTGCCTATAATCCCGTAGCTATGAATAAAGATGGCACAGTGTATTTTATTTCCGGTGGAAGTATTTATGCTATTACTCCTAGTGGAAGATTAAAATGGAAACAGAGTTTTCATAAGATCTACTCATTAGATTATGCAATTAATTCTAGTGGAGAAATTTATTTAATCGGAGCTAATGATTCTAATCAACCTATATTAATAAAAATTACAGACAATATTAATGATTTTAAACAAGAAGAAGTTTGTAATTTTTTGGCATCTGTTGGAGATTCTTCTCCAGAAAAGGTATCAGAGATAATTTTTGATAGAGCCGATAATTTATATTTTTCTATTAATAATAGTTTGTTTATTTTTAGTAAAAATGGCAACAGACTAGCTGAGAGGAAAATAAATATTGTTTTTGCGGATGATTATGAAGAAACTGGAACAGAAACTAATTACATAGAGCAAATATATCTTTCTTCTGATGACGCAATAATTTTCTTTAATACCAGGAAAGGGTTTTATGGTAACACGGGAGCAATATCTATTTTATATGCTTTTAATGTGATGGATATTAATGGTGGGGATCCTTTTTGGAGTCGACAATTTGGAGAAAGAGATAATATTATGGGTGTCAGTGATGATAGTTTGTATTATAAAGAAATTATTAAGAATGGATTGGGAAACGATTCCTTTTCGGCAATTCACAGCATAGGCTTTAATAACGGAGAAGATAAATGGGTAAAAAATGAAAATTATCCATATACTATTTCAGATATGAATATTGATATTAATAATAGGGTATATTTTTATCAAGGTTCGTGTATCTATGGTTTCGATGCTAATGTTTTGAATTTAGAGGATTCGCTTTGGGAAACTGGAAAAATATTTCAATTTTGTGGCAAAAATAATCAAGCCAATAACTATCCATTAAGTATGGGAGGTGGGGTAATGTATATTCCCACTGGTTCCCAAATTTTAAAAGCCACTTATTAATCCATTAAGTATTTTAATCAACAAAAACAAATGTTTATTAATGTTCGTCGGATTTTACTAAATCCGACACAAAATCGCGCGTTCACAATTTTGCCTTAACAAACCTTAACAATAAATTATGTTTAGGTGTCGGACACCTAAACATTTTTTATTTAATACTTTCTTTTATTTTTAAATAGAAATGTTAAGGTATCGAATACCTTAACATTCTTTTTGATTGGGCTTTGTTTTTAATTGGTTTTTTGGTATAATAATTTCAATGAATAAAAAAATTAAAGCTTTTACTTTAATTGAATTATTAGTTGTTATTGCAATTGTCGGTATCCTCTCCGGCTTTATTTTCGTTTCTATGAGTGGCGCTACTAATGCAGCTAAAGATGCCAAAAGAAAATCTGATTTAGCTGCTATAGCTAAAGCTGTAACTATGTATTCAATTCAAAACAGCGGAAGCCTACCTTCAACTGATACAGCTTGTAATCTTTGCAGTGATAGTTGTTCTAATGAATGTACAGATTTCTATACCAACATACAATCATATCTATCAACTATACCTATGGATCCCAATGGTACCACTTATTACACCTATACCTATTCTGGTGCCGGGCCTAGTTTTACTCTTAGTTCAAACTTGAGCAATAGTTATGTTTATCAATTTGATTCTATTACTTCTACTTTTTCAATTTTAGGATATTCTAGTACGTGTGTTTCAGGTGGAGGATTAATTTGTACAGAAACTACAGATGGCAGTTATGTTATAAATACTTACACTTATTCTAGTGCTCCTGGATCAACCACTTGGCAAACTCCTACTGGAGTAACTACAGTTGAGTATCTTGTTATTGGTGGTGGCGGTGGTGGTTCGGCTGGCGGTAATTATGGCGGCGGTGGTGGCGCTGGTCAATTTCTAACAGCATCGGGATTCTCTGTATCTGGTAATCTTACAGTTACGGTTGGTACTGGCGGAGGATCAGTAACTGCTGGAAATCAAAGTGTTTTTTCGAGCATAACAGCATCTGGTGGTTCGGCTGGATCACTAATGACTGGTGGCACCTCAGGAAATGGATATACAGGAGGAACCGGAAGTAGTTCTATACCAGTAGGCGGTGGTGGTGGCGCTGGATCTTCGGGAAATGGTAGTAATAATCATTCTGGTGGAGATGGTTGTGGTGGAGATGGTGGTATTGGAACTGCTAGTGCTATTTCTGGAGCAACCCTTAGTTATGCTGGTGGCGGCGGTGGCGCTGGTTCTAGTATTGGTGGGCATGGAGGAACTGGTATTGCTGGTGGCGGAAATGGAGGAATAAATACTAGTCCAAACGGTGGTCACGCAACAGCAGGCACTGGTAGTGGTGGTGGCGGAGCTGTGAATGCTGTTGGAGGAAATGGTGGAAGTGGCATTGTTGTTATTCGCTATCTTCATCCCTAGCATAATATTTTTATTATCTATTTTAAAATTAAATTATGTTTAGGTGTCGGACACCTAAACATTTTTATTTGACAGATTATTTTTTTAAATAGAAATGTTAAGGTATCGAATACCTTAACATATTTTAAAATTTAGAAAGTTAAAAAATGTATATTAATGTTCGTCGGATTTTACTAAATCCGACACAAAATCGCGCGTTCACGATTTTGCCTTAACATTTGTTTTTGAATTGATTTTTTGGTTTGGTTGACTTTTATTTTCTGTTTGTTTAGAATGAGCAAAGCTACTTACAAATTAGTGGCTTAGGAGCATAAAAATGACTTGTTATTTTATTCCTTTGCTATGTTTATATCTGGATTCAGTAAAAATCAAGCCAGAATTTGAGAAAATTTGTTCTAAAACAGAATGGTTAGAATCTCAAAATTCTAAAGATTTTTTTGATCGTTATGCGGAGCTGAAAAAGAACAAAAAACATAGCTTTAATCTTGCCGTGGCAATTATTGAGGCTAGCAACATAGATTATGCTTTGGAGAAATTTCATAAGCATGATTGTATAATTTTAAGTTTAAAAAAATTACCAATATCAACAATACTCGTTAACTTACAAAATATTAACGAGCTACCAGATTGTTCGCAAAGGTTATTGTTATCAAAAGAAAACAATATAATTTGTAAGCTTAGTTTCTGTGATTGTTGTTTGGTTCCCAATAGTCCACCGCCCGTTAACTGTATGTTTTTGTTTCAGCAAAAAAACGAAAAAATTGTTAAATGGCTTGAGTATGCAAAAAGAGAAAGGCGCAATATAATAAAAAATCATTAAGCGCTTTTTTTATTTGACATTTTAGAAAAAGTGCATTAAATTCGAAATAGTCATTTTGTTCCTTGTTTGCAGGCGCGATTTGGCGTAATTATTGAGGATTTGTTAAGATGGAAGACAAAAGAGCAGATTCACCGATCGAGCAGAAAGAAAAGAAACCGCCAGACGAACTATCAATAAAAGAGCTGAGAGAGTATACAGAATTACTCTCCAGAAAATCATAAGAGTCCAAAAGGACCCTTTTTTTGTACAAAAGGTAGATTTTATTAAATAGAAATAGTATAATTTATTTATATAAATATGATTAATTTTAAAAAAATAGCCAGTTGGATTTTTTTGGTTTTTTTCTTTTTTTTACCTATTTTTTACATACCAAAGATTTCTACATCTTATATTTTAAGCCAAAAATTATTCGCATCTTTATTTGTGCTTGTGCTTTTTGTGATTTGGGTAGCGGATTTTTGGCAAAATAAAAAAACCACAATCAAGTATGGTCAATTTACATTTTTATTGTCGGGATTTCTATTATTTTCTACTATTTCTTTTTTGGCTTCAAAAAGCTTTTCACAAAGTTTTTTGAGTAGGGGCAATATAATCGATTCGTTTTTTATGATAGTTGTATATGTGGCCATAGCTTTTTTTGGTGCCAACCTTATCTATCGTAAAGAGGATTTCTTCAAAGTGCTTAAATCTTTTGTTGCTGGTTCAACTCTTTTGGCCATAGCTTTTCTGTTGAGTCTATTTAATAATTTTAGGACTGATTTTTTTGCACCCGTGGAATCTTTTGGAATAATTTTTGCCTTAAGTTTGGCATGTGTTTTTGCTTTAATTTTTAGAGATAGAGAAAAACCATCCAGAAAAAGAAGTGTGGTTTTAGGCATAACAAGCTTTGTTGTTTTATTGATTACTCTTTTGATAATTAATTATAAGATTGCCTGGTTTTTTATTTTTTTGTCTGCATTTTTGACCTTTTGGCGTACTGCTACTGAAACGGATTTTAAATTTAATAAGCCAAAGGTATTTATTCCGCTTGTGGCCACAATTATTTTTTTGTCTTTGTTTTTTGTTCCCAAAGCAGGTCCTTATAATTTTAATCTTAATTATGAGCAGTCTATTTCATATGACTCAGCTGTAACAATTACTCAAAAAAGTTTTTCAGAATCAATTAAGAATATTTTTGTTGGAGCAGGGCCAGCCACTTATGCTTATGAGTTTTCTTTGTATAAAAGCAAAGATTTGGGTTCGTCTGGTTTGATTTTTAATCAAGGGCCCATTGCCTTACTTACTCTAGTTGGATCTTTGGGTGTTATTGCTGTTGTGTTTTTGGTTTTGGCTTATTTGGTGTTTGCAATTAAAGGCTTTGCTTTTCTGCAATCCGAAAGTAGTGGAAATAAAAAATCAGAAAGAGAACAACTTAGTAGTTTGGTTTTTCCAATTGGCTTTTCTTTGTTTGCTTTGATGTTTTTTTATAAAATGACGATTGTTCCTATGGTCTTTTCATTTTTTGTACTTGGGGTGTGGTCTTTCACTAATAGTAAAAATGAAAAAGAAATAAAATGGAAATCACCAAAATATACTACAGAATTTATTTTATTGGGTATATTTTTATTTTTGTTTATCGGAAATATATTTTTTATTAAGCAATATGTTGCTGAGTCTTTTTATCAAATTAGCGTAATTGATTATCGGCTTCAAAAAAACATTGATGGAGCGATTAAAGCAGGGGAACAAGCAATTGATTTTTATGGTGCAGCTGATTATTATATTGGACTTTCGCAGTTATATATTATTAAGGCGAGTAACATTTTTAACAATAATCCTAAAATTGATTTGAGTGACGAGGAAAGAGAAAAACAAACAAGAAATATTGCTTCACAGGCAGAATCATTGGCAAAAACAGCGACAAAGAAAGATTCACAAAATTATAGCACTTGGCATAATTTGGGATTAATTTACGAAAACACTAGTTTTTTAATTGACAACAAAACAGATGATGCGCTTGCTGCATACGAAGTGGCTAAAAAATTATCGCCCAATGATTTTGATACTTATTTAGCTTTCGGGAGGATTTATGAAAAAAATAAAGAAATTCAGTTGGCAATTGATAATTATCAAATGGCACTTGATTTAAATCCAGGATTAATTGATTTGTCAGAAAAGATTAATAATTTGGAATTATTTAAAAAATAAATTTATGAAAATTTTGGAAGAATTGAGGAAGTGTATTCCAGAAGTAAAAGAAAATATTGAACTAAAGGATTATTCTACTTTTAAAATAGGCGGAAAAGCAAAATATTTTTTAATTTCAAAAAATAAAAAAGAATTAAAATCAGCGATTAAAAAAGCAATAGAGTTGGGAATTAATTGGAAAATTTTAGGAGGGGGAAGTAATACTTTAATTAATAGTAATGGATTTGATGGATTGGTGATAGTTTTTAAAAATAGCGCAGTAAAAGATGATTTTGTTCCGATAAAATTAGATGAAGAAAATTATTATGTAGAGACAAGAGGAGATTGGCCTTTGTTTTTCTTAGTTAACGAGTCAGCTGAAAATAATTTAAGTGGAATGGAGTGGGCAGTGGGAATACCTGGTACAGTTGGCGGAGCAATTAATGGAAACGCAGGAGCATTCAATCAGTCAATTGGAGATTCAATAGAAGAAGTAGAAGTATTAGAAATAAAAAATGATTTTGTTTTTGAAAAATATTTTACAAAAAATGATTGTGATTTTTCATATCGCAATAGTATTTTTAAAAAAAATAATAATTTAATAATTTTATCAGCGAAAATAAAATTAGAAAAATCTGATACAAAAAAAATAAAAGAAAAAATAAAAGAAAACATAGAGAGAAGAAGCAGTAAACAACCAAAAGGATTTTCAGTTGGATCTATTTTTAAAAATTATATTGGAGTTGTTGATAAGGAAATAATTAATCAATATCCTGAGATTAAAACATTTCAAGAAAAAGGATCGATATCAGCCGGATACTTAATTGAGGAATGTGGTTTAAGGGGCGTAAGCGTTGGTGGGGCAACGATTTCTAGCGAACACGCTAATTTCATTATAAATAATGGTAACGCTTCATCTGATGACGTTTGGGCCTTAATAGATTTAATAAAAAAACAAGTTAAAAATAAATTTAAAATAAATTTAGAAGAAGAAATTATAATATTTTAAATTTATTTTTAAAAAATATAATCAATGAGAAATTTTTTTCTCATTTTTTATTTGAAAAATATTTTTTATGTAAAATTTTATATCAAAAAAATATTTTTTATAAAATTTTTGCAAAAAAAAGTTATCAACATATTGACAAATATTTTAAATGTAGGAAAATGAATGTAAGGAAATATTTTTTTCACAAAATAATTTTTAAAAAAATATTTTCTCAGAAAATTTTTTTAAAAAACAAATTGTTTTAAAAAAAAATTATTAAAATTTTCTTCTACCCCAAATATAAAAGGTCGAGTTATTAAAACTAATTTTTTATAAACAAAAAAATGGTAGCTAAAAAGAAACCTGCTAAGAAAAAAGTAGTTGCAAAAAAGAAAGCAGCTCCTAAGAAAAAAGTAGTTGCAAAAAAGAAAGCAGCTCCTAAGAAAAAAGTAGTTGCAAAAAAGAAAAAAGTTGCAAAAAAAAAGAAATAATCTCAATCTAAAACAACCCTTATTCTAGGGTTGTTTTATTGTGTCTATTATGGTATTATATTGATATAAATATTTACAAATATGCAAATAACAATCAGGACAAAATCAGTAGATTTAAATCCGGGATTAGAGGCTTTTATTAAAGAAAAGCTTGGTAAAATAGATAAGCTTTTGCCTTTAAATTTTGCAGGAGGGGTAGAGGTCGAGATAGGGTTGACCACCACAAAACATCAAAAGGGTGATATCTATTTTGCAGAATTGCAAATAGAATTACCTAAAGGAAAAAAAATAATCGCAATTGAAAAAAAAGATAATATCAAAACAGCAATTCTTGCATCTAAAGAATCACTAGCGCTACAAATTAAAAAGTACAAAGAAAAAATAGAAAAAGAAAAGACGAGAGGAGGAAAGGAAGAGTTTCAAGAACAGATTTAATTTTTTTAAAAAAAAGCGATAGGGATTTTTTTCCTATCGCTTGTTTATTTAATATTATGTCAATTATAGATAATTTATTTGGCAATGCCAACGAAAAATACGTAAAAAAAGTTTCTCCGATTATTGGAGTAATAAATTCACTTGAAGAAAATTTTAAGTCTCTTTCTGATGAAGAATTAAAAAATAAAACTCAAGAATTTAAAAAAAGTTTAGCTGATGGAAAAACTTTGGACGATATTTTGCCCGAAGCTTTCGCTGTGGTGCGTGAAGTGGCAAGAAGAAATTTAAAACAAAGACATTTTGATTGCCAATTAATCGGTGGAATGGTCTTGCATCAAGGTATGATTGCAGAAATGAAAACTGGAGAAGNNTGGTAACTGTTAATGATTATCTTTCTCGCAGAGATGCAGTTTGGATGGGGCAAATATATAATGCCTTGGGACTATCTGTTGCTTGTGTTAACCACGAACAATCTTTTATTTATGATCCAGAATTTAAAAAAGCTCAAGAAAGCGAAGACTCAATGAGAGATCAATTAGGTGGATTTAGGGTAGTGGAAGATTTTTTGAAGCCCTGCACGCGAAAAGAAGCTTATTATGCTGATATTACTTATGGCACAAATAATNNTAATTGATGAAGCAAGAACTCCTTTAATTATTTCTGCGCCAGATGTAGAGAGCTCGCAATGGTATGTTGAGTTTTCTAGAATTATTCCACGCCTAGATAAGGAAACTGATTATGAGGTAGACGAAAGATTAAAAGCTGTTACCTTGACCGAAGAGGGGGTTAATAAAATTGAAAAAATATTAAATGCTGGAAATATTTATAATGAGCGCGGAATTCAATACTTGCATCATCTAGAGCAAGCTCTTAAAGCGCAAATACTTTTTAATCTAGATAAAGATTATGTTGTAAAAAATGGTGAAGTAATTATTGTAGACACTTTTACTGGTCGTTTAATGCCTGGTCGTCGATGGTCTGGAGGACTACATCAAGCCATTGAAGCTAAAGAGGNNATGAATTTACAGGGCGTGCTATGGAGGGTCGAAGATATAGCGAGGGGTTGCATCAAGCCATTGAAGCTAAAGAGGGAGTAAAAATTCAACCTGAATCAATTACCTTAGCTTCGGTTACTTTTCAAAATTATTTTAGGATGTATAAAAAATTATCTGGTATGACTGGAACAGCTGAAACTTCGGCCGAAGAATTTGATAAGGTTTATAAGTTGGAAACATTAGTAATTCCTACAAATAAAAAAGTAATTAGAAAAGATTTACCTGACAGAGTATATAAAGACGAAAAAGCTAAGTTTAAAGCTGTAGTTGAAGAGATAAAAGCAAGACACGCTAGTGGTCAGCCGATTTTGGTGGGAACTACGAGTATTCATAAAAATGAATATTTGAGCGCACTTTTGGGAAGAGAGGGTGTGGCGCATAAAGTTTTGAATGCTAAGAACCACGAAGAAGAAGGAGCGATTATTGCTCAAGCTGGTGCTTTTGGCGCTGTAACAATTGCTACTAATATGGCTGGACGTGGAGTTGATATTGCTTTGGGTGGAAATCCATCAACTGAAGAAGAAAAACAAAAAATTAGAGATTTGGGAGGCTTGCATATTATTGGTACAGAAAGACATGAAGCTAGAAGAATTGATAATCAATTAAGAGGTCGTGGAGGTAGACAAGGAGATCCTGGCACAACACAGTTTTTTGTTTCCCTAGAAGACGATGTTATTAGAATTTTTGGAGGAGATAGAATTAAGGGAATGATGGAGAGGTTTAATTTTCCTGAAGATATGCCTATTGAGAATTCTTTTATTAGCGGTAGTATTGAGTCTGCGCAATCAAAAATAGAAGGTGCGCATTTTGATTCTAGAAAACACACATTGGAATACGATGATGTTTTGAATAAACATAGAGAATCTATTTATAAAAAAAGAGTGGATATAATAGAGGGCGCTTTGGAGGGAAAATTAAAAGAAGAGATTTTAACTTTTGTTGAAAAATTTGGTTATACGCAAGAAGATTATGAAAATAAAGAGAAAGAAATAGGCGCGCAAGAAATGAGAGGGTTGGAAAAAGTTTTTGCTTTAAAAATTTTGGATATGCTTTGGACTGAGCATTTAGAAAATATGGAATCTTTGCGCGATTCAGTTAATTTGCGTGCATATGGACAAAGAGATCCTTTAATAGAATACAAAAAAGAAAGCAGGGTTTTGTTTGATAGCTTGTTAAATAATTACGAAAGTTTATTATTGAATAATCTAATGAAGGCTAATATAGAAAAACAAAATCAAACTCAGTCAGAAAATCAAGCTATGGTTGAGGAAAGAAAAAATAAAGAAAATAATACTGTCGAAGAAATTGGTCGCAATGACCCCTGTCCTTGCGGAAGCGGTAAAAAATATAAAAAGTGCTGCGGTAAAGATAAATAAAAGCCTGTGATACAATAATTCTTAAAACATTAAAAGATATACTTAATATCAAGTTTTGTTTAAATCAAAAAACATGAAATGTTTAAAAGAGCAATTGGAAAAAGAAGCGATTCAATGGATGAATAAAGCAGCAGAAATGGCGAAAAAGTCTTTGTGCTTAAATGCAAAATGCGGAGTTGTCATTGTAAAAGATAACGAAATAATTGGCGCAGGCTATAATGCACCACCACTGGACTCTCAAGAAAATAGAATGTGTGATAAAGATTTTGGTCCCAGTAAACCAAAATACGATAAAACTTGTTGTATGCACGCGGAATGGAGGGCAATTATAGATATGCTAAAAATAAATTCAGAAAAAATACAAGGAGCTAAATTATATTTTACTAGAGTAGATGATTTTGGAAAAATTAAAAAATCAGGACAACCGTATTGTACAGTATGTAGTCGTTTAGCATTAGATGTTGGTATTGAGAACTTTGTATTATGGCACGAAGACGGAATTTGTGAATATTTGACCAGTGAATATAATCAATTATCTTATGAATTTACTCCAACCAACGAAGAGAGACTAAAAGTGATTCCAGCAGTCTATCTTATTTTAATCAGAGATAATAAAATTCTTCTTACAAGAAGACATAATACTGGATTTTATGATGGTAGTTATAGTCTTCCAGCTGGACATCTTGAAGATAATGAAACAATGCGTCAGGCGATAGCCAGAGAAGCCAAAGAAGAAATTGGAATTACTTTTGATTTAAAAGATTTAGAATTAGTACATACAATACATAGAAAAACAAATACAGAAGAGAGGGTGAGCTTTTTCTTTGCTGTTGGCAAATGGGAAGGGGAGCCAATAATTATGGAGCCGAGTAAATGTGATGATTTGAAGTGGTTTGATATAAATCAATTACCCGAGAATATTATTCCCTATGTTAGACAAGCAATTAATTATTATAAAGAAAATAATTCATATAGCGAAGACGGATGGCAATAGATAACAAAGTTCAATTAAAATTCAGAGAAGTAAATAGGGATATTTTTGAGGCAATTTTGAGAGGTGAGAAAAAAGTTGAAACTAGAGCAGCTAGTCCGAAGTTTTTAAATTTAAAAGCTGGAGATATTTTGAGAATGGTTTGTGGAAAAGATTATTTTGAAAAAATTGCAAAAAAAGTAACTATTTTTAAAACCATAGAAGATCTTTTGGAGATTTATAAAGTGGAGGATATCAATCCATCAATGAAATCTGCGGAGGAGCTAAGGAAGATGTATTACAGTTTTCCAGAATATGAAGAAAAAATCAAAAAATATGGAATCATCGCAATAGAATTATAAAAATATGGCCACGATTCAAAAATTTGAAGATTTGGTTTGCTGGAAAAAATCTAGAGAATTAACTCGAGAGATTTACGGAGTGCTTAAGAATTGTTCGGATAATGGCCTTAAGGATCAGATACAGCGAGCATCTGTTTCGATATTAAGCAATATTGCTGAAGGTTTTGAACGAGGAACAAAACAAGAGTTTTTGAATTATCTCTTTATTGCAAAGGGTTCGGCGGGTGAAGTTCGCGCACAATTGTATGTTGCTTTGGATGCGGGTTATTTAAATATTGAAAAATTTAAATATTTAAATGGTTTAGCGGAAGAATGCTCACGGCTTATTCAGAGTTTTTCGGAAAAAGTGAAAAGTAGTGAAAGGCAAGGATTGCAATTTAAGAAAATTGAAAAATTAGACTTGATTGAAGAAATGATAAAAGAGAAATCGCCAGAAATTTATAAAAAGTTTTATAGTTAAAATAAAAAAAACTTGCCGGGGTGGATCATAGTGTTTCTATGTGTCCACAATTGTGGCAAGTTGGTCCCCACATCAGGGTATTTATCATTGGCTCTTTGCATTCTGGGCAAAGAAAGTCTTTCATTGTTTCACCGAATGGGTGATTTGCGTCAAAATGACGACGCTCAGTATAGTTGGTAGGTCTTTCCATAGTAATCTTCCGGCAAAATAGGTGCCAACAATATGCTTACAAATTAATAGAAATTAGTCAATATTAAAAAAACAAAGAAACATTAAAGCAGTATAATTTTTAAGTTGACTAAAATCGATTTTAAGTTTATGCTGTTTAAAAGCTCAATAATAACTGATTATTTTAATTTTCGTCTTTTGGATATATTTTTAAAATATACTCATAGATTGCAATAGTTGATTATGACAAACAAGCAAATATTTATTTCATTTATTTTAATAATATTGTTGGCGATTTTTGCCGGAATATTTTCTTATCCTGATTTTTGCAATCAAAAGATAGATGCAGTTAATGCATCTTTACATACAAAAATTCCTCATGTTAATACTCCCGAATATAAGCTCGGTCTTGATTTAAAAGGCGGAGTGCATTTGGAATATAAAGCTGATTTAAGTACCATTGCTGAACAAGACAAAAAAACAGTTATGGACGGACTTAGAGACTTGATTGAAAGAAGAATTAATACTTTTGGCGTAACCGAACCAGTAGTGCAAGTTTATGGTGAAGATAGGTTGGCAGTTGATTTGCCAGGCGTTGATAGTATTGACCAAGCAATTGATTGGATTGGACAAACTCCATTATTGGAATTTTGGGAAGAAAGAAGTTCGGAAGAAATAGAACAAATCAATAATGTTAAAATTGAGATAAATAAAATTCTTCAAGACAATGCAGACAAGACTGACGAAGAAAAAAATGAATTAATTAAAGCAGTTCCAAACTGGCAGTTAATTTTGGAATCACCCTATAAGTCAACAGAATTAACCGGTAGATATCTTCAGAGAGCCTCTCTTACGTTTAATGAAACTACGAATGCACCAATAATTCAATTACAGTTTAATGCTGAGGGTGCTAAATTTTTTGAAGACGTTACAGGCAGAAATGTTGGCAAAACTTTGGCAATATTTTTAGACGGTCAGTCAATTATTGATACTAATAACGATGGTAATATAGACAATCAAGATCTTTATGCTCCAAGAGTTGATGAAAAAATCAGTGGCGGTAGCGCAGTTATTTCTGGGATTACCAATATAGTTGAAGCAAAAACTTTGATTAAGAGATTAAATCAAGGAGCGCTTCCTGTTCCATTAGGTAGTCCGATTGTGCAAGAAAAAATTGGACCAACTTTAGGGGCGATTTCTTTAGACAATGCAGTGAAGGCTGGAGTATGGAGTATAATTTTAATTGCTATGTTCTTGATTTTGATTTATCGTTTTCCGGGCGTGTTGGCGTCTATAGCTTTATTGATTTATGTTGGAATACTATTTTCTTTGATTAAGATGATACCAGTTACACTTACTTTAGCTGGCATTGGTGGATTAATTTTGTCTATTGGTATCGCTGTAGATGCTAATATCTTAATTTTTAGTAGAATGAGAGAGGAATTAAAATCAGGAAAAGACTTAGTCGACGCAATTGAACAGGGGATGTTAAGAGCTTGGCCATCTATTAGAGATGGACACTTTACGACTGTTATTGTTGCTTTGATTTTGTACTTCCTTGGAACAAGTTTTATTAAGGGATTTGCCTTTGCCTTGATAATCGGTATTTTGCTAAGCTTGTTCTCGGCTATAGTTATAACTCACATTTTCTTGTTGATTTTTGCCAAATCAAGAATAGGAAAAATAAAATGGCTTTGGTCATAAAATAAAATACTTGTATGAACTTTAATTTTACCAAATATTCAAAAATTTATTTTGCAATCGCTATAATTGCCATTGTTGCTTCTATTGCTAGTATTTCAATTTTTGGTTTGAAACTAGGTATGGATTTTGAAGGAGGAAGTTTGCTTTCTATAAATTATTCTCAAGATAGACCATCGACTGATCAAGTTAAGAGTGTAATTGGCGAAATAGATGGTTTTAAAAATGCAGAAATTCAACCCATTGGTCAAAATGGTATAGTTATCAAAATTAACAAAAACGATATTAGTGCTGAAACTTATGATAATGTTTTGGCTCAATTAAAAACTCTTGGACAAATAGACGAAGCCTCTGTTAGTATGCAAACAATTAGTCCATTAGTGGGTAGTGAATTAAAAAACAAAACAATAATCGTAGTAATCGTGGCCTTACTAGCAATGCTTTTATATATTGCTTTTGCGTTTAATAATGTTAGCAGGCCTATTAGTTCTTTTGGTTATGGATTCTCTTCAACCCTAATGCTTTTTCATGATATTATTATTCCATTGGGAGTCTTGGCTTATTTGGGGCATCTTTATGGAGCTCAATTAACTATTCCAGCAGTAACAGCTCTTTTAACTGTTGTTGGTTATTGTATTAATAATACAGTGGTTGTTTTTGATAGGATTAGGGAAAACCTAATTAAAACCAGAAATATGTCTTATGAGGAAATTGTTAACAAGTCATTAAACGAAACTTTTTCTCGATGTATTAATACTTCTATTGCGGTTTTGTTGGCAGTTATTCCATTATTTTATTTTTTTGTGGGAGAAGAGGGCTTAAAGTACTTTACATTAATTATTGGTATCGGGGTTATTATTGGAATTTTTTCTTCAGTGTTTTTGGCCAGCCCATTATTGGTGCAATGGCTTAAGTGGAGAAGTGCTAAAAAGCTTGTAAAATAAAGGTTTTTTCTTGTTTCGTGGTTCTATTGACAAATAATAAAATAAATGTTATTAATAACTAAATTAAATAACATCAATTATGGAATTTGATTACAAAATAATAACGCAAAATATTCTTAAGAGTACTCCTGAAAGAACTCAAAATATTCTTTCGAGGAGATTTTCTTTTGGTAAAAAAACCGAAGGAGAAACCCTTGAGGCTATTGGTAAAAGTTATAAAATTACTCGTGAAAGAGTGAGACAAATTGAGGTTGATGGAATTAAAAGAGCTAAAAAGATTATAGATTCTCCACAAATTAAGCCAGTTTTTCAAAAAATTAAAGATTATTTTGAAGAAAAAATTAATGAACACGGTGGTCTAAAAAGAGAAGATTATTTATTAAAAGAATTAGGTTCGCCGGAAAACAAAAATTATATTTTGTTTTTATTAGGGCTTGATGAAAATATTTTAAAAACAAAAGAAGATCAATCTTTTTACACTTTTTATTCTATTAATAAAGATACAGCTGCTTTAGCTAAAAAAATCGCCAATGATTTTGTTGCTAAATTTGAAAAAAATAAAAAAGCAGATACTTTAGATAATTTATTTGTTGATTTTGAAAAAGAATGCCCAGCTGATTATAAGAAAATGGAAGAAAACAAAAAAATGTTTTTATCTTGTTTGGAAATATCCAAAAATATTTATAAAACAGTTGACGGTAAGAAAATAGGATTAAAGTCTTCTCCGGAAGTAAATCCGAAAACCGTAAAAGATAAAATAGTGGTTATCCTGAAAGAACAAAAAAAACCGCTTCACTTTAAAGAAATTACAGATTATATTTTCAAATTAAATAAGCAATTGCAAGAAAGAGAGAATAAAGGATATAAGCTTCATCCGCAAACAGTGCACAATGAACTTATTAGAAACCAAGATTTTGTTTTGGTGGGCAGGGGCTATTATGCTCTTAAAGATTGGGGATATTATCCTGGGCGAGTGAAAGATGTAATATATAATGTTTTAAAAGTATCAGATAATCCTTTAACTAAAGAACAGATCATTGAACAAGTTGGCAAACAAAGGATTGTAAAAGAGTCTACTATTTTCTTAAGTTTGCAAAACAAAACTTTTTTTGAAAAAAGCAACGACGGAAAATATAAAATTAGAGAAGCTTAATTTTAATGCTACCTGAACATTTTGTACTTCAATCTATTCAAGATTTTTTTGTTCCGGGACTACCTTTGTCCCCGTATGTTTTAGTCATCGCAAATATTTTACAATTTTGGTGGATTCCAGCGCCGTTTATATTATACGGCGTTTTGCGTATGGTTTTTGTTTTGTATATGGAAACATGGTGGAACCTTGATCCTGTGCGCAAAAGAATAGTTTTAGAAGTAAAAATACCGCAAAGAGTAACAAAGCCTTTGCGCAATATGGATAATTTCTTTAGCGCTTTTTGGCCGTCTTATGACCCACCTAAAGATTGGCGAACCACTTTTTTTGAAGGTAAGACTATTGTTTCTACTTCTTTTGAAATGGCTTCCATTGAAGGAACTCCTCATTTTTTTATTCGTACTCCAAAAACCAACAGGAGACAATTAGAGGCAACGCTTTATGCTCATTATCCAGAAATTGAACTAGTTGAGGTTCCGGATTATGTTTTAACTGTACCACAAGATATTCCCAATAAAGATTGGGATATGTGGGGATGTGATTTTATGCCATTAAAGTCAGATGTTTATCCAATTAAAACGTATGAAGATTTTTTTGAAGAAAAGCCAGATGTATCCGAAGAAGACAAGAGGTTGGATCCATTGTCTCCATTATTAGAGTTGTTCGCTAAAGTTGGCAAAGGCGAACATCTTTGGTTTCAGATAATAGCCTTGCCTATTAGTCCTATAGAAAATAATTATGTGGCTAGAGCAAAAAAAGAAATAGAATACAAGCTTTTAAAAAGAAAAGAAGAACCAAGCGGGCGAATTGTAATTTTTGATGTTTTTTTGGATTATCTTAATTGGATTGTTACTGGTATTTTGAGTGACCCTAAAAAAGAAGAAAAAGAAAATAAATTTGCTTTTGATTTTATGATGAGTCCGGGAGAGCGTAAGCTGGTTGAAAAAGTAGAAAGAAAGGCATCTAAAGTAGCGTGGCAATGTTCAATAAGATATATTTATTTGGCTAGAAAAGATGTTTTTGATCATGGCGCTAAAGCTTTTGGACCAAGTTTTACCGCTCAGTTTGGCACACAAGATGCCAATGGGTTAAAGCCGTTTAGCAAAACTATTACCAAGATTCAATCACCAGACATTTTTAAACAAGCTAGATTATATATTAAAAAAAGAAACTTATTTATAAACTATAAAGAAAGAGATACTTATCCTGGAGCTACTTTTGTTTTGGGTACAGATGAATTAGCTACGCTCTATCATTTCCCGGGATTGGATGTTGCTCCAACACCTGCTCTAAAGAGAATAGAAATAAAGAAGGTTGCTCCGCCAATAACTTTGCCGGTGGAAGATTAGTTTTTTATTAAAAAAATAAAATAATGGAAACAGAAAATAACAAGCACATAACCTTTTTTGGAAAAACAACTTTTCGCGGAGCGCAAAAGAAATTTGGGATACGTGATGATGATAAAAGAAGGCATATTTATATTATTGGTAAAACTGGAATGGGAAAAACCGAGTTATTAAAAAATATGATTGTGCAAGATATTCGTCGCGGAAATGGTGTAGGATTTATTGATCCGCACGGAGAAGCAGCTGAAGAAATATTAGACTATATTCCAGAAGAAAGAATAAAAGACGTTGTTTATTTTAATCCATCAGATTTAGATAATCCTATTGCTTTTAATATTATGGAAGATGTGGATCCTAATTATCGTCATTTGGTGGCCGGGGGATTAATGGCTGTTTTCAAAAAAATCTGGCCCGATGTGTGGTCTTCTAGAATGGAATATATTTTGAATAATACGATTTTAGCTCTTTTGGAAATTCCTGGTTCAACTTTGTTGGGTATTAATCGCTTGATGTCTGATCCAGAATGGAGAGCAGAAATAGTTAATAAATTACAAGATCCTGTTGTAAAAGCTTTTTGGACAAAAGAATTTGCTCGTTATACCCAAAGATATGAAGTGGAAGCTACTGCGGCCATTCAAAATAAAATTGGACAATTTATTTCTGTACCGTTAATTAGGAATATTATTGGACAAGAACACTCAACGATAAATATGAGAAAGATTATGGATGAGAAAAAGATTTTTATTATGAATCTTTCTAAAGGTAGAATTGGTGAAGAGTCTTCTAGGCTTTTAGGAGCTTTATTGATTACAAAATTGCAATTAGCAGCTATGAGTCGTGTGGATATTCCAGAAAAAGAAAGAGCTGACTTTATTTTATATATTGATGAATTTCAAAACTTTTCAACAGAATCTTTTGCTACAATTTTATCAGAGGCGAGAAAATATCGATTGTCTTTGGTTTTGGCTCATCAATATATTACGCAAATGGATGAAACAGTAAGAGACGCGGTGTTTGGTAACGTGGGCACGATGATTGTTTTTAGAGTAGGAGCTGATGATGGGGAATTTTTGGAGCGAGAATTTTCTCCGGAATTTTTTATGCAAGATTTGGTTAATTTACCCAAGCAAAATATTTATGTTAAATTGGCGATTGATGGAGTAACTTCTCGTCCTTTTTCAGCTGATACTTTGCCACCGGTTCAAATGATTGGATCGTCCCTAAGAGATGAAATTATTAAGCAATCTAATTTAACTTATGGAACTGTGAAAAAAATAGTGGAAGAAAAAATCGCTGAAAATACCGAAGGTGGAAATGCGGACGCAGTAATGCCGGTTCGTCAAAAAGAAATAGAATTATACGATGCCGAATGTGCTAATTGTCAAAAAAAGATGAAAGTACCTTTTAAGCCTGATCCCAATAGGCCGGTTTATTGTAAAACGTGTCTTAATAAAAGAAATATGGAAAAAGAAGCTTCAGCCGCTAAACCAATAGAAAAAACAACAGAAAGATCCATAGAAAAGCCTAAAGAAAAATTAATTAAAAGTCAGGAGTTTATTAGTTTAGAAAAATCTTCAAAAGATTTTGTGCCAATTGAGAAAAAAAAGAGAACAGAAATAAAAAAAGAAGAAACAAAAGAAGTTAAATTAAAAAAAGAAGTTGATTTTATTGGATTAAAGGATATTTTAAAAGAAGTAAAGCAACAAGCTGATGAAAAAAAGACAGAAGGAGTGGAAAAGAATAAAAGCAATGAAACAGATAAAAAAAGCGGAGAAATAACGCCTGGTCAAACAATTAAATTTTAATAAGCAATAATTAAAATAAAACTATGAATAAAAAAATAAATATTATTTTTACATCTTGCTTGTGTTTGTTTTTATTTTTTATGTCAATTAATTTTACCTTTGCCGAAACCCAAACGACTAAAGAAAATTTATGGCAAATGTTGGTTAATCTTTTAATTAAAGATAGTAAGGCGGCCCTTATTAATAATGTAACAAATGCTGTCTGTGGTTCTGCAGCCAAAGGATATGCTTATGGTGATACTACTTTTGACGGATCGTTTTGTTCTGCTGGGGCGCTATCTTCGTTTGATCCGGCTTTTCCGAGTGTTGGAGGACAAAGCAAGTGGGTTTGTTATGGTGTAAATGGAGGATTAAATGTTAATTGTTTGGCTACTCGAAGCAGTAGTCCATTATCTACAACTAATATCAAAATTTTAGCACCAATAGCAGGGGAAACTTTGACGCAAGGAGAAACTTATAAAATTAAATGGACTGCTGACGGTTCGGACAAATTAAATATTGATATTGTTAACGGTAATCAGGCATGGGCAATTAGTGTGAATGCTGTACCAGCTTATGCAGGGACTTATAATATGGTAGTTCCAATAACTGCATATGGTAATAATTTTATTTCTGGTACTAATTATAAAATTCATATTTGGGACAATGATAATGTTAAAGTGGAAGCTTATAGCGAATCTTTCAATGTGATAGCCCCAAATAATTTTAATGGGGTTTGTGGTGTTAGTGACGGGGTGGCTGTTACTTCTACTCCAACCAATCTTTGTAAGGTTGGCGTAGCTTCGTCGGTTTCTGGAAAGGGTCCATGGACTTGGACTTGTAGCGGTCAAAATGGTGGATTAGCAGTTAATTGTTCGGCTCCATTAGCAAAAACTAATTACATCCCTTTGCAGTGTTATTCTAGTGAAGAAAATATTTGCAAAGCAGAAGTTGCTTCAGGTGCAAAATTTTCTATTAGCTTGGAAGAAAATCCCAGCACAGGATATTCTTGGATATTAGATTACGATAAAGCATATTTAAATTTAGATTCAAAAAATACAAAAAGCAATTGCTCTAGTTCAATTAATTCAGACACTTCAACATCGGCAACAAATATTACCGGAACTATAAATGAATCAACTTCAGTTGTGGGTTGTTCTAATGAGGCAGTATATAATTTTACTGCTATAAAGTCTGGAAGCGTAATTTTGACAATGTCTTATCAAAGATCGTGGGAAAGCGTACAGCCCCTTAAAAAGAATACTTATAATATTTTAATTAAGGAATCTCAAACTGTTTGCACTATGGAGTATGATCCTGTTTGCGGAACAAACAAAATAACATATTCTAATGAATGTATGGCAAAGGCTTCGAATGTGGATATTCTATATAAGGGAGAATGTAAGACGGGGACAGTTTCTGGTTCTAGCGATGGTCAACAAAAAATAGGATCAGTGATTTTAAATAAACCTTTAAATCAAATGAATAGGACAGAATTGATTCAAGTTTTGATTGAGCTCTTGCAAGCGTTGTTATTACAACCCAATAGCTTAACTCCCAACAATTAAAATTAAAAATTAACAAGCTCGGCAGTTGCTGGGCTTGTTTTATTTTAGTATAATAAAATATAAAAAATTAATTAATTTTTATATGAAAAATTTAAGAGATATTAATGTTAATGGAAAAAAAGTATTGGTAAGATGTGACTTTAATGTACCAATAGATGAAAGTGGTAATATTTCTGATGTTTTTCGTATAAAAAAAGCAATTCCAACTATTAAGTATTTAAGCGAACACGGAGCCACGGTTATTTTAATTTCTCATTTAGGGGATCCAGTTGGTATAGATTTGAAGTGTTCGTTGTCTTCAATAGCAGAAAAGCTTTCTGATTTAATGAAGATAAAAGTTAATTTTTTATCACAAGAAATAGGACTAAAAACAAAAGATGCGATTAATAATATGGTTAATGGGCAAGTAGTTTTATTGGAAAATCTTAGATTTAATAAAGGTGAAAAAGAAAACAATCCTGATTTTGCTAAAGTTTTGGCAAGTTTAGCAGATATTTTTGTAGAAGATGGTTTTGGTGTCTGCCATCGGGAGCATGCTTCAGTGGTTGGTGTAGCAAAATTATTACCGTCTTATCCCGGATTTTTATTAGAAGAAGAAGTGAAGATCATAACAAAAGCTATGGAAGCTCCAGAGCGACCATTTGTTTCAATTATTGGAGGAGTAAAAATATCATCTAAGACAAAATTAATCGAAAAGTTTTTAGAAAAATCAGATAATATTTTAGTAGGAGGAAAAATTGCTAATTCTATTTTAGTGGTGAGAGGGATTTGTATTAAAGATAAGTGGACAAGCGAAGAAGATAAGTTAATAGCCGTAGCCAATAGGCTTGATTTGACTAGTCCAAAACTACACCTGCCGATTGATGGTGTAATGGGATTATCTGATTCGGAAGAATACTATACTCGCGTAGGTGCAGTGGGTACGGTTAGAAAAGAAGAAGATATATATGACATCGGACCAGAAACAATTGAAAAATTTAAAGATATTATTTCTGAAGCCAAAACTATTATTTGGAATGGTCCTTTGGGATTTTTTGAACGTGACGAATATCGAAACGGAACTAAAGAAATAATGAAGGCTATTGCTGATAGTCAGGCGTATAGTATTATTGGTGGAGGAGAAACAGCAGATATTATTCATAGAGAAAAAATGGAAGATAAGTTTAACCATATTTCATCTGGAGGGGGAGCGATGCTTGATTTTATTTCTGATGGAACTTTGCCAGGTATAGCGGTTTTAGAAAATAATTAATTTTATGAAAATAAAAAATATTGAATTGGTGGCGGAGAGAATAAAGCAATCAGTTGTTAAAAATGAACAACTGGTTATTTTTGGTGATTCGGATTTAGATGGAGTTTCTTCGGTGGTAATCTTAAAAGAAACTATTGATAATTTGAGGGCAATATTGCCATTAGCTCAAAAGGAAAATTATCCAGAAATTATGGTTTGTTTTCCCGATAGACAAAACGAAGGCTATGGATTAAATCAAACAGCTCTGGATTTTATTAAGAGTAAGGTTAAGGGTGGTTTGTTAATTACACTTGATTGTGGGATTACCAATTATGATGAAATAAAAGACGCCAAAGCTTATGGTTTTGATGTTATTATTGTTGATCATCATATGCCTGTTGGTGGAATTTTGCCAATAGCTGACATGGTAATGGATCCAAAGCAGCCAGGAGATGATTTTCTTTTTAAAGAATATTGTAACGCTGGCTTAGCTTTTAAACTTTCAGAAGAAATATTAAAAGATAAAATGTCTTCAATGTTGCGAGAGTCATTATTAGAATTGACCGCTATGGCAACTATTTCAGATATGATGATTGAAGAAGATGAGAATATTAGTTTTATTTTTGAGGGATTGTTGAATATAGAATATAGTAATCGGCCATCTATCAAAACTTTGGTAAATTTATTGGGTAGGGAAAATTTTAACTCAAAAAGAGATTTGATTTCAAGATTGAATGCTGTGCTTAATTCTGGAAGAATGGAAGATCATGTGGCTTTTATTTATCTTTATTTAATTCAATCTGACGTTAGCAAGG
The DNA here is from genome assembly GCA_002421745.1 of Patescibacteria group bacterium UBA6220. Classification (GTDB taxonomy): domain Bacteria; phylum Patescibacteriota; class Minisyncoccia; order Minisyncoccales; family Minisyncoccaceae; genus UBA6220. The sequence goes on along the minus strand of DISC01000004.1, from coordinate 35,717 downwards.
CTAAAGAAATGGCCGAAGAGTTGATTGAGGAAAACGAAAATAGGCAAGACGAGATATATTCTTTAACTAATAATCTTAGGGCTATTCTTTCAGAAAAAATAGGAGAGCCTATTATTTTTGAAGGTTCACCCAATTGGAGTATTGAATTTTTAGGAGCTGTGGCTTCTCGTATTTGTAATTATTATGGCAAGCCGACTTTTATTTATCAAAAATATGAAGAATTCAGTAGGGGAACAGTAAGGGTTCCTAAGGGATATGATGCGGTTAAGGCTATGGAATCTTGCAGTCCCTTGTTGCGTACTTTTGGTGGTCATCCTCCAGCTGCTGGCTTTACAGTGATTAATGAAAACATAGATCAATTCAAGCAATGTTTGATAAAATATTTTAATAAGATTAATTTAGAACAACAATCCAAGTAAAAAAAATCAGGCTAAGCAATAATGATTTTTTGCTTTGGCCTGTTTAGCAGCTCTTTGGCTGCAATTTTGTTCTTAATGCTTTGCTCGCGTTCCGCATCAATGTTTGATGCATTTGTGGAAACTTCCGTTTCCTTTGTATCTATTATTTTTCTCATTTTTTCGCCCTATTGGCCTTGAGTTCAATTAGCGATTCTGTAAATGGGCGAACTGGGTTGCCCATCTTTGTTGTGTGTGTAGTGTTCTTGCATAATGTTCTAAATCTATTATAATATAATTATAGATATTGTCAATAGTAGTCATCCACATCGCTATCTGATATAATAATTTTATAAAAATTAAAATTATTTAAAATTATGAAGATAGTTATGTACACAGACGGTGGAGCAAGAGGTAATCCTGGACCTGCCGGAATTGGAGTGGTAATTTGTAATGAAAAAGGAGAAATTGTAAAAAAATATGGAGAGTTTTTGGGAGATGATATGACTAACAACGAAGCGGAATATGGGGCAGTTATTTTTGGATTAAAAAAACTAAAAACATTACTAGGTAAAGACAAGGTTAAACAAGCTGATGTTGAGGTGCGAGCTGATTCAGAATTAATGGTAAAACAAATGACTGGACAATATAGACTAACAGACAGAAGGATTCAGGATTTTTTTATTACAATTTGGAATCTTAAAATAGAATTTAATTCTGTTGATTTTAAACACATTAGACGAGAAATGAATTCAGAGGCTGACGCTCTTGTTAATCAGGCATTAGATAATCGCGCCAAACAAAATCCTATTGGATTATTTTAATAAATAAAAACTATTCTTTTAAACAAATTTTTGAGAGAAGATCAGCGTCTGATTTTATATTTTAGAGAATATTAAAACCGTCCTTTAGGGACGGTTTTAATATGATATTTTTTGCCTCTATGGATCCGTAAGCCGAATTCTGTTTTATGCAGCCATCTATCTGGGACGCAAATTGCTCTGCGCCTCAAGCGAACTACTTTTCTTCTTTGCCAAAGGCAAAGAGTTTGTTCTTGCTTTTGGGTAAGAATTTAGCCGTTTCACTCTCATAATTTCTTATGAGACTCTCCCCGAGGGGAGCCTTTTCCTTTCGGAATTGGCGTCTCTGTTCGCATCTCTTCCGCTGTTAAGCGGAGACGGGCGTTACCCGCTACCTTTTTAGACCCTGACCAAAGTGGAAGGGAATAAAAGTTCGGACTTTCCTCCCCTGTAGGGGCGGCTGCTCAATCCATTGAGGCAAGCATATTCTATTTGTTCTTTTGGTCTTTGTCAAATAATAAAATATAGGATATTATTACTATATGTCAATTAGGGATTTTTTTAATTCAGAGCAAAAAAGCATAAAAATAGCAGCTTTTGTTATGATAATAGCGGTTTTAATGAGCCGTTTTTTAGGATTAATTAGAGATAGACTTTTGGCTGGAACCTTTGGCGCTTCAATTGATTTGGATATTTATTATGCGGCTTTTAGGATGCCGGATTTAATTTATAGTATTATTTTTGCTGGAGGAATCATTGTTTCTTTTTTGCCTATTTTTTCCGAATACCAAAAGAAAAACAAAGAAGATTCGTGGAAAATATCTAATTCTATCTTGAATTTATTCGCAATTCTATATGGTATTTTTTTTGTTATCTTCTTTTTTGTTAGTCCTGATTTTATTTCTGCCTTGATAGGTAATTTTTCTTTGGAGTATCAAGCAAAAGCAGTTGGATTGACTCGACTTATTTTTGTTGCAGTTTTCTTTTTTGGATTATCTTCGATTTTTTCAACTATTCTTAATTATTTTAATCGGTTTGTAGCTTATTCATTGGCGCCAGCTTTTTATAATTTGGGTATAATTTTGGGTACGATTTTTTTATCTCCCTATTTCGGGATATATGGTGCAGGGATCGGAGTTGTTGTTGGTGCTTTTTTACATTTTGCTATTCAGGTGCCAGTTGCTATAAAATGCGGATATAAATATGAGTTTATTTTAAATTTGCGTCATCCAGGGATTAGTAATTTTTTCAAATTGGTTATTCCTCGAATAGTTGCTTCTTCGTCCTCACAAGTTAATTTTTTAGCAGCTACTTTTTTTGCTTCTCTTGTAGGTGTGGGTGCGATTTCGGTTTTTAATTTATCTTATAATCTTAGTTATTTTCCTATTGGTATTTTGGGAGTTTCTTTTGCGACAGCTATTTTTCCTTTACTTTCAAAATTATGGGCAGCTCAAGAAAAACAAGAATTTTATACCAAGTTTAGGCAGACTTTTTTAGAGATTTTATATGTAGCATTTCCAGTTGGAATTTTAATTTTTATTTTACGCAATCAGATAGTTGAAATTATTTATCGTACTGGAAAATTTGATCAATCTGCAGTGGCTATTACAGCTGCTTGCTTGGGGCTTTATTTTATTAGTATCTTTACTCAATGTTTGGTTCCCATACTTTTGCGAGGATTTTTTAGTATTAAAGATACTTTAACTCCTACGTTAATCGCTATTGTTTATGTGATAACGAATGTATTTTTGTTTTTTCCATTTATAGTGCTTTTTGGTGGTAATCCATATTTTTCTTTTGAATTTTTTGGTCAGCAATTAGCATTTACAGTACCAGCGTTTATCCACGCTAATAATTTTTTGATTAATGCCACGAAAAGTATTTTCGAAATAAGCAGTATCGATAATTTTCCTTTGTTGGGATTGGTTTTAATTTTTAACTTAGCTTCGCTTATGGAATTTTCTTTACTGTTTATCTTTTTAAGAAAAAAAGTAGGGGATTTTGGCGTTAAAAAAATCATAGTATCATTTTTGAAAATTTTAGCTTCTACTGCTATTATGGGAATAGGTGCAATATTTGTAATGAAAAAAACCGCCTATTTATTTGGCAGTGATTTTGTTGGAAATTTGTTGCAGTTTGTGCTAATCTGTTTTATCGCTGTAGTGATTTATTTTATAGCCACTTTGGCGTTAAAGTCTCCGGAAATCAAATTTTTATCCCAATATCTTAAAGCAAAATTAAATAAAAATGAAAACTAAGAATTTTGTTATTATTGCTCATATTGATCATGGTAAGTCAACTTTAGCTGACCGTTTTTTGGAAATAACCGAAACTGTTCAAAAAGGAAAAATGAGATCGCAGTATTTAGATGCTATGGATTTGGAAAGAGAAAAAGGCATAACAATTAAAATGGCTCCGGTTAGAATGTTTTGGAAAGATAAGGCAGGAGAACAAGTAATGCTTAATTTAATTGATACGCCCGGACATATTGATTTTAATTATGAGGTATCTCGTAGTTTGGCAGCCGTAGAGGGAGCTATATTGTTAGTAGATGCCACAAAGGGTATTCAGGCGCAAACAATTACCAATTTGGATTTAGCAAGAAAGCAAGGTTTGGTTATTATTCCAGTAATTAATAAAATTGATTCTCCAGCAGCGAGAACAGAAGATGTTAAAAAAGAAATTGCAGAATTTTTAGGCATAGATGATTCAGAGATAATGTCTATTTCTGCAAAAACTGGAGAAGGAGTTTTGGAATTATTGGAAGCAGTGATTGAAAAAATACCAGAACCGCAAATTGAAGAGAATAAGCCCTTGAGAGCCTTAATTTTTGATTCAAAATACGATACTTTTTTAGGTGTGGTGGCTTATGTTAGAATTATGGAAGGAAAAGTAAAAGCTAATGAAAAAATAATACTTGTAAATAGTAAAACTCAGGGAATTGTAAAAGAATTGGGGATTTTTAATCCAGCTATGAAGACTATTGATGAATTAAAAGCCGGAGAGATAGGATATATTGCAACTGGAATAAAAGAAACAGAAAAGATTGGAATAATTGGAGATACGATTTCTATAAATACTCCTGACGCAAAAGTAGAATCATTGCCAGGATATAAAGAATCAGAGCCAAAAATTTTTGTGTCTGTTTATCCTGAAGATCAAGGAGAATTTGAGCAATTAAAATTAGCTTTATCTAAATTAAAACTTAATGATTCGGCTTTGTTTTATCAGCAACAAAATTTTTATGTTTTTGGTCGAGGATTTTTGTGTGGATTTTTGGGTACTTTACACGCAGAAATAACTATGGAAAGACTAAGGCGTGAATTTGGTCTAGAAATAGTAATTGGAGCTCCACAGGTAGCCTATAGGGCTGTAGATCAAAAAGGACAGCCTGTAATGATCTATAATCCGCTTAATTGGTCTGATTCTTATAAAGATTTTTCTGAACCATGGGCAGAATTACGAATTATTATTGGAGAATCTTATTTGGGAAGGGTGTTTGATTTTATTTCAGAACTAGAGAGTAAGCATATAGAATCTTATCCTTTTGGTAGTGATAGATATATGCTGATTTATGAAATGCCTTTACGAGAAATTATTGGTAAATTTTATGAGGGACTTTTAAATGTTACGCAAGGATTTGCATCTTTTACCTATAAAGAGATAGAATATAGAGAGACAGATTTAGTAAAATTGGATATTTTAGTGGCTGGCAAGCCAGAAGATGCTTTATCTAGAATTTTACCCAAAAGCAATGCGATTGCTGAAGCTAGACGTATTGTTTTAAAATTAAAAGAATTATTACCCAGAGAATCTTTTGCTGTGCCCTTGCAAGGAAAAATTGGTGGCAATATTGTAAGTCGAGAAACTTTGAGCGGATTTAGAAAAGACGTTTTGGCTCCGTTATATGGAGGAGATTACACTCGAAAGAAAAAATTACTTGAAAAACAGAAAAAAGGAAAAGAAAAAATGAAAGAAAAAGGGGTGGTACGAATACCCCCCGAAGTCTTTTTGAAAGTGTTTGGTTCTTAAAAGAAACTCATACCTGGAGCTACAAGTGAAACAATCATTGCCAAAGCTACTAAACTAACAAGAATAACCCAAACAATTCTAAATAATTTTTTCGATTTTGCCATAAGTGTATAAATAAATTGTTATTTTTTATAAATTAATGTTAGCAAAAAAGTCCAAAAAGATAAAGAGCAAGAAAAAACAGTCAATTTTTGTAAAAATTTTCTGGGTTGCTAGTTTTAGTTTTTTATTTATTTATTTGTCTTATGCTAATGTTAAGATTTTTTTAACTAGAAGTCAGTTTTCCAGTAATTTAAAGCAGCTTAACGTTACAGCCGAATCTTTAGAAAAACAACAAAACAAATTAAATGCAGAATTAGGAGTTACAGGAACAGAAGCTTATGTAGAACAAGTAGCCAGAGAAGAATTAGGTTATAAAAAAGAAGGAGAACAGGTGGTGGTAATAAAAAAAGAAGAAGCAAAATCGATTCAAGAGGCAAAACAAACTAATGGATTGCAATTTTTTGAAAACATACTAAATTGGTTTAGAGATAGATTGGGTGGAGCTGAATAGCTTGCCAGAGTAGCTTAACGGAAAAGCAATTCTTTCGTAAAGAAGAGACTGCGAGTTCGATTCTCGCCTCTGGCTCATTTTTGAATAGAGACCATACTTCAGTATGGTCTCTATTCAAAACTAAATGCTATAGCGAGAATCGAACACGGAGGGAGGCAATATGAGGGTGAAGCCCGAATGCCGACTGAGGGCGTACTCGAAGAACTTTTGCAGGGCAAAAGTTACTGAGAGCGATTCTCGCCTCTGGCTCCATTTTAATCTTGCTAATGCAAGATTAAATTTAGAACTAAAACGAGAGTTAAAGAAATTTGATTACCTAAGCTCAATTTGTTATAATGCGATTATGATTGAGTTAGATAAAAAAATACAAAATCTTAAAAATCAAATCCTCTTATTAGAGGATTGTCTTTGACCTTGAAAAGTTAAAATTAAAAAGAGATGAACTTAAAAAAGATACTGAAACAAAAGATTTTTGGAATAACGAAGATGCTGGAAAAATATCAAAAGAATTAGCTGAACTAGAAGAAGAAATATCTTTTTTTGAAGAAGCAGATAAAGAGATAAAAGAAACACAAGATTTTGTAAAAGTTTTATATCAGGAAAATGATTTAAATAGTGATTTAGAAAAAGAGTTAGAGGAGCGATTAAATAGACTGGAAGAAAAATTAAAAAATAAGGAAATTGCGTTTTGTTTTAGGGGTAAACATGATAAAGGTAATGCGATTTTATCTATTTATTCTGGAGCAGGAGGGCAAGATGCGCAGGATTGGGCAGCTATGCTTTTGAGAATGTATAATCGTTATGCTGAGAAAAAAGATTTTAAGATAATTGTAATTGATGAATCTTTTGGAGAAGAGGGTGGCGGGGAAGCAGGTGTTGGAATAAAATCAGTTACCATAGAAATAAAGGGAAAGTATGCATACGGACTTTTAAAGAACGAGACAGGCGTACATCGTTTAGTCCGCATTTCTCCTTTTTCTTCACAAAAATTAAGACATACATCGTTTGCTTTGGTTGAAGTTTTGCCAGATTTATCAGATAATAAAGAAGTTGAAATTAAGCCAGAAGAATTGAGAGTTGATTTTTATAAATCATCTGGCCCAGGAGGACAATATGTAAATAAAAGAGAGTCGGCTGTAAGGATTACGCATTTACCCACAGGAATTGTCGTTACTTGTCAATCGGAAAGATTGCAAGGAAAAAATAAAGATAAGGCTATGGCAATTTTAGCTGCCAAACTTTATCAATACGATGAAGATGTTAAAAAGAAGGAACTACAAGGGATAAAAGGAGAAAAAATATCAGCTAGTTGGGGTAATCAGATTAGGTCTTATGTGTTGCATCCTTATAAACTAGTGAAAGATTTAAGGACAGACGTAGAAAGTACTAATCCAGACAAAGTATTAGATGGTGAATTAGATAGTTTTATTGAAGAAGAAATAAAACTAAAATAAGGACCAATTTTAAAATATAATACGTATTGTTTAAATATAATTTGTAATTTTTAATTCAGCTATATGATTGAATTTGAAAAAGTTTGTAAAAATTATTGCACTTCTCAATCTAAGGAACCGAAGGCTGCTCTTAAGGACGCTTCTTTTAAAATAAAAGATGGTGATTTTGTAATTTTATGCGGTCGTTCTGGAGCAGGAAAGACAACTATTTTAAAAATGATTTCTTGTGAAGAAAAGCCTACGTCAGGTAAAGTTTTGTTTGATAAAAAAGATTTAGGCAAAGTTAAAAAAAGCGATGCATATTTAATTAGGCATAAAATAGGTTTTATTTTTCAAGATTTTAAATTATTGCCATATAAAACTGTTTTCGAAAATATTGCTTATGCGTTGGAAACCTGTGATCACGATGAGAGTAAAATAAAAGATGAAGTAGATCAGGTGATAGAATTGGTTGGTTTGGAGAAAAAAAGAAACTCTTTTCCTAATGAATTATCTGGAGGAGAACAACAAAGAGTGTCTATTGCTAGAGCCTTGATTCATAGACCAGAAGTTATTTTGGCCGATGAACCAACTGGCAATCTTGATCCGTATAATACAAGAGATATTATTAAAATACTTTTAAAAATTAACGAAGCTGGCTCAACAGTAATTTTATCAACTCACGACAAAGAGGTAGTGAATGCTCTTAAAAAAAGAGTATTAACTTTGCAAGATGGATCTATTGTTCGTGACGAAGAAGAGGGTGTATATTTTCTATAATTTTTGGCAGCAATGCTAGCTCATAGTGAGGCGAAATAAATTTCTATAAATAATATTATTTTAAAATGATTAAATATATTGTAAAAATATTAAAAAGTGGTTGGAATTATTTATGGAGGCAAGGATTTTTATCTTTTGCCACATCTTTAGTTATTTTTATTGCAGTGGTATTGGGGACTGTTCTGATAATTTTTCATGGTGGGGCAAGCTTTATGACTGGGATCATAAAAGACAAAATAGATATTTCAGTTTATTTTAATGAGCAGGTTTCTATGGATAAGATTTTAGAAGTGCGAGATCAATTATTAAAAGAAAAAAAAGAAGTAATAGCAAAAGTTGATTTTGTCTCTTCGGAAGATGCTTACTCTGCTTTTACCAAAGATCACAATAATGATACTTATACGCAGTCTTTGGATGCAATCGGTAGCAACCCTTTTTTGCCATCTTTGGTGGTTCAAACAAAAGATCCAGCTCAATATAAAGTAGTTTCTGATTATTTTAGACAAGATCAGTTTAGTGAATTGGTTTATGATGTTAATGATTATAGGCGAGGATTTGCTATCGAAAGATTGTCCAGTTTGGCCACTGGGATAAATAGAATGGGCTTAGCAGTTACTATATTTTTAAGTTTAATAGCTTTGATTATTACTTTTAATACGCTACGTTTAAGTATTTATTCTCAAAAAGAAGAAATAGAGATAATGCGTTTAGTGGGAGCAAAGAATAGTTTTGTGCGTTGGCCATTTTTGATACAAGGAGCTTTATGCGGTTTTATTGCATCTATTTTGGCTTTTATTGTATTTTTAGTTGTATTGTTTATTTTCCGTGGAAGCTTGGAGCAACTATTTATGGGATTTAATCCATTTAATTTCTTTATTTCAAATATTTTAATAATTTTAATTGCTCAATTGTTTATTGGGGTAGGGCTGGGCTTGATTTCTAGTTATTTTGCTGTTAGAAGATATCTAAAGGATTAATTTTAATTAATTCGTAGAATGTTTAGGTGTCCGACACCTAAACATGTTTGCGGGATCGTCTAATGGTAGGACTACGGACTCTGAATCCGTCAATCTTGGTTCGAATCCACGTCCCGCAGCCCATAATACAAAGGAGTGCCTCAAGGCACTCCTTTGTATTAATGCTATGCGTGGGCTTGGATGAGAAGGCGGAGCTGTGACGACAGCGAGCCGGGCCTTGAGGATTTTTCACCAGAAAAATACCGAAAGGCGAATCCACGTCCCGCAGCTTTTTAAACAAAAGCCCCGTCTTTGATGGGGCTTTTGTTTAAATAGACCTTTGGTTTGGAATTCAGACGATTGTCGGAGGCCAAGATATAGAGTCAGTAGACTCCATCCTGAATCTCAATTAGCGTTGAGCAATTTCCTTGGTTATTTTACTGAATGACCAAATGTTAAGGTATCGAATACCTTAACATTTTTTAATTAGGCTTTGTTTTTAATTTTTTTTAATGCTTGGAGATTCGACCCCCAAACATTCTTTTTTTATTGGCGCTTTTTATTTTTAACGATATAATAAGGGTATGTTTTTTACTTATATTCTTCAATGCGCTGATGATACTTTTTATGTTGGTTGCGCTAATGATTTAGAAAAAAGACTAAAACAACATAATGGAGCAAAATGCGGAGCTCATTATACAAAAATCAGAAGACCAGTAGAATTGAAATATTTGGAAGAATTTGACAATATTGCCGATGCAAGAGCCAGAGAGGCAGAAATAAAAAGATATACAAGAGCAGAAAAGCTTGATTTGATAAACAAAAAAGCATAGAAAAATACCACTTGGTCTTTTCATTTGTTATAAAATGTTGTATTGTTCTTTGTATGGCCAATAACGAATCAATCCTTAGCTTTAAGAAAGTATCCTTTGGATACTCAGAAGATAAGCTTCTTTTAAATGAGGTGGATTTTGCTATTCGTCGCGGCACTAAAACAACAATTATGGGTCAAAATGGGGCTGGTAAAACTACTTTATTTGGCCTTATTGCTAGGGATATTTTGCCAGAGAGTGGAACGATTAATGTAGTAAATGGCGTCTCCATCGCTGTGTCTCGTCAGGTAATTCCACGTCACGAACTTGATTTAACTGTTAGAGAATTTTTTGAAAAATCTTTAGCAAATTGTTCTAATAAAAAAGTTTATGATATTGATCCTAAAATAGATGATATTTTAGAAGTAGTGCATCTCGTTGCTCCGCATGATAAAATAATAAAATCTTTTTCTGGAGGACAACAAGCCAGACTTCTCTTGGCGTCAGCTCTAATTCAAAATCCAGATTTGCTTTTGTTGGATGAGCCGACAAATAATTTAGATAAGGCGGGAATAGAACATCTTACACAATTTTTAGTTAATTACAAAAAAACTTGCATTGTTATTTCTCATGATGCCGGATTTTTAAATAGTTTTACCGATGGAGTTTTGTATCTAGATGTTTTTACTAAAAAAATAGAGCAATATACTGGAAATTATTTTGATGTACGAGAACAAATTATTACTCGTCAAGAAAAAGAAAATAGAAAAAATGCACAACTTGAAAAAGAAATTCAAGCCAATAAAGAAAAAGCTAATTTTTTTGCAAACAAGGGTGGTAATTTGCGTATGGTAGCAAAAAGAATGCGTGAAAAAGCAGCTGGAATGGAAGAAGAAAAAGTTGATATTCGAAAAGAAGATAAGACTATTCGATCATTTGTTATTCCTGCACAAACAGATATTAAAGGATTAATTGTTCATATAACTGCTTTTAGGGCTATAAAAAATCACAAACCTGTGCAACGAAAGACAGATATAGAATTAAGGAGAAATCAGCATCTTTTGCTCAAAGGGCCTAATGGTATTGGTAAAAGTACTTTATTGGAGTTGATTGCAAAAAATGAAGCTCAAGGAACAGAGATTACACAAGGTGTAAGGATTGGTTATTATCGACAAGATTTTTCTACCTTAAATTTTGAAGACACTGTTTATAAATCTCTCTCCTGGGCAGCAGGTGAACAGTCGGAAGAAATGATGCGAAATATAGCTTCGGGTTTTTTGATTACAGGCGATATGATGAAAACAAAAATTGGTAATTTGTCAGAGGGTCAAAAAGGACTAGTGGCTTTTGCTAGATTAGTGCTTCAAAAGCCCGGCTTGCTTATTCTGGATGAGCCAACCAATCATATAAATTTTCGTCATATTCCTATTATTGCTGAAGCCTTGAATAAATATGAAGGAACAATGATTATCGTCAGTCACGTGCCTGATTTTGTAAGTAAAATCAGAATTGATACGGTTTTAGATTTAGAGGATTAATAATATAGTTAATTTTTATTGGTGTTTTTTTATTTTTACGATATAGTAAATATTATGAAATATGAAAAAACTCATCGTCCGTGGGGATGGCATCAAATAATATTACAAAAACTTGGGAAAGCTTGGGTTAAAATAGTTTTTGTTAATAAGGGATCTCGTCTTAGTTTGCAAAGCCATGAAGAAAGAGTGGAGATTTGGATTGTTTTAAAAGGTAAAATAGAAACATTGGTAGGAGATAAAAAACAAATTTTTAGACCCGGAGGGATTTTAAAAATAGACAAACGAGAAAAACATAGAATGACAGGAATAAAAGATTCGTATGTTTTGGAAATAGCTTTTGGTAATCCGCGCGAAAGTGATATTATTCGCTATGAAGATGATTATGGGCGGGCTGATTAATTTTGGTAAATCGCTTTCAATGGATGGCGATTTTTTGTTTTTTAGGATATAATATCAATAAACATATGGATTGTATTTTTTGTAAAATTATTAATAATGAAGTGCCGTCTTTTAAGGTTTATGAAGATGATTTTGTTTTGGCTTTTTTAGATATTAATCCCGCAACTATGGGACACACTTTGGTTATTCCCAAAAAACATTTTGAAAATATCTTTGATATAGAAGATGAATATTTAAAAAAGATTATTGTTGTGGCTAAAAAAATTGCTGAGAAAATGAAAGAAAAAGGGTTTGGTGGTGTTAATTTTTATCATGCGAGTGATCGAGTAGCCGAACAAGGTGTTTTTCATTTTCATTTACACGTAATTCCAAGAGTTGAGGGGGATGGAATAGATTTTACTAAGTCCCTTAATTCAATTTCCAAATTTAATAGCGAGGATTTTGAAGAAATAAGAAATAAAATAACTTTAATTTAAAATGTGGTTTGATTTTTTTAATTATTTTATAGCAAGCAATAGTTTAAAAAATATTTTAACAGCCCTGGTAGTTTTTGTTGGCCTTGTTTTAATTCTTAGATTTTTTAAAACTTTTGGTGTTGATAAAATAAAAAAACTTAACAATTATACTTTTAATAAATTTGATAATTTTTTAGTTGAGTCTCTTCAAAGCATTGGTTGGCTTTTTTGTGTTGTTTTTTCTTTATTTGTTGCTTCACAATTTTTAATCCTGGGAGAAGATTTTAAAAAATGGTTTGATATTTTTTCTTTTTTGGTATTTTTATATTATGGTTTGCAGATAGTGCAAACCATAGTCGATCTTTGGATTTTAAAAATCAAAGACAAAAAAGAGGGGGACGAAGATTACGTGGGAATGGCAAAATTTTTTAGAGGATTTTTAAAATGGTTTATTTGGATTATTGTGGTCTTGTTGGTTTTACAAAATATTGGTTTTAATATTTCAACCATTGTCGCTGGACTTGGAGTAAGCGGTATAATTATTGCCTTTGCTTTGCAAAATATTCTTTTGGATCTTTTCTCTTTTCTTTCTATTTATTTGGATAAACCTTTTGTAGTTGGAGATTTTATAATTATTGGAGAGGAAAGCGGAACTGTTAAAAAGATAGGCATTAGATCTACTAGGGTACTGTCATTAAAAGGAGAGGAACTGATAATTTCCAATAGAAAACTTATGGATAATGTTATTCATAATTATAAAAGGTTAGTAAAAAGAAGAAAAACTTTTTTATTAAAAATAGCTGGAAATACTAATAGTAAAAAACTTAAAGAGGCTTTGGATATAATTAAAAATGCTATAAAAAAACAGGACCTTGTGGAATATGATAGGGTTAATTTCAGCGATATTGTTGGAGGTGGATATATTTTTGAAGCAGTTTACTTCATAAAGTCAAATGATTATAATAAATATATGGATATTCAAGAAAGCATTAATTTTAAAATAATTGAAGATTTTGAAAAGAAAGATATTAAATTAAATAATTAAGGAGCTTTTTAGCATGTGGTGAATTATGAAAAAAAATATCAAAATAAAACAAAAAACAAAGCCTGTAAAAATTAATTCTAAGGCTTTGGTAAATAAGAAAAAAAATAAAACAACAAAGAAAGCGGTTGTTAAAAAATCTCAAGCTAAGGTTTTGGTTAAAAAAAATAAAAAACCAGTATCGAAGATTGTTAAAAAAAATAAAACTACAAAGCCTAGATTGGTGTCCGAACCAATAAAACCAATAAAAATTGACAAGGAGATTGATTCGAGTAAAAAAATAAGAATAAAAATTATTGGTATCGGTGGCGGGGGTAGTAATATTGTTTCGGAATTAAGTAAAAAACTCAAAGATTTTTCTTCTCAAAAAGTTGATTTTGTAGCCGCTAACACAGATACACAAGCTTTAAGTTCTCTTTCAAGAAATATTAAAACTTTTCCTTTCGGGCAAAAACTAACAAGAGGCCTTGGTACTGGACGAGACGTTGGATTGGGCGAGCGGGCTGCACGAGATGATTTTGAAAAATTAAAAAATATATTTTTAGAAGATAAAGATCTATATATTGTTATTTCTTCTTTAGGGGGTGGTACGGGTACAGGCTCGGCTCCAGTATTTGCTAAAGCGGCTAGCGATTTAGGCTTGTCGGTTTTGGGAATTTTTACCTTGCCTTTTGTTTTTGAAGGAAAGAAAAAAATGGACGCAGCGCTTGATGCTTTGGAAAAGATGAAAGAAAATCTTAATGCTTATATGGTTTTGCCGAATGAAAAAATATTTAATTTGGCAAAAGAAGAAGTATCTTTTACAGAATCATTAAATCTTTTAAATAATCATTTAGCTAATTCACTAGAGGGTCTTCTTCGAACTATTTATTCTCCAGGATTAATTAATATTGATTGGGCGGATATTAAAACAATTTTAGAGGGAAAGAAAAAAGTTGCCTATTTAAATGTAGTTAAAGGAAAGATTAATCAAAATTTAGATGATTTTATAAAAACTATTTTAAAAAATCCAATTTTAGATTCTCAATTCGCCAATGCAGATAATGTTCTTTTTAATGTTGAAGGATCAAAAGATCTTTCTTTGCAAGCCTTGTCTCAAATTAGTGAAAAAATAAGCGAAATGTCTCCAAATGCTAAAATTATTTTTGGTTTGATTCAAAATCCAAAAATGAAAAATGATATAAAAGTGACTATTTTAGCTACTATTAGCGCAGAAATTAAAGAAGGTCGCAAGGTGAAATCAAAATTAAAACAAAAATTAATCAAACAGCAAGAAGTAAAAACAGGATTAGTTTCTATAAAGAAAAAAGATAAATCAATCGCAGGATCTAAACCCATTGAAAATATTAAAAAAGAGACTATAACTAATAAAAGCCCTGAAAAAGAAGAAGAAGATGAAAATAACGAAGAAAGCGTAAATATTAGAAGAAATGCTTTGGAAATAAAGGAGGCGGAAAGAAAAGCTATTGAAAAAGAAGAAGAAGATGAAAGAATTTTTGAAATCCCGGCTTTTTTAAGAAAAGATAAGAAGAAATAATTAAATAAATATGCAAAAAGAAATAAAAAAAGCAATTTTTCCTATAGCTGGATTGGCGACTAGGTTTTTGCCTATATCAAAATCAGTTTCCAAAGAATTGATTCCTTTGGCTGATAAACCATTGGTTCATTATGTGACAGAAGAAGCTTTTTTGTCTGGAATAAAAGAAGTGCAATTTATAACTCGCCCCAATCAAAAAGAAGTCTTGGATTATTTTAAAAGAAATCTAGACTTAGAAGAAAGATTGGAAAATGCTAACAAGCAAGAAGAATTAAGAAAATTAAAAGATCTCGAAGATCTTTTTGGAAAAATGAAATTTTCTAGGGCTTTTCAAAGAAAAGCTGCCGGAAACGCAGATGCAATTTATAAAGCCAAAGAATTTGTTAAAGGAGAGCCATGTGTTGTTTCTTTTTGTGATGATGTTATTGATTCAGAAATTCCTGCCATAGCTCAAATGATTGAAGTCTATAAGACTTGTAAATGTCCAGTAATTGCACTAAAAACCCTTCCAGAGGAAAAACTTTCAAGTTATGGAGTGGTAGATGTAGAAAAAGTTGCTAATAGTTTTTATAAGATAAAAAAAATGGTGCAAAAGCCAAAACAAGGGGAAGCACCTTCTAATTTGGCAGTAATGGGTAGGTATATATTGACGCCGGAAGTTTTCGATTATTTGGGAGAGCACAAGTCAATGATGCGTGATGACTATTGTATTGGGCAAGTACTTAGCAAGATGGCGGAAGAGGGCAAACAGGTATATGGTTGTGAAATAAAAGGAGATTGGTTGGAGTGCGGAAATAAAGCGCTTTGGTTTAGATCATTTTTAACTTTACTTTTAAAGCATCCAGAATATGACGAAGGCATAAAGCAATTTTTAAGAGATTACAAGATATAATGGTTTATGATGTTGCTATTATTGGGGGTGGTCCAGCCGGAATGAGTGCTGGAATATATTCTGAAAGACAAGGATTAGATGCGGTTTTGATTACTAAAAGTTTTGGTGGTCAGATGGCGCAAAAGGCTGTGGATATAGAAAATTATCCAGGATTTGAAAAAATATCTGGCTTTGATCTTATATCAAAAATGGAAGACCAATTAAGATCAAAAAAAATAACTATTAAGAATGATAAGGTGGTGATAGTGGAAAGAGAAAACAATATTTTTAAAATTAAGCTTGAGGACGAGAATGTTTTAGAGTCAAAAACCATAATAATTACTTCTGGATCCGAACCCAGACTATTAAACGTTGCTGGAGAAAAAGATTTTATCGGAAGGGGTGTCAGTTATTGCACTACTTGTGATGGTCCTCTTTTTGCTAATAAAGATATTGCTATTATTGGTGGAGGCAATGGAGGATTTGAAGCAGCTATTTTTATGAGTGTTTATGCTAATAATATTTATATTTTAGAATTTAATGAGCAGGCAAGAGCTGATAAAGAAAATCAAGAAAGAGCGGCAAAAATAGAAAAGATAAAAATAATAACCGAGGCCCAACTAAAAGAAATAAAAGGTGAAAAATTTGTTAATGAAATTATTTATTTTGACAAAAAAGAAAATCAAGAAAAATCATTAAAAGTTCAGGGAGTATTTGCGCAGATTGGCTATCAGCCAGCTTCTATATTAGTTGAAGATTTAGTTGATCTAAATGAAAAAAAGGAAATTGTTATTAATCATAAAACTATGGAAACAAAAACTTCTGGACTTTTTGCTGCCGGGGACGTAACAGACGGATTAATAAAGCAAGTAGTGGTAGCCGCTGCAGATGGTGCCAAGGCAGCGATGGCTGCTTATAAATATTTACAATTTTAAAAAAAATGTCTAATTCAGTTATTAAGTCAATAAAAGCTAGAGAAATTTTAGACTCTCGAGGTAATCCTACTTTGGAAGTGGAGTGTGTTACGGATAATGGTATTTTTGTTGATAGTGTTCCGTCTGGTGCTTCAACTGGACAAAGAGAGGCTTTGGAGTTGAGAGATGGCGGAGATAGATTTGGCGGTAAGGGTGTTTTGACTGCAGTAAAAAACGTTAACGAAATTATTGCACCAAAATTAATGTGGCTAGATGCTTATGATCAAAATAAAATAGATAATATTTTAATTGAGTTAGATGGTACGGAAAATAAATCAAGGTTGGGAGCTAATGCTATTCTTGGTGTTTCAATGTGTGTTTGTCGAGCGGGCGCTACTTTTAATAAACAGCCGTTATATAAACATATTGCGGATGTGGCGCAAAATAGAAAAAAGTTATTTATTCCACAAGCTTGTTTTAATGTAATAAATGGTGGGGCGCATGCAGGTAATGAGTTGGACTTTCAAGAGTTTATGATTGTTCCCGATGGAGAAAGTTTTGCTGAAAATTTAAGAATGGCTTCGGAAACTTACTATAAATTAAAAAAAATAATAAAACAAAATTATTCTTCTTTTGCAATTAATATTGGAGACGAGGGGGGATTTGCTCCGCCAATTGATTATCCAGAGGTGGCGCTGGGTATTATTGATAAGGCAATTGAAGCCGCTGGATATGCTGGTAAAATAAAAATTAATTTAGATGTTGCTGCTACAAACTTTAAGGATGGTGGTGATTATTATAAAACGAAAATGGGAGTTTTTAGTAGGGATGATTTATTAAGTTATTATGAAACTTTGATTAGCAATCATGCTATAATTGGATTAGAAGATCCTTTTGCGGAAAATGATTGGCAGGGTTTTGTGGGAGCAACAGAAAATTTTGGTAAAAAAATAATGATTATTGGTGATGATTTACTGACAACAAACAGTAAATACATTAAAGAAGCTAGAGAAAAGAAAGCTTGTAACGCGGTATTGTTAAAACTTAATCAAATCGGAACAGTTACAGAGTTAATTAATGCTGCAAAATTATCTCAAAAATATGAGTGGAAAAATATGGTTTCTCACCGCTCTGGAGAAACCACAGATGATTTTATTGCTGATTTGGCAGTAGGTATTGGCGCTGAATTTATAAAATCAGGTGCTCCAGCTAGAGGTGAGCGATTGGCAAAATATAATAGACTTTTAAAAATAGAAACAGAAATTTACTCAGCTGAATAATTTTAATAAAGGTAAGTTTGTTTGATTAGCTTGATAATAATAAAATAAAAATAATATGAAAATAAGACTATTCTCTACGCCCGTTTGTCCATATTGCGTAACTTTAAAAAGATTTTTAGATGAAAAAGAGGTTGAATATGAAGAAATTAATGTTTTGGAAGATATAGAAGCTCAAGATGAAATGATCAACAAAACGGACCAAGTGACAGTTCCGGTTTTGGATATTGATGGAGAATACATAGTTGGTTTTGATAGAAAAAAAATTGTTGAAAAATTAGGCATAACAGAAGAAGATTAAGGATTTGACAATTCTTGAATAAAGAGCTTATATGGATTTGGTAGGTGATTTGATTGACTTACATTGGTCCTTTAAGTGCGATAGCTGCAGGTATTGTTATTTTGATTATTGTTTTTTGTGTGGCATTTAGTGTTGGGTTGGTGTGCTATTTAGCAATTACCACATGGCTAAAAACTCGCCACATAAAAATAACAGAAGAAAACAACAAATGATTAATTAGAGAGACGCGCCTCTCTTTTTTGTTTGCTTAATCATAAAATTAATAGTAAAATTATTTTAATAAACAACATTAATTTATTTAATAAAAATATGGCAAAAAAAATAGCAATTAATGGCTTTGGGCGAATTGGAAGAAATACTTTAAAAATTATTCTTGGCAATGAAATGAATTTGGATATTGTGGCAATCAACGACTTGACTGATGCAAAAACATTAGCTCATCTTTTTCAATATGATACAGCTTATGGTATTTTTGAGGAAGAAGTAAAAGTAGGAAAGGATTCTTTAATAATCGGAGATAAAACAATAAAATTATTTTCTGAAAAAGATCCAGCTAATCTTCCATGGAAAGATTTAGGTGTGGATATTGTACTGGAATGTACGGGTATTTTTACAAATAGAGAAGGAGCTGGAAAACATATTGATGCTGGAGCTAAAAAAGTAATTATTTCCGCTCCGGCCAAGTCAGATGATATCCCTTCATTTATTTTGGGAATTAATGAAGATAAATATAAAGGAGAGGCTATTTTTGATATGGGTTCTTGTACTACTAATTGTTTGGCTCCGGTTGTTAAAGTTTTGGAAGAAGAATTCGGAATTGTTAAAGGTTTTATGACTACTGTTCATTCTTATACTAATGATCAGCGTATTTTGGATTTTCCTCATAAAGATTTGCGTCGAGCTAGAAGTGCTGCAGTAAACATAATTCCAACAACTACTGGAGCAGCTAAAGCTATTGGTAAAGTTATTCCAGCTATGAAGGGTAAATTGGATGGAATTGCTTTAAGGGTTCCAACTCCAGTTGTTTCTGTAGTTGATTTAATTTGTGAATTGAAAAAAAAGACAACAATAGATGAGGTTAATAATATTTTTATAAAAAGAGCTAATAAAAAAGAATTTAAAGGAATTTTATCTGTTGAGGAAGCACCCTTGGTTTCGTCTGATTATATTGGTAATTATTTTTCTTCAACTGTTGATTTGCCATTAACTATGGTTAATGGCAATATGGTAAAGATAGTGGCCTGGTATGATAATGAGTGGGGATATTCAACTAGATTGGCAGAAATAGCAGAATTTGCTTCAAAGAAAAAATAAGCAATAGAAAAATAGAGAAGAAAAAGAATGCTTGGAGGATGTTTGGATTCGACCTCCAAACATTCTTTTTTTGTTATAGTATCTTAAAGAGTTCTTTAATGAGGTTTTGCTTTAACAATGTTAAGGCAAAACCGCGGACGCGCGGCTTTGTGTCGGATTTAGTAAAATCCGACGTACCTTATATTATTAAACATTCTCTTTTTTGATTTGTCTGGTCTTTGTCTTTGATTTATTTTTTTGCTATAATATTTTTAATATGGAAATATTAAGTTTTGAAGAAACACGAAAATTACTTTTGAAATATAAAATACCGTTTTGTAAAACGGAAATTTTTAATTCTAAAGAAAAAGCATTAGCTTATGTTAAAAAAATAGGTTTTCCAATTGCTTTAAAAATTCATTCTCGTACCATTTTTCATAAATCAGAAATTGGTGGCGTAAAAGTGGGAATTAATAATGAAGAAGAATTTTCTGTAGCTTGGGATGAAATGAAGCAAAATACTGAATTAAGAAACATAGAAGGTATTTTAGTTCAAGAAATGGTAAGCGGTAATGAAATAGCAATAGGTATGAAGCGAGATCCGCAATTTGGACCAGTCTTAATGGTTGGATTGGGCGGGATATTCATTGAAGTATTAAAAGATGTGGCGTTTAGAATTGCTCCAATGGAAAAATCCGAAGCCATAAAAATGATTAAAGAAATAAAAGGATATAAATTGTTGGAAGGTTATCGCAATAGAGAAGGAGTTAATGTAGATAAGTTAGCTATGCTTTTAGTTAATCTCTCTAAATTATCTATAAAAGAAAAAAATATTTTATCAATCGATTTTAATCCGGTAATGGGAAATAACAAAAATGTTTTAGTTGCTGATTTTAGATTAACCATATGAATGTTAAAAAAATAAAAAAAATCAATTATATTTTTAATCCTAAAAGTATTGCTGTGGTTGGTGCCTCGGATAAAGAGTTGACAGTTGGAAATGGATTGATAAAAAATTTAGAAAGCGAGGGTGAAAGAAAATTATTTTATGTTAATCCAAACGATAATGAAGTTTTGGGTAGGGAGACTTATAAAAAGATAAGTCACATCAAGTCAAAAATTGATTTGGTGATTATTATTGTTCATGCAGGTTTGATTCCTCAAATAATAAAAGAATGTTGTGCTAAAAAAGTTGGCGGTATTTTAGTTATTTCCAATGGTTTTTCTGAAGCTGGTGAAGAGGGTAAAAAACTAGAAAAAGAAATCACTACTATGGCTTCAAAGGCTGATATTCCCTTAATTGGGCCGAATTGCTTGGGCGTAATTAATACTTGGGCTGATCTTAATGCTTCTTTTTCGCCGATTAATCCTCAAAAAGGAGATATTGCTTTGTTGTCACAATCTGGCTCAATGGTGGATGCAATTTTAGATATTTCTGCGGAAGAAAGTTTTGGTTTTAGCAAAGTAATTTCTTATGGTAATGAAGCAGATTTGACTCTGGAAGATTTTTTGCTTTATCTAAAAAATGATAAAGAAACTAAAGTAATTGCTTTATATTTTGAAGCTATAAAAAATGGACAAGGTTTTATGGAGGCAGTTAGAGAGGTTTCAAAATACAAACCAGTGGTAGCAATTAAAGCTGGAAAGGGTGCTCAAGGGCAAAAAGCAGCAACCACTCATACAGGCGCTCTTTCAACTGATTATGAGATCTATAAAGCTGCTCTCAAACAATCTGGAGCTATTCAAGTCGATTCTTTAGAGGAAATGCTTGATGTGATTGAGGTTTTGGATTTTCAACCTCGTTGTGAAAATAATATTGCTATTATAACTAACGGAGGCGGTTTGGGCGTATTAGCTACTGATTATTGCGAAGAAATGAAAATAAATTTACCCGAACTGGAAAATAAAACGATTCGATTGATGGAAAAAGAAGAATCAATGGAAAAAGTTTTAACAAAAAGAAATCCATTAGATATTATTGGAGACGCAGTATCAGCAAGATATGAAGCTGGTATTAGATCTTTATTGGAGCAAGAAAATATTTCTGGATTACTAATTATGCAAAGTATGCAAATAATGACAGAGCCATTGGAAAATGCTAAAATAATCGTAGAGTTAAATAAAAAGTTTCCGAAAAAAGCAATAGTCTGTTGTTTTGCTGGAAAAAAACTTGTCGCCGAAGCAATTGAGTATTTGGAAAAAAATAAAATACCCAATTATGCAGATCCTTATCGTGCGGTGAACGCTTTAAATAATCTAATTAAAAGAAAATAAAAAAGTATCTTTATAATATGCAAAAAAAATCTAACATTCTATGGTTTTCGGAAATTAGAAAAAAAGACGTTGGTTTGGTGGGTGGAAAAAACGCTTCTTTGGGAGAAATGTATTCTCAATTAACTGCTAAAAAAATTAATGTACCCAATGGATTTGCCATAACAGCCGAAGGCTATAGATATTTTTTGCGTTACAATGGTTTTGATAAAAAATTAGAAAAGATATTTAAAAAATTAAAGCCTAAAAATTTAAAAAGCGTACAGTCAGTTGGTAAAAAAGCCAGAGACTTAATTATGAGCGGACACATTCCAGAGGACATGGAAAAAGAGATCACTGCAGCTTATAAAAAATTATCTGAAGAATACGGCGGAAATACTGACGTAGCTGTTCGAAGTTCAGCTACAGCCGAAGATTTACCCAATGCTTCTTTTGCTGGACAACACGAAACCTACCTTAATGTTAAGGGTGAGAGACAATTGCTTCATGCTATTCATAAATCATATGCCTCTTTGTTTATGGATAGAGCGATTTTTTATCGTGACGAAAAGGGATTTCCTCAATTAGGAGTTTATCTTAGTAGCGGAGTGATGAAAATGGTAAGAAGTGACTTGGGTAGTTCTGGAATTATGTTTACCTTGGATACGGATTCTGGATTTGATAAAGTTGTTTTGATTAGTTCCATTTATGGCATTGGCGAAATGATTGTAAAAGGACACATTACTCCGGATGAATTTTTTGTTTTTAAGCCTACGTTAAAACAAGGATTTAAATCTATTTTTGCTAGAAATATGGGCAGAAAAGATAAAAAATATATTTATCGACACGAAGGAGGTATTAAAGAGGTGCCCGTGTCCTTAAAAGATATGCAAAAATATTCTATTAATGATGAGGATATTTTGACATTAGCAAAGTGGGGTTGTGCGATTGAAGAACATTATAAAACGCCTCAAGATATTGAATGGGCTAAGGATGGAAAAACAGGTCAGCTTTTTATAGTGCAATCTAGACCAGAAACTATTCACTCTAATAAGACAGAAAGAGTTTATGAGGAATACATTGCCAAAGAAAAAAAAGAACCTCTTTTGTCTGGAATCGCTATTGGAGAAAAGATAGGTTATGGCAAGGTGAGAGTGATTACTGATCTCAAAAGAATGGGAGAATTTAAAAAGGGTGATATTTTAGTTACCAAGATGACTGATCCAGATTGGAATAGTTTGATGGCTATGGCATCTGCTATTATTACCAATGAGGGAGGCAAGACTTGTCATTCAGCAATAATCTCTCGAGAATTAGGGGTTCCTTGTATTGTTGGAACCAAAGACGCTACACAACTTTTAAAAACAGGAATGAATGTAACAGTTGATTGTTCTCAAGGATCTAGGGGTTATATCTATAGTGGAAAGATTAATTTTGAAGTGAAGAAATATAAGTTGGATAAAATTCCAAATCTTAATGTAAAAATAATGGCCAATGTAGGCACTCCAGAGGTTGCCTTTAAGGCATCATTTTTGCCAGTAGATGGAGTGGGGTTAGCTAGAGAAGAGTTTATTATTGCTGATAAGATAAAAGCTCATCCTTTGGCTTTGTATCATTTTGATGAATTAAAAAAGAAAAAACAATTATCTATAAAAGATATTAAAAAAATAGAAGAACTAGCTTTTGGTTATAAAGACAAAAAAGAATACTATATAAGTGAATTGGCAGAAGGAATTTCACAAATTGCAACCGCTTTTTATCCGCGACCTGTGATTGTAAGATTTTCTGATTTTAAAACTAATGAATATAATAATTTGATTGGGGGTTCTATTTTTGAAAAAGAAGAACCTAATCCAATGATCGGTTTTCGTGGAGCTTGTCGATATATTGATGCAAAATTTCAGCCAGCTTTTAAAATGGAATGCGAAGCAATAAAAAAAGCGCGCAATGAATTCGGCTTGGATAATATTGCGGTAATGGTACCTTTTTGTCGAACACTAGAAGAAGGTAAAAAGGTTCGTGAATTAATTAAGGCTTCTGGGTTGGGAGGACAGATTAAAGTTTATGTAATGTGCGAAATTCCTTCGAATGTTATTTTAGCTGATAAATTTTTGGATATTTTTGATGGAATGAGTATTGGTAGTAATGATTTGACTCAATTAACATTGGGATTAGATAGAGATAATGGAGAAATTGCTTATGTTGGTAATGAAAAAAACGAAGCTGTAAAAGAGATGATAAAAAAAGTTATTGCGATTTGTAAAAAACGAGGGAAATATTGTGGTATTTGCGGACAAGCCCCATCTGATTATCTTGATTTTGCAGAATTTTTAATGAAAGAAAAAATCGAAAGTATTTCTCTTAATCCTGACACAGTAATAAAAACGATTTTCAATCTTTCTAAGATTAAACGTTAAAAAAGTTCACCCTGTTAAATAAATTTTAAATTCAGTATAATGAATAAGCGGGGTGATTCACTTTAGCTCGCAAGTATAAAGAATTATTTTATAAATTATTAAAATTTATAATTTAAGTTTGTGCTTAAATTATATTTAACAGGGTAAATATGTTTGATATTGTTACATTTGGTTCTGCTACCTATGATATCTCGGTACAGATGCCAGACAGTTTAATAGAAAAAGATAAAAGGTTTTTTTCTGGTTTGGCTTATTGTCTTAATCTAGGTTCGAAAATAGATGTAATGGATATGCATTTTAGTTTTGGCGGGGGTGGAATAAACACAGTGACTGCTTTTAAAAAACAAGGATTTAAGGTTGCTTATTGTGGAGCTGTGGGAGACGATATTCCTGGAGAAGAGATTATTAAATATTTAGACTCTATTGGTGTTGTTTCAAAATTTGTAAAAAAAACAAAAATCAAATGGACTAATAATTCATTGATTTTAGATAACCCAAAACAAGATAGAACTGTTTTGGCTTATCGCGGAGCTTCTGAATTGCTTTCTAAAAAAGATATAAAAAAAGAATTGCAAGCAAAATGGTTTTATTTGGCTCCCTTATCTGGAAAATTAAGTAATATCACAGAAGATGTTATTGCTTTTGCTGTTAAAAACAGAATAAAAATTGCAATTAATTTTGGAAATTCACAATTAAAGGTGAGTGCAGCAAAGATGAAAAATTGGCTTTCTAAAATAGATGTTTTAATTTTGAATAAAGAAGAAGCTGCTATTTTAACAAATATTGATTTTAGTAATGAGCAGGGAATAATCAAAAAAATAGCGGAAATGCATAATGGGGTTAATGTGATTACGAAAGGTGAAGACGGCGTGGTTGTGACTAGTGGGGGAAATATTTATGAAGCAAAATTAAATAAATTTAAAGTTATTGATGAAACTGGAGCTGGAGACGCTTTTGGTTCTGGATTTGTTTCTGGATTAATAAAAGCCGGAGAAATTGAATACGCAGTAAAGCTTGGATTAGTTAATTCAAAATATGCTATTAGTGTGAGAGGAGCTACTAATGGTTTGTTGTCAGAAAAAGATAAAAAATTAATTGAGAAAGAGAAAATAAAAATTAATATTTATTCTATATAATAATTTCGAAAGTTAAAGATTGTTTCTGGTGTAATTTTTTGATATTATATTTTAATAAGCAAAAAGAATAAAAAAATGAAAAATATTAAAAAAGTTTACCCTATGAAATTTATGCCATTTAATCGGGCTTTTACCTTAATTGAACTTCTAGTTGTCATTGCTATTGTTGGAATACTCTCCGGCTTTATTTTCGTTGCTATGAGTGGCGCTACTAATGCGGCTAAAGATGCTAAAAGAAAAGCAGATATGGCATCAATAATAAAAGCTATTACAATGTATTCAATTCAAAACAGTGAAGCTTTGCCTTCAACTGATACTTCCTGCAATCTTTGTAGCGATAGTTGTACTAATGAGTGCACAGATTTTTATACTAATATGCAATCATATTTACCAACTATACCTATGGATCCTAATGGCACCACTTATTACACCTATACTTATTCTGCAAGCCCAACACCAAATTTTACAATAGATTCTACTTTAAGCAATTATTATACTTACGAATATAATTCTCTTACAGGATATTCAACCATTGGTTTTTCTACTACGTGTGAAGCAGCTAGTAATGCAGAAGTTACTTGTTCGGCAATTACTATTAGTTCAACCGAAGAAGCTTGTCGATGTATTTATGTTAGTGGCACAGGTACAACTACCTGGACTGTACCTTTTGCAGTCTCATCAATTGAATTTTTAATTGTGGCTGGTGGAGCTGGAGGTGGTGTGACGGATCGAGAGGGTGGCGGTGGAGGCGCTGGAGGACTATTAACTGGAACAATAAGTTCTTTGCCAGCTTCTTTTACAGTAACTATTGGTAGAGGTGGGGCAAGTAAAAATCCTGGTACTAATTCTGTTTTAGTGGGAAATACTACATTTACTGCAGTGGGTGGTGGCGACGGAGGGTCTCCTTACGGGCAAGTTCCTGTAGGTGCGGGTTATAATGGTGCGGCTGGCGGTTCTGGTGGTGGCGGAGGTCATGCTGGTGTTGGTGGAGCCTCAACACAAACTTCACAATCTCCATTGACGGGGTATGGATATGCTGGTGGTAATGGTAGAAATGCTAGTCCATACACGGGTGGCGGTGGAGGAGGCGCTGGAGGCATAGGACAAACCGCAACAACAATTGGTGGTACTGGTGGAGCTGGCTTTCAATCATCAATCATAGGAACAGCTCTTTATTATGCTGGTGGTGGCGGAGGAGGGGCACAAACTGGTACTGGTGGAGCGGGGGGCTCGTCTATTGGTGGTACTGGTGGAGCTGCTTCTGTGGGATATAATGCGGTTATTAATACTGGTTCTGGTGGTGGCGGAGGTGGATGTAATGCATGTGCTGGTGGAGCTGGCAGTAATGGTGTTGTTATTTTTCGCTACACTCATCCCTAATAATAAAATCACAGATTGTGATTGTTCGGTATTGAGTATTCATCTTTATAATGCCGCTGAACCAATAATTGCTACAATTTCTTTTGGTGCTGAGGTAGTTGGGGAGTAGATTTGTTTTTTATACTTGAAAAATAAGGAAAAATGGGTATAATAATGACACGTGGAATCCAGGCCCTATTACCTTATGGGTCTGAAATAAATACTAAAAAAACAGATTATGATTAGCTTAAAAGCAAAAAAAAGAGACAATAAAAAAGTAGATGGGGGAAATATTCCAGCTATTTTGTATGGACCGGGAGTTGAAAATTTAATGATACAAGTAGACAGAAAAGAATTTGAAAAAGCTTATGAGGTTGTTGAAGAAACTTTGATGACATTAGAAGTTGATGGAAAACAATTTTCTGTTTTGGTTTATGATACACAACAAGATCCGATTACTTTGGATTTTATTCATGTTGACTTTTACCAGCCAAACTTAAAAGAGGAAGTTGAAACTGAAATTGAATTGGAGTTAGTAGGTGAGGCACCAGCAGTTAAAAATCTAGGAGGTACTTTAATTACTAATATTAAAGAATTAAAAATTAGAGCATTACCTAAAGATATTCCAAATGCTATAAAGATAGATGTTAGCAATTTAAATACTTTTGAAGATTATATTTTGGTTAAAGACATAAAAGTTGCTGAAAACGTAAAAGTTATGGATGATCCAGAAGAAGTTGTAGTGCAGGTTACTCAACCTGAAAATGTAGATGCTGAACTAGCTAAACCAATAGAAGGTGTTGTTGTTGAGCCAGAAATAAAAGCTGAAGAAGAGAAAAAAGAAGGTGAAGCTGAAGCTGGAGAAGAATCTAATAAATAATTTAAAGGGAATTACTTTAAGTTTGATGTTTGAGGTGTATTAATAATTCTTTTAAAATAATATTTTAGCAATGGAAATTAGAAATCTTTTAAATAAATATTTGGTTTCCTTTCTTATAACAACAGGAATAGTTTTTCCTGTTGTTTTTGTTGGTGCTATGCCAACTTATGATTCGGCTACAATCTGTGACTCTGGTCAATGGCAAGCTGAATGCGACAGTCTTAGTGAAGAAGATTGTAAAACTCTTTGTAATCAATGTTTAGATTATTTTAATGAGCAAAGTGCAAGTGTTCAAAAAGAAATTTCTCAAACTAGCCAAGAGAAAAAAACTTTACAAAATCAAATATCTTCTCTCAACAAACAGATTAAAGATTTAAATTATCAAATCAGCCAATCCAAGCTTTCAATTAAAAGTTTGGGTTTTCAGGTTGACGATACGGTGAAGTCGATTGATAAAACTTTTAATGATATAGAATTGCAAAAGATAAAAATAGCCGAAGTATTAAGGTCGGTTCAAGAAGAAGACAGAAAATCTTTTGTGGAGATAATGCTTACCAGTGAAAATTTGGCGGATTTTTTTGATAATTTGCTTTATATGGAAACATTGAATGCTAAAAACAATGAAGTGTTGGCAAATTATATGGATTTGCAAAATAATTTACAGGACAAGAAAACTAATTTAGAGCAAGAAACAGGAGTATTGAAAAATTTAGTGATTGTACAAGGCTTGCAAAAAGAAAAAAGTGATCAAACAAAACAAGATAGGCAATATTATCTTGGTTTGACCGAAGCTCAATATCAAGCCCAACTTAAAGAAAAAGCTGATATAGAAAAAAAGGCATCGGAAATCAGTAAGAGATTGTTTGAATTAGTAGGAGAAAAAAGCGAAGGTATTGAATTTGGTGAGGCTGTAAAATTAGCTCAATATGCCGAAAGCGTGACAGGAGTACGAGCAGCTTTTATTTTAGCTATCATTCATCAAGAGTCTTATAATAATGGAAAATTTGGAGGTAATGTGGGGCAATGTTATGTAACTGATACCACTACGGGTAATGGAACTGATTTGAATGGAAATAAAAAAATAAGAGTAATGCACCCAACCAGAGACATTCCATTGTTTATAAGTTTTACTAAGTCTTTGGGTCTTGATTATACTAAGACTCCGGTTTCTTGTTGGATGCCAATGTACTCAAAGGGCGTACCATATGGTTGGGGAGGAGCCATGGGTCCAGCGCAATTCATTCCTTCAACTTGGCAAGCCTATGACGACAAAATTCAAGCCATTACTGGAAAAACAGCTAATCCATGGACAATTAAAGATGCTTTTCTTGGTTCAGCTTTATTGTTAAAAGACAATGGCGCAGCAACAAGTGAGTTTAATGCGGCTATGAGGTATTTTGCTGGCGGAAGCTGGACAAAAGCTGAAGAATTTTATGGTAGGAATGTAGTATCTGTAGCCAATGGCTATCAAAAAGATATTGATTTATTAAAACAAGCTGGACAGTAATTTGAATGGTTAAAATTTTTATGCCGCCTCTTTAGTGGAGGCGGTTTGTTTTAATAAAAAAAAGAAGACCTCATGGAGATCTGTTTTAAAATTATGCTTGGGTTTGGTTTTGAACCAAACTTAGAGAGGGTGGGTTGGATTGGTAATCCCTCAGAAGGTAGTATAGAGTATTTCTCTCTAAGTACATATTCCCAAGCTAATGCGTCAGTCCGGATTTGAACCGGAGTCTCAATGCTGTAAGCACTGAATCATGCCATACTAGACCACTGACGTATTGGATAGATTGGAGTGAACCAATAATTGAGGCTATGCAACCTAAGTGCTGTGCTTGTGCTAAAAGGGTTGTTGCATTACTCGCTATCCCAAAAGAACTATTGTAAAAATAGATTACAATAATGTTAGATAAAAGTCAATCGTTTGATATTAATAAAAAACCGCACATATGTGCGGTTTAAAAATTTTAGTTTAAGGTTTCGCTAATTTTTTCTATCATTTTTTCTATTTTTCCATCCATCATTGATTCAATATCGTGCCAATTTTTATTAATTCTGTGATCGGTTATTCTATCTTGGGGAAAATTATAGGTTCTCATTTTTTCTTCTCTGCCTGCGCCTCCAATTTGCTCTCTTCTTGCGCCTCCAATTTTTTCATCTAATTCTTTTTGTTGTTTTTGAAACATTCTGGCAGCTAAAATTGCAAGAGCATTGTCTTTATTACTCATTAAGCTTCTTTCTGATTGTGATTCGGCCGCCATTCCAGTGGGAACGTGGATAACTCTAACAGCTGTCATTTTTTTGTTAACATATTGTCCTCCTGCTCCTCCAGCCTTGCAAGTCTCAGTTCTGATATCTTGTGGACGAATATTTATTTCTGTCATTTTTGGTTTGGCTAGCACAGCTACTGTGGCAGTGGA
This sequence comes from Patescibacteria group bacterium UBA6220, assembly GCA_002421745.1. Lineage (GTDB taxonomy): Bacteria > Patescibacteriota > Minisyncoccia > Minisyncoccales > Minisyncoccaceae > UBA6220. The sequence continues at coordinate 5,867 of DISC01000004.1, read as the reverse complement.
AGTATGAACGCGACCAGATTTTTCTGTTTTGGGGATGCGCTGAACTCTATGTACTCCAGCTTCATTTTTTAACCTTTCATAAGCCCCGTCTCCTTTTATTTCAAAGACTACTTCTTTTATTCCATTAATACTGGTTTGTTTTATGTCTAAGGGTTCCGTTTTCCATCCTTGGTTTTGGGCATAGCGAGTATACATTCTAAAAAGATCATTAGCAAAAAGAGCCGCTTCGTCTCCACCGACACCGGCTCTTATTTCTATTAAAACAGAATTTATTTTTGGGTTTTCTTCAGACATAAAAGGAATACCTAAAAAAATTATTTTTGTTTTTTTGCTCTTGGAGCCTTAACAGGCTTTTCAGATTTTTTTGACAATCTTTCTTTGAATTTTTGTACGCGACCAACTTTATCAGAGCTTCTTTCTTTGCCAGTATAAAATGGATGGCAAGCTGAGCAAATTTCCACTTCCATAGTTTCAATAGTGGAACCAACTTCGTAAATAGCTCCGCAAGCACAGCGAATTTTGGCCTTTTCAAAGTATTTTGGGTGAATATCTTTTTTCATACGTTTTATTAATTTATGTAGACAATATAACAAAAAACTATTATTAAATCAAGTCCTATGGGGGATTGGCGTATTTTTGGGGGTTGCCTTAAAGTTTTTGTTGTGTTATATATTTATTACACATTCACTGGTGTTTTTTAATTTGTAATTAGTGAAATCGCACAATTAATTTTTGTGCAAGCGCACCTATCCTTCGGAATAAGTGTGCGGACTACCGCACCTATCCTTCGGAATAAGTGTGCGGACTACCGCACTATTTGGTAGAATAATTAAGATAAAAAATAATTATGGAAGAAATAAAAGTAGACACAAAGGCAAACTACAATATCTCTGTTGAAGAGATGATTGGGGCAGGCCTTGGTTTTGGCCATCAAAAGTCAAAACTTCATCCTAAGATGAAGCCCTATGTTGCAAAGCCCAAAGACAAAGTTTATTTAATTGATTTAGAGCAAACAGCTGAAAAGCTGGAGAAAGCTTTGGATTTTGTGGTAAAATTAAGAATAGAAGGAAAAAAGATTATTTTTGTGGGAACCAAAGTATCAGCTAGAGATTTAATTAAAGATATAGCGGAAGAAACAAAATCACCTTATATCAACGGAAGATGGATTGGAGGAACTTTTACTAATTTTAAAGAAATCAGAAAAAGAATAGGTTATTACAAAGATTTGGAAGCCAAAACCAAAGAAATTGATTTTGCTAAAAAGTACGTAAAAAAAGAAAGATTACAAATGGCAAAAGAATTGGAAAGATTAACTTTTAAATTTTTTGGCATCAAAGAAATGGAAGAATTGCCAGGAGCCATCTTTATTTCTGATATAGAAAGAGATATAATTGCTATCAAGGAGGCTAGGCAAGCTGGAGTAAAAATAATTGCAATAGCAGATACTAATGTTGATCCAACTTTAGTTGATTATCCAATTCCAGCTAATGACGATGCGGTTAGTTCAATTGCTTATATTCTTGGAAAAATTAAAGAAAGTTTAATCTAAAACAAAAAAGATTAAAGCTTGTCTTGCTAAATTTTTATAATAATTAGGTTAAGATTCGTTTGGTTAAGTTTATTCTGTTAAAAAACACGTCTTTTTAAAAATATTTTTATTAGGGCAAATAATATTTAATCGAATATTTAATCAAATAAAAAAATATGGCAGATTTAGAATTAGTAAAAAAACTTCGCGAAGAAACCAGTATTTCTTTAGGGGACTGTAAAAAGGCAATCGAAGAAGCTAATGGAGATTTAGAAAAAGCCAGAGAAATCTTAAAAAAGAGAGGCGCAGCTGTTGCTGCTAAAAAAGCTGAGAGAGAGGCTGGGATGGGAATTATTGAGGCCTATGTTCATTCTAATAAAAAATTAGGAGTAATGCTTCAGTTGGCTTGTGAAACAGATTTTGTTTCTCTTTCAGATGATTTTCAAAATTTAGCTCATGAAATATGTTTACAAATAGCTTCAATGAGACCTCTTTATGTAAAAGAAGAAGAAATACCAGAAGATGTTTTAAAAGAAATAACAGAAACTTATACTGAGGAAGCTAAGGATTTGGGCAAGGCGCCAGAATTATTAGAAGGAATAGTAAAAGGAAAAATAGAAAAGTTTAAAAAAGAGTCTTGTCTTTTGTCGCAACCGTGGGTAAAAGATAATGAAAAAACTGTCAAAGACTTAATTGACGAATATATTGGCAAGGTGGGTGAAAATATCTTGGTAAAAAAATTCGTAACATATGAATTTTGAAATAATTGCGGAAATAATTCTTGCGGTAAGTTTTCTAGGGATTATAGGAATAGTTTTTAGAAAAATTCCACACATTAAAGACTTGCCACACAAAGAAGATTTTTTGCGAACAAAAAAGATTAAAGAAAAAATAAAAGAAACTACGATTGAGTATTGGACTGAAAAAATGGGAGAAGTGAAGATATTTTTACAAAAGTTTCTTTTGAAAACCAGAGTCTTATTTATGAAGGCCGATAATAGGGCTGTTGCCTTGTTGCACAAATTGACAGAAACGCCGGAAAAAAGTAAAACAACAGTAGATGATTATTGGAAAGGATTAAAAACATCGATTGCAAGTGCAAAAATTAAAACAAGAAGACGAAAAGTTAAAAGCCAAGAACAAGAATTACAAAAAGAAACAGAAGAGGAAATCGAAGAAGAGGAAAAAGAAATATAAGTTTGCCGGCATAGCTCAGCGGTAGAGCAACTGTTTTGTAAACAGTAGGTCGGGGGTTCAAATCCGTCTGCCGGCTCCAACAAAAAGAGAGACCCATTAGGGTCTCTTTTTTGTTGAGCAGACGGATTTGAACGCGGAGGACTGACGAGTCCGAGCGGGGTCCGCGCGCGGTTTCAACAGAAACCGACGACGCGGACAAATCCGTCTGCCGGCTCATAGTTGTATCAAAAGACCACCCTTTATGGGTGGTCTTTTGATACAATGATATAAATCCACAAATTTAAAGAATCTATCTTTGATTAATTCAAAAGTTGATTTTTTACGGTAAATGTTCTATTTTAAAAACAGCCCTTAAGAACAGCGATTCATAAGAGCCATTACGGGGTAAGATTATGAATGTTTTAAAAATAGGACATAGAGGATCTCCTTTTAACGCTCCTGAGAACACCATGGCTTCTTTCAAGTGTGCAAAGAAAGTAGGCGTGGACATGATCGGCTTCGGAGTAAGAGAGACTAAGGATGGAAGGGTGATGGTGATAAAAAATAATTCACTTGATCTGACTACGAACGGCAGCGGCTTGGTGAGCGATACTATTTACGAAGATCTCAAGGATCTTGATGTGGGATCGGTCGGATACAGGATGCCGACACTTGAAGAAGTATTGGACTTCGTTGACGGATGCATGGCCTGCAATATCGTTCTCAGCGGCAGAAGGATTGTCGACTCGGTGGCAAGAATCATCAATGATTACCATGATTGGAAGCCGGATGACTTGCTGATATCCTCGTTTGATGTGGAAGAGCTTCGGGCTTTCAAAAAGCTGGTTCCGGACGTCAGGATCGGCCTCTTGGTGGATGACAGCAAGAATTGGCTACCTAACAGTCGGGCACTTAAAGCTTATTCCGTGAATCTCAACAAGGATTTGGTTGACGAAGTTTTTCTGAATAAGGCTCACGCCAACAATCTGAAAGTGTTTGTCTGGACGGTCGACGACCCTGAAGAGATCGATAGAATGAAAGAACTGGGAGTCGACGGCATTTTCAGCAATTGCCCTCACAGGCTCTAATCTCATTTTCCATAGAATATTCTATGGATTTTTTTAAATAAAATCAGAGCACGCGAAGGCATGCTCTTTCTCTGACATGATAGCGAAAATCATTTTTGTCTAAAATGAATAATTTGATTCTTTTATAGTTAAGAATCGTGTAGTGGTTTTTGTTTTTTCGAAATCTAATTAAATGCTCGTCTTTAAAAAGACAACTTAAAATCGGTTCTTCTTTTGAGTTTTTTGCACAATAAACCTTTGGCGGGTTTTTTACTGTGATTAAAGCTTCGAGTCCGACAAAAACTCTTTTTGGGTCGCAGACAATTATTTTGTAATTTTCGTTTTCTTTTTCAATGAGCCATATTTGAGGAATTGGAATAAGCACAAGATCACCTTCTGTTAATAGTATAACATTAAAAATTGTAAAAATAAAAATATCATAAAAATAGTTATCATTGACAAAATAGAAAAATAGTATAAAACTTAAATTAGCTCTTAATATTGAGAGTTGTGATAAAAATGAAACCCGAAGATATTGGTATTGGTTTTGATTTTCAAGGGACGATCGCGCCCTTTTCAACTTCTGAAGCAGTCAGAAGGTGTTCTGCGGAATGTGGAATAAGTCAAAAAGAAATAATTACAGCAATCACAATTCCAGGAGAAGAGGATTTAATTGGTGAAGAAAATCTGCGAAAATGTTACAGTGTTTTTCATCAAGAGATTATCAAGGCAAAGCCTTATCCTGAAATTTTGCAAATTATTAAATCTCTTCGAGAGGGCGGCTATGTAACCTTTATTTCTTCCAGCGGCCCTTGTGCTGCCATTGAAGAGTGGCTGAAGAGAAACAATGCCGAAAAGGACATTGTTCTCGTTTATGGACGAGAAGATGGCGGGAAATCACGGCATATTGAAAATATTCGTAATAACTTTGAGCTCGAAAAAGTTATTATGATTGGAAACGAACCGCGAGATTTTGGCAACGGAGCTGATATCGAGGTAGCGGTTAATGTACCGATTGAGGATTGGTCTGATCTGGATGAATTTGCCAACATAGTTTTGGTAAGCGATCAGCCACTTGATGAGATTTTATTGCCATCTATTCTCATAGAGCAAAATCTTTAACAGTAACGAAAAAAATCGTTGCTTTTTTTATTGGCAATATTATGTTTTTATTATAAAATAAAAATATAATTTATTAATATGTTTTATGAAAAAAGTTTTAAATCTTTGTTTAATTGTTGAAAATGGAAAAATTTTGCTAGGAATGAAAAAACGTGGTTTTGGAGCAGGAAGATGGAATGGATTTGGTGGTAAAGTTGAGGAGTGTGAGAGTATTGAAGAATCAGCCAAAAGAGAAATGTTAGAAGAGTCTGAAGTTGAAGTTCAAAATTTAGAAGAAAGGGGAGAGATTGAGTTTACTTTTTTTGATACAGGTAATGTTTTAGAGGTGCATATTTTTAAAATTTTAAGTTATGCGGGAGTCCCAAAAGAAACTGAAGAAATGAAGCCTCAATGGTTTGAAATTATTGATATTCCTTTTCATCAAATGTGGCCCGATGATGTTTATTGGATGCCGATATTTTTAAAGGATAAAAAATTTAAAGGAAAAATTACTTTTAAAGACGAAAATACTATAATTAGTCATAATTTGGAGGTTTTGGATTAGCCTTAAGAAGTTGAGAAAAATAGGGGTTGTCAGATAGTTGACAAAACAAAATTTAAAGGCTAATATTATTTTTGTTTCCAGTATATTGATAAATTAATAGATTATTTTTTTTCAGCAAATCATTATATTAAGCAAATTAGGATTTTTTTAGGAATACCTAAAATTAAACGTAAGTTTTTTAGAGTTGTTCCGCTATTTTTTTGAGAGTTTGATCCTAGCTCAGGATGAACGCTGGCGATGTGGATAAGGCATGCAAGTCAAACGGCTGTAGCAATACAGTAGTGGCGAATGGGTTAGTAACACGTAGATATCAACCCTCTACACGGGCATAACTTGGAGAAATCCAAGATAATTCCCGATGGTCCGGAAACGGTAAAGGTTTACTCCGGTAGAGGATGAGTCTGCGTCCTATCAGCTAGTTGGTGAGGTA